>NZ_JBFBHE010000001.1:0-859015 GCF_040685055.1 Paenarthrobacter sp. NPDC089307
ACTTTGGAGTACAGCATTTAGAACAGTCCCTTCGGAGCTGCTTCGAGGTTGATCACGCCGGGGGCGGCAGTGATGTTGAGCTGGTCCAGTTCGCCGGCTCCGAGTTCGGTGACGCGTTCGACGGCGGCGAGGAACCTTTCGATCTCGGCTTCCTCGACCAAACCTGCAGCGAGGGTGCGGAACTTGTTGATGTACTGCTCGCGGGCGAAGGGCCGGGCACCAAGCGGGTGGGCGTCGGCGACGGCGATCTCGTCGGTAATGACCGTGCCGTCGTTGAGGGTGATTTCCACGGAGCCGCCGAAGGCTTTCTCTGCGATGTCCAAGGAATGGTACCGGCGGGTCCATTCCGGGTCTTCGACGGTGGTGACTTTGTGCCAGAGTTCCACGGTGTCCGGGCGGGCGGCGCGCTCGGGGGCGTAGGAGTCCACGTGGTGCCAGGCACCGTCCTGCAGGGCAACCGTGAAGATGTACGGGATGGAGTGGTCCAGGGTTTCCCGGGACGCGGTGGGGGAGTATTTCTGGGGGTCGTTCGCGCCCGAGCCGATCACGTAGTGCGTGTGGTGGCTGGTCTTGATCAGCACCGAGGCCACGTTCGCCGGGTCCGTGGTTTCGGGGTGCTCGCGGTTCAGCTTGCGGGCGAGGTCGATCCACGCCTGGGCCTGGTATTCGGCGGAGTGTTCCTTGGTGTACGTGTCCAGGATGGCGCGCTTGGCCTCACCGGGCAACGGCAGTGGGACCTCGTAGGAGGCGTCCGGGCCGTCCAGCATCCAGGCGATCACGCCGTCTTCGCCTTCGTAGATCGGCACGGGGGAGGTCTGGCCGCGCATGGAACGGTCAACGGCCTCGACTGCCATCTTGCCCGCAAAGGCCGGGGCGTGGGCCTTCCAGGTGGAGATCTCGCCCTTGCGGGACTGCCGGGTGGCGGTGGTGGTGTGCAGGGCCTGGCCCACGGACTGGAAGATCGTTTCTACATCCAGACCCAACAACGTGCCGATGCCGGCGGCGGCGGAGGGTCCGAGGTGGGCGACGTGGTCGATCTTGTGCTTGTGCAGGCAGATGGCCTTGACCAGGTTCACCTGGATCTCGTACCCGGTGGCGATGGCACGGACGAGGTCGGCGCCGTTGGCTCCGACGTGCTGGGCTACCGCCAGGATCGGCGGGATGTTGTCCCCGGGGTGGGAGTAGTCGGCGGCCAGGAAGGTGTCGTGGTAGTCCAGTTCACGGACCGCCACGCCGTTGGCCCAGGCGGCCCACTCGGGGGAGACGCGCTCTTCGATGCCGAACACGCGGGCGCCTTTGCCGTTGGCGGACGGGGCATGGGTCAGGGCCTGGGCCCGGGCCGCGACGATCGGTGCACGGTTCAGCGACGCGATGGCCACGGAGGCGTTGTCGATGATCCGGTTGATCACCATGTCCGTCACTTCGGGGGTTACCTCGACAGGGTCAGCGGCGACCACGGCGATCTTGTGCGCCAACTGTTCCTCGCGGGGAAGGTTCTCTTCGGACTTGTAGACACGGACGTGATGGTTCTTGACCATGGTGCTCCTTCTGGTGGGACGTTCAGCCAGCTGTTTGAGCGGCTTTGAGGTGGGTCAGGCTGCGGTGCAGGTGGAGAGTCGTGGCGGCTTCGGCCAACCGTGGATTGCCGGCCGCAATGGCTTCGGCAATGGCGGCGTGTTCCGCTGCGGCGGCGTGGAGCCGGGCTGAGTCGTCGGCTGCCAGGCGCCGTATGCGGACCAAGTGAACGCGCAGGCTCCGCATGGCGTTGGCCAGGTAGGAATTGGAGATCGCGGCATCGATCGCGTCGTCCAGGCGGCTCACCAAGGCGTAGTACTCGTGCCGCGCTGGATCCTTGTCGCTGAGCAGTTCAGGGGCCAGCAGCAGTTGTGCGCGCAACTCCTCGAAGACGCCCGGTTCCCCTCTATCCGCGGCCAACGCGGCGGCCCGCACTTCGAGGGTTTCGCGCAGCTCAAACAGTTCGTCAATGCTGTCCAGCGAGATATCGGTGACGACGACGCCGCGCCCGCCTGCCGCCGTCGTCAATCCTTCAGCGGTGAGGCGGCTCAGCGCCTCCCGGACCGGCGTGCGGGACACGCCAAGGCGTTCGGACTGCTCCACTTCCGCAAGGACCGTACCCGGCCGCAGGCGCCACTCAAGGATGTCCTCACGGAGGGCCGTGTAGGCCCGATCACTGGCGCGCATGCCCTCAGTGTATACATTCAGCTAACTTGGCGCTAGTAAACGGGGCAAAAAACCGAGCTATGTATACATGGCGTGTTAGTTCCGATTCCAGCCGTACTCATTCTCCGGGCGCCCCGGGGTACCGTACCGGGGCGCCCGGGTGACTGTGCCGGCGTCGGCCAGATACTCCAGGTATCTCCTGGCGGTGACCCGGGACATGCCCAAGGCATCCATGACTTCACTGGCCGAGACAGGTTCCTGCCGTGCCCGCACGAGTTCCTTCACTGACTCCAAGGTGGAGCCGGACAACCCCTTGGGCAAGGGCAGTTCCGTCGGAGCGCGGAGGCTCGCGAATGCCTGATCAACATCGCTTTGTGACGCGCCTGCTTTGGAAATTCCGGATATCGAACCCGCCAACTGTTCCCGGAACGTCCGGTAACTGCGAAGTTTGTCAGCGAAGGTTGCGTAGGTGAACGGCTTGATGAGGTACTGCACCACACCGATCGATACGGCGCTGCGCACAATGTTCAGTTCGCGGACAGCGGTGATGGCGATAATGTCGGCAAAAACCCCTGCAGAGCGCATCCGGCGCGCCACATCCAAGCCGTGCAGGTCGGGGAGGTTCATGTCCAACAGGACCAGGTCCACAGGGGAACCGGAGGCTGCGAATTCGCCCAGGATGCGCAGTGCCGATTGTCCGTCCGGGGCTGTCCCCACAAGGGTGAACCCTTCCAGCCGGCCGATGTATACGGAGTGGGCATCCGACGCTATCGGCTCGTCCTCCACCACCAGGACGCGGATCTCTGTCATGCCTTCTCTTCCTCGGGGGCCGGCGCAGGCAGCACAACATGGAACTGTGCGCCGCCGGGATTGCTGATGGTCATCGTACCGTTGAGTCGCTGGACTGCCTGCCGTACCAAGGCCAAGCCAACGCCTCGGCCGTGCGCACCACGCGGATCTCCTGCCGTGGACTTCGTGCTGAATCCATACTGCAGCACGTCATCGATCGAGTCCGGGTTGATCCCGCTGCCCGAGTCGCGGACCACGAATTCGACGGCGGAGGCGCCGGCTTCGACGTCCAGCTCCACCTGCCGGGGAAAATCGCCGGCGGCCGCGGCATCGATCGCGTTGTCCAACAAATTTCCCAGGATCGTCACAAGGTCCTGGATCTCAAGGCCACGCACACCGCCGGTACCCGATGTCCGGACGACCAGTTCCACACCGCGTTCGTGTGCCTCCGCGGCCTTGCCCATCACCAGCGCACTCATGACGGGTTCGTCCACGGAGGCCACCATGTCATCGGTGAGCTGTTGGCTGAGTTCCAGGTCCTTGGTGGCAAAGTCCAAGGCCTGCGGTGTGCGGCCCAGCTCCAACAAGGAGACGATCATGTGGAGACGGTTGGCATGTTCGTGGGTCTGCGCGCGCAGAGCATCGGAAAGGGTCTTCATCGTCTGCAGCTCGGTACCCAGGGACTCGATTTCCGTGCGGTCCCTGATGGTCGCCACCGTCCCGTACACCGCTGGTTTTTGCCGGCTGCGGGCAGGAACCGGGCCGACCGCGGGAGCCTGGTTGACCACCAAGATGCGGGGGCCGGTGAGGTGGATTTCGTCATGGGCGGATCGTCCGGATTCAAACAGTGCACGCAGGCTGCCATCGAACGGGAGGTCGGCCAGCCTGGGGGCAGCATCGGGCGACCGGTCGGCGTCGGATGGCTCCAGCCCCAACAGCTCCGCCGCCTGGTCGTTGTACATCACGGCTTTGCCGTGGGTGTCGATGAGAATCACGCCCTCACGCACCGAGTGAAGCACCGATTCGTAGTATGCGAAGAGCTGTGCCAACTGTTCCGGCCCCCATCCACGGGTGACTGAGCGAAGGTATCGTCCCAGCAGCCAGGCAGCAAAGGATCCGAAGGCCAACACCACCAGGGCGATGCTGCCAATCACGCCCAACCGTTCGGCGACATCGGTGTCCACAGTGCGAACGGTGACTCCTGCCGCGACCAGTGCCTTGATGGAACCGTCCGGGGCCTTGACGGGCGCTATCGTCCGTACCGAAGGCCCCAACGTACCAGCGGTAACTTCGGTAAACGTCTCTCCCCGCAGGGCAGGTTCGATCGTCCCGATATAAGGCTTGCCCAGTTCCTCGGCCCTCGGATGGGTCCAGCGCGTCCTGTCCGGCGCCATGATCGTGATGAAATCCGCATCGGCGTCGTGCATGACGTCCAAGGCATACGGCTGCAGCAGCTCGGATGGGTTGGACGTGGACGCTGCCTGCAGCACCAGCGGATTGTTGGCAATGGACGTGGAGAGGGCACGCATGCGTCCGCCCGCATTGTCGTAAGCCCTGTCCCTGGCCTCGAGCACGGAGAACGTCCCGAAGACCGCCGTCATGACCAAAACGAACAGCAGGTTTGCCACGAACAATCGGCGCGCGATGCTCCAGCTGTGAAACACATGGACCTCCATGACCAATATGACCGCAACGGTGATGTATGTCACCAGCGGCTCAATGATGGATATCACACAAGGGCAGCGGATTGGACATCAGTGCAGGACCGCAGCGCCTTACACAGTATCCAGAAGGAGAATCCCATGACCTCTCAACGAGGAGAGTCGGCAGTAGCTGCCAAAACTGGACGCAGGGGACTCGATAAGTCGCATTACCTGTACATCGCGGTCATCCTGGCCGTAGTGCTCGGCGCTGTCGTTGGACTCATGTTCCCGGAGGTCGGAAAGTCACTCAAGCCGCTGGGTGATGGCTTCATCAAACTTATCAAGATGATGATCGCCCCCGTGATCTTCTGCACCATCGTCCTTGGCATCGGCTCCATCGCCAAGGCCGCAACGGTCGGCAAAGTAGGTGGCCTGGCCCTGGGCTACTTCGTGGCGATGTCCACGTTCGCGCTCGCCATCGGCCTGGTGGTCGGAAACCTTATCCACCCCGGCGAGGGACTTAAGCTGACCCCCTACGATCCCAACAAGAAGGCGGCCACGGACAGCACCGTTGACTTCCTCCTGGGCATCATCCCCGGCGACATCCCGGTCCTGCCCACGCTGCTCGCCGCGATCCTGGTCGGTTTCGCCCTGCAGAAAATGGGTAAAGAGGGCACGCCCATCCTGAAGGCCATCGGTCACGGCCAGCGACTCGTCTTCCGCATCCTCATCATGATCATGTGGCTGGCCCCCGTGGGCGCCTTCGGTGCCATTGCCGCCGTCGTGGGAGCAACCGGAGCCCAGGCGATCCTGAGCATGTTCACCCTGATGCTGGCCTTCTACATCACCTGTGCCCTGTTCATTGTGGTCATCCTCGGTACCCTGCTCCGGGCAGTCGCCGGCGTCAACATCTTCCGCCTCATGAAGTACCTGGCCCGTGAATACCTCCTGATTTTCTCCACCTCCTCCTCCGAAGCGGCGCTTCCCCGCCTCATCGCAAAGATGGAACACCTGGGTGTCTCCAAGCCGGTAGTTGGCGTCACCGTTCCCACGGGCTACTCCTTCAACCTGGACGGTACTGCCATCTACCTGACCATGGCCTCCCTTTTCGTCGCCAACGCCATGGGAACCCCGTTGGACCTCGGCGCGCAGATCTCCCTGCTGGTCTTCATGATCATCGCTTCCAAGGGAGCGGCAGGCGTGACCGGTGCCGGACTGGCTACCCTCGCCGCCGGCCTGCAGGCACACAGGCCTGAGCTCCTGGGTGGCGTGGGTATGATCGTGGGAATCGACCGCTTCATGTCCGAAGCCCGCGCGCTGACCAACTTCACCGGCAACGCCGTTGCGACCGTCCTGATCGGTACCTGGGTCAAGGAAATCGACAACGGCCAGGTGGAGCGGGTCCTCTCCGGAGACCAGCCGTTCGACGAGCAGACAATGATGGCCCATGGCAGCGACGAAGAGGCTGTCGTCGAGGCTGAAAGCCGCGGCAAGGCAGCGGTCTAGCAGTACCTGCCTCCACGACGCCAAACCAAGCCGAAGGCCGGCACCTCCCAGGTGCCGGCCTTCGGCCTTTTCTTTGCCCTGGTGGCGCAAGGCATCCCAACCTTCGACCTCAACTAGAGGGTCAAGGCTCAAACAAGGGACAAAGTCAAGTTCCCCGAATAACCGTGTCGGGACATGTAGCCTAAGTGGGTAGTAGCGCTGCAGCCGGGGGTACAGCGGCAGGGAAGATCGTCGTCGAAAGAGTGGTTAGATACGTGAGCATCGAACGGGGAACAGCTACGCTGGAAGGCACCGAGCTCGATCTGGAAGACGCCGTCATGGGGCCCACGGGCCGTCCTTACCGCGAATTCCCGGAACCTGCCCCGCTTGCCTCCCATGGTCCGGCGAGAGTCATCGCCATGGTCAATCAAAAAGGTGGAGTAGGCAAAACAACGTCCACCATCAACCTCGCGGCAGCGCTCGCCGAATATGGCCGGCGTGTCCTGCTGGTGGACTTTGATCCGCAGGGAGCCTTGTCGGC
The DNA here is from genome assembly GCF_040685055.1 of Paenarthrobacter sp. NPDC089307. Taxonomy (NCBI): domain Bacteria; kingdom Bacillati; phylum Actinomycetota; class Actinomycetes; order Micrococcales; family Micrococcaceae; genus Paenarthrobacter; species Paenarthrobacter sp. NPDC089307. The sequence continues at coordinate 6,640 of NZ_JBFBHE010000001.1, forward strand.
AGGCCTGGGTGCCAACCCGCACGAACTCGACCTCACCGTCTACAACGTCCTGATGGACCGCAAGGTGAACATCCGCGACGCCATCCAGCAGACCGGGGTGGACGGCGTGGATCTCCTTCCCGCCAACATCGACCTCTCCGCTGCGGAAGTGCAGCTCGTCAACGAGGTAGCCCGGGAGCAAGTCCTGGACCGCGCACTCAAGAACGTGGAAGACGATTACGACGTCGTACTGATTGACTGCCAACCGTCCCTGGGCCTTTTGACTGTCAACGCCCTCACGGCAGCCCATGGCGTCATCATCCCGTTGATCTGCGAGTTCTTCGCCCTGCGCGCAGTGGCGCTGCTGGTGGAGACCATCGAGAAAGTCCAGGACCGCCTGAACCCGCGTTTGCAGGTTGACGGTGTCCTCGCCACGATGTACGACGCCCGCACCCTGCACAGCCGCGAAGTGATCTCCCGCCTGGTGGAAGCTTTCGGAGACAAGGTCTTCGAAACCGTCATCAAGCGCTCGATCAAGTTCGCGGACGCCACCGTTGCGGCAGAGCCGATAACCAGCTACGCAGGCAACCACATTGGGGCTGACGCTTACCGCCGCCTGGCCAAGGAACTGATCTCGCGCGGCGGCGCGCCCTAACGGACGGTGGGACCGTCACTCGCCCCGGCGGTGGAAGAGACTGCTGCCCAACCGGGAACGCCCGACGCCGATGCCGCCGGAGTGCCCAAAGCCGGCTTTGAGGTCCGGCTGGCCAACTTCACTGGCCCGTTCGACCTCCTGCTCGGCCTGATTTCCAAGCACAAACTGGACATCACGGAAGTGGCCTTGGCCACGGTCACCGATGAATTCATCAAATACATCCGCCGCCTCCAGGAACTGGGGGAGGACTGGGCCCTGGATGAAGCCAGCGAATTCCTGGTGATCGCCGCGACCCTGCTGGACCTGAAGGCAGCGCGACTCCTGCCGGCCGGTGAAGTGGAGGACGCGGAGGACATCGCCCTGCTGGAGGCAAGGGACCTGTTGTTCGCCCGCCTCCTGCAATACAAAGCCTTCAAGCAGGTCGCCGGGATCATGGGCGGGACCCTGGAGCAGGAAGCCCGGAGATTCCCGCGCCAAGTGGCCCTCGAGGCCCACTTTGCGGCACTGCTTCCCGAACTGGTCTGGCGGCACACGCCGGAGCAGTTCGGCGAACTGGCAGCCAAAGCTCTCAAGGCCAAGGACAATGCTCCCGAGGAAGTGGGCTTGGGCCACCTCCATGCCCCTCCGGTCAGTGTCAAGGAGCAGGCGGGTCTCATGGGGCACCGCCTGAAGCTGGGTGCACCCCTGTCTTTCCAGGCCTTGATTGCGGATGCCGAGACCACGCTGGTGGTGGTGGCGCGGTTCCTTGCGTTGCTGGAAATGTTCCGTGACCGGGTGGTGGCCTTCGAGCAGCCAGAACCTTTGGGTGAATTGATGGTGCGCTGGACCGGCGACGACGCTGAATGGGACAGTTCAAGCCTGAGCGAAGAATATGAGGCAAGCGGTGATGAGTGAACAGGAACCCGGGCAGGATGGGCTCGCTGAGCTTGAAGAACTGCCAGGCGGTGCCCGGGCTGCATTGGAAGCCGTCCTCATGGTCATCGATGAGCCGGCCACTTCCGAGGAGCTGGCTGCCGGCCTTAACGTAACGGTCGCCGTCGTCGAGGATTTGCTGGAGGACCTGCAGCGGGAGTATAGCGGCTATACTGTTAAAGCCCCGGACGTGGATGCTGTCGGCTTTGCCGTTGCCAGCACTGCCCCCCGGGGTTTTGAATTGCGGAACGTTGCCGGCGGGTGGCGGATCTACTCACGATCGGATTTCGCCGACATCGTCGGAAAATTCGTCCTCGAAGGGCAGACCACCAGGCTTACCCAGGCTGCACTGGAAACCTTGGCGGTCATCGCCTACAGGCAACCGGTCTCCAGGGCCCGGGTTTCTGCGATTCGCGGCGTAAATGTCGATTCCGTGGTCAGGACCCTTACCCAAAGGGGCCTGATCGAGGACTCCGGAACGGATCCCGAATCCGGGGCTGTGCTCTACCGTACAACCTCGTATTTCCTGGAACGGATGGGCATTGGGTCGGTGGCCGAATTGCCCCAGCTCTCGCCGCACCTTCCAGGCTTGGAAGGGATCGACGAGTACTACGACGCAAGCCGGATGTAGCCACAGTCTCGTGGAGGCTGTGCCGCACAACTTCATAATGATTTACGGCACCTTTCAAGGTGCACAGCGACAAGGGGCAGACGATGTCTGCTCCGCTGGCTAGTGTTGATTGCAGCACGGAATGCCGGCCATTACTACACAAGGACGGGTCATGACACAGGCGGGACGCCAGAGTTCACCACGTAACGGTTCGGGACGCAACAGCTCCGGACGCAATGAGGCCAAGGGCGGCACAGGCCGCTCCAACGCCGGCGGCTTCTCCGGCCGCGGCGGCAGCGCCGGCGCCGGAAAGCGCAACTTTACCCAGGGCGAGGGACGCCCCTTCAAGGCTTCGAAACCTCGTGAAGCTGCACCCTTCGATCCCGACAACCCCACAACGGCCGGTGATTACGACCGCGGACAAGCCGCACGGTCTGCCAAGCCGTTCCGCAAGCCCGGCTCCAACAAGCCCGGCTTCGGCAAGGCTCCCGGTACGCCCGGCGCCTTGAAGCCCAAAGCAAAACAATCCAAGCAGTTCGGTTCCAAGGCTTTCGGCAGCGAGCGTTTCGGCCAGAACCTTGGTCCGGTCCGCAAGCCGGGCCGCAACCGTGGGCCGCGCCAGGAGGTCCCTCAGTCGGACCTGCACGATGTCGACGGTGTACGCCTGCAGAAGGTCATGGCCCAAGCCGGCGTTGCATCCCGCCGTGTCTGCGAGGAAATGATCCTCGAAGGCCGCGTTGAAGTAGACGGTGTGGTCACCACCGAGCTCGGCATGCGGGTAGACCCCACGTCCGCCGTGATCCACGTCGACGGCATCCGCATCCAGCTCGACGACACCCTCGTGTACATGGTCTTCAACAAGCCCAAGGGCGTCGTGTCCACCATGGAAGACCCCGAGGGTCGCCCGTGCATCAGCGATTTCCTCAAGAACAGCAAAAACAAGGGCGAACGGCTGTTCCATGTCGGACGCCTTGACGTCGCCACCGAGGGACTGCTGCTGCTGACCAACGACGGCGAACTCGCCAACCGCTTGACCCACCCGTCCTACGAGGTACCCAAGACGTACCTGGTCCAGGTGCGGGGTCCGTTCCCGCAGGGTGTCGGCGCCAAGCTGAAGAGCGGCGTCGAGCTTGAAGACGGTGTGGCGGCCGTGGACTCCTTCCGCCTGGTGGATTCCACCCCCGGCCACGTCCTGATCGAGGTTGTCCTCCACTCCGGAAAGAACCGCATTGTGCGCCGTATGTTCGACGCCGTCGGGTTCCCGGTTGAACGGCTTGTCCGTGTGAAGGTTGGCCCCATTGGCCTGGGTGACCAGCGCCAGGGAAGCATCCGCAACCTCGGCAGGCAGGAAGTCGGACACCTCCTGGCATCGGTGGGGCTCTAGGGCATGTCGGCATTCGGTACGCACGGCCGGGGCCATCTTGATGGCCCGGTCGTCGTTCTCGGCACGGGCCTGCTGGGGGCCAGCATTGGTCTCGGGCTGCGCGGACGCGGTGTTCCGGTCTTTCTCTTTGATCCTTCGCCCACCAACCAGGCGGTCGCGGTGGATATCGGCGCAGGGCGACCCTTGCCCGAGTTGGCTGAAGAACCCCAGCTGGTGGTCGTTGCCGCGCCGCCTGACGTGACGGCCGACGTCGTGCAGAAGGCCTTGTCGGACTACCCGTCCGCCGTCGTGGTTGATATCGCCAGCGTCAAGGCGACCATCCTGGCGCAACTGCGCGAACGCGGCGTGGATCTTTCCCGGTATGTGGGTACCCACCCTATGGCCGGGCGTGAAAAGTCCGGGCCGGTTGCGGCCCGAGGTGAACTCTTCACGTCCATGCCGTGGGTTCTCTGTCCATCGGAGGAAACGTCCGCAGCCGCAGTCCAGGCTGCGCGTTCGTTGGCCGGCGACCTGGGAGCAATTGTTTCGCAGTTCACCGCCGACGAGCACGACGAAGCCGTGGCTCTTGTTTCGCATCTGCCGCAGATCATGTCTTCCTTGCTGGCGAGCCGGCTGCAGGGCACGCCCATGCATGCACTTTCCCTCGCAGGAAACGGCCTCCGGGACACCACCCGCATCGCTGCCAGCGATCCGACACTTTGGGTGCAGATCCTCGGCGGCAACGCTGACAAGGTGGTGTCCATCCTGCACGGTGTCCGCGAGGACCTGAACCGGCTGATCGGCACGTTGGAAGCACCGTCGGCGCCGGGCGCGAGGCTCGACCTTGCCCAGTTGATCAGTGAAGGCAACGCCGGCCAGGCGCGGATTCCCGGTAAGCACGGTGGACCACCGCAGGCCTACTCGTGGCTCACCATCCTGGTGGACGACAAGCCGGGCCAGATCGCCCAGCTCCTCACGGAGATCGGCGAGATCGGCGTCAACCTAGAAGACCTTCGGCTGGACCATTCGTCGGGACAGAACGTGGGCATGGTGGAGCTTTCCGTGCTTCCGAGCAAGCATGACCTCCTTGTTGAAGCTTTGACTGACCGTGGATGGCGGGTACTCCAGTAATGACACGTGAATTCTTTGGCCCCGAGACGGTCGCACGCCCCGGCAAGCCCTTGGTGATTGCGATCGACGGTCCTTCAGGCTCCGGAAAATCCAGTGTCAGCAAGGAAGTTGCCCGGCGCTTGAAGCTGGCCTACCTGGACACCGGTGCGATGTACCGTGCCCTGACCTGGTACTGCCTCAAGACCGGTGTGGACCTGCACGACGGCGCTGCCGTGGAGCACGCGTCCAAGACCATGCCGCTGGAGGTCAGCACCAGCACTGCCAAGGAGTATGTGGCGGTCGACGGCACCGACATCACCGAGGAGATCCGTGAACCACTGATCTCGTCCTCTGTCAGTGCTGTGGCCACCACCCTCGGCGCCCGTACCGAATTGATCCGCAGGCAGCGTGAGCTGATCGGACAGCACCACCACCGCATGGTGGTGGAAGGGCGCGACATCACCACCGTCGTCGTGCCCAATGCCGAGGTCCGCATGCTCCTGACCGCCAGCGAGGAAGCCAGGATGCGGCGTCGCGGAATCCAGTTGGGGGGCACGCAGTCCAAAGAGCAGCTCGCTGCCCAAGTGATCCAGCGCGATGCCAAGGACTCCACCGTTGTGAACTTCACCCAGGCAGCTGACGGCGTTGTGACGCTCGATTCCTCTGATCTGAACTTCGAGGAAACCGTCGATACCGCCCTGGCGATCGTCAGCAAGGTCATCTATGGCGACTAGCAATCAACTGCCGGCATCCTGGACGCGGTTGTGGAGCCGGCCGGTGGGCTGGTTCCTGGACCACGTCCTCTACCGGACTGTTGTGTCGGGCAAAAGCAATGTGCCTGCCGCCGGGCCGGTGGTCTTCGCTGCCAACCACATCAGTTTCCTGGACGGGCCAGTGATGTTTGGCGCTTCGCCGCGCCCAATGCACATTCTGGTCAAGAAAGAGATGTTCACGGGTGTCCTTGGCAAAGTCCTCAGGGGCTCCGGACAGATTCCGGTGGACCGGACCGGCGACCGCACCGCCCTGCATATTGGCAAGCAACTGCTCGACGACGGCCGTTGCGTGGGGATTCTTCCTGAAGGAACCCGGGGGAGCGGCGCCGCCGACAACATCAGCAACGGGGTTGCCTGGCTCGCCATCAACTCCGGGGCAACCGTTATACCGGTCGCCATCCTCGGAACCCGCCAAGGTGACGAGCATCGCGACCATATCCCCAAACCACGCCGGAAGCTCCATGTGAGCTTCGGCGGACCGATCACGGTGAAGCGCCGGAAGGGCGAACCCGGGCGTGTTTCAATGGACAGGGCGGCTGCGGAAATCCGCGACGCACTGGCCGGACACGTCCAGGATGCCATCCGGGCCACGGGCCAGGGCCTGCCTACGGAGCCTGTGCCCGGGGTTTCCCTTCTGCAGCACCGCCCATCAGCAGTAGCCGGGACGCCGGCAGACCACCACTAAGGAAAGTGCAATGAGCGATACGACTCAAAAATCCGGCTTCCACGGAGCCGGCGACGACGAATACACGCCCACCGGCACCGACCAGGTGGCGGAAAATCTGGCCGCCCTGGACGACGACGAGGCCGAGCTCCGCGCGGCCACGCTCCGGGCCGGCCTGGATGACTATGAACTCGACGAAGAAGATGCCGCCCTCCTCAGCGGCGAGTACGGCGACGAGGGAGAAGACGGTCCGCTCAAGCTGGACCCCGTCCTGGCCATCATTGGCCGTCCCAACGTAGGCAAGTCCACCCTTGTTAACAGGATCCTTGGCCGCCGCGAAGCCGTCGTGGAGGACACCCCCGGAGTAACCCGCGACCGCGTCATGTACTCGGCCCGCTGGAATGGCCGCAACTTCACCCTGGTGGACACCGGGGGATGGGAACACGACGCCAAGGGCATCCACGCCCGCGTGGCGGAGCAGGCCGAAATGGCCGTTGAGCTCGCTGACGCTGTTCTTTTCGTTGTTGACTCCGCTGTTGGCGCGACTGCAACGGACGAGGGCGTCATGAAGATGCTCCGCAAGAGCAAGAAGCCGGTCATCATGGTGGCCAACAAGGTGGACGACTTCGCGCAGGAAGCCGATACTGCACTCCTGTGGGGCCTTGGCTTCGGTGAGCCGTACCCGGTTTCCGCCCTCCATGGCCGCGGCGTTGCCGATCTGCTGGACCATGTCATGGACACCCTGCCCGAGTACTCCCAGGTGGAAGGCGTGGAGCGCTCCGGCGGTCCTCGCCGCATCGCCCTGATCGGGCGCCCGAACGTGGGCAAGTCCTCGCTGCTGAACAAGCTTGCAGGCTCGGAGCGCGTTGTCGTGGATCCGCTGGCCGGCACCACCCGCGACCCGGTGGATGAGTTCATCGAACTCGGTGGCCGCACGTGGCGCTTTGTCGACACGGCCGGTATCCGCCGCCGCCAGCACATGGCCCAGGGCGCCGATTTCTACGCGTCCCTGCGTACGCAGGCCGCGCTCGAAAAGGCGGAGGTCGCCGTCGTGCTTCTGGCCGTGGACGAGGTCCTCAGCGAGCAGGACGTCCGCATCCTGCAGTTGGCTATTGAATCGGGGCGTGCGCTGGTGCTCGCGTTCAACAAGTGGGACCTGCTCGACGACGAACGCCGCCGGTACCTCGAGCGCGAAATCGAACAGGACCTGGCGCACGTTGAATGGGCTCCCCGGGTGAACATCTCGGCCAAGACCGGCTGGCACAAGGACCGCCTTGTCCCTGCGCTGGATACTGCGCTGGAGAGCTGGGACCGCCGTATCCCCACTGGACGCCTCAATGCGTTCCTCGGCGAACTAGTGGCAGCACACCCGCACCCGGTCCGTGGCGGTAAGCAGCCACGTATCCTCTTCGGCACGCAGGCTTCCAGCCGTCCGCCCAAGTTCGTGCTGTTCACCACCGGGTTCCTGGACCCGGGTTACCGTCGCTTCATCACGCGCCGGCTCCGCGAAACGTTCGGCTTTGAGGGTACGCCCATCGAGGTCAGCATGCGCGTACGCGAGAAGCGGGGCAAGAAGCGCTAAGTGAGACGCGCATCACAGCTTACTTTGGCTGTGATGGCGTCTCCGACCTCCAACTTCGTGTAAGCTTTTGGAGGTGGTTCGGCCGGACTGCTTAGGTGGGACTCTTCGGAGAAAAACTTAGGCGGAGAACGGTGGAACCAGCGGGCTGTAGCGCAGCTTGGTAGCGCACTTGACTGGGGGTCAAGGGGTCGCAGGTTCAAATCCTGTCAGCCCGACCAAAAAGGCCGGAACCACGTGGAAACACGTGGTTCCGGCCTTTGGTCGTTAAGGCGAAAATTCCCGGGCTTGAGCGTTGCGCCCGCCGCTCAAGGTGGGTTACGCCAACAAGCCCGGGTTCCGGCCTAGATTTTCTGCAGCGCCCCGAGTGCGCGCACCAGCGGTTCAAGCTCCGGGACGGCCTCCGCGGCCTCCAAGGCTGCCGCGAGGGTTTCGTCATGGACAGGCTTGGCGGCTTCCAGGAGCTTCTGGCCGGCGCCTGTCAGTTCCGTGTAGATTCCCCGCCGGTCGTCGGCGCACAGAATACGTGTCAGCAGGCCCCGGTCCTCCAGCCGGTTGACCAGGCGGGTCGTGGCACTGCTGGAGAGCGCCGTGGCGCGGGCCAGCTGTTGCATCCGCATGTGCCAGCCGTCCTGGCGGCTCAGGGCATCGAGCACCGTGTACTCCACGACGGAGAGCTCCTGCGAGGCCTGGAGTGCCCTCTCCAGCTCCGCTTCGATGCTTCCGTGCAGGGCGGCAAGGGTCCGCCAGCCCTGTGCCCGTACTTCTACGGCGTCATCCTTGATGCCCATGTCTGCTGTGCTCCTGCCTTGATGTCGAGTCGATCGCGACGCATCCAAATTAGTTGCTTGCGCAAGTATCTAGCGTGTGCAACTATATATAGAGCGTCTGCAACTATTATTCTACGGTTCCCGGCGGCGCACTTCCACTTCCCAGGGGAACCGGCCATTTAAGGAGTTCCACATGCCCGCAGGGTTGATCGCCCTCGCCCTCGGCGGATTCGGCATCGGTCTGACCGAATTCGTGATCATGGGCCTCTTGCCGGAGGTTGCCGCCGACTTCCACGTCAGCGAGGCTTCCGCCGGCTGGTTCATCTCCGGCTATGCCCTCAGCGTCACCGTCGGTGCCCTGCTGGTCACGGCCGCCGTGACGCGGCTGCCCCGCAAACCTGTGCTCATGGGCTTGCTCGTTCTGTTCATCGCAGGCAATTTCCTGTCGGCCATTGCCGATACCTATGCCGCCATGCTGCTGGGGCGCATTGTGGCTGCACTGTGCCACGGAGCCTTCTTCGGTATCGGCTCGGTGGTGGCTGCGAGCCTCGTGCCGGCCCACAAGAAGGCCGGAGCCATTGCAATCATGTTCACCGGCCTGACCGCCGCGAACGTCCTCGGCGTTCCGTTCGGAACCCTGTTGGGCCAGAACTTCGGTTGGCGGTCCACGTTCTGGGCCATCACCGCCATCGGGGTAGTGGCGCTGCTTGGCGTCGCCCTCATGGTCCCCAAGGCAAGCACTGAGCCCACCAAGGGCCTTCGCAGTGAATTGGGTGCCTTCAAGTCCGGGCAGGTGTGGTTGTCGATCATCGTCACGATCCTCGGATTCGGCGGCATGTTCGGCGCCTTCACCTACATCGCTTTCACGCTCACCGAGGTCTCGGGCTTCGAGTCGAGCGCCGTCCCATGGTTGCTGGTGCTCTTCGGAGCAGGCCTGTTCGTGGGCAACTTCCTTGGGGGCAAGGCCGCCGACAAGGCCTTGGACGCAACGCTCATCATCATCCTGGCCGGCCTCGTGGTGGTCCTGGTCTTCTTCGCGCTGACCGCCTCGAGTGGCATCGCAACGCTGGTATCCCTGGCCTTGATGGGCGGTTTCGGGTTCGCAACTGTCCCGGGCCTCCAGATGCGCGTGATGCACTTTGCCTCCACGGCCCCGACCCTGGCATCCGGCGCGAATATCGGTGCCTTCAACCTCGGCAACGCGCTGGGCGCCTGGCTCGGCGGCGTCACCATCACCGCCGGGCTCGGCTACACCTCGCCCATCTGGGCAGGCGCGGGCATTACTGTTGCCGCCCTGCTGGTTATGCTGGCAGCTGCCGCAGCAGCCAAGCGTGGGGGAGCGTCGGCACCTGCTGCAACGCCCGACGTCGAACGCGAACCCCGCGGTGCCAGCGTCGCCTAAGGTGCGGTCCAGGCGCCGATGAAGATGCAGGCGCGCAGAAGCCCGTCACGGATGTTCCGTGACGGGCTTCGTCGTGCCTTAGAGGTTTGGCGTTGGGTGCTGCGCGTCCGCTTCCACGTTCCGTGCGGCTCGTGCGCGGTCGTCTTCTGCCTGCTTCAACGCCTTGACCTGTTTGCCCCGGCGCCGCCACACGGACCAAAGGACAACGGCCACAATAAAGAGGACCGCGGCCGCAACCGCCGAGATGGCAGTCCAGGTGGTGAAGAATCCTGCATCCACGCTGAGGGTCCGCTGGCCTGCGTGGGCTGATTCCGTCGAGCCGAAAACGATGCCGGCGGTGAGCAGGTTGGGTGTGGCGACGGCCACCGCCACCAGCACGGTGACAATCTTCCAAGGCCAGCCAACTGCTTTCCGCGTGGCTTGCCAGGCCACCAGCAATGGAACGAAGGTAAATACAAAGCCGTAAAACATGCCGACCACGATGCTGGCGCCAAGGTCGCGCCGGATTTGTCCCGCGATGACATCGGACCACCAGCGCGGAAGAATTGCGCCGAGAATGAACCAGCCGGCCACGGCGACAAGCAAAGCCACCACGGCCAGGATTATTCTGACGCCCCAATTGCGCTTTTTCCCGGCTGGTACTTGTGCATGTTCAGTCATGGGTCAATCATGGCAGAGACCCCATCAGGCGCAGGGGAATTGTGCCTATACTTTCAGCGGTGGCCAGCTGTGCAGGCCGCCGTCGAGGTTCGTCATTGTCCCGATGAAAGGCCACCCGTGAGCAATATTCCAGAAGAACTTTCCTACACCGCAGAACACGAGTGGGTCACCGCTCCGGACGCCGACGGCGTTGTGCGCATTGGCATCACCGACTTCGCCCAAGACGCGCTGGGCGATGTCGTGTACGCGCAGATGCCCGAACCGGGGACGAAGGTCACCGGCAATGAGGTGGTCGGGGAAGTCGAATCCACCAAGAGTGTCAGTGATATCTATGCTCCGGTTACCGGCGAGGTCACCAATCGCAATGATGCCTTGGATACGGATCCCGCCCTGATTAACTCGGACCCGTACGGCGAAGGCTGGCTTATTGAAGTAAAGCTTGCGGAACCTGACGCAGTGGATTCCCTGCTCAGTGCATCGGAGTACGAACAACAGGTAGGCTAAAGTTATCTGGCCCGCCAGGCTGTATTCCCCTTAGTGGGAAAATGGAAGGGCGGGCCAGGAACCGATTTGCCCGGCGGTACCGGGATGCGGAAGTGGCTGGCAGGGTTTGGAACTGCCAGCGGATGAGGAGGAAATTCCATGGTTGGCGGCGAACAGAATCAAGCCAATGTCGGGAACGGCGCGGAGGAACAGCCGACGTCGGAGACCACCTCGATCAGCATCACGCCAACGTGGGACGAGCCGAGCATTGCCCCCAAGTTGGCTCCTGAAGAACGTGCTTCCGTGGACGCGCTCCCGCCGAACTCGGCGCTGCTCATTGCGCACAGCGGACCCAACGCTGGAGCACGGTTCCTCCTGGATGCCGACACCACCACTGCCGGCAGGCACCCTGACGCTGACATTTTCCTTGATGATGTCACGGTCTCCCGCAAGCACGTGCAGTTCATCCGCACGGCCTCGGGTTTCGAACTCGTGGACATGGGCAGCCTCAACGGTACGTATGTCAACCACGACCGCGTGGACCGCGTGCAGCTCAAGAGCGGCAACGAGGTCCAGATCGGCAAGTTCCGGTTGACCTACTACATCAACCCTGTCCGCACGGCAGGCCAAGTCTGACGGGGAAGCTGCCTGTGGCTATTGCCCAGCCGGACCGACGCGGACCGCAGGTCCTGAACATTGGGGAAGTCCTCGCGCAGCTAAGTGACGACTTTCCCGGAATGACTGCGTCCAAAATCCGCTTCCTTGAGGAAAAAGGACTGATCAATCCGAAAAGGACCCCTGCCGGCTACAGGCAGTACTCCGACAGCGATGTGGAGCGTCTCCGCTTTGTGCTGGCCCTGCAACGTGACCAGTACCTGCCGCTGAAGGTCATCAAGGACTACCTTGATGCCATCGACCGCGGTGAACGGCCGGAGAACCTTCCTCCTGGCGTCACGGTATCGCCCAGGGTTGTTTCTGCGGAGATGGCGGCAGAAGTGCAAGGGCGTGCACGTGCCCTCACCGAAGAGCAATTGCGCGCAGAATCCGGCGCCAGTGTGCCGCTGCTGGAATCGCTCCTGAGCTTTGGGCTGATTTCCCACGTCGGCGGCAAATTCGATGAACACGCCCTCCAAGTAGCCAGGGCTTGCGTCCAACTGGAAGGTCATGGCCTTGAGCCTCGGCACCTTCGTCCATTCCAGGCAGCAGCCGAACGGGAGTTCGGCTTGGTGGAACGGGCAGTGGCGCCGTTGACGTCACGGCGTGACGCTGCATCGCAGGCCCGGGCCGCCGAGGCCGCGCGCGAGATCAGCGACCTCTGCCTTACCCTGCACCGGGCCCTGGTCCATGACCGAATCTCCCGGATGGACAGCTGATGATCGAAGTCGAAATCGTCGGTGTCCGGATTGAACTGCCGTCAAACCAGCCGCTGGTTCTCCTTCGCGAACTCAACGGCGAGCGGCACGTGCCCATCTGGATCGGTACCCCTGAAGCCAGCGCCATCGCCCTGGCCCAACAAGGCGTGGTCCCACCCCGCCCTATGACGCACGATCTCCTGATCGATGTCGTGGAATCCCTCGGCCACGCCATCATCAGCGTGAATATCGTGGCCGTTGAGGACAACATCTTTTACGGACAACTGCAGTTCGACGACGGCACGGTGGTCAGTTCCCGCGCTTCGGACGCCCTGGCTCTGGCCCTGCGGGCAAAGTGCCGCATTTGGTGCGCTGATGCCGTCATGGAAGAAGCGGGAGTCCGCATCACCGAACACGATGAGGGCGAGGATTCAGAACCGGACCCCACGGTGGATGAAGAACGCGAAATGCGCCGGTTCCGCGAGTTCCTCGATGACGTGGAACCGGAAGACTTCGAGGGGTAAAGGCACCCTCAACCTAAAGTTGAGGGTGAAAGTTTCGACACGACAGGATTTCGGGGCCAAGGTCTTTGACCTCGACGCTTCACGGGCCTAACGTCGAAGTATCAAGTTCCCGTTGCATACACTGCCTGCGCAAGTCACACTGGAAGGTGCCGACTTGCGGGAGTTACACTGCTGCATTTCGTCGTTGTATCAGGGTATGCACCGTCCCCAAGGGAGCTGAGAACAAGGAGGTCACGTGAGTCCGAAAGGCGAAGCAGGCGAGCTGAAGCAGTCCTCTGCCAGCATTGCTGCGCCCGCATCCGGCGCCCAGGGTCTACTCTTCACCGAGGACCTTCCCGTGCTGGACGAGGACGCGGGATACCGCGGCCCCACCGCCTGCAAGGCGGCAGGCATCACCTACCGCCAGCTGGACTACTGGGCACGCACGGGCCTTGTTGAGCCTGCAGTTCGTGGAGCCGCAGGCTCCGGATCGCAGCGGCTCTATGGATTCCGCGACATCCTGGTCCTCAAGGTGGTCAAGCGCCTCCTTGACACAGGCGTATCCCTCCAGCAGATTCGAACCGCGGTTGAGCACCTTCGCGAACGTGGCGTGGAGGACCTCGCGCAGATCACTCTGATGAGCGATGGTGCCAGCGTCTACGAATGTACCTCCGCCGATGAGGTCATCGACCTCGTACAGGGTGGTCAAGGCGTCTTCGGCATAGCCGTTGGCCGGGTATGGCGGGAAGTCGAGGGCAGCCTCGCCGCGCTGCCGAGCGAGCACGCCGTCGAGCAGTCCTTTCAGGACGACGAACTGAGCAAGCGCCGCGTCGCACGCCGTATCGGCTAGTAGTCCGCCCCTTATTGAACAAAGGAAGCCTCATCCCGCCCGGGATGAGGCTTCATTGTTATTGCAGGCTTGTTGAAGAAGAAAAGGCGGCCAGGTCAGCGCTGGCGACGGTCCCTGAGGTGCCCCTGGCCCTCGAGAAGGTTTTCCAGGAGGGTGTCGAAGAGCTTGGCGGCGTTCTTTGCCGAGTCTCCGGGCCAGTGGTGGACGGAGTGTGCCGCACCCTGGATCTGCTGCCAGTTGGCCTGCTCCGGAATGTGCGGTGTCAGCAACAGCTCACCAAACATCGATTCCATCTCGGCCAGCCGGAAGGTGTGCTCGGCGGATCCTGTGCGCACCCGGTTGGCTACGATCCCCGCGGGGGCGAGGCTCGGTGCGAACTCCTGGCGGAACAGTTGGATGGCCCTCATGGTGCGCTCGGTTCCTGCAACGGAGAACAGTCCGGGCTCGGCCACCAGGACCACGCGGTCGCTGGCGCTCCACGCCATGCGGGTCAGTCCATTCAAAGATGGCGGGCAGTCCACCAGGACAAGCTCGTAATTGGTAGCGCCGGCGAGCACGGCAGAAAGCCTGCGGAGGTCGCGGCGGCCAAGGTCCGGCCGGTCGTAGATTCCCGTAAAGGCGGAACCAACAGCTACGTCCAGGGTGCCATCGCTGGATCCATTGGTTACCCAGCTGCTGCCGGCCACATTCTCCTGGAGTTTCGCGCGTCGAGGACTCTTCAGCATTCGGCCGATGTCCTGTTGCCCTCCGGGCTGGACGCCAAGCGCCGTAGTCGCGTCGGCATGGGGATCGAGGTCCACCACCAAAGTAGGTATGCCGGCTGCGAGGGCCGCGGACGCCAGACCGGTGGTCACGGATGTCTTTCCCACGCCACCTTTGAGGCTGCTGATGCTGACTACTTGCACTTGAAAACCCAAAACCTAACGCCGGTTGCCGTATCGCGCTCATTCGGCTCCGGAAATTGCCGGAGCCGGGGCTTGCCGAAGCCCCCTCAACATCATATGGTGCTTCGGCGTCGAATCCTGCTTTCTACGCGCCCGGCCGGGGAGATGGCTGCGGGCACTAGCACGCCTTGGGATCGCGCGCACGCATATACCGCCCACATGACGATTCCTTTGTGATGGTTGCCACAAAGATTTGTGTTTGATGCTGGCGGCACTACACACTGTGACCACCGACCGATCCACCCGCAATGATGCAGGAGAAGTATGTTTTCGAAAATTCTGGTGGCCAATCGCGGAGAAATCGCGATCAGGGCGTTTCGCGCTGGTTATGAACTGGGCGCCAAGACCGTAGCCGTCTTTCCGCACGAGGACCGTAACTCGATCCACCGGCAGAAAGCCGACGAAGCTTACCTGATCGGCGAGGTGGGTCATCCCGTCCGCGCCTACCTGGACGTCGAGGAGGTTGTCCGCGTTGCCAAGGAAGCCGGCGCTGACGCCATTTACCCCGGCTATGGCTTCCTGTCGGAGAACCCGGACCTTGCACGGGCCGCAAAGGCGGCGGGAATCACCTTCGTCGGACCGCCGGCCGAGGTCCTGGAGCTCGCCGGTAACAAGGTCGCAGCCCTGGAAGCCGCACGCAAGGCCGGCGTGCCGGTGTTGAAGTCGAGCAAGCCTTCCAAGGACCTTGACGAACTTATCGCGGCAGCTGACGAGATCGGCTTTCCCATCTTCGCCAAGGCCGTTGCCGGCGGCGGTGGCCGCGGCATGCGGCGCGTCGAGACGCGCGAAGCGCTGCCGGAAGCCTTGCAGTCGGCCATGCGCGAGGCCGACGCGGCCTTCGGTGATCCCACGATGTTCCTTGAACAGGCTGTTCTGCGTCCCCGCCATATCGAAGTGCAGATCCTGGCAGACGCCGAGGGTAATGTCATGCATCTCTTCGAGCGGGACTGTTCGCTGCAGCGCCGTCACCAGAAGGTCGTGGAAATCGCCCCGGCGCCGAACCTGGACGAGAACATCCGGCAGGCGCTCTACCGTGATGCCGTGGCTTTCGCTAAAGCCCTGAACTACGTCAATGCCGGAACGGTGGAGTTCCTCGTCGACACCGAAGGTGAACGTGCAGGCCAGCACGTCTTCATCGAAATGAACCCCCGTATCCAGGTGGAGCACACCGTCACGGAGGAAATCACCGACGTCGACCTGGTGCAGGCACAGATGCGGATTGCCTCGGGGGAGACGCTGGCAGACCTGGGATTGAGCCAGGAGTCCGTCTCCATCAAGGGCGCTGCGCTGCAGTGCCGCATCACCACCGAAGACCCCGCCAACGGCTTCCGGCCGGATGTCGGAAAGATCACCGGTTACCGGTCCGCCGGTGGTGCCGGCGTGAGGCTCGACGGCGGTACGGTCTACTCGGGTGCCGAGATCAGCCCGCACTTCGACTCCATGCTGGTGAAGCTGACCTGCCGCGGCCGTGACTACCCGGCCGCTGTTGCCCGCGCACGGCGTGGTCTTGCCGAATTCCGTATCCGTGGCGTATCCACCAACATCCCTTTCCTTCAGGCCGTCCTGGCGGACCCGGACTTCAACGCCGGCAATGTGGCAACGGACTTCATCGACAAGCGTCCTGAGTTGCTGAAGTCGCACATCTCCGCAGACCGCGGCACCAAGCTGCTCACCTGGCTGGCTGAGGTGACTGTGAACAAGCCGAACGGCGAACTCAAGGTCCACTCCGATCCCGCCAGCAAGCTGCCCGCCGTCGAAGGGCCCGTCCCGACGTCCGGATCGCGCCAGAAGCTGATTGAACTCGGCCCGGAGGGCTTCGCCAAGGCGCTGCGCGAGCAGAACGCGTTGGCGGTCACGGACACCACCTTCCGCGACGCCCACCAGTCCCTTCTCGCCACCCGCGTCCGCACCCGCGACCTGGTTGCCGCGGGCCCGGCCGTAACAGCCTTGATGCCCGAGCTTCTGTCCGTGGAGGCCTGGGGCGGCGCCACCTACGACGTCGCGCTCCGCTTCCTTGGTGAGGACCCTTGGGATCGCTTGGCTGCTTTGCGACAGGCCCTGCCCAACACCTGCCTTCAGATGCTCCTTCGTGGACGCAACACCGTGGGCTACACGCCGTACCCCGAAGAAGTGACGGAGGCCTTCGTCAATGAAGCCGCCGCCACCGGCATTGATATCTTCCGTATTTTCGACGCCCTCAACGACGTCGACCAGATGGCACCGGCCATCCGCGCCGTACGGGCAACGGGAACGGCCGTTGCGGAGGTGGCCCTGTGCTACACCGGCAACCTCCTGGACCCCAACGAGGACCTCTACACGCTTGACTACTACCTGGACCTGGCCCAGAAGATCGTCGATGCCGGTGCCCACATCCTGGCCATCAAGGACATGGCTGGACTCCTGCGCCCTGCGGCGGCGGCCAAACTTGTCACCGCCCTACGTGAGCGCTTCGACCTGCCCGTGCACCTGCACACGCACGACACCGCCGGTGGCCAGTTGGCCACCCTGCTGGCCGCAGTCGACGCCGGCGTGGACGCGGTGGATGTCGCTGCAGCTTCCCTGGCCGGAACCACCAGCCAGCCGGCCGCTTCGGCGCTCGTGGCTGCTTTGGCCAACACGCCCCGCGATACGGGCCTTAGTCTGGCCAATGTCGGCGCCATGGAGCCTTACTGGGAAGCCGTGCGACGGGTCTACGCGCCCTTCGAATCCGGGCTTCCCGGACCCACAGGCCGCGTTTACCAACACGAGATTCCCGGTGGGCAGCTGTCCAACCTCCGCCAGCAGGCCATCGCGCTGGGGCTGGGGGAGCAGTTCGAGGCCATCGAGGACATGTACACGGCGGCGGACCGTATCCTCGGGCGCCTGGTCAAGGTGACGCCGTCCTCCAAGGTGGTGGGCGATCTCGCCCTGCATCTCGTGGGACTTAACGCAGATCCTGCGGACTTCAATGAGAACCCACAGAACTACGACATCCCGGACTCCGTCATCGGGTTCCTGTCCGGTGAGCTTGGCAATCCTCCTGGTGGCTGGCCGGAACCCTTCCGCACCAAGGCCCTCCAAGGCCGCAATGTGAAGGTCCGGGATGCCGAGATCAGCCCGGAAGACAGCGAGGCCCTCAAAGGAGACTCCAAGACGCGGCAGCACACGCTGAACCGCTTGCTCTTTGCCGGTCCCACCAAGGACTACCTGAAGAGCGTGGAAACCTACGGAAACCTTTCTGTACTCGACACCCGCGACTACCTCTACGGCTTCCAACATGGTTCCGAGCACGTCATCGAACTGGAAAAGGGCGTGCGCCTCATTGCCCAGCTCGAGGCCGTGTCCGAAGCGGACGAGAAGGGCATGCGCACCGTCATGTGCACGCTCAATGGGCAGTCCCGCCCGGTGGTCGTCCGTGACCGTTCGGTAGTCAGCAACGTCAAGGCTGCGGAGAAGGCAGACCCCGCCGAGCCGGGACAGGTTGCCGCACCGTTCGCCGGGGCCGTCACTGTCACAGTCAAGGCAGGAGATACCGTCAAGGCCGGCGATACCGTTGCCACCATTGAGGCGATGAAGATGGAAGCTTCCATCACGACGCCGGTGGCAGGCACGGTCTCCCGCCTCGCTATCTCAGCGGTGGAGCAGGTCCAGGGCGGCGACTTGCTGCTGGTGGTCAGCTAACACCCTGCAGGCAAAAGAGCACCCCGCCCGGACCGAGTCCGGGCGGGGTGCTTTTTACCGTCGGGCGGTGGTCCGGCCAAGCGGACCACCGCAACTACGACAAACAACTAAGAGGCGCGGGGCGCTGAATACATTTCTTCGATCACGGCGTCGAAGTCCTTCATAACCTGTGCGCGCTTGACCTTGAGGGACGGTGTGAGGTGGCCCGAGGCCTCCGTGAAGTCCGCCGGCACTATGCGGAAGGATTTGATCGCCTCGGCCTGGGACACGGACTGGTTTGCCTTGCTGATGAGTTCCTGCACGGCTGCCTTGACCACGGCATGCTCGGTAGCCTCGGCCAGGGAGGTGCTTGCGGGCAGGCCGTGCCGTTCGAGCCAACCCGGCAGGGCTTCTTCATCCAAGGTGACCAGTGCGCCGATGAAAGGACGGTTGTCGCCCACCACAAGGACCTGGGAGACCAGGGCGTCCGAGCGAATCTGGTCCTCCAGCAACGCGGGCACCACGTTCTTGCCGCCCGCCGTGACGATGATTTCCTTCTTGCGGCCGGTGATCTTCAGGAAGCCGTTGCTGTCCAGCTCTCCGATGTCGCCAGTGCGGAACCAGCCATCCTCCGTGAATGTCTCCCCGGTAAGCTCCGGGCGCTTATAGTAGCCGCGCATCACGCAGACGCCCTTGGCGAGGATTTCGCCGTCGTCCGCGATCTTTACCGAGTTCCCGGGAAGGGGAGCGCCCACCGTGCCGATCCTGATCATGGAGGGCGTGTTGACGGAGATCGGAGCCGTGGTTTCGGTCAGGCCGTAGCCTTCCAGGATCTGCAGTCCTATGCCTTGGAAGAAGTGGCCCAGGCGTTCGCCCAACGGTCCACCACCGGAGACCGCGTGGGCGACGTGGCCACCCATGGCTGCGCGGAGCTTCCCGTAAACCAGTTTGTCGAACACGGCATGCTTGATTTTCAATCCCAGGCCAAGGCTTCCGTCCTGGCGTGCTTTGGAGTATGCGATCGCGGTGTCAACGGCGCGGTGGAAGATGGCGCCCTTGCCACCGTCTTCGGCCTTGGTGAGCGCTGAGTTGTAGACCTTTTCGAAGACACGGGGCACGGCGAGGATGAACGTCGGTTGGAAGCTCTGGAGATCGCCCAGCAGGTTCTTGATATCCGGGGTGTGCGCCACTTGGACGCCGCCGGCCACGGCCAATACGGAAATGAAGCGGGCGAAAACGTGGGCCAGCGGCAGGAACATGATGGTCTTGCCGGATTCGTTGATGATCTCCGGCAAACAGGCGCGCGCATTCTCGGAGAGTTCCACGAAGTTACCGTGCGTCAGCTCGCATCCCTTCGGCCTGCCGGTTGTGCCGGAGGTATAGATGATGGTGGCGATATCCCGCAGGCCGGCAGCGGAACGGCGTGACTCAAGTTCGTCGTCGGGAACCCCTGCTCCCGCAGAGCGCAGGGCATCGAGCCCGGCGCCTTCCAGCTGCCACACGTTGGCAACGGAGGTGATGTCTTCAGCCACCACGGCCTGCCGGATGATGTCTTCATGGTGGGCCGACTCACCGAAGGCGGCGACAGCTCCCGAGTCGCCGAGGTTCCAGGCCACCTGCGACGGCGATGAGGTTTCGTAGATGGGGACGGAGACGGCTCCGGCAAACCAGATCGCGAAGTCCACCAGAGACCATTCGTATCGTGTCCTGGACATGATTCCCACGCGGTCGCCCTGTCCGACGCCGCTGGCTATGAGGCCCTTGGCCAGCGCCCTGACATCCTCAAGGAACTCCGTGGCGCGGATGTCCTTCCACTGCCCATTGGCGTCCAGCTTGGAGAACAGCGGAGGGTTGGATGCCTTGCCGGCCTCCCGAAGCACGAAGTCCGTGATGTTGGTTTCAGGGGAGATGTTCACGAGGGGAGGAACACTGATTTCACGCACGGTAGCTCCTTTGATATCCACGGGCCACGAGGGGCTTCTTTCACTCTAGTATGCCCGCTCATGGAGGTGTGTTCTATTTCACCTACTGGCGAGTAACTTTACGGATCAGGCCCCTTTCCAAGCAACTCGGGGACTTCTGGGGCCTGCGATGCGGGGCGGCCGGGGATGGCGGAATAGGATGATGGGATGCCCGCATTTCGGTCCAGTTCCCGCATAAACTCCAGGCCTCCGGCCGCTGCCTGGAAGGACGTACCGTGGGCTCCCCGGCGAAGTCATCTCGGCCGGAGGGGACTGGCCATCGGCATCGACATCGGCGGCACCAAGGTGGCGGCAGGCGTGGTGGACGCCGAAGGCCGCGTGCTCGCCGAAGCCCGCCGCTCAACGCCAGGTGCGGACCCCAGGGCAGTTGAGCAAACCATAGTGGAACTCGTCCATGAACTCAGCACCGGACACAGGGTTGCCTCTGTTGGGATCGGCGCTGCCGGTTGGATGGACCTCGACGGCGGCACGGTCCTGTTCAGCCCGCATCTGGCCTGGCGCAATGAACCCCTCCGAGCCAGCTTGCAGAAACTGCTCAGGCGTCCGGTCCTGCTCACGAACGACGCCGATGCCGCAGCGTGGGCGGAATGGCGCTTCGGCGCCGGGCACGGCGAAAGCCGCCTGGTATGCATCACCCTGGGCACGGGTATCGGCGGAGCCATGGTGATGGACGGCCGCGTCGAGCGCGGCCGGTACGGAGTTGCCGGCGAATTCGGCCACCAGATCATCTTTCCCGGTGGCCACCGCTGCGAATGCGGAAACCGCGGGTGCTGGGAACAATATGCTTCCGGAAATGCGTTGGGGCGCGAAGCCCGGCAACTCGTACGGACCAACTCACCCGAGGGCCGGGCCCTGCTGGAACGTGCCGGCGGGACAGCGGAGAACATCACGGGGGCTGCAGTTACCGCCCTGGCCCTTGCCGGGGATGCGACGTCGCGGGAACTGCTGGCGGACCAAGGCGAATGGCTGGGCCTGGGCCTGGCCAACCTTGCCGCTGCCCTGGACCCGGGCATGTTCGTGATCGGCGGCGGGCTCTGTGACGCCGGAGACCTACTGGCCGGACCTGCCCGTGAGTCATTCGCCAAAAACCTCACAGGCCGGGGTTTCCGGCCCATGGCCAGGATTGAACTTGCCGCCCTCGGCCCGCGGGCCGGCCTTATAGGCGCCGCGGACCTTTCACGGGTCAGCGGCAGGTCCCACAGCTAAGGGCCGCCAGCGGAACCTGGGCGTCGGCACTCAGATACGGGCGCCGTCGTCGTCGTCATTCTTTTCCTGGGGAAGCCTCATGATGAGGAACACCACCGAGGCCACGAAGGCGGCCACGATTCCCAGGATCGCTGCCAACGGCGCCGATCGCCAGAACATGGCGGTGAAGAGCAGTGCGAGGGGGCCACCAACAGCGCCGATCCACGCCAGCATGGTCAGCGGTTCGGTACCTGCCAGGCTCGGCGGCTCTTCCGGAACGAACGAGTCTTCGTCCTCGTCCACCTCAAAGTCACGCGGCCCCTGTTCGCGGCCCTGGTCCCCTGTGGAGGAATCGGCGGCCGGCGCGGCAGGCGAGGCCGACAAGCCGAGGGGGTCGAAGTCCTTGAAGGTCTTGCCGGAAGCAGCCTGCTCTTGGCCGGGCGCAGCGGTGGGACCCGGGGCATCGGAGTGCGGCCCTTGCTCCCCGGGACTGGATTGCGTGGCCTCCAACCGGGCTACCAAATCCAGCCACACGGCGTCGTCGTCCTTGTTGGCGCTTTGGTCAGCAGAGTTGGGATCAGGCCTGTTCATGGGCTGCGTCCTTATCGGGGGAGTGCCCGTGTCCTGCCAAGGAGGCTACGGTCTGTTGAATGAATTCGACCGTACCGGAGAAGATTTCCGGTGCGTCGTTGTCGAGGGTGGCCACATGGTGGCTGTTGCGCAGATAATTGACCTCCACGGGAGCCTGCACGCGGGAGCGAAGGAACTCCAGGCTGGCATTGGAGATGACGTTGTCCACGGTCGACTTGTAGACACGCACCGGTGTGGTGATGCGCGGCAGGATCGCAGCGGTGTTTTTATACATCTTTTTCAACTCGTGGGCCGCGGCGACAGGCGTCCGTGCGTAGGCCCCTTCGTCCTGGTCCGGCTTGAGGATGTCGTTCGCAATGGCAGGGGTCGTCCTCACCACATACTTCAAGGCAGCGACGATAACAGCCCTGGGATCGTCCAGGACGAGGCCCGGATTGACCACCACTGTTCCCGCGACGGGACGGGTGGCTGCAATCCGCAAGGCCAACGTGCCGCCCATGGACAGGCCGGTGGAAAAGACGTAATCGCATTCGGCCGCCAGCTCCAGGTAGGCGTCATCTACCGCGCGGTGCCACTCCTGCCATGACCGCTTGGCCATGTCCTGCCATGTAGTGCCGTGGCCGGGCAGCAACGGCAACCTGACAGCATAGCCGGCAGCAGCCAGATGCTCAGCCCAGGGCCTCACACTGTGCGGGCTCCCGGTAAATCCATGCGACATGACGACACCGACGCGTGGGCCGGTTCCGCTCCAATTGCTGAGGAACGGTGAGGAATCCGGGAGCATTTTCATGATGACTCCGAGGCTACTCTGTGATCGGCGTGCTGGCGGAAAAATGCGGCGGATTCTTCGAAAATCGTGGGTGCATCCACATCCAAAGTGGCCACATGGCCGCTGTTCGGAAGCGCCACCACCCTCAATCTGGACGAGTCGATGTGCTTACGGATGGTATCCACCGAGCTGGGCGGAATGACCCCATCAACTGTCGACTTGAAGACCAACGCCGGCGCTTTGACCTGCGGCAGTCCCCGGGTGGCCGAACGGAAGAGTTTCTTGAGCTCGTGCACGGATTTGAGGGGCGTCTTGGAGTAGTCCCCGTCTTCAACGCGCACCGGAGCCGCAGAGTCTTCCACTATGGGCTCGGTGGTGCGCATGACGTATTTCAAGGCGCCAACGTATTTCACTCGCCGGTCATAGAAGCTCAAGCCCGGGTTGACCAGCACCAGCCCGGGGATGTCATGGTGGGATGCCAGGCGGAGGGCCACGGCTCCGCCCATCGACAATCCCGCAACAAAACAGGTCTCGGTTGTGGCGGCAAGTTCCAGGTAGCTCTGTTCGAAGGCCCGGTACCAGTCCTGCCAACGGGTTCTCGCCAGGTCCTGCCACGTGGTGCCATGACCGGGAAGCAAGGGGACAGTCACAGCGAAGCCTTGCGCGGCCAGGTACTCGGCCCAGGGGAACATGCTCAACGGGCTGCCGGTAAATCCATGGCAGATCGCTATGCCGGTGGAGGCGTTTGGCCCGTGTCCGGCGTAGTGGAAAGCGGTCGCTGCTGGTGGGTTGCGTTCCGTCATGCGTTCCATCGTGTCACTGTTCCGGACATTTCACACTGGAGTAGGGTTGCAGTTGAGTTCCGGCCGTGTCGCCGGAAGCATGCCTGCCAACGGCCGTGAGAGGACAAACGTGTTCTATTGGGTCATGAAGAGGATCTTTTTGGGTCCAATCCTCAAGCTCCTGTTCCGCCCCTGGGTCAAAGGCCTGGACAATGTTCCTGAAAATGGCGCAGCAATCCTGGCATCCAACCACCTTTCCTTTTCGGACTCGATCTTCCTGCCGCTGATGGTGCGCCGCCCTGTGATCTTTCTGGCGAAGTCGGAATATTTCACCGGAAAAGGCATCAAAGGGCGGCTTACCGCATTGTTCTTCAGGCTGAGCAACCAGCTCCCCATGGACAGGTCCGGAGGAGCCGCATCCGAGATGTCGCTGCAGGCGGGCAAGGATGTCCTCACGACCGGTGGACTCCTGGGCATCTACCCTGAGGGCACACGGAGCCCGGACGCCAGGCTCTACCGGGGCAAGGTGGGGGTTGCGCGCCTTGCGCTGCAGACACGTGTGCCGGTGGTTCCGGTGGCCATGATCGGAACCGAGAAGGTCCAGCCCATCGGCAAGAGGCTCCCGAGCATCCGCCGGATCGGCATTATCTTCGGCCAGCCGCTGGACTTCAGCCGCTATTACGGCATGGAGGACGACCGCGTGGTCCAGAGGGCGGTAACGGACGAAATCATGTACGAATTGATGCGCCTCTCCGGCCAGGAATACGTTGACGAATATGCTGCCGTGGTTAAAGCCCGGCTGGCCGGAAAAGGCCCCGAGCCGCTCCAGAAGCTTGAGGGCAGCGAGGACGCCGTCAATGACATCGCCGAGGACCGGGACGAGCCCCGCGCGGAAGGCCAGTAGCACCTTGGAAACTGTGACGCAGACGGCAGCATCAGTTACGCCCGCAGTGCCTCAAGGCCGCCGGAGGCTACTACTCTTGAAGGGTGACTGAGCTAACCGCGAACACCGCACCTTCCACAGTAGATCCACTCGCCAGCACCGCCCAGAGCGGAGCGGCGAACTATCCCGGACTGGACGCCTGGCGCGACCTGCCGATTTCCCAGCAGCCAACGTGGTCGGATGCTGATGTCTTCAAGGCCTCCGTCAAAGAACTCTCCGTCGTACCGCCGCTGGTCTTCGCCGGCGAAGTCGACGTCCTCCGTGAACGACTGGCCGCCGCGGCCCAGGGCAAGGCGTTCCTGCTCCAGGGCGGCGACTGCGCAGAAACCTTCGAGGCTGCCACCGCAGACAAGATCAGCGCCCGTGTTAAGACCATCCTCCAGATGGCAGTCGTGCTGACCTATGGCGCAGCGATGCCCGTGATCAAAATGGGCCGGATGGCCGGGCAGTTTGCCAAACCGCGTTCCTCCAATGACGAGACCCGCGATGGCGTGACACTGCCCGCCTACCGCGGAGACATTGTCAACGGCTACGATTTCACCCCTGAGTCCCGCGCCCACGACGCCGGACGGATGTTGAAGGCGTACCACACCTCGGCGTCCACGCTGAACCTTATCCGGGCTTTCACCCAGGGCGGCTTTGCGGATCTGCGGCTGGTGCACCAGTGGAACAAGGGATTCACCGAGAACCCGGCTCACGCGCGCTACGAGTCGCTGGCCCGTGACATCGACCGCGCCATTATGTTCATGGATTCCTGTGGAGCGGACTTCGAGGCACTCAAGCGCGTTGAATTCTTCGCCAGCCACGAGGCCCTCCTGCTCGACTATGAGCGCGCCCTCACGCGGATAGACTCCCGCACGGGCCTGCCCTATGACACGTCTGCCCACTTCCTGTGGATCGGGGAGCGGACCAGGGAGCTCGATCACGCGCACGTGGACTTCCTTTCCCGTGTACGCAACCCGATCGGCGTCAAGCTTGGCCCCACCACCAGCGGCGATGACGCCCTGCGCCTTATCGACAAGCTGGACCCGAACCGCGAACCCGGCCGCCTCACCTTCATCACCCGCATGGGTGCCGGGAACATCCGCGAAAAGCTGCCCGCCGTCGTCGAACGCGTTACGGCGTCCGGCGCCCAAGTGCTCTGGGTGACCGACCCGATGCACGGCAACACGGTAACCTCGCCCAACGGCTACAAGACCCGCAACTTCGACGACGTTATTGACGAAGTCCGCGGCTTCTTCGAAGTGCACCACTCCCTGGGAACGGTTCCGGGCGGCCTGCACGTGGAAATGACCGGCGATGACGTCGCAGAGTGCCTGGGCGGCGCAGACCCGATCGACCAGGACGCATTCCTGGACCGCTATGAGTCGGTATGCGATCCGCGCCTGAACCACATGCAGTCCTTGGAGATGGCTTTCCTGGTTGCCGGCGCCCTCTCCAAGAGGTAACCGCCAAACCCTTGGCTACGGCATAAAAACGGGACAAAACTGCACAACGGTACAAAATAGGCGCGGCCCGGAGAAGTCCGGGCCGCGCCTTTTGCGTTGATGCGAGTTGGGCTGGAACCCTAAACGACTGTCAGCGTCACCACTGAATCTTCAGGCACCTCTGTATTCACCGGATTCTGGTCCCGGACCGTTCCGAAGAAACCACCCAGGATCTTGTTGATTTCTACTTTGAAGCCCAGTTTCTTGAGTTCCCTCTCTGCTTCAGCGGATTGCTTGCCGATGAAGCTGGGCACCTTGACCATGCGCGGGCCCTTGGAGACGGTGAGGGTTACCGTGTCGCCCTTGATGAGCGTGCCGTTGGCGGGAACCTGGGACACGACAGATCCTTTGGGGACCGTCTTGTCGTTGACTGTCTCCGGGGCGATCACCGCCTTAAGCCCGGCATCCTGGATCGCCTTGACGGCAGCGTCCTGTGCAAGGCCGCGCACATCGGGAACCGGGATGGGCTGGGGGCCCTTGGAGACGACCAGGGCAACAGGCGTGCCATGCCGCACTTCCTTGCCCTTAGCCGGGTCCTGGGCGATGACGATACCCGCAGGCACCTTCTCGTCGAAGGCTTCGGTCACATTGCCAAGGGCCATCCGGGATGAATTCAGGGCTGTCTTGGCGTCATCGAGGGTCCCGCCGGTGAAATCCTGGAGAGGGAAGAGCTGGGCTCCCTTGGACACAAAAAGGGTGATCGGCTGGAACTTCCGGACTTCGGCACCGGATTCCGGTTTGGTGCCAACGGCAAGACCGGCCAGGGTGTCGTCGTCGAAAACGTCCTGCGGCTCGGACTGGAATCCAGCTGTGCGGAGCAGCTGTTGGGCCTCGGCGACTGTCTTGTTCTTCACGTCGGGGACGGTGCCCGGCGATCCCGGTCCCATGCCGAAAAACCAGCCGGCAGTGGCCGCAAGCAGTGCGAGGATGACGATCACCACAGTCCAGATGAGGCCGCGACGACGAGGATTGCCTTCCCTGAGCGGCCGGACTGGAGTGGCCGCCGCCTTGGCCCGGTCCTTGGCCTGCTGCCTTTCGAGCCGCTTCAGGTCCCTTTTCCCAAGCGGGCGCGCTTCTACGTCCGTGGGGCTTTGTGGCGGATGGAAGGACCGGCTGCCCGCCGCCATGATGGTGGTGGGATTGCTTTGTTGGGCTATGAATTCAGTGGGCGAGGCAGTGATGGCAATCGCCTCGGTGGCATTCCTGTCCACGCTGGAAGCAGGGATGGCCGCCGTGGGAGCCTGGTAGGGATTCGTGGCAGCCGCTTGTTGCCTGTGATCGAGCTGCTCGTCAGTGAGCGTTGTGCGGATATGACGCAACTCCGTCAGCAGGGCAGACCCGTCGATCGGCCTGTTCTCGGCATCCACAGACGTACACCACTGCACCAGTTCATCCAGGTCTTCGGCCAGTCCGCGTGCCGCCTCTGAGGGGCGGCCGACGGTTGCATTCACGTGCTGGTAGGCCACGTGGATGGGGGAGTCGCCGCTGTACGGTTGCTTGCCCGTGAGCATCTCATAGAGCATGATCCCGGCTGAATAGATGTCACTGCGGGCATCTGCCGGTTGTCCCAGGACGAGTTCAGGCGCCAGGTAGGCCACGGTTCCTATCAAGGCCCCGGTGCTGGTGTTGGCCGAGATCGCCCTGGCCAAGCCAAAATCGCCTACCTTGATCCGGCCATCGTCCGCAATGAGGACGTTCTCAGGTTTGATGTCGCGGTGGATCAGGCCGGAAGAGTGGGCAGCGGCCAAGCCTTCGATCACAGGATCGATCAGGGCCAAAGCGAGCCGCGGGGGCAGGGCGCCTTGCGTGTTCAGGACATCCCGAAGGGTGTGGCCCTTGACGTACTCCATGACGAGGTAGGCGATGTGGCCGTCCTCGCCTTGGTCCAGGACGCCCACGATGTGGGGGTGGGAGAGGCTCGCCGCGGCTTTTGCTTCACGGCTGAGTCGCTCCAAAAACGTTTGGTCGTTCGCCAGGTGCGGGTGCAGGACCTTGAGGGCGACATCGCGCTCAAGGCGCCGGTCTGTAGCCAGGTAGACGGTGGACATGCCACCTTTTGCCAAGCGGGAGCGGACCACGTAGCGCCCGTCCACAGTGGTCCCGATGAGGTGGTCCTGCGTTGGTTCTTGCACCATTCGATCCTAAACGAGACAGGGAAGGGGCCCGAATCCACGTGGGATGCGGGCCCCTTCCAAGGTGCCGGGCGTGCCTAGGCAAACGTGCGCTGGCGGGCCTTGATCGATTCGACGTAGCGCTTGGTGTCGTCGTACATGCCGTACTTGCTCACCGAGTACTGGCCCTGGTAGTAACCGGCGATGGCGGTGTCCAGGTCCTTGCTGGTGGCGACGAGGGCGCGGATGATCGCGACGCCGGCCGTTGCGTTGTCGTAGGGGTCCAGAAGGTTGAGCTTCCGGCCCACCAGATCGGAGGCCCACTGGCCGGACGACGGAATGACCTGCATGGTGCCTATCGCGTTGGCCGGGGAAACGGCCCGCTGGTCGAAGCCGGATTCCTGCTCGGCGAATGCCAGGGCCAGGGAGGGGCTGACGCCCATGCGCCGTGCTGTGTCGGCCACAATGCCCTTCATCTCAGCGCGGCTGGGGACCGGTGAAGCGTTCAGGAGTGCCTTGTTTTCGTTGGCCGAGTTGACGACCGCCGGGGGATACGTAAAGCCAAGGAATGTACTGGGCACCAAGGGCGTGGTTTCGCCGGCTGGTTGCAGGCTGCCGCCGGGGATGGTCAGCTTCTGGCCCGGGTAGATCACCGTGCTTGCGGTGAGGTTGTTGGCCGACATGAGGGCAGACAGGGAGACCCCCAACCGCGAGGCGATGGAGCTGAGGGTGTCGCCGGCCTTGATGGTGTAGGACCCGGTGCTTGCCAGGGGAGCGGGTGCCGGAGCCGGCGCTGGCGTTGGTGCCGGAGCTGCCGGAGTTGAAGGCGCCGAGCCACTGACCTTGATCTTCTGGCCCGGATAGATGATGGAACTTCCGTTGAGGTTGTTCCAGCTGAAAATGCTGGACAGGGGCACGCCGTGCTTGGCTGCAATGCCGCCGAGGGTATCCCCTGGTACCACTATGTAAACCGTAGCGGAGCTGGTGGAGCCAGATGCGGCCGGGGCGCTGGGCGCGGGAGCGGTGGTGGCCGTGCCGGTGAGCTTGATGCTCTGCCCGGGATAGATCAGCGTGGTGGGAGTCAGGTTGTTCAGCTGGAGCACTGCGGAGGTGTCCAGGTTGAAGCGTCGGGCAATGGCGCTGATGGTATCGCCGCGAACCACCGTGTAGCTGTCCGGGACAGCGGGGGCCATGGGACGGAGGGCTGCCGGAAGCGTAGCTGGAACTGCCTGGGCCGGGATCACCGTGCCGGCCGCGACTGCCTGGGCCTTCATTGCTGCAGCAAGAGTGGCCGGGATTTTGCGCGGTTGCGGTGCAGGCGCTGCGATGGACGGTTGAGCCAGCGCAAGCGACGACAAAACCACAGCGGGAAGCGCGGCCGTGGTTGCCGCGATAACGGGCATGCTCATGGTTCGTTTCGGCGAGCGGGGCGTCGTCATGAAAAAGTCCTCATCTCAAACAGCGGGGGTGATTGTTAACGCTGTTGTCAGTGTTGCCAATGTTACTGATGTTATCAATGGTGCAAGTGTGATCAATGTGAATCTCTCATACTTATTCACTTGGCACAACAAATCCCGCGCGGAAGATTCCAAAAGCCAATTGTTGGAGTCGCTGCGGCAGGATATGCGCGTATCCGCTCCGACTCTTATCAAGCTCCGGCTAGGCGAGGGGCGGGGCGGCATGGCAACCTTGATCCGTGAGTAATGTAGAAAGCCTTGTTTCCGAGTGGTTGCCGCTTCCGGATGTTGCCGAGCTGCTGGAAGTTTCCATCACCAAAGTCCATGGACTTTTGGACGAGCGGGCGCTTGTCGCCATCCGGCGGGGAGAGCGGAATATCCGCTCAGTCCCGGCCTTGTTTCTTCAGGATGGGCACGTTGTGGACAGCTTGAAGGGGACTGTCGCGGTCCTCAGCGATGCCGGCTACAACGACGAAGAGTTGATCATCTGGCTGTTTACTCCTGATGAATCTCTGCGTGGTCGCCCCATCGATGCCCTGCGTGAGGGCCGCAAAACCGAGATCAGGCGCCGCGCGCAGTCTCTGGCCTGGTAATTGCGCCGGGTTACTTTCCAAAAGACAACGACTTAAAAGCGGCGACGACGGCGGTTCCCAACCGCCGTCGTCGTCGCTTCATGTCTTTCCCCGACTGGTAATGCCCGGCAATGCCGGCTTTCGCAGTCAGGCGGCGCGGCTGACCGCGGCTTCGGCGAGTTGGCCCAATGCCAGGAGTGGGACCTCGTCCAGAGGCAGGCGTTCCAGTGCCTCGAAGGCGTCCTTGCTCAGCTGCGCGATGAGCGATTCCGTGGCGTCCAAAGCGCCGCAATCAACCATGAGCTGGCGGATCCGGGCGACGTCGTCCTCGGCGAGGTCCGGGTTGCCCAGTCTGCCATCCAGAAAGGCAGCGTCTGCCGCAGAAGCCTGATTAAGGGCAAAGCCCACAAGCACCGTGCGTTTGCCCTCCCGCAGGTCATCGCCCGCCGGCTTTCCTGTGGTTGCCGGGTCCCCGAAGACGCCAAGGACGTCGTCGCGCATCTGGAACGCCTCCCCAAGCGGGAGCGAGAACCTGGAGTATCCCGCGAGCAGCTCCTCCGGAGCGCCCGCAAGGGCACCGCCCAGCGCCAGCGGATGTTCCGTGGAGTACTTCGCCGACTTGTAGCGGATGATGGACCTGGCGCGGTCCACGGACCCTGCGTGGTCGCGCACGGGACCGGCCACTTCCTCGAGGATGTCAAGGTATTGACCAGCCATGACCTCCGCCCGCATGACGTTGAAGATACGGCGTGCAGGGCTTCCTGAAGAAGCACGGTGACCGATGTCGGTGAAAGACTCTTCGCTGAAGGACAGGCAGAGATCGCCGGTCAAAATGGCGGCGGCATCGCCGAAATGTTCGCTGTCCAGCGCCCAGCCACTCGTTGCATGCAGTTGGCTGAAACGCTTGTGGACGCTTGGGCCGCCGCGGCGGGTATCGGAACGGTCAATGATGTCATCATGGATCAGCGCGGCTGCCTGAAAAAGTTCCAAGGCGCACCCGGCGGTGACGATGTCCGGATCGTCAGCGTGGCCCCCGGCACCGCGCCAACCCCAGTAGCACATCAGTGCCCTCAACCGCTTGCCGCCTGTTGCCAATGTCGAAATCGAGTCGATCAGCGGTGCGACATCCGGCGAAACCGTAGCCATGAGCTCCCGCTGCCCGGATAGGAAACGGTTGAGGCTGGCCGCCACACCATCAATGAAGCAGGCTTGCTCGGAGGCGACGTCGGAAGTAAACGTCACTTGATGGACCCGGCCGCCACGTTGGCGCCGATGGTGAAGGTTGAGACACCTTCCTTTTGCATGATGGAGACATTCACTGTTTCACCATCACCGCGGACAAAGTCCAATGAAGTGACGTTGCCGACTGCTTCCGGTCCAGGGATGAGCTTGAAGCCCTGGGCTTCCAGCGATGACTTGTAATAGTCCACAACGCCCTGCGGAGGCGCCTTGACCGTCCCGACGAGCGCGACTGTTGCCAGGGAAGCATTCTTGTCGAAGCTGCTGGACCGCACCGAGGTTTTGGGCATGACGGGAATGAGTTGCTCGGGGAAACCTGGAACGAGCGCGTTGACCGTGGCCGTGGCGTCAGGGTCCGGTGTGCTCGATTCGGTGAACCCCGTGGTTTCGGGGGAGGGGCTGCTGCTGCCGGCCGAAGACGCTGTCCCGGAAGGTGACGGCGCCGACGTTGAGAAGGAAGCACCGGAGGGCGATGGTGCCGCCGAACCGCCGGGCGATGGGGTGCAGGCGGAGGCCGCCACTGCGACACTGACTGCGAGCAGGGCAAACCCTCGCGTTCGAGGAGTTCCAAAGAGCTTCACAGGGTATCCTTCCTGGGGGCTGAGCCGGACGTTGCCTCCAGTTTAGTCAGTGCCCGGGCATAGTATTGCCGTTGTGAGGCAGGAAGCACCCGGCGGCGAGTCAAGCGTCGGCCCCAAACCAGCCCGCAGCGCTGGAGATGCCCTGCGGGAATTGAGGCGAACCAGCATTCTGCACGTGGACATGGACGCGTTCTTTGTCTCCGTGGAACTCCGCAGCCGGCCCGAACTGCGCGGCAAGCCTGTGATCGTGGGATTCCCCGCGGAGCGGTCGGTGGTCCTTTCGGCCTCCTACGAAGCCCGGGCAACAGGGGTCAAATCGGCCATGCCCATGTCCATTGCCATGAGGCGGTGCCCGGCGGCCGTGGTCATCAATCCCCGCCACACTCTCTACTACGAGGTCTCCGCGCAGCTCATGGAGATCTTCGGATCAATTACGGACCTGGTGGAGCCCCTGAGCGTGGACGAAGCTTTCCTGGACGTCGGTGGTGCGATCCGCCGGCTGGGGGCACCTTTGGACATAGGCCACCTCATTCGGCGCAGGGTCCACGCGGAGTTGGGAATCACCGCTTCCGTGGGGATTGCGGGCACAAAATTCGTTGCCAAGATCGCCTCCACCAGATGTAAACCGGACGGCATCCTGCAGATCGACGCCGATGACACCCTTGCGTACCTTCACAGCCTCCCCGTCAGTGCGCTGTGGGG
This sequence comes from Paenarthrobacter sp. NPDC089307, assembly GCF_040685055.1. NCBI lineage: Bacteria > Bacillati > Actinomycetota > Actinomycetes > Micrococcales > Micrococcaceae > Paenarthrobacter > Paenarthrobacter sp. NPDC089307. The sequence goes on from NZ_JBFBHE010000001.1 coordinate 39,289, forward strand.
CGTCGGTGGCAAGACCGGTGAAGTCCTGGCACGGATGGGCATCCGCACGGTCGCGGACGTGGCGGCAACGCCGTTGTCCTCCCTTAAGAAGGTCCTGGGGGCAAGCGGAGAACACGTGCACAGGCTCTCCATGGGCGTTGATCCGCGGCCGGTAACGCCGACACGGCTTGAAAAGAGCATTGGAGCTGAAGAAACCTTCTCCGTTGATACAGCGGATAATGCCTTGCTGCACAGGGAGTTGTTGCGGCTGTCCCACCGCACGGCCACCCGGCTCCGCAGTTCGGGCATGCTTGCCCGGACGGTTGCCTTGAAACTGCGTTACGCAGATTTCTCCACAGTCTCTCGCAGCCGCACCCTGCACACTCCCGTCGACAGCGCGCAACTGATCTACCAGGTGGCCGTGCAGCTCCTTGAATCGCTGGGTCCCCGCTCGATGAGTGTCAGGTTGGTAGGCGTGCGGGCCGAGCAGTTGGAACCGGCCGGCCAGACCTCCATGCAGCTGAGCCTGGACCGCCGCGATGACAACTGGCGTGCCGCGGAGCAAGCCCTGGACAGGGTTTCGGAGCGCTTTGGGTCCAAAACACTGCTGCCCGCCCGTCTCCTGGAACCCGGCAAGCCGGCCTCGGATAGCTGAACCGTGTGACCTTGGTCCCGGCCGTCCCGGGCGTCTTTCAGAACGGCCCCGGACAAACTATCCTATTTATTACAGAGATTTAGATCGTCTGGACAAACTGTTTCCTGAACAGTCGGCCCCGGGATGCCTGCTGAACCAAGAGGGCAATTTGGGAACGAAATTCTTGGTCCGATCGTTGGGGTAAACAGACGCACAGGACGCGTTATGTCCAGACGCTGGCTGACTAAAGGAGGTCGCGATGCCCCTCTCGGAGCACGAACAGAAGCTGCTTGAGCAACTTGAAAAGCAACTTCATGAGGACGATCCGAAGTTTGCCAACACCATGGGTTCGGATCCCATCCGCAGCTGGTCTACCCGGCATGTCATTATTGGCGTCCTTGGCGCGATTGCCGGCATTCTTCTCCTGCTCGTAGGCGTTTCGCTGCAGGCGATACCTGTGGGTGTCCTCGGCTTCATAGTCATGGGTGCTGGTGTGTACTTCGCGACGTTGCGTGGATCGGCATTCGGAAAGGCCGGCAAGGGGAAAGCTGCCAAGGCGAAGCCCAAGAGCACCTTCATGAGCAGCCTCGAAGAACGCTGGGACGAACGGCGCCGCGACGACAACTGACAATGGACGTGCTCGGCTGGCCCGGGAGCATTCCGTTGCGTGAATGGTCAGCCTCACCCAAGCATGCCCCGGAGCCCTATGAGGGCAGGTGCGCCCTATAACTGGATGAGCCCTGACAACAGCAGAACAAGGGACCCGCTAAGCGGGTCCTTTCGCTTTTAAGCGCCGGTTTCAAATCCTCCACTTTCCACCACCATCTCCACTTTCCTCCCCTCGGGTGGCGAATTACGGCCGCCATCGGTTCCCAGGCGCCTTTCAGGCTTTGATCCCGACGCCGCCCTGGCCGCCGGAGCGCAAAAGCCTCCACTCCACTCCACCCCTTGGAATTCCGCGCCAATTCAGGGCAATGGAATCTCAAAGTGGTGGAGAAACGCCTGCAGCTGCGTTGACTGTGGGGCGTTGTGGAGTAAAGTGGAGCACATAAGAGGGTAGTGGCAGTGTTGGGTATGTGCGGGCACCTTGACTGAGGGGCGGTGGGGCCAGTGTTTCTGGGCACTCACTCGCCGCGTCTCGATGACAAGGGCCGGATCATACTTCCCGCCAAGTTCCGCGAGGAGCTTGCTGAGGGGTTGGTTCTCACCAGGGGCCAGGAGCGCTGCATCTACGTCTTCAGCCAGAAGGAATTCGAACGTATCCACGAGTCGATGCGGGAAGCGCCATTGTCTTCCAAGCAGGCCCGTGATTACATCCGCGTCTTTCTGTCCGGAGCCTCGGATGAAGTACCTGACAAGCAGGGGCGTGTGACCATTCCACCGGCGCTCCGTGCATACGCAGGCTTGGGAAGGGAGCTGGCCGTGATCGGTGCCGGAACCCGGGCTGAGATCTGGGATGCCGAGGCTTGGAACGAGTACCTCAACGAGAAGGAAGCAGCCTTCTCGGAAACGGACGACGACAATCTGCCCGGGTTCTTCTAACCGGGCAGTGGAGGCAGTACCGCTTCTTGAATGGGATCTCCAGCCGCCCATCGAACAGTCTTCCTGGCTCAACTTCCCCTGAGCCAGGCCGGCGGGACGATAGGCGCGGATGGGGATCCGATTCAAGAATCACCATGCACGTAACTGAGGAAAGAGGAGGCAGCGTGGAAGAGCAGGACGCGGCAAAGCCCACATCGGAGCGCCACGTGCCCGTCCTGAAAGACCGCTGCATCAACCTGCTCGCTCCCGGCTTTGAAGCCGCGAGGAGCCGTGGCGAGACTCCCGTAGTCATCGATGCGACCCTCGGCATGGGAGGGCACTCCGAAGCGATGCTGCAGCGCTTCGGCGATCTTCACCTGGTAGGCATCGACCGGGACGAAGAAGCGCTTTCGCTTGCCGGCGCCCGCTTGGAACCCTTCTCCCGGCGCACGGACCTTGTGCACGCCGTCTATGACGAGATCGAAGACGTGCTGGCTGACCTCGGCATTCCGGAAGTCCATGGAATCCTGATGGACCTCGGAGTTTCTTCCTTGCAGTTGGACGAACGCGAGCGTGGTTTCGCCTATTCCTACGACGCTCCACTGGACATGCGCATGGACACGAGCCGTGGACAGACCGCCGCCGACGTTGTGAACACCTACAGCGAGGAAGACCTGGTCCGCATCATCCGCAAATGGGGCGAAGAGAAGTTTGCCGGACGGATCGCCAACAGGATCGTCAATGCCAGGGCCGAAAAGCCCTTCGCCACCACGGGCGAGCTGGTGGAGCAGATCCGCAGCGTTGTGCCGGCGGCTGCAGCCAAGAGCGGGGGACACCCGGCCAAGCGCACGTTCCAGGCCTTGCGCATCGAGGTCAACGAGGAACTCGACGTCCTTGAACGCGCTGTTCCGGCTGCGGTGGCATCCACGGCGTTGGGTGGCCGCGTAGTGGTGATGTCCTACCACTCGCTGGAAGACAAGATCGTGAAGTCCGTCTTCCAGAAGGGCTCCAAGTCCTCGGCTCCGTTGGGGTTCCCCGTGGAGCTTGAAGAACACAAACCTGAGTTGAAAACCATCACCAAAGGCACGGAAGTGCCCACAGCGGCAGAGATCGCCGAGAACCCCCGCGCGGCCTCTGCACGACTGAGGGCCGTCGAACGCATCAAACCGAGGAGAGACGCATGAGCAACGCCGCAGCGAGGACTTTGCCCTCCGTGGTGGGCAATACCGCCCGCGCGCTTCCATCGCCCGCGGGCAAGCCTGATGTTGCCCGCAGGCCCCGCACGCCGCTCTCTCTGGTACGCAGCACTCCGGGCAGGCGCAGAACCCCATTCGTGGTTCTGTGCTTTCTCGCCATGGCAGCCGCTCTCTTGACTGTCCTGGTCCTGAACATCTCCGTGTCCACGGCGCAGTACCAGCTGGTGCAGCTCAAGGCGCAGGCCGCCACCCTTAATAAGGAAAACCAGGACCTGACACAGAAGAAGCAGAACTACGAAGCTCCCCAGAATCTGGCAGCCAAGGCTACAGAATTGGGAATGGTTCCTTCCACCGTTAAAGGCCAGATCGACCTGAACACGATGACAGTGACCGGGAAGGCGACTCCCGCAGTCAAGGGCGACAACCCAGGGGCTGTTCTCGCTCCTCCTGCTGTGGGGGGCGTGCTTGATGTTGTTCCCTCGGTGACCACCAAGGATCCGTTGGAGAACCTGAAGCCGGTTACTCCCGCAGCCCCGGCAACGCAGGCAACCCCGCCGGCAGTGCCCGCCTCGCCGGCAGCGGTACCGCCGGTGGATCTTCATGGAGGGTCGGTCCCGGCCCCCCAGCAAAAGACACCCGGACAGTAGTCCATCCGTCCACTGAACCAAGGCCAGCAGCAAGGAATCAACGTGGCTCAGAACCCCGGCACATCGAAAAAAACGAAGACGCCGGCGGCACGACGGCGGCTGCGCGTTGGGCTCGGCATCATGCTCAGCCTGCTGCTGGTTGTGGGCGGCAAGTTGTTCATGGTGCAGGGCCTGGACATGGGCGGGATGGCCGAGGCTGCCCTTGCCAAGCGACTGACCCCGCAAGTCCTTCCTGCTGAGCGCGGCCAGATCCTGGACGCGAACGGCACTGTCCTTGCAAGCAGCGTCATCCGGTACAACATCGTGGTCGACCAGACGGTGAACACCAACACCGAGACATTCCACAGGTACAACGAGAAGACCGAAAAACTCGACGAAATCACCCGTGACCAGGGCATCGCGGACCTCGCTGCCCTGCTCGGAACCGACGTTGCCAAGGTGCGGGAGTCCCTGACGGGGGATAAGCGCTACTTCGTCGTGGCCAAGGACATCAAGCCCGAGCTTGAGGACCGCATCACCAAGCTCTACATCCCGGGACTCAAAGCCGAGGGAGTCAGCAAGCGGGTGTACCCGAACGGCAGCGTGGCCGGCGGGGTGGTCGGTTTCCTCAAAGACGGGACCACGGGCCAGGCGGGCATTGAGCAGACCCAGGACGAGATTCTTCGCGGTACTGAGGGCAAGCGCGTCTTCGAAATCGGCGCAGACGGCCTCCGTATCCCGGTGGCCACTGATGAACTGACTCCTGCCGTGGACGGCAGCGACGTCAAACTGACCATCAATACCGACATCCAGTATTTCGCCCAGCAAGCCATCCAAAGCCAGGTCAACAAGATGAACGCCGAATGGGGTTCAATCGTCGTGATCGACACGAAGACCGGAAATCTCATTGCCCTGGCAGATACCAACGCTCCGGACCCGAACGACCCCGGCAAGGTCGATGCCAAGGACCGCGGCGTGCGTTCGGTCACTGCCGCCTACGAGCCCGGTTCCGTCCAGAAAATGATCACGGCTGCGGCGGCCATCGAAGAAGGCAAGTCCTTCCCGCTGGACCAATTCACCATTCCGCCCTCGTACACCATCGATGGCCAGAAATTCACGGATGCCTTCGAGCACGGTACCGAAGAGCGCACCCTTGCCGGCATCCTCGGCTGGTCGATGAACACCGGCACTGTGATGGTGGGAAGCCGCCTGAGCAAGGAGCAGCGCTACGACTGGCTGAAGAAATTCGGGATCGGAGAGCAGACGGACATCGGGCTGCCGGCAGAAGCGACCGGCATCCTTGCAACGCCCGACCAATGGGACGAACGCCAGCAGTACACGGTGCTCTTCGGCCAGGGCGTGTCCCAGTCGACGCTGCAGACCGTCCGGGCTTTCCAGAGCATAGCCAACAACGGCGTGATGCTTCAGCCCAGGCTCATTGACGGCTACATCGGCCCGGACGGCCAGGAGCAAAAAGCCCCCGCGAAGGATCCACGGCAGGTGGTCTCCAAAGAGACCGCCCAGCAAGTGCGGGACATCCTGGAAAGTGCCGTGACCGAGGGACAGATCAAGGACGCAGCCATTGACGGCTACCGCGTTGGAGCCAAGACCGGTACGTCCCAGGCACCCCGCGAGGACGGTCTGCCGGGATTCGATGGCTACACGGCCTCGATGGTGGGCATGGCCCCCATGGACGATCCCAGGTTCATCGTCGAAGTGGTCCTGCAGCGCCCCAAGGGAAATATCTATGGTGTGACCAACGGGCCTGTGTTCCGCTCGGTGATGTCGCAGGTCCTGCGGACCTACAACGTGGCACCATCCACCGGAACTCCCGCGCGGCTGCCCCAGTTCGTCAAGTAAGCTTCTTGGGCGCCTGTTTCGGCCCCCATTCGATCCACTACCAATGGCCCGGGCGCCGCTGGCCCCCGGCCGGTCGTTCCACGAGCACCAACGGAGAACCACGTGTCAGAGCACAAAGAGGCAGCTTCCAATACCGCGACGCCGGACGCCGGACGGTCAGGCTTCCGTCCCGCATCCGTGGCTGCTGTGTCCTTGGCCAGCATTGCCAGGGCGCTGGGAGTGGCTGCCCCTGAGGGCAGCAGCGACCTCGGCATCACCGGTATTACGCTCAATTCCCGAGCCGTGGAACCTGGCGACCTCTACATGGCCCTGCCGGGCGCCACGCGCCACGGAGCCGACTTCGTTCCGCAGGCTGTCGACGCAGGTGCGGTTGCCGTCGTGACGGACGACGCCGGTGCACGCCAGCTTGCGCTGGCAGCCGAGCAGCCGGTTCCCGTCCTCATCGTCGACGAGCCGAGGGCCGTCGTCGGGCCTTTGGCCGCGCTGATCTACCGCAGCCAACCCGACGACGCAGCTTTCCCTTCACTTTTCGGTGTCACCGGGACCAACGGCAAGACCACAACCACCTACTTCATCAATTCCTTGCTGCGGGCCTTGGGCAAGAGGCCTGGACTGATTGGCACCATCGAAATCGTGGCCGGCGGTGAGCCGATTCCCAGCCTCCTGACTACGCCGGAGTCCACGGACGTCCACGCCCTGCTCGCTTTGATGCGTGAACGGGGATTGGATACGGCGTCCATGGAGGTGTCCTCGCACGCGATCTCCTTCCGGCGCGTGGACTCAGTGATGTTCGAGGTCGCAGGATTCACCAATCTCACCCAGGACCACCTGGACCTCCACGGCAGCATGGAGGAGTACTTCAACACCAAGGCTGAGCTTTTCACTGCAGGACGTGCACGCCGGGCTGTAGTCACGGTGGATGACGAATGGGGCCGAAAGCTGGCCGGTCGGGCGGATATCCCGGTCACCACCCTTTCGGCGGCCACCTCCGGCGCCGCCCCGGACGCTGACTGGCGGGTAGCATCCATCAAGCCGCGCGGGCTGGGCTCGGACTTTGAATTGAAACACTCTGACGGCCGTACCCTGCGCGTGCACACGGGCTTGCCGGGGGACTTCAACGTGGCCAACGCCGCGTTGGCCACCCTTATGGTCCTGGCATCCGGGGTGGACGAAGCCAAACTCCAGGAAGCCCTGGACGCACATGACCCCTTCACCGTCGCGGTTCCCGGACGCATGCAGCTCGTCTCGACGGAACCGGCATCCGTTGTTGATTTTGCCCACAACCCTGACGCCCTGGCGCGGGCGTTGAAAGCAGTCCGTTCACCGGAAGAAGGCTCCCGGGTCATCGTGGTTTTCGGAGCAACAGGGCAACGGGACCAAGGCAAAAGGCCCACCATGGGTGCCATCGCGGCCCGGCTGGCCGACGTCGTGATCATCAGCGACGACGACCCCCACGACGAGGATGCCGCAGCCATACGCGCCGAGGTGCTGGCAGGGGCGTACGCCGCGCGTGAGGAAGAAAACCTGGCCAGCGAGATCATCGAGTCCTACCCGAGGGATGCTGCCATCCGCGTCGCCGTGGACCTGGCAACGGCGAAGGACACCATCCTCATCGCAGGACGCGGCCACGAGGTGTGGCAGGAAGTCAAAGGCGTGAACCTCGCCCTGGACGACAGGGTCGAGTTGAGGGCTGCCTTGACATCCAAGGGATTCAGCGTTTCACCGGACCAGCGGATAGAGTCCTAAACCGAGATGATTGCACTTACTGCGGCGGAGATCGCCGACATCACCCATGGCCGTTTGACCGGAGAACCGGGCATCGTGCCCTCTTCCGTCGTTACTGACTCACGGGAGGCCACGACCGGTTCGCTGTACGTGGCAAAGCCCGGCGAGCACGCCGACGGCCACGACTTCGTCGACGCCGCGTTCAAGCGCGGCGCCGTTCTGGTCCTGGTCGAACGCGAAGTGACCGATGCGGACGGCAGCCCGTATCCCGCCGTCGTGGTGGACGATGCCGTCGTGGCGATGGGAGCGCTTGCCGCTGAGTCCGTCCGGCGCATCCGGTCCGAGCGTGAACAGCGCGGCGAGCAGTTCACCGTGATTGGAATCACCGGCTCCGCGGGGAAGACCACCACCAAGGACCTCCTTGCCGGCATCTTGTCCACGGCCGGGGCCACGGTGGCGCCGCAGGGTTCCTACAATGGCGAGGTCGGCGTCCCGCTGACTGTTTTCGCGGCCGATGCCGGGACCCGTTTCCTGGTCATCGAGATGGGCGCCACGGGCTTGGGCCATATCAAGTACCTGGCGGACATGGTGAAGCCCGACATCGGAGTGGTGCTGATGGTCGGTACGGCGCACGCCGGCGAGTTCGGCGGAGTGGAAAATATCGCCAAGACCAAGGGTGAGCTTGTCGAGGCACTTGGCGAACACGGCACCGCTGTTCTCAACCTCGACGACGGTCGCGTAGCTTCGATGCGCTCACGCACCGTAGCCAAGGTCCTGGGCTTCACCGCCAAACCGGCAACCACCGAAGAAGTGGAAGCACGCAACGTGGTGGTCAGTGCCGAGGGCCACCCGGTGTTCGATCTCGTACTTCCCGACGGCGGCCCTTCCGTGCCGGTTCGAAGCCGCCTGATCGGTGGTCACCATGTGACGAACCTGCTGGCAGCTGCTGCCGCGGCGTTCGCTGCCGGCATCCCGGCCGCCGATATCGCGTCGTCGTTGAGTTCGCAGTCCGCAGCCAGCCGTTGGCGCATGGAACGCACCGAACGCGAGGACGGCGTCACCATCATCAACGACGCCTTCAATGCCAATCCCGAATCGATGCGGGCCGCCTTGCGGACGCTGGCCGATCTCGGCCAAGGCAGGAGGACCTGGGCTGTCCTGGGCGCCATGCTGGAACTTGGCGAGGACTCCATCCGGGAACACACGGCCGTGGGTACCCAGGTGGTCCGGCTCAACATTTCCCGGCTGGTAGTGGTGGGCCGTGAGGCCCGCGCGCTGTACATTTCGGCCATCCAGGAAGGCTCCTGGGGCGACGAATGTTCGTTTACGGAAACGCTCGATGAAGCCTATGAACTGCTGTCAAGGGAACTGGAACCTGGTGATCTGGTCCTGTTCAAGTCGTCCAAAGCTGTCGGACTCAGGCATTTGGGTGATCGGATAGCATTACCTCCACGGGCCGAGCCCACCGGAGAAAGCGCGGATGAAGCTGCCGCAAGCGAAGGGAACGAGCTGCTGTGATTGCACTTTTGATCGGCGCCGGCGTCGCCCTTCTGGTGGCCTTGATAGGCACACCCCTGTTCATCAGGTTCCTGGTGGCCAAGAGCTATGGGCAATTCATCCGTGATGATGGCCCCACTTCGCACCACACCAAGCGCGGTACTCCCACCATGGGCGGAACCGTCGTGGTGGCAGCGGTGCTCATCAGCTACTTCGTGACGCACCTGATCATGTGGATGATGAACCCGCACTCTGCCGGGCCCTCAGCGTCAGGCCTCCTGCTGCTGTTCCTCATGGTCGGTATGGGTTTCGTCGGGTTCCTGGACGACTACATCAAGATCTCCAACAAGCGCAGCCTGGGCTTGAATGCCCGTGCCAAGCTCATCCTGCAGGCTGCTGTCGGCATTATCTTCGCAGTACTGGTCCTGCAGTTCCCCAACGAGGACGGGCTCCGTCCGGCCTCGACGCAAATCTCGCTGGTACGGGATATTCCCTGGCTGGACCTGGCCTTCGGCGGGACCGTGCTGGGGGCGATCCTGTTCATTGCCTGGTCCAACCTGATCATCACCGCAGCCACCAACGGCGTGAACCTCACCGATGGCCTGGACGGGTTGGCCGCAGGCGCATCCATCATGGTCTTTGGCGCGTACACCATCATGGGAATCTGGCAGAACAACCAGGCTTGCGGGTCTCCCAGGGAAGCCGGCAGCGGCTGTTACCAGGTGCGCGACCCCATGGACCTGGCCTTGCTTGCAGCGATCCTCAGTGCTGCCCTGGTGGGATTCCTGTGGTGGAATACATCACCGGCCAAGATCTTCATGGGAGACACTGGCTCCCTGGCCATCGGCGGTGCCGTCGCAGCCTTCGCCATCCTCTCCCGCACGGAACTGTTGCTTGCCTTCATCGGCGGCCTGTTCGTCCTCATCACCCTTTCGGTCATCATCCAGGTGGGCTTCTTCAAGCTCTCAGGAGGCAAGCGGGTCTTCAAGATGGCCCCGCTCCAGCACCACTTTGAACTGAAGGGCTGGGCGGAAGTCACCGTGGTGGTCCGGTTCTGGATCCTCGCCGGGCTTTTCGTGGCCGCGGGCCTTGGAATCTTCTACGCTGAATGGGTGGTGCTGCTGTGAACGAAAGCCCCGAAACCATGTCTTCCGCCTCCGACCGGCTCAAGGACCTGAACAGCTGGGATGCCAACTGGAGCGGCCTGCGGGTGGTAGTGACAGGCATCGGCCTGTCCGGGTTTTCCGCTGCCGACACCCTGATCGAGCTTGGGGCCAAGGTGGTGGTAGTGGATGCCGCGACCACTGACAAAGCCTTGGCGCAGGCGGACACCTTGAAGATCGTGGGCGCCGTGGATGTCCTGTTGGGAGAGGAAGCTGTCAAAAGCCTCCCGCTGTTCGAGGACGCTTTGCCCGACCTTGTGGTGACCTCGCCCGGGTGGCGCCCCGACCAAGCCCTGCTGGCAGCGGCCAAGCGCAAGCACATTCCGGTGTGGGGCGACGTCGAACTTGCATGGCGCCTCCGGGTCCGCGAAGGTCGCAAGACCGCCGACTGGCTGGCAATCACAGGCACCAATGGAAAAACCACCACCGTGGGGATGACCGAATCCATGCTGCAGGCTGCCGGCCTGAAGGCAATCGCGGTGGGCAACGTGGGAACGCCGATCCTGGACGCCCTGCGCGACCCTGTGGACTACGATGTTTTCGCCGTGGAGTTGTCCAGCTTCCAACTGCACTGGAGCCACTCACTCTCGCCGGTCGCCAGCGTCTGCCTCAACGTCGCCGAGGACCATGTGGACTGGCACGGCTCCTATGCGTCCTACCTCGCGGACAAGGCCAAGGTGTACGAAAACACCCAAAAGGCCGCGATCTACAACGCCGAGCAAATCGAAACAGAGCGCATGGTTGAGAATGCGGATGTGGTTGAAGGGTGCCGAGCCATCGGATTTACCACCAACACGCCCGCCATCAGCATGCTGGGCGTCGTGGACGGGCTTCTGGTGGACCGCGCCTTCATCGCCGAACGCAAGGATTCGGCGGCAGAACTTGCCGCAATGGCCGATCTCGGTCCGGTCGCTCCGCGCCACATGGTGGCCAATGCGCTGGCCGCCGCGGCCTTGGTGCGGGCGTACGGTGTGGAACCTTCGGCCGTGAAGCAGGGCCTGGTCAATTACCTGCCCGGCGCACACCGCATCCAACTGGTGGCAAAGCACAACGACATCCTGTGGATCAACGACTCCAAGGCCACCAACCCGCATGCTGCCTCGGCTGCACTTTCGGCCTTCCAAAAGGTTGTGTGGATTGCCGGCGGCCTGTCCAAAGGCGTCAACTACGATGAGCTGGTCAAGGAACACGCGCCGCGGCTCAAGGCTGTAGTCCTCATTGGAACCGACACCGGTCCGCTGGAGGCCTCCCTCCAGCGACACGCGCCGGATGTCCCCGTGATACCCCAGCCCAAGGGCGACACTGGGAGTGTGCAGACCGCAGCCGGTAACGCCGCTTCGCCAATTTTTGGCGAGACAGTCATGGCCCAGGCCGTGGCGTCCGCGGCCGGCGTGGCAGCCCCAGGCGACACCGTCCTCATGGCACCAGCGGCTGCATCCATGGATCAGTTCTCTTCCTACGCTCACCGTGGCGACGCATTCGTCCAGGCAGTTCGCGAGCTTGTGGAAGGGCAGGCACAGACCACCGAGGAGTAACAATGGTCAGCACGCCCACCCGCACCCGCGGCAAAGAGCCGCGGGACGGGAAGAACAAGGCCACGCCGCCAGGCGGCAGGGAGCCCAAAGGGCTTCGCAGGCACTGGCGCAGCTTCTGGGAGAGCCTTGAAGGCAAAAGCAAGGCTCCTAACAGCTCCACCTACTACCTAATTCTTGGTTGCGCCCTGGCGCTGACGGCCATCGGCATCATGATGGTGTTGTCCGCTTCCAGCGTCGAGGCCATCTCGGAGGGCAAGTCTCCCTACGCCGACGCCATGAAGCAGGCAGGCTTCGGCGTCGTGGGGCTCATAGCCATGTACGTCATTTCGCGGACCAACGTGAACTGGATGAAGAGATTGTCCTGGTGGGCACTCGGTGCCGTTGTCATTCTGCTCGCCTTGGTCCAGGTCATGGGCAACAGCGTCAACGGAAACAAGAACTGGATCGACCTCGGCGGTGTCACCCTGCAGCCCTCCGAGATGTCCAAGCTGGTCCTTTGCGTGTGGATTGCCGCTGTGCTTGCCCGGAAGCAGAAGCTCCTGAACCGCTGGATGCACGTCATCATCCCGGTGGTCCCCGGTGCCGGACTCGTGATCGGGTTGGTGATGCTCGGCAATGACCTCGGAACCGTCATTGTCATCGCGGCCATCGCTGCCGCTGGCCTCTATTTTGCAGGGGTCCCGGGACGCATGCTGGGCATAGCCGGTGCCGTAGGCCTGGTCGGCGCAGTCCTTGCCACGGTCAGCAGCTCCAACCGCATCTGCCGCATCACCTCCTGGCTGGGCACGGCATCGGCGACGTGCACCGAGCAGTTCGACTTCGACTTCCAGTCAACCAACGGCATGTATGGCCTGGCCCAGGGGAGTTGGACGGGCCTGGGACTTGGCCAAAGCCGCCAGAAGTACAACTGGCTGCCGGAAGCCCACAACGACTTCATCTTCGCCATCATCGGTGAGGAGCTGGGCCTGGTTGGAACCATCGTGGTCCTGGTGCTCTTCGCTATTCTGGGCATTGCTATTTTCCGCGTGGTTGTGCGCCAAACCGACCCCTTCCAACGGACTCTGGCCGGCGGGATCATGGTGTGGCTCCTGGGCCAGGCCAGCATGAACATGGCCGTGGTGACCCAGCTGCTGCCGGTGGTGGGAGTGCCCTTGCCGTTCATCTCATATGGGGGGTCTGCGCTGATCATGTCCCTTTGCGGTGTGGGCGTAGTGTTGTCTTTGGCCCGCGGCCAGTTGCCGCCGCAGCAACGTCCACGATTCCTGCCGCGCCGTTCACCCAAACCCGCACGAAAGCGTACCTAGCACTTCATGACTTCTGATTCCCACGCCTCAAAGCCTTTGTCGGTCGTTCTCGCAGGCGGCGGAACTGCCGGGCACATCAGCCCGCTGCTGGCGATCGCCGATGCCATCAAGGAAAAGCGTCCGGAGGCGTCCATCCTGACTGTAGGCACGCCGTCGGGCATGGAAACCAGGCTCGTCCCGGAAGCCGGGTACGAGTTGGCGACCATTGACAGGGTGCCGTTCCCGCGGCGGCCTTCCGCGGACCTTATCAAGCTGCCGGGCCGCCTCAGTGGAGCAATCAAGCAAGCCAGGCACATCCTGGAAGAAGCACGGGCCGACGTCCTGGTGGGCGTGGGCGGCTACGTCTGCACACCCATGTACCTGGCGGCGCGCAAGCTTGGTATTCCGATCGTTGTCCACGAGGCCAACATGAAGGCTGGCCTGGCCAACCGGGTCGGTGCCCGGTTCAGCAACCACGTCGCTGTTGCCTTCGCAGGGACCCGCTTGAGGGGCGCCCGCCACGTGGGCATGCCGATGCGGCGTGCCATCTCCACGCTCGACCGGAGCTCGGCAGGTCCGGCCGCCAAAGCCATGCTCGGCCTGGATCCTGACAGGCCTGCCTTGATTGTGACCGGCGGCTCGTCCGGCGCACTCAGCATCAACCGCGCCATCGCGGCGGCTTTGCCTGCCTTGGCCATGGCTGGGGTCCAGACGCTCCACATCACTGGTGTCGGCAAGGCAGTCAAGGATAACGACGGCGGACTGCTGGCCGGCGAAGGCTACCGCCAGGTTGAGTACGTGGACGGGATGGAGAATGTCTACGCTGCTGCCGATGTCCTGCTGGCCCGTGCCGGCGCCGGAACGGTCAGCGAAGTCGCAGCTGTTGGAGTCCCCGCAGTCTTCGTGCCACTGCCGATCGGAAACGGAGAGCAGGCCCTGAACGCGGCGCCCCTGGTGCAGGCCGGTGGCGCCCTTCTCGTGGAGGACCAGGACCTCAGTCCGGAGTGGCTGGAGCAGGAGCTTGTGCCGCTGCTCTCGGACCGCAGCAGGCTGGACGACATGGCCCGAAAATCCGAAGCCCTTGGTATTAGAAACGCCGACCAGCGCATGGCTGGTCTTGTCTTGGAAGCGGTATCCGCATGACCACCAACATCGCCCCCCTCGAGGACCTCGGCCGCGTCCACTTCATTGGCATCGGCGGCGTGGGCATGTCCGCCGTCGCCCGCATCATGGTTGCCCGGGGCGTCCCAGTGAGCGGCAGCGACGCCAAGGATCTGCCTGTCATGCAGGATCTCGCCGCGGCCGGTGCACGCATAGCGGTCGGATACGAAGCGGCGAACCTGGGCGATGCCCAGACCGTTGTCGCAGGCTCAGCCATCCGCGCGGACAACCCGGAACTCGTTGCGGCCAGGAGCGCAGGAGTGCCGGTCCTGCACCGTTCCGAAGGATTGGCGGCCACCATGGCCGGCCACCGCGTGGTCACTGTTGCCGGTACGCATGGGAAGTCCACCACGACGTCCATGGTCGCCGTCCTGCTCAAGGAGGCCGGCTTGGACCCGTCTTTCGCCATCGGCGCTAACGTTCCGGCACTCGGCGTCAATGCAGCCGACGGTTCCTCGGATATTTTCGTGGCCGAAGCCGATGAGTCCGATGGGTCCTTCCTGAATTACCGGCCGCTCATCTCGGTGGTGACCAACGTTGAGGCGGATCACCTGGACCACTACGGGACGCCGGAAGCCGTATTCGCCTCCTTTGACGCTTTCGCGGCGCTGTTGCCTGCTGAAGGCGTCCTGCTGGCCTGCGCCGATGACCCGGGCGCGCTTGCGCTCGCGCAACGGACGGCGGCGAAGGGAACCACTCGTGTACTGACGTACGGAACATCGGAGGACGCCGACATCAGGCTCCATGATGGGGGACCGGATGATGTGTCCGTCGGGCTCGGCGACGAATTCCACCGCCTCGAACTCAAGGTACCGGGCCGCCACAATGCGTTGAACGCAGCAGCAGCCTTCGCCGTCGCGCTTGAGCTTGGGGTGGCTCCTGCTGCCGCGGCGGCAGCGCTGGGTCACTTCACCGGGGCCTCACGGCGATTCGAACTGAAGGGGCAGGGGAGGGGTGTCCGGGTATACGACGACTACGCCCACCACCCCACAGAGGTTCGCGCGGCCCTTTCGGCAGCCCGTTCGGTGGCCGGCGGCCACAAGGTACATGTCCTTTTCCAGCCGCACCTTTTCTCGCGGACCCGGGAATTCGCCTCGGAATTTGCCTCTGCCCTGGATGCTGCCGACACCGCGCTGGTCCTGGACATCTATCCGGCCCGGGAGGACCCCATCCCGGGGGTCACCAGTTCCCTGATCTCCGATCAGCTGGCGAATGGACGCCTTGTAGCCGGAGCCGAAGCTGTGGATGCAATCACGGATGCGGCCGCGGAGGGTGACGTCGTGATCACCGTCGGGGCCGGAGACGTCACTGCCTTTGGTCCCGCCATTGTGGAGGCGCTGGGTGGCTAGCACCCGGAAGCCGACGTTCAAACCGGCTGCCCGGCAGGCAGAACCGGCCGGCGCCCGGCCCGCCAAGGCAGGGGGCGCCAACTCCGATGGCGTCATCAGCGCCCAGCGGGATCTTGAGCCTGAGGTGAGGCCGCTTGGCAAGCCTGCCGGGAAGCCTGCCGGGAAACCGGTGGGCCAACCTGCCGGAAAAGCGTCGTTGTCCTCCGGCTCACCGGAGGACAACGTCATTGCCTTTCCCGAGCCCAAGCGCAGGCGCCAACGGCGCATTGTGGGGTGGACGGTTTCGGTGGTGGCTGCCTTTATTGCCCTCCTGATCGCCGGGGCAATCTTTTCTCCGGTTCTGGCAGTGCGGACCATCACGGTTGACGGCACCACGCTGCTCACGCCCGACGCTGTCCAAAAGGCGTTGTCGGGCCTGGAAGGCAAGCCACTCCCACAGGTCAGCGAGCAGGAAATCAACGAGCTCCTCAAACCCTTGGTCCAGGTCCGGTCGGCCACCATGGAAGCCCGACCCCCGTCGGGGCTGTTGGTGCACGTCAATGAGCGTGTTCCCGTGGCTCTCTTGAAGCAGGGTGATTCCTACATCCTGGTTGATGTCGATGGAGTCCAGCTGGGTGCCACGCAGGATCCTTCTGCCGTGGCCTTGCCGCTGATCGATGCCGGCGCCGGATCAACCAATACGGAGTTGTTCAAGGCAATCGCCGCGGTTCTGGACACCCTGCCCGCGGACGTCCGGGCAAGGATGTCCACTGCCTCGGCGGCTTCTGCCGATGCCGTGGAACTGAAGCTCGTGGACGGAAAGACGGTAGTGTGGGGCAATGCCGAGGACAGGGAGTTGAAGGCGAAGGCACTTGAAGCGCTGCTCAAGATGCCGGCCGATCCCAAGGTTCCCGTCAACGTCTATGACGTCAGCGTTCCCCGGCATCCATTCACAAAATAAGCAGCTTTGAGAATGTAACCCTGCAGCCGGCGACAACCTTAATTCGCGACATTCACACGACACGCGCAAGCGGTCATTGCATGTGCGAACCATAGGAAATACCGTCGCAGTAGAGTTACTTGACATAACTATAACCTTCAACTAGAGGGTTAAGGTCCAAGGATTCAAGTTGGACTCGATCAGTTTCGCTATAGGACACAAGCAAGGGGCACGAAACGTGGCAGCACCGCAGAATTACCTGGCCGTCATCAAGGTCGTCGGCATCGGCGGCGGTGGCGTGAACGCAGTCAACCGCATGATCGAGGTCGGCCTTCGGGGAGTCGAGTTCATCGCCATCAATACTGACGCGCAGGCGCTGCTCATGAGCGACGCCGACGTCAAGCTTGACGTCGGCCGCGAACTGACGCGCGGTCTGGGCGCCGGAGCAAACCCGGAGGTCGGCAAGCAGGCCGCCGAGGACCACGCTGATGAGATCGAAGAAGTCCTCCGCGGCGCTGACATGGTCTTCGTTACCGCCGGAGAAGGCGGTGGCACCGGCACCGGTGGAGCTCCCGTCGTTGCGCGCATCGCCCGTTCACTGGGTGCGCTGACCATTGGCGTGGTGACCCGGCCGTTCACGTTCGAGGGCCGTCGTCGTGCAGGTTCCGCCGAAGCCGGCATTGACGCCCTTCGCGACGAGGTCGACACCCTGATCGTGATCCCCAACGATCGCCTGCTGTCCATCAGCGACCGCAACGTCTCTGTCCTTGACGCCTTCCGCTCCGCGGACCAGGTGCTGCTCTCCGGTGTCCAGGGCATTACCGACCTCATCACCACGCCGGGCCTGATCAACCTCGACTTTGCCGACGTCAAGTCCGTCATGCAGGGCGCCGGCTCCGCCCTGATGGGTATTGGTTCGGCCCGCGGTGAGGATCGTGCTGTCAAGGCTGCGGAACTTGCCATCGCCTCCCCGCTCCTGGAGGCTTCCATTGACGGTGCCCACGGTGTCCTGCTCTCCATCCAGGGTGGCTCGGACCTCGGCCTCTTCGAAATCAACGAGGCAGCCCGCCTTGTGCAGGAAGTCGCGCACCCCGAAGCCAACATCATCTTCGGTGCCGTCATCGACGACGCCCTGGGTGACGAAGCCCGCGTAACTGTCATTGCCGCAGGTTTTGACGACGTCAAGGCAACTTCGCCTTCCATGGACCAGTCCCGTCCGGCCCAGAACCCCGTGCCGGCCGATCGTCCGGCCGCGCCGTCCAGCGCCCCGTCGAACGCTGCCGCCCCGCAGCACGCCACTGCTGGCATCGGCGCCGCAGGCCTGAGCAACTGGGGCCAGCAGCGTCCTTCCGCCCTCCCCGCCGACTCGGGCTTCGACGTCGATCTCCCCGCAGTAGTGGAACCGGATCTTTCGGGCAGCCGCTCTGACGACCTCGACGTTCCTGACTTCTTGAAGTAAGCCACGTTCGAAAGAGTCGGTATTGGTGTTTTTGTGGCGCGATGAAGTCCGGCCCGGCGTCTCTGTAGCCTTCACGGATACAGGCGCCGGGAACCTGGCCCTCCACGTGGGGGACAACCCGCAGGACGTTCATATCCGCCGCAGCCGGTTGGAAGAGGCTGCGAGGTTGGGTGCGAACAGATTCCAATTCATGGATCAAGTGCACGGCAACCACGTGGAATTCATCGAGTCCCACGGTGCCGGTCCGACCGCCGATGCCATGGTCTCGGCGGCGGTGCTGCCGGATCAAGCGCCCCAACCCTTGGCCGTCATGGTGGCTGATTGCGTGCCGGTGGTGCTGGTTGGGACCGATTCCGTCAATCGGCCGGTCATCGCCGTGGCCCATGCCGGGCGCCCTGGCGTTGCCGCAGGCATTGTTCCTGCCACGGTTGCCGAAATGCGCAACCGCGGGGCCGTGGATATCCGGGGTTGGGTAGGCCCATCCATTTGCGGATCCTGTTACGAGGTCCCGGAGCAATTGCGTTCCGAGGTCGCGGCACACGTTCCGGCGACGTGGTCTTCCACTTCCTGGGGCACCCCGTCCTTGGACTTGCCCGCTGGAGTCCAGGCCCAATTGGGGGAGTCCGGCGTCGTCGTGGAGTACTTGGGGGAGTGCACCTTGGAAAGCGATGCGCTGTTTTCATACCGGCGGGACTCCCGTACCGGCAGATTCGCAGGATTGGTGTGGACGCATGACTAGCCAAGGCAACGACCAAGTGCGATGGGACGCTGACGCCCGCGCTGCCGCGCTTGCGGAGCGCCTCGACGTCGTCCGCCGCCGAATTGACGCAGCCACGGCAGCCGCCGGTCGCGCCGAAGTGCCCCGGTTGATAGTCGTGACCAAGTTCCATCCTGCGGACGACGTTCGCCGGCTGGCGGCCCTGGGGATCACCGACGTCGGAGAAAACCGCGACCAGGAGGCTGCGGCAAAAGCCGCCGAGCTCAGTGGGTTGGCCATCCGCTGGCATTTCATTGGCCAGCTGCAAAGCAACAAGGCCAAGTCCGTCGCCAAATATGCTTCCTCGGTCCAGTCGATCGACAGGCCCCAATTAGTAGACGCACTGGCAAAAGCCATGGCCCGGGAGCAGGATGCCACAGGCAGGGACGATCTCGATTGCTTCATCCAGGTCAGCCTGGACAACGACGCCGGCGGGCACAGGGGCGGTGCCGCTCCGGCAGACGTGAGGGACCTCGCCGGAAGAATCGAGTCTGCGGACGGCCTGCGGTTGGCAGGCCTGATGGCAGTTGCGCCGCTTGGCGCCGATCCGGAAGAGGCTTTCGACAGGTTGGCCGGCATTTCCGAGGCTCTGCGGGGCGACCATCCCTCCGCGACAGGCATCTCCGCTGGCATGAGCCAGGACTTGGAAGCCGCGGTAAAGTTCGGGGCGACACACCTGAGAATTGGCTCCGATATTCTCGGTTCCCGTCCGGCCGTGGGGTAGCGTCAAAGTATTGGAATGACGGGCCGGGGTTCCAATATGTCAAGTCATGGCGGCCCGCCTACTGCAGAAATGATAGGAGTGCACCATGGCTGGCGCTCTGCGCAAGACAATGATCTATCTTGGGCTCGCCGACGGCGATGAACACTACGAATCTGAGCAGTCCGTCGCCGCGCACCACGACGAAGAACGCCCCCAGACGCAGGATCGGGAAGAGCGACGCGCGCCCGCTCCCGTCCGGGAAGTTGTCCGTGAAATGCCACCCGTTGAGGTCGAAGAGGAATACCGCGCACCCGTGACACCAATTAAGCGTGCGGCGTCCAGCCGCGAAGATGCCTCGGGCTTGAGGCAGATCACCACCGTTCATCCCCGTTCCTACAACGATGCCAAGGTCATCGGTGAGAGCTTCAGGGACGGCATCCCGGTCATCATGAATGTCACCGACATGGGCGAAGCAGATGCCAAGCGCCTGGTGGACTTCTCCGCCGGACTCGTCTTTGGGCTGCACGGCAGTATCGAGCGGGTCACCAACAAGGTCTTCCTGTTGTCGCCGTCGTATGTTGAAGTCATCGGAGATGACAAGAAGGCCAGCGAAACGCAGGCCAGCTTCTTCAACCAAAGCTGACAACAAGCTGTTAAGCGGATGCCAGGCGGGTCACCCTGCCTGGCATCTGTGTTGCAATAGTAGGGACCGATCGGCATTCCGGAACAAGTGGGAGATCTGAGCTAACTCGTGGGCATTGTTTTCGGCCTTATCTATATTGTGTTGTTGCTGTTCTTCATCGCCCTGATCATCCGCCTCATCTTCGAGTGGGTCCAGATGTTCGCCCGCCAGTGGCGGCCTCGGGGTGTGGCATTGGTTACAGCACATGTGGTTTACTCCGTCACGGATCCTCCCCTGGGAAGGCTCCGTCGGCTGATACCCCCACTGCAACTGGGCGGAATTTCCTTGGATTTGGGCTTCCTGATCCTGATAATTGCCGTGAGTATCGCCATGGCGGTGACCAACAGCCTGGCTTAGCTGCCCGCGGAACCTGGACCACCGATGGTTCACAGGCCGCAAATTCGCCAATTCAACACGATGGTGTTGAATTGGAGGAACAAGATGTTATTTAGGTACCGTAGTTTTGAACGGCCGGAAGGCCTACTGACTAACTAGACCAACGAGGTGACCAGATGGCTTTGACGCCAGAAGACGTTGTCAACAAGCGCTTTCAGCCGACCAAGTTCCGCGAAGGCTACGACCAGGACGAGGTCGATGACTTCCTCGACGAGATCGTGGTGGAACTGCGCCGCTTGAACCAGGAAAACGACGAGCTCCGCAAGAAGCTCGGCGAGGCTGGTTCCGCTGTGCCTGCTGCAACTGCTGCGGCTCCGGTCGTCGAAAAGGTTCCGGCTCCCGTCAAGGTCGACAAGGAAGCTGAGGCGAAGGCCGAGGCTGAAGCCAAGGCTGCCGAAGCTGCCAAGAAGAAGGAAGCCGAACAGGCTGCCGCCGCTGCCAAGGCTCCGGCCGCAAGCAACAGCCTTACCCCCTCCGCTGAATCCGCTGCAGGCCTGCTCGCCATGGCGCAGCAGATGCACGACAAGCACGTATCCGACGGTGCGCAGCAGAAGGAAAAGATCATTGCCGAGGCTCAGATCGAGGCTTCCAGCCTCGTCAACGACGCCCAGGAGAAGTCCCGCAAGATCCTTGGCGCCCTCGAGCAGCAGCGTTCTGTCCTTGAGCGCAAGGTTGAGCAGCTCCGTGGCTTCGAGCGCGACTACCGTTCACGCCTGAAGGCCTACATCGAAGGCCAGCTGCGCGATCTCGACGCCCGTGGTTCCGTTGCTGCCCCTGAGGTCGGCGAAGCAACCGCAGACGTTTAGCAAGTATTCTGAAGGCCGGTGGCTGAGGACTCCTCGGCCGCCGGCCTTTGCTGTTAAAGCTCCAAAAGCAGACTGCCACGCCTCCCGAATGAAAGCACTATGACCGACGACCTTACCAATGACGCCTCGCAGCCAGCGCCCACAGCGCAGCGCAAGTGGCGTCCGGCCATGCTCTGGCTTTTTGCCGGCTTCGCCGCGTTCGCCTACGCGTTTGACCAGTTCACCAAGCTCTGGGTGACCAGCACCATGACGGAGGGCGAACGGATTCCGGTCCTGCCCCCACTCTTGCACTGGTACTACATCAGGAATTCCGGTGCCGCGTTTTCCATCGGCGAAAACGTGACGTGGATTTTCACGATCGTCATGGCCGCAGTATCGGTGGCCATCCTGTTCCAGCTTCGCCGCCTGGGATCTGCGTGGTGGGCACTCTCTCTTGGGCTTCTCCTGGGAGGCGCGCTTGGCAACCTGACGGATCGCCTTTTCCGGGAGCCCTCGTTCGCCATGGGCCATGTGGTCGACTTCATCCAGCTGCCCAATTTCGCCATCTTCAACATCGCCGACTCCGCGGTGGTATCTGGCGTTGTCATTATCTGTTTGCTGACTCTGCGGGGTATCGGCATGGACGGTACCCGGCACGTGGCTGCCGCGAAGTCTTCCGGGGATGCCAAGGCAGCTGGCGGCGGTGCTTCCGGTGAGTGACCCGGTGGTTGTACCTGAGCATCTGGCGGGTGTCAGGGCGGATGCCGGCCTGTCCCAATTGCTGGACATTTCGCGTTCCGCCGCGGCGCTGCTGATTGCCGAGGGCAACGTCACCAGCGCCGGCGCACCTCTGGGAAAGTCGGCAAAGCTTGTCGCCGGAGCAGTACTGGACGTTACTGTTCCGGACCGGCGTGACCCCCTGGAAGTGGTGGAGGAAGTTGTGGAAGGCCTGAAGATCCTGCTGGACGACGAAGACTTCGTTGTCATCGACAAACCTGTAGGAGTGGCAGCGCACCCATCTCCCGGGTGGGTGGGCCCCACGGTGGTTGGCGGCCTCGCCGGGGCGGGTTACAGGATCTCCACGTCCGGGGCGCCTGAGCGGGCCGGAATCGTCCACAGGCTCGACGTCGGCACGTCCGGTGTCATGGTCGTGGCGAAGACCGAACATGCCTACACGGTGTTGAAGCGGGCATTCAAGGAACGCACGGTTGACAAGGTCTATCACGCCGTTGTCCAGGGCCTGCCTGATCCTTTGGTCGGCACCATTGACGCTCCCATTGGCCGCCACCCTGGCCACGACTGGCGTTTTGCCGTCATTGAGGACGGACGTCCCTCGGTAACCCACTATGAGGTCCTGGAGGCCTTCGGCAAAGCGACCCTGGTGGAAGTGCACCTGGAGACAGGACGGACCCACCAGATCCGGGTTCACTTCTCCGCGTTGCGTCATCCCTGTGCTGGAGATCTCACGTACGGCGCCGATCCCCGGCTGGCAGCGACCCTGGGGTTGACGAGGCAGTGGTTGCATGCACGCCAGCTCGGCTTCACACATCCCCGAACAGGGGAATGGGTGGAAGTTGCCAGCGAGTACCCGGCAGACCTCCAGTACGCCCTGGATCTGCTCGCCACAGGATCCGCCTAGCCTGAATGGTTGCCGTGAACCGGGAGGTGCCGTGGACTGGTAGATTGTCCAGTCGCGGTTCCGTTTTCCGTCGGCCCCGGGACGGTAGACTGTCGTGGTGACTTCCAGCAATGATTCGTTCGTCCACCTTCACACCCACACCGAATACTCCATGCTGGATGGAGCGGCCCGGCTGGGGGAGCTGTTCGACGAAACTGAACGCCTGGGCATGCCGGCCCTGGCTACCACGGACCATGGCTACCTCTTTGGAGCCTTCGATTTCTGGCGCAAGGCGACGGACAAGGGCATCAAGCCGATCATCGGCGTCGAAGCCTATGTGACGCCCGGGACCGCCCGCGGTGACAAAGAGCGTGTTCGCTGGGGCGACGAGAGCCAGCGCAAGGACGACGTCTCCGGTGGTGGTTCATACACCCACATGACGTTGCTCAGCTACAACAACGTGGGCATGAGGAACCTGTTCCGCGCCTCGTCGATCGCATCCTTGGATTCTGTCTTCGGCAAGTGGCCGCGCCTGGACCGCGAATTGCTCAACACCTACTCTGAAGGCCTCATTGCCACCACGGGGTGCCCGTCCGGTGAGGTACAAACCAAATTGCGGTTGGGCCTTTACCGCGAGGCTGTGGAAGCAGCTGCCGAATTCCGCGACATCTTCGGCGCGGAAAACTACTTCTGCGAGTTGATGGACCACGGGCTGGACATCGAACGGCGCGTTACAGGTGACCTGCTCCGCCTGGCCAAGGAACTCAACCTGCCGCTGGTAGCCACCAACGACCTCCACTACACCCATGAGCACGACGCCAAGGCCCACGAGGCCCTCCTGGCGATCCAGTCCGGTTCCACGCTGCTGGAGCCAACCTACGACAACGGCGGTTCCCGCTTCGCCTTCTCGGGAAGTGGCTATTACCTGAAGTCCCCGCAGGAAATGCGCGAGCTGTTCCGCGACCACCCGGAAGCCTGCGACAACACGCTCCTCATCGCCGAGCGCTGCGAAGTTTCCTTCAATACGGGCGCGAACTACATGCCACGCTTCCCCTGCCCGCCCGGCGAAGACGAGACGTCGTGGCTGGTCAAGGAAGTGGACGCCGGCCTCAAGTACCGTTATCCCCAAGGCATTCCCGACAAGGTCCGCAAGCAGGCGGACTATGAACTCGGCGTCATCACGTCCATGGGCTTCCCGGGATACTTCCTTGTCGTGGCGGACTTCATCAACTGGGCCAAGAACAACGGCATTCGCGTGGGTCCGGGTCGTGGCTCCGGTGCAGGTTCAATGGTGGCCTACGCCATGCGCATCACCGACCTCGACCCGCTGCAGCACGGCCTGATCTTCGAACGCTTCCTCAACCCGGACCGCGTTTCCATGCCCGACTTCGACGTCGACTTCGATGATCGTCGCCGCTCGGAAGTGATCGACTACGTCACCAAGAAGTACGGCGACGAGCGCGTGGCGATGATCGTGACGTATGGAACCATCAAGACCAAGCAGGCGCTTAAGGACTCCTCACGCGTGCTCGGCTACCCGTTCAGCATGGGTGAGACGTTGACCAAGGCTCTTCCGCCGGCTGTCATGGCCAAGGACATTCCGCTGGCGGATATCCAGAACCCGGAGTCAAAGCGCTACAGCGAAGCAGGAGATTTCCGCCAGCTGATCGCCACCGACCCGGAGGCCGCGAAGGTCTTCGAGACCGCGTTGGGCATCGAGGGCTTGAAACGCCAGTGGGGCGTCCACGCGGCCGGCGTCATCATGTCCTCGGACCCCATCATCGACGTCATTCCGATCATGCGCCGGTTCCAGGACGGCCAGGTCATCACCCAGTTCGACTACCCCACTTCCGAGGGCCTCGGCCTGATCAAGATGGACTTCCTGGGCCTCCGAAACCTGACGATCATTTCGGACGCCCTGGAAAACATCAAAATGAACCGCGGCATCGACCTCGACCTCGAAAATCTCGCGCTGGACGACGCTGCCTCCTATGAGCTTCTGGCCCGGGGAGACACCTTGGGCGTGTTCCAGCTCGACGGCGGCCCCATGCGGTCGCTGCTCAAGCTCATGAAGCCTGACAACTTCGAAGACATTTCCGCAGTCCTGGCCCTGTACCGGCCGGGCCCCATGGGCGCGAACGCCCACACGGATTACGCCCTGCGCAAGAACGGCATTCAGGAAGTCATCCCGATCCATCCGGAGTTGGAGGAGCCGCTCAAGGAAATCCTCGGCGGCACCTTCGGCCTGATCGTGTACCAGGAGCAGGTCATGGCCGTGGCGCAGAAGCTGGCAGGCTACTCGCTTGGCCAGGCAGACATTCTTCGCCGCGCCATGGGCAAGAAGAAGAAGTCCGAACTGGACAAGCAGTTCGCCGGATTCTCCCAAGGCATGCAGGACAACGGTTATTCCATGGCTGCGGTCAAGACGCTCTGGGACATCCTGCTTCCGTTCTCCGACTACGCCTTCAACAAGGCGCACTCGGCCGCCTACGGGGTTATCTCCTACTGGACGGCCTACTTGAAGGCGCACTACGCGCCGGAGTACATGGCGGCCCTGCTGACCTCTGTGGGTGATGACAAGGACAAGTCCGCCATCTACCTCAACGAGTGCCGCCGCATGGGCATCACGGTGCTCCCACCGGATGTCAACGAATCGTCGCTGAACTTCACCCCGGTGGGAACGGACATCCGTTTCGGCATGGGTGCCATCCGAAACGTTGGCGTCAACGTGGTGGATGCCATGGTCTCCACACGGGCTACGGAGGGAAAGTACACGTCCTTCAAGGACTTCCTCCTGAAGGTCCCCGCGGTGGTATGCAACAAACGCACCATTGAATCGTTGATCAAGGCCGGCGCCTTCGACTCCCTGGGCCACCATCGCAGGGCCCTGGCGATGATTCACGAAGAAGCGATCGATTCCGTGATTACCCTCAAGCGCAATGAGGCGATCGGGCAGTTCGATCTCTTCGCCGGGTTTGAAGACCAGGAGCCGGAAGCTTCGCTCACCACCGAGATCCCGGACCTGCCTGAATGGGAAAAGAAGGACAAGCTCTCCTTCGAGCGGGACATGTTGGGCTTGTACGTGTCCGACCACCCCCTGCAGGGGCTGGAGGGTGTGCTGAGCCAGCATGCGGAACAGTCCATTGCCTCGATCATCGCCGAGGACGGACCACACGACGGCGCCATAGTCACCATCGCCGGCATGATCACCTCCTTGAGCCGCAGGATCGCGAAAGCCAGTGGCAACGCCTACGCCAGGGCGGAAATCGAGGACCTTGGTGCGTCGATGGAGGTCATGTTCTTTGGCCAGGTCTACGGTCCCATTGCCTCGGTGCTGGCCGAAGACCTGATCGTGGTGGTCAAGGGCCGGCTGCAGCGTCGGGATGATGGCGCTGTGACATTGAACTGCATGGAACTCTCGGTTCCGGACCTGAGCGAAAGCGTCAACGGTCCCGTAGTGATCACGATTCCCACGTTCAAGGCTACTGAGGCCGTCGTCACGGACCTGCGCGATGTCCTTCGCACGCACCGCGGGAATTCAGAGGTCCGGCTGAAGCTCATGGGCGATACCAAGGTGGAGGTCATGGGCCTGCCAGTGCACCTTCGGGTGAACCCCAGCCCGTCGCTCTTTGGAGATCTCAAGGTCCTGCTGGGACCGGCCTGCCTGGATAACTAGGCTGCCCGGACAACTAGGCTGCGTGGACAGCTGGCCATTCTGGCCAGCTGTCCTGTCTCGATCACTGGCAAGCCAGCTGCAAGGCCGGCGGGATCAGATCTCGTAGTCGAGCGGCGTCGGCTTGCTGTAGGCGCCGCTGTGGTACAGCAGCGGAGCGCCGTCCCCGCCCACTTGCCCGTCCACTACCTCCACGACAACCACTGCGTTGTTCTCGAAGGACAGCCGCATCTGGATCTTGCCCACCAGCCAGCCGCTGACGTCCTTAAGGATGGGTACCTCGTGAGGGCCGGGTTCCCAGTGGTCGCCCTCGAACCGGTCGCGGGTCCGTGCGAAGCGGTTGGCCAGGGCCTGGTTTTCGAGCCCCAGCATGTGAACGCCGATGTATTCGGCGTTCGCCACTGCGGGCCACGAACTGGAACTCCTGGCCATGTTGAACGTGAAGCGTGGAGGCTCGGCGGACAGTGACGCCACGGACGTGGCCGTGAAACCGAAGGGTTTGCCGTTGAGATTGGCCGTAATGATGGCAACTCCTGCGGCATGCCTGCGGAACATTTCCCGGAATGTCTGTTCGAAGCCGGATGGTTCGCTTGCCACGGTGCTGTTCTCCTGGGGTGGGCTTGTGCTCTCTTCCCAGAGTATTCCTCCCGCGCTGAGGATCACCCTTTTGCGGGGCAAGCGTGAACCTTTGTTAATCTGGGTTGCATGACCGAGCCAATTGTGAACCTTCCAGCTGTTTCCGAACCGGCTTCGGGCCCCGGAATACGCCCAGCGAAGGACATCCTATGGCTTGTTCTGCCTGCGGTTTCCGGAATCGTCGTGGGCCTGCTGTGGTGGTTGTTGGCTCCAGGGGGCCTCAACCTCCTCTCCGGCAATCCTGATCTGTCCAATCCTGACAACCCCGAGTCGTGGCTGCCGCGCGACCTGGTCCTCGCGGCCTTGATGCTGGTGTCGGGGTGCGCCACAGGCCTCTTGCTGGACGGGAAGCTTCTGGGATCCAGCGCCCGCCGCCGTTTGGTGTACGCCCTGCTTGGAGGAGTGGCAGGTGCACTCACAGCGTGGCTGGCCGGCCTGCTGGCCGCGCAGTTGTGGGGTCCTCCGCCCAACCCGAACCTCGGTCCAGGGTATGGGTTCACGCTCCGGTCCTACGCCGTCCTTCTTCTCTGGACCGGTGCCACAGCCTTCGTCACGTTCGTTCTGTCTTTATTCGGGGTTCTCTCAACCAAGCCCGTAAAATAGCCGGGTGACCACTTCCTCCGATACTTCCGCCCCAACCGCCCTCAATTTCCGGAGCATTGACTTCCGGGGCCGCCGCCTCTCCTTGGCCGAGCTCCGCGCAGCAGTTCCCAGGGCACGTCATCAGACCATGGCGGATGCGGAACAGAAGGTCCAGGACATCATTACCGCTGTCCGCGACCGCGGCTTCAGCGCCTTGGCAGAGCTGGCCAGCACGTTCGACGGCGTTGAGCAGTCGCACCCCAGGGTTTCCCCGGAAGCGTTGACCCAGGCCCTGGCCGGGCTTGATCCGGACGTCCGCGCCGCCCTTGAGGAGTCAATAAGCCGTGCACGGCAGTTCGCCGAGAGGCAGCGCCCCAGCAACGTGGACGTTTCGCTGGGCGACGGCGCCGTTGTCAGCCAGAACTGGATTCCGGTGGGCCGCGTGGGGCTGTACGTTCCCGGAGGCCTCGCTCCGCTGGCGTCGTCGGTCATCATGAACGTTGTCCCCGCGGTAGCCGCCGGCGTCGAATCCATCGCTTTGGCGTCACCGCCGCAGAAGGACTTTGGCGGACTTCCGCACCCCACGATCCTCGCGGCAGCCAAGCTTTTGGGAATCGACGAGGTCTACGCCATCGGCGGCGCCCAGGCCATTGTGTCTTTCGCCTACGGCATCCCGGGCTCCGGGGATGAACTGCCCATCGAGCCCGTGGATGTTGTTACGGGTCCCGGCAACATCTTCGTGGCCACGGCCAAACGCCTGGTCAAAGGCGTGGTGGGCATCGACTCGGAGGCGGGAACAACCGAGATCGCCATCCTTGCCGACTCCAGCGCCCAGGCCCCATTGGTGGCGGCCGACCTCATCAGCCAGGCAGAGCATGATCCCAAAGCAGCTTCGGTCCTGGTGACCGACTCCGCGGAGCTGGCCGCCGCCGTCGTCAGTGAGCTCGAACGGCAAGCGGCCGCAACCAAGCACAGCGCCCGCGTTCTGGAGGCCCTGTCCGGTCCGCAGTCCGGCGTGGTGCTGGTGGATGACCTTGAGCAAGGTATTGCGGTCTGCAATGCGTATGCCGCAGAGCACCTTGAAATCATGACGGCGGACGCGTCCGGGGTGGCTGCGCGGATCCACAACGCCGGGGCAATTTTCGTGGGGGATTACAGCCCCGTCAGCCTGGGCGACTACTGCGCCGGCTCAAACCACGTGCTGCCTACCAGCGGTACAGCGGCGTTTTCTTCGGGATTGAACGTAACTACCTTCCTCCGGGCCGTGCAGGTCATCAATTACGACCGCGGGGCCCTTGAACAGGTCAGCAGCCACATCGTCAGCCTGTCCGGTGCAGAGGACCTCCCGGGCCACGGTGATGCCGTCCGCATCCGCTTTCAGTAGCCCGATAACCACTACATATAAGGGTCGCCACCACTACATGTAGTAATTACAAGCTTGTCATTAGGGTGTTCATCTACGTAAACTGGTGCCGGAAGTGAATCTTCCGGCACCTTTTCGTATCCGGCGTCCTGCCGGGTTGGTCGCCGTGCCGGAGTTGTCAGGGGAGGCCCAGCGTGTATTGTCCGTTCTGCCGGAATCCCGATTCCCGGGTTGTCGACAGCCGTATGGCAGACGACGGCTCGTCCATCCGCCGCCGCCGGCAGTGCCCGGAATGTGGCCGCCGCTTCACAACCGTGGAGACCACCAGCCTCTCCGTGATCAAACGCTCCGGGGTGGGTGAACCATTCAGCCGTATCAAGGTCGTCAGTGGCGTGCGCAAAGCCTGCCAGGGACGGCCGGTGACCGAAGACGACCTCGCCATGCTTGCCCAGGAAGTGGAAGAAAACATCCGCTCCTCCGGCGCAGCAGAGATCGATGCCCACGAGGTAGGGCTCGCCATCCTTGGACCGCTCCGCAAACTGGATGAGGTTGCCTACCTCCGCTTCGCAAGCGTCTACCAGGCTTTTGAATCACTGGATGACTTCGAATCCGCTATT
The DNA here is from genome assembly GCF_040685055.1 of Paenarthrobacter sp. NPDC089307. NCBI lineage: Bacteria > Bacillati > Actinomycetota > Actinomycetes > Micrococcales > Micrococcaceae > Paenarthrobacter > Paenarthrobacter sp. NPDC089307. Next base: position 69,008 of record NZ_JBFBHE010000001.1, read on the forward strand.
GCGCTGCTTCGCCATGAGCATGAAGAAGGCAACGGTAAAGCCGGCAGCAAGCAACCCAAAGGCTCCGAGGCGAGCCAACTATAGCTCCGGTGGCGGCCGCGGAGGGGAAGCCGCAGCCGCCACCGGCACCACAGCATGGCTTGATCAGCGGCCGCCGGAGACCGGGAGCACCGCGCCGGTGATGTAGGCCGCCTCGCTGGACATCAGCCACATCACCGCTGCCGCTACTTCTTCCGGTTCGGCCGCACGGCCCATGGGAATCGTAGGGTTGAGCCGTTCCACCCTGTCCGGCATGCCGGCTGCCGCGTGCAATCCGGTATTGGTGCTTCCCGGGGCCACTGCGTTGACCCGGATGCCTTGCTTGGCGACTTCGGCGGCGAGGCCCACCGTCAGTACGTCCACAGCACCCTTGGTCGCGGCATAGTGCACCCAGGTGCCGGGGGAGCCGGCTTTGGTGGCCGTGGAGGAGACGTTGACGATGGAACCACCTGGACCACCGGAATCCACCGAAAGCTGCCGCACGGCTTCCTGGCACATGTAGATCATGCCTGCCACGTTGACGTCGCATACCCGCTGAACTGTCATTGCGGGTACGTCCACCAGGGGACCAATGAGGTCGCCCGTAATGGCCGCGTTGTTGATGACGGCGGTCACCGTACCCCAGCGTGCCGCTTCCTTGAACAAGCGCTCGACGTCGGCGGGCTGGCTGACGTCCGCCTGTACCTGATAGGCGCTCCCGCCGCGGGCACGGATGCCCTTGACGACGGAATCAGCGCCCTTGGCGTCCGAAGAGTAATTGACGACGACCACGTAGCCCGCCAACGCCGCCGCCTGGGCAACGGCGGCACCGATCCCGCGGCTTGCCCCGGTGATGATGGCGACTTTGCCGCTTTTGCCCATGTCTTCGGCCATGCGGGGTTTACTTGGCGAGCTTGTGGTGCAGCGCTACTTCGAGGGCCGCTCCAACGATGCCGGCGTCGTTCTTCAATTTTGCGGTCACGATCTTGGTGCGGAGCTCGAGGTGGGGGAAGTACTCGTCTGAGCGCTTGGAGATGCCGCCGCCCACGATGAAAAGCTCAGGGGAGAACAGGAATTCCACGTGCTGGAGGTAGCGGTTGAGCAGGACGCCGTATTCGTCCCAGCTGAGGCCATCGCGTTCGCGGGCCACTGCCGAAGCCTTGGTCTCGGCGTCGTGTCCGTCCACTTCAAGGTGGCCAAGTTCGGCATTGGGAACCAACTGGCCGTTGAAGATGAATGCTGAGCCGATGCCGGTGCCCAGGGTGATCACCAGGACGGTCCCGTCAACACCTTCGCCAGCGCCATAGCGTGCTTCCGCGAGGCCTGCCGCGTCGGCGTCGTTGATGACCTCAACCGGGCGGCCCAGGCGGTGGGTGAACTTCTTGTCGATGTCGGTCTCGAGCCAGGACTTGTCCACATTGGCTGCGGAGTGGACCACGCCGTGCTGGATGATGCCGGGAAAAGTCACGCCTACCGGGGAATCCGCTGCCGGGGCGTCGGGTCGCTTGGACAGTTCCTCGACGATCTCGGCGACGACGTCGGCCACGGCTTCAGGCGTAGCCGGTTGCGGTGTGGGAACGCGGAAGCGGTCACCGATCAGTTTGCCCTTCTTGAGGTCGACGATGCCGCCTTTGATGCCGGTACCGCCGATGTCGATACCGATCAGCGGTGCGTTCTTGTGGGTTTTCTCATCCTTTTTGGACAATGCAATTCCGATCATGGCAGGAGGGGATGGGCAAGGCACAGCCGGCCGGGCTGCGTGGACCTTCCGAAGAGCTCAGGGAAGGGTCAGGACTTCCGCGCCGGTCTCGGTGACCAGCAGCGTGTGCTCGAATTGGGCTGTTCGTTTGTGGTCCCGGGTGACGACGGTCCAGTCATCGGCCCACATGTCCCATTCGATGGTGCCGAGCGTCAGCATGGGTTCGATGGTGAACACCATGCCCGTCTCGATCACGGTGTTGTACGCCGGGGCTGCGTCGTAATGCGGAATGATGAGGCCCGTATGGAAGGCCTCGCCCACGCCGTGGCCGGTGAAGTCCCGCACCACGCCGTAGCCGAAGCGCTTGGCGTAGGACTGGATCGCACGGCCGATTACGTTGATTTCGCGGCCCGGGGCCACGGCCTTGATGGCCCGGTTGAGCGACTCCTGCGTACGCTCAACCAGCAGACGGGACTCCTCGTCCACGTCGCCAACCAGGAAAGTGTAGTTGGTATCCCCATGAACACCGCCAATAAAGGCGGTGATGTCGATGTTCAAGATGTCGCCGTCCTGGACCACAGTGGAATCCGGGATGCCGTGGCAAATTACCTCGTTGAGGGAGGAACAGAGGGATTTTGGAAAGCCCCGGTACCCCAGAGTGGAGGGGTAGGCATGGTGATCCAGAAGGAATTCGTGGCCGACCTTGTCCAGTTGATCGGTGGTTACGCCCGGTTGGATGTGCTTGCCTACTTCAACGATCGCTTGGGCGGCAATCTTGCTTGCCACCCGGATCTTCTCGACCGTCTCCGGCGACTTTACTTCGGAACCCGTGAACTTCGCCGGCGCCTTCTTGCCGACGTACTCCGGCCGGGGAATCGAGGCGGGCACTGGGCGTTCAGGGCTGATGGTTCCCGGGGTGAGGGCGCCAATGGGTGCAGTCGAAGCAAGAGAAGGCATAGATTGATCATATAAGGCACGCAAGAGACGTAAGTAACAATGTGCGGCGAGGTCCCCGTGGCTGCGCCAACGTTACGCGCTAGACGGCCCGAGCCAGGAGGAGGAGACGTGACGGAGTACTGGTACAACGTCAAGACGCATGAGATCGAAGAGGACGCCATGTCCGATTGGACCCAGCTGATTGGCCCCTATAAGACCCGGCAGGAAGCCGAACACGCTTTGGAAAAGGTCAAAGCCCGCAACGACGCCTGGGATGCCCAGGACGACGATTAGCCAAGGCCCGCCTAGAAGGAGTGTTCCGGTCCGGGGAACTGTCCGGACCGGACGTCCTCGCCAAAGGCTGCAGCAGCGTCGGTCAAGGTAGTACGCAGATCTGCGTACTGCTTGACGAACTTGGCCATCTTGCCGCCCCGGAGTCCGGCCATGTCCTGCCATACGAGGACCTGGCCGGTGGTGCGGGCGCCTGCGCCGATACCCACCGTTGGAACCCGCAACGCGGCGTCCACCGTTGCGGCCGTTTCCGCAGGGACCATTTCCATCAGGACGCTGAAGGCTCCTGCATCCTGCAGTGCCAGGGCGTCGTCCACAAGCCGCTGTGCGTCATCCCCTCGGCCCTGTACGCGGTAGCCGCCCAGCGAGTGCTCGCTTTGGGGAGTGAAGCCGATGTGTGCCATGACGGGGATGCCCGCCTGCACCATGGCTTTGACTGTGTCCGCGTAGTACGCGGTGCCCTCGATTTTGACTGCGTGTGCCAAGCCTTCCTTCAGGAAGCGCACTCCCGTGGCCACTGCCTGGCCGGGGGAGACTTCGTAGCTGCCGAAGGGCAGGTCCGCGACGACCAATGCCCTCTTGGCTGCGCGGCTCACTGCCCGTGTCAGGGGAAGAAGCTCATCCACAGTGACGGGAAGACTGGTTTCATTGCCGAAAACATTGTTGGAAGCGGAATCCCCAACCAGCAGGACTTCGATTCCGGCCTGGTCGAAAATCTCTGCGGTGTACTGCTCATAGGCGGTCAGCATGGCGAAGCGTTCGCCGTTGTCCTTGGCCTGCTGGAGGTGGTGGATCCGTATACGGCTGACCGGCTTCCTGCCCGCCGCTGGTGGCGTCGGTGCGCCCGTTCCTGGACCGCTGCCGTAGGGGGCGGGAACTTCGGCGGGCGTGGTGGACTCAGGGAGGTTGCTCGGGGCCATGGATAGAGCCTAAGCGGTGCCGACGGCGGCTGCCACCAGTGTGCCCAGCGTCACCTTATGTAAACGGTGTGTTACGCGCAGCTACTGCTGCGGCATTAGCAGGGAACTCTTAGTAGAGTGAAGGCTGAGCTGCCGTGGCTTCTGATCCTTGAAACCAGCGGCATGGACACCGAATCGGAAAAGAGGCCCTATGGACCGCCAGCAAGAGTTCGTTCTGCGGACAATCGAAGAGCGTGACGTGCGCTTCGTACGCTTGTGGTTCACCGACGTCGTGGGTTCACTTAAATCGGTGGCGCTTGCGCCTGCCGAAGTCGAAGGCGCCTTTGAAGAGGGCCTTGGCTTTGATGGTTCCGCGATTGAAGGCCTGGCACGCGTGTTCGAATCCGACATGCTGGCGCAGCCGGATCCCTCCACGTTCCAGATCCTGCCTTGGCGCGGGGATACCGAACAAACCTCAAGGATGTTCTGTGACATCCTGACGCCGGATGGCGAACCGTCAGCCGCCGATCCCCGCAACGTCCTCAAGAGGACCCTGGCCAAGGCCGCGGACATGGGGTTCACCTGCTACACCCACCCGGAGATCGAGTTCTACCTGCTGAAGTCCAAGGACCTCGGCCCGGACGGCTCGCCGGTACCCGTGGACGAGGGCGGCTATTTCGACCACGTCCCCGGTGGAGTTGCACAGGACTTCCGCCGCACGGCAGTCACCATGCTCGAATCCGTGGGTATCTCCGTGGAGTTCAGCCACCACGAAGGCGGCCCTGGCCAGAACGAAATCGACCTCCGGTATGCGGACGCGCTTCAGACGGCGGACAACATCATGACCTTCCGTACCGTCATCAAGGAAGTTGCCCTCCAGCAGGGAACGTACGCAACGTTCATGCCCAAACCGTTCACCGACCACCCCGGTTCCGGCATGCACACCCACTTTTCGCTGTTCGAAGGCGACACCAACGCATTCTTCGAAGCGGGCGCCGAGTTCCAGCTGTCCAAGACGGCGCGCCAGTTCATTGCCGGCATCCTCAAGCACGCTCCGGAGTTCACCGCTGTCACCAACCAGTTCGTGAATTCCTACAAGCGGCTCTGGGGCGGCGGCGAAGCGCCGAGCTACCTGAGCTGGGGCCACAACAACCGCTCTGCACTGGTACGCGTTCCGCTGTACAAGCCCGGCAAGGGCCAATCGGCGCGCATCGAGTACAGGGGCATCGACTCGGCCACCAACCCGTATCTGGCCTACGCCGTGTTGCTCGGGGCCGGTTTGAAGGGCATCGAGGAAGGCTATGAACTTCCCGCCGCCGCAGAGGACGACGTATGGTCGCTGACCACCGCGGAGCGCAAGGCAATGGGGCACGCGCCCTTGCCGGCCAGCCTTCACGACGCCATCCGAGCCATGGAGGAATCCGAACTGGTGGCGGAGATCCTCGGCGAGCAGGTCTTCGAGCACTTCCTCCGCAACAAGCGCGCCGAGTGGCAGGACTACAGGCTCCAGGTCACGCCGTATGAGTTGCAGCGCAATCTCGGCATCCTCTAGGCAGGGACAGTGAGCCTTGCACGACGGCTCATCTCAGCCGGCTTCAGTGACCTCGGGAAAGGGGAGCGCTTCCTCGCTGCCCCCGAACTTGAGGGCATCGACGAAGACGCGTTGTTTGCCGGGCTCTCCATGGCGGCCAGCCCCGATACTGCCCTGCAGTCATTGGTCCGGCTCATTGAGAAGAACCCCGGCCTGAAGAAGCTGGCCGCTGCGGATCCGGATACCTGCGAGCCCCTTTACCGGTTGCTGGGAGCGTCCGAAGCGCTGGGGGAGTTCCTGATGCGCCGGCCCGAGCACCTTGATGTCTTTGACACCCGTGTCAGTCCTGAGCCGATGCAGGCCTCCAGCGACGAGCTTCGCGCCATGCTGCTTCGCTCCGTGCAAGCAGAGCCCGGAGCCCACCGGCCGGTGGCAGGCATCACCGGGCAGCCCGCGTACGCTGCCTTGCGGACGGCCTACCGCCGGGGACTCACCGAGCTGGCCATCAAGGACCTTTGCGCGGCATCGCCCCAGGACTTCATGCCTGCGGCCGGTGCTGAGCTGGCCGACCTTGCCGGGGCTGCCATCGAGGCTGCCTTGGCTGTGTCCCGTGCCGAAGCTGCAGGCCACTATGGCGCGGACGAGATTGCCGACGTCGGTCTGGCCGTCATCGGCATGGGCAAATGCGGTGCCCGCGAACTGAATTACATTTCCGACGTCGATGTCATCTACGTCATCGAGTCCGAAGAGCTGGAGGATGCGCGGGCCTCCACCATCGGCACGGCCCTCGCGTCGGGTATTTCCCGGGCGATTTCCTCCTCTGCCCCGGAACCGGGGCTGTGGGAGGTGGATGCCAATCTCCGCCCGGAAGGAAAATCAGGGCCGCTTGTCCGCACGCTGCCTTCGCACCTGAGCTACTACGCGCGGTGGGCCGAAAGCTGGGAATTCCAGGCGCTGCTGAAGGCGAGGACCATCGCCGGGGACCGCGAACTTGGTCAGCGTTATGAAAAGGCGGTGGAGCCGCTGGTTTGGTCTTCGGCAGGCCGTGAAGGCTTTGTGGAGTCCGTCCAGGCAATGCGCCGTCGGGTGACGGACCACATTCCTGCGTCCGAGGAACAGCGCCAGATCAAACTGGGACGTGGTGGGCTCCGGGACGTCGAGTTCACCGTCCAATTGCTGCAGTTGGTTCATGGAAAGTCCGATGAATCCCTTCGGTGCAAGGACACGACGTCGGCGATCGCTGCGTTGTCGGCCGGCGGCTACATTGGGCGCTCCGACGCTGCCGCCTTCGACAATGCCTACCGCTACCTCCGCCTGCTGGAACACCGGATCCAGCTGTTCCAGCTTCGACGCACCCACCTCATGCCCGTGGCTGAGGATGCCCAGCGGTTCCTGGCGAAAGCGGTCCTTGGTCCCTTTGCCCTGGAACGCCCCCATCCGGACCAACTGATGGCTGCATGGCAAAAGACCAAGAAATCCGTGCGCGAACTCCATGAGCGGATCTTCTACCGTCCGCTGCTCAATACTGCTGCCAAACTGAGCAGCGAAGAGGCAAAGCTCAGTCCCGAGGCGGCCCAGGGGCGCCTTGCGGCCCTCGGCTACCTCGATCCCCAAGGCGCCTTGCGGCATATTGAGGCCCTGACTGCCGGCGTCAGTCGCCGTGCGGCACTGCAACGGCAGCTGCTGCCTATCCTTTTGGGTTGGCTTGCCGAGGGCGTGGACCCGGATGCCGGCCTGCTTGCATTCCGGCGGGTCAGCGAAGCCCTTGGCACGACGCATTGGTATTTGGGCCTGCTCCGTGATTCCCAGGCTGCGGCTGAACGCCTGTGCCAGGTCCTGGCCAACTCCCGCTTGATCTCGGACCTGTTGGAAGTGTCCCCGGAGTCCGTGGCGTGGCTGGGCAGTGACAAGGAGCTGGCACCGGTACGTTTCGAGGCACAGTGGCAGGAGATCCAGTCCAAGCTTTCCCGGCACCCTGACCCGGAGAATGCCATGAGGCTCATCCGCTTGATCAGGCGGCGGGAGATCCTGAGGACCGCCATTGCCGACAGCGCCGGGCTCCTGGACCAGGACGCGGTCGGCTTGGCGTTGGCTGAGACTGACCGGGCCGCTGTGCTGGGCGCGTTGCATGTGGCTGAGGGGGTGGTCGCTGACTCAGGACCGCTGAAAACCGACGTCCTGGTGGTGGCCATGGGGAGGCAGGGCGGCCGCGAGATCGGCTACGGCTCTGACGCCGATGTCATGTACGTTCACCGTGCCCGCCCAGGCTTCAGTGACGCCGAGGCGCAGGAACAGGCGACGGCGATCGTCGCCAAGATCTCCAGCTTCCTCACCCAGCCGCTCAAGCCGGCGATCATGGCCGAGCGGGTACTCATGGTCGATGCCGACCTCCGGCCGGAGGGCAAGAACGGTGCCATGGTCCGGTCTTTGGACTCGTATGCGGAGTACTATCGCCGATGGTCCTTGATTTGGGAGGCGCAGGCGCTGCTGCGCGCACGCCCGATGGCCGGATCGGATGAGTTGGCCGCAGATTTCGTCGAGCTGATCGATCCCATCCGTTACCCCGACGAGCTCAAGGAGCAGGATGTCCGGGAAATCAGGCGGATCAAGGCCCGGGTTGAGTCGGAGCGACTGCCCCGGGGCGCGGATCCTGCCAGGCACGTCAAGCTTGGCCGTGGCGGTCTCAGCGACGTCGAATGGCTGGTGCAGCTGATCCAGCTGCAGCATGCGGGGAAGCATCCTGGGCTGCGGACAAGCTCCACTTTGGAGGCTCTTGCTTCGGCGGAGGAGCTCGGTTTCATTGCCCAAGAGGACGCCGCGCTGCTGCGTGAGGCGTGGCGACTGGCCAGCCGTATCCGCTCTGCCAACGTGATCGTGACCGGGCGGGCCTCCGATGTCCTGCCTTCGTCCCGCAAGGACCTCGAAGCTGTGGCGCGGTGGTGTGGCTATCCGCCCGGGAACGCGGGCCACTTCGAGGAGGACTACCTCCGGCTGAGCCGCAGGGCGAGGGCCGTGTTCGAGAAGATGTTCTACGCCAACTAGGCCCAGCGGAGGAGGCGGAAGTGCTTGAGCGCGATGTCTGGCTGATTTCCCTCAAAATGCTCGACGACGACGCTCGGGCCATCCAGTTGGGGGCGGTGGCGGAGCTGGCTGTGGAGGAGAACCAGCGCTCGTTCGTCGGGGATCCCTTGCGGATGATGCTGATAGCGCTGGAAGAGGAATCGCGCCTGCCGTACGTGATCGAGTCCGGGGGAGTCGCTGTGGGCGTCCTGACCCTGCAGGCCGGTGCGGCCACCCTGGCTGGCTGGCCGGATGACGATTCGGTATGGCTTCTTCGCGGCTTCCTCATCGACGCGCGGAACCAGGGGCGGGGACTCGGAAGTTTGGCCGCTGCCTCCGCGGTGGAAGAGGCACGAAAACTGACTGTCAGGTACGAAGGTGACCAGTCCGGCGTCGTGCTTTCTGTCAATGAGCGCAATCCGGCAGGGCTGGGCGCCTACGCGAAGGCCGGCTTCGTAGATTCGGGACGGTACCTGGGTGGGAGGTCCGGGCCTCAGAGGACAATGTTCAAGTCCTTTTCCTGAGGCAAAGCGCCTGATGTACCGCCGGGTTAGTGTCACGCGTTGCACGCAACACTAAGTATCCTTATAGACTTTAGCTGTCACTGATCTCGAATCGGAGGGAAAGTCCATGGAATACAACGGAAGCCCGACTGAAAGGGCCATTCCTGCCGGAGAACTCGATCGGCGCCACGTGGGTCAATCTGTAAGCTTTCAGCCCAATGACTTCACGGTTGTCTTCGGCACCATTGCCGGCATTGCCCGGACTGAGGCCCTTGTCTACCTGTCCCTTGACGGCGTTGGCGGTGGGACCCATCTCAAGGATGAATACGACCTGACGGTCGACCACAAGGTGTACCTGCAGCTGGATCCCCTTGGCAGTGCCGAAAAGGGCCTCTCCGAGGCGGCAAGCTTCGTCAAAGACAAGCTGGACGAGATCACCAGGAACATCAGGGATCGCGAGCAGGGAAAGTCCGAGTAATACCTGCGCATAACAAAAGGCCAGCCCCGATCCTTGCGGATTGGGGCTGGCCTTTTTTGTCTGTACCCAGGGCTTATACGCCGTAGTAGAGCTCGAACTAAACAATGGTGGTTGGCCAACTCAGTGAGGCCCATTTATCCGCTAGTTTCCGCGGATCTTCCGTTGTCTGTGATTGGCTGATTTAGGAACCTTTCGGACTTCTTGCGGACTTTCTGCGGACTGAGGGCCTGGTGTGTTCAGGTCCTCTTGGGGATGCGCGGGGCCTCGCCCCGCTTGGGAATCCTGGGAGCGCGTTGACGGGGTGCACGCGGCTGAGGTTTTTGATTCTTGGCTCGGATTGCCTCGACATCCTCCTGGGAGAATCGGATCTCCGAGCCGAACTGATGGTGAGGCCAGTCCTGGGACTTCTTAAGCCGGAACACCGTAGAGCGGCTGATCTTGAACATGTCAGCCACCTCCATAAGCGTGTACATCGGCGGCAGTGGCGGTTTGTTTTCGTTCGTCATCATTATCATGGTGGAGACAGTAGGCGCTGCCTGGCCTCCAATGACAACCGCAGAATCGACTTGACTATTCGAACTAGGGATCAACTACCAAGAAGCACCAAAGACTACTTCGGAGCAGTGCCACGGATTACCCCACCGGTTGTAGGGATGTAATCAAAATCGGGCTCAAAATCTTCCAGAGCTGACCGGACTATTACACTGTCCCTGTCTTCCGTGTTCAGCTCTGCCATCATCTTGTCGAAACCCTCAGGGTCAAACTTCGCCATGCCCCGAAACGTACACGCTGGCACCGACAGTCTGCCGTGAAGTTGGTTTGCCTCTCTTTTAATTGGTGGCTGCTCCGGTTAATATTCGCTGCATGAGGAAAATTTGGGGGCTTATCCTACTTGTGTCTCTCGGTCTGACGGGATGCTCGTCCACCGGCAGTGAACCCGCGCCGGTCACATCTACCACTGCGACGGTTACACCCACACCATCGCCAACCCCGACCGCCACTGTCGCTCAGTTCGCGAGCATTATCACCGAGCGGGAGGCAGACTGGCGCGACTACGAAGACAACATTGTCGATTGCGCCTTGGCATCCATCGGTAAGACAGCCATCGATTCGGTCAAGCGCACCACCTGTGGATACTCGGTGAGCGTCGTGGTCTTGACGGCGAAACAAGCTGCCGCGCAGATCCGGAAGCTTCCCACTCCGCCGGCGGAAGTGCAGAGTCTTGTAGCGCGGACACTCACGAACCTGGACGTTCTGGCAAAGAACCCAGCGCCGACCGCATGCGAGGACAAACAGAGCGAAGCATGCGACGCCGCAATAACTCAGGCGAACGGGGAGATAAGGCCGCTCATCACCGTCCTTGACGGCTGGAAGCCCTACACGCGCTAACCCTGCAGGGAGTAAAGCGGATCGGCTCTCAAGGGTCCCTCTATTCAGGCAAGATATTAGATATGAACCAAGAGGAACTTGCCCGAAGGTCGGCCGAAATTGCACAGTCTGCTGCGGATGCTGCGTGGCTTGCCGCGTATGCAGCGGCCTTGACTGCACTCTTGTCATTAGGTCTTTTGGTCGGCGCGTTCCTCGCTTGGAATGTCGCCAGGGAGACGCTTAAGCAAGCACGTGCGGCCCACAAGCAAGTGCAACAAGACAGCATCGAACAGACACGTCCGTATGTTTACGCCCAGGTAGTCCCTGGCTTGGCAGGCATTGGTACATGGGACCTTTTAGTGACCAATACTGGAAGGTCATCAGCTCGAAATCTCACAATGGTCAGTGACCGTTGGCCTGAAAAGGACGACGTTGTAACTAAGGGTCTCAAGACTCTGTTTTCAACGGCCCGGTCGCTTCCTCCGGGGGCGAGGCTTCGAGTGTTCTGGAGAGTGGGTTTGCGCAGCCCGGAGGCGAGGTTCGGAGATGGAACGCGTGACGCGAAGGGCATGACAGGCGCTGCCATGGTGACGTTGAGCTACACCAGCGACGACCCTACGAGTCCCCAGTACCACGACTCATACGCTATTGACCCGGAAGGCATGGGCCAACCACCTGCCCCGTACCGAGGGATTGATGTTTCGAGCGGGCTGGAGGCTGCGCAACAGGATCTTCATAAAATGCTTGCGGCCATTGCCGAAAACATCGGGGAACTCCGCCGATGAGGGGTCTGCTCTCCAGTACTTAAATTGGTAGCGTTGTCGGCATTTCTGACCAAGATAAGCCGAGCCCTCGCTTCTTGACGATTGAGCAGGTCGCGGAAGAGTTGGCCACCACTGAGATTCAGATACGCGCCATGCTCAAGTCGGGGCAGCTCAAAGGCATCCAAATCGGGGGTCGTAACGTCTGGCGGATCGGGCGGCAGGACCTCGAAGTCTTCATCCAGGATGCCTACCGACAAGTCAGCGAACGAATCGCTGACGGGAACTTGGACGAAGGCGGGGCCTAGTCGACAGATGCCGCGTTGAGAAAGGTCTCGTATGCGGAGAAGTCCTCCCAGTAGCTTTCACGGTCCATATTTGCGAGGGCGAACATGAACTTGTCCGAGTCCTCAAGGGCTGAACGTATCAAGGCTTCGTCGTCCGTAAGATGAAGGAGCAGAAGTATTCTCAGCGCCCATCGACTGGACACGGATAAGACGTAGTACAAGGAGATCTCGTGCTCCCCGAAGTCATCATCTCTCGTGAGTCCATGGCTTTGGACGTTTCGCAAATTCTTTGCGTCATTAATCCAAGATTCGAAAGACGGCCCTAATAGCCCAGGCGCTACACGTTCCACGCGAGCCAGCAGGCTCGTCAGCCGAAGCGAGTATGACGGCTCATCAACGTGGAGCAAAGCTTCGTTGAAGGCCGTCTTGGTGATTACCGCATCTGCGGCACCCTCCAAGGCCAGCATCGCCGCAGCACGCGCCTGCTTCCTTGCCTTTTCAAGTTTCGAGTTCGACAGCTTGGGGTCAAATCGGTTGGCGGCAGGCTCAAGCCGTCGATGTAAACCTTCGAGCGCTGTCGCGGGCATTTGCGCATCCACCTGCAGCACGCCTCTGTCTTCGTTGGCTACGAAGGGGATTGGGCCGAGTTTCTTAGACTTTGATAACCAAGCTCCTACGACAGTCAGGTCCAGCGTATTGAGGGGCAGAAATGAATGTGAGTCAAGTGAGGGCACCACATTAAGCACTTCAAGAGGGCACCACCCCTTACCCGGGATACGTACTTGAATTGCGGTGATACTAGTTTGAGATCCTGTCCAGAGGTTGAATAGTGCAGTCAGAATCGTAGGGAATCGCTGAGCGAGATCGTGCACCGTGTGACTGGTCGAGGGCTCATAGATGAGTCCTGGTCTGTTGTCAGTGGCCCAAGCAGTGAGTCGCCCTTCAGGCAACTCAATCGTTTCATCGTTCGCCCATCCTGATCGGGGTAAGGAGAAAGTGAGTCGGATTGCTTTGGCGAAGCTATCGGGCCCGTCGATGTGAACATCCCAGAGAACTTGGCTGGCCTTGTAGACCTGTGCGGGCAGACTCAGGAAGTTGGACACCATCGACATCTTGGCATCAATAACCGTGAAAGGACGATCGCCCTCAAGGCCCCACAGAGGGCGCGGTTGAAAATCGGCAACAACGCCGCGGCGCTCGAATAGATCAAAGATGGCGTTGCCGTCAACCACGCGGTGTTTCACCTGCTGAGGTTCTTCGACCCAACGTTCTGGTCGAAGCTCGAAGCCGTCCGTCAGCCTCGTTAGCTCGGCGCGGGTGGTTGGCTCAACACCAGGTATCCCCAGCAGAACGCTTCTTGAATTACCCATGGTTTGGCCCCTGACGATGGGGGATCTGCCTAGCATGGGCAGCCTCAGGGTACTTAGCAAAAAGCAAACTCGCCCACACCGCAAGCCCCAACCCAAGCAGTATGGTGCCACCCCATGCCACGGGCACGGCGTAGGCGATTCCGTCGAGGTTATACGCAGCGACCATGCACCCAAAAAGCGCCACCGAGATCCCGAGCATTGCACTCATGAACTCAAGAAGGTCCTTGCGTGTGTGTTTGGCCGACCCATCGGACTTGCTCGCTGACTTGCTCGCCGGCAGGACAGTGATAGTACTCGTTGTAGCCGTCGGCGGTGCCGCGGCCGCAGCAGCGGCCTCCGAGTCTTGGTCCTCCTTGTGCGCCCTCAGTGACTCGGCGGACTTGGCGAAGGCATCGAGCAAGCACCGTATGTAAGTTACAACCGAAGCGATCAGGACCAGCCACGCGATCTCGGATGACATGAATTTCCCCCATGGTCGTTGTCTGATCCGAACTTACCGTGAACCAGAAAGGCGCACCGAATGGAAGCGTTCCATGTTTCGGGGGAAGCCAGGGAGTAGAGGGACCGGTTCGGGCCGGTAGATTTGGCGAATGACCGAAACGAATGTCGACTGGAACACGCCAGCTACCCCCAGTGTCGGAGACGAGCCGAGTAACATCCTGTACCACTACACATCAGCGGAAGTGGCTATTTTCAACATCTTGACGAGCGGAACACTCCGGCTCTCTCCGATGCATGCAACAAATGACCCGTGGGAGACTGAACCGTTTAGGCCAAGTTTCTCCGTTCCGCCAGATGATGAGGCGTTCGGATCCGAATTCGCATATGGTGCTTGGGGCGACATCGACCGAGACATCCGGCTTCATTCAAAGATAGTCAGTCTCACCCAGGACTGGACTCCAAGAGACGCATTTGCCAAGCAAAACAGCGGTTGGAGCCATCTATCGTCGTGGGCTCACTATGGGGCGCGCCAGACGGGCATTTGCCTCGGCTTCGACCGAACCATCCTCGTGGAAGAATTTAACAAGATAGGTGGCCCGGATGCCCTTCGCTTCCATGGCCCTGTGCAGTATTGGAACCAGGATCAGCCGCCGTATCTGGAATCAATCAGCAGTGAGCAACTGAAGCTGTATGGAACTGATGCGGTCGCCCGGCACTATGCCGAAAAACATCACAAGACCGTATTTCTAACTAAGCACTCCGACTGGGCGCCCGAATATGAGTATCGATTTGCGATCATGAACGGGTCAGCCCTGCCGGCCCATATCGACATCAGGCGGGCGCTTACGACGGTCGTCGTCGGGAGCAAATTTTCGGACGGTCTAACTCCGGCCTTGTCAGAAGCGCTGTCGACCTACCAGTCTTACAAGGTAGCCAAACTCGGCCTCCAAAGTCGTTTCACCATAGTGTTGCCGTTTCCATTGTCCGAAGAAGGAGTAGCTTCGAGCATCACGCCCGCGCTTCCAGGGGATCTTGCTTATCGGTTGGAAAAGCTGCGACAAGCGGCCTAAAACGAGCGAGCCAAAGCTGCGGCAACTGGTACGAGAAGCCACCACCATTGACCTTGTCGGAGCAATTCATCCATGACAAGAAAACTACCCTGCAATGCGTGGTTCTTCGGTTAGCATCGTGGCATGACTAGTGACCCCGTGCATGATCGCTTGTTTGCTGCTGAGAGGGACTCGAAGGATCATCTCGATTCTCTTTTGAAGGAGAAGGGGGAAATGCTGGGGATAGATCCATCCGTGGATTCTGTACCCGTGGAGCCTACCGACTCCGAAATCATCGAGACTACCGATGAACACCACGAAGCCCGCCTCCAAACCCAGGTGCACGACGCCATCGAATGGGGAGTCGCCCCAGCGGACGAAGTTGGAGACGGAACGGGAGGCGCCGGGTGATGATCAAATGCTTGGACAGGAAATGCCCGGAATGCGGGCAACCCTCGTTCCAGAGGTATGTCCGTGGGGGAGAGCAAAGCCTCGGAGGATCTGCTGAAATGGATCCAGTGGGGCCGTCATTCTGCAAGGCGGGCTGCGAACAGTCCTTGGGAGGGTGAGATTGTCAGGCGAGGGAAAGCCTGCACTACGAGAAAGGGACCCACGTAGAGGTAGGTGTGGCACTCGATCTATGTGGTCCGATCATCTGGGCCACTCCACGCCACGCCTTGGAGGGGCTGACGATCATTCACGTCATGTGTGGCCACTATTGCATCGAGAACGTCCTCCATTTTCGCCGACTTGAAAAATTGGACGAAAGACCTAATGAGCCACACCCCAGCTAGTACAGCACCGACAACGAAGACTGTTGACCAGACCTCGTCGTCCACGCCCATGAAATCTTGAAAATCTGAGGTGATGATGGCCGCAATAAGGCCGATGAGGAGCGTCAGAGGGGCAACCCACGCTGAACGGCCAAGGAACTCTGGGAGCTTCCGGCGTAGAGCTATCTCAATCTTGTCGCGAGTTGTCACGACGTAGTCTGTGCGGACGTTCATCACGACATTGGCGGATTCGGCTATATGGTGAACCAGGTTCAAGTCCCCCGGAACAGTTCGTGGCGGAACAGAAATCGCTTTATTGCTTGATTCGGGACTCACGCCTAGAGTCCAAACGCTGGGTGTTGAAGCAGGCCCAGCGAGCCTAGCGCGTGATGGTTGACGACGCCGCATTGGACGCATATCACGACCGCGGTGGGGATACCTGGACCTCCCAGATTAAGTTCCGACTGGGCTGCGTGAAGGCGCAGTACCACAAGACCATTTTCCAGGCTCCACCCCTGCGACCCGCACCTGTGGCATGGGCTCATTGCGCCGCTCGTTCTTAGCGCGTCAGCTATCAGTTTAAGCTGCTCGGAGTTCAGCAGGTCCGGGCTTGTCTTGGTCTGGTTGATCACGCGCTTTAGTATCCGCTATTCCTGACGAAACGGAAAATGCGAGAACCAAGACAGCTTTTCGAGCGACCTTCGGTTGGTCCGCGCCTACCCCTGAACGCAGGAAAGGCTCTCACCTCGCGATGAGGTGAGGGCCTTCTTCGGTAGCAGAGGGGCACATAACCGGTCTTAAGTGGCCCTACAATGAGGCTGTGATGACCAGGTGACTCGCATACCTTTGCCAAACGACGTGCGACTCAAAGTCGGACGAGCCGAATCACATTTGAGGGAATTGGACGCTCTCCTGTCCCGATTCGCCGCCACAAATTCGATGGTGGCAGAGTCGGTCTTTGAACAGTTCGATGATGGCCAGGGAGGGTGGGGAGCGCGACTGAGATGTTTGCACGGCGCCCCTGATGAGGCATCCGTCCTCGTGGGTGATTTCCTTCATAACCTACGAGCCAGCCTCGACTACTTGGCTCGTGCTCTTGTCCTGACATCAGGGAATCGACCCATCGACGGCACCGGAGGCACAACCTTCCCAATTCGCGAGCAGCCAAAACAGCATGGGCACCTTCGAGTGAATGGGACAGTGGACCCCGACATCGGGCTGGTGATCGAGTCCTTCCAGCCCTACAAAGCTGCGCAGGGTGCAGTCGAATGCCACCCGCTCGCAATGCTTCACCGATTCTCTAACATCGACAAGCACCGTTCACTCCACCTACCTTTGATCGCCGCGGTGGAGCCCGTGTCAATGCTCGTTGCAAAAGTTGACCCCTTACCCATAGGGATCATCCAAGCCACACTGAGAACGTTCTCCGATGGGGACTGGCTGATAAACCCCACGGCCCCTTTCCCAGAGACCGCGGAGGTGGAAGTGGTGTCCGCTTTGCGTCCTATCATCGCCCTGGAAGGCGCCTATCACTACCCGGGCATCGGGACTGTCAACCTTGTTGACCAGCTGGATTACATGCTACGAACAGTTCGAGACGCTGTCGTTCCAAGCTTTAGGGAGTTTTTCCTGGCCCCTTGGCCTGACGACGTTTTCTCTTATGACCCTGCGCCCGGCCCGTTAGGTGTAGGGCAAACTGCGGACGACGTGCTAACCGCTATTAACAGTATGGTTAGCGTGCTGGCAAACGCGTATGGGTCCGATCGGTACCTGGTCTTTGGGCTCGTAGAAGGCGTGAGTGCATAGCGCCACCCAGCTTGGCGCCGTTCGCCCACGTTCTCCCGCTCATCATCGGAGCCGCCTGCTCTATTGCTACACGTACCCCGGAGACACATAGCCAACTCCGGGCACCCCGACCGGGCAGAAATCTGGCACGTCACTGATGACTTCAGCGAACCCGAGCTTCTCGGCCAGCCCAGCATCTTGGCATACATAACTCTTAGGAAGGTAAGCCCTCAGCCAAGAGTTGGACACCTCCCAAACAGTTTCCGCATCAGCGTTCTCGATTGGCCTACTGTCTGGGTATGCGGCAACCATATCCACGTCCCGCAAGACTACTTTTCCCACAGCAGGATAGTCAGTATTCTTCGCAGCGTTCAGTATGGCCCGCCCAGACTGCCCTGCCATGAGGGTAGTTCGGGCGATGCGTAACTCCTGAACACCGCCCTGCCAAAGCTGCAACCCGTCAGGATGCCCATCTCGCTGGTAGGCGTGGTCCCAGTTAGTATTGGGGCCTCCGCGGCAGTTCTGAATAGTCAAAGATGGGCTGTTCCGGTTCGCGCGCATGATGTCATTGATGAACCCACTAAACAGGATCCCCTCTAAGTGAGTATGGCCAGTACCCGCGACTCGACTGATACCGGTTCGCGAGTACTCGCCCAACCATACAGTTGCCCCTACTTCATGGGTGGTGCTGCTGGAAACCACACTAGGGTTGTAAAAGATTTCATTTCGTACGCAGTTGAGGAAAGCTGTGGGCGTCTTTCCTGTGTACCCAGTACCTTCCCCGTCTACGCGAATGTATCGTGACGTGGGGAAACCATCGGTGCTTTTGACACGAACAAAGGTGTCCGTAGCTGTGACACGCCCCGTGACTTCGGTGATCGGCCCGCCTTCGCCGACTATCTCCCCGCCAATCCAGACCACATCGCCGCCCCCAAAAATCTGGATGATCCCGTCAGCCTTATCTTGGGACGAGTTAAAGTGGACAGGCTCAGGCGCCGTAATGAAACAGTCTTGGCCTGGTTCCAATTGGATGTTCCGGGTGGCGGGGTCGTCACTGATGGTCACCACGCGGGGTGCGGTCAGGGTTGGCGGAGCCCATGGAAGCGGCAGGGTGGGGTCCACGTAAGGCCTCAGGGAGCTTCGCCTGATGCTCATGATTCACGCAGCCAGATAGTCGGTACAGTGTCCACTACGCCCATCGCCGTGAGTGTTGCTGGCAGCGGGTAGCTCGTGACCTTGGACAGTCCCTCAGCCTGCGGCATGGCAGTGCCGAAGGCTGCCCCAATAAATGTGTCGAACAGTAGCGTGGCTGTGCTGTTCGCAGCAATCACCGCATAGATCGAGCCTGGCTCGACAATCGTTGTTGCTATGGTCACTGACTTGACGCCTGTGGAGTTAAGCTTCCCGGTCACCGCGCCAGAGCTCACAAGCGGTGGGGATACTGGGGCTGCTTTGGTCCATGGGGGTGGGGGTTATCGCCCGTTGGTTGCTTGGTTGCAGCGTCGATGCTCGGCACCTCGGTATTGGTTGCGGTCGTTGTCGTCGTGGCCGAGGTCGAATGGTTCGGTTGGCAGGATGAGGTCACGGCAGCGCCAGCAGATGAGTGTGCCGGCTTGGTGTTCGGGGATGAATGCTTTGCGGAAGGCTCGGTGTGCGTGGTCGTAGCCGCGTTGTTCGCGTGAGCCTCTTGCTTTGTCGGCTTCTCGCCGATGCCTCAGGCACTTGCCATCGGTGGTTATCTCGGGGCACCCACGCACAGAGCAGATACGCATAGCGCCTGTCATGGTCGCTCCTATGCTGCTGACAACTCCATGCCGCCGATGAGTGCCACTCCATTGCGGATGCGGTACACGAACGGCCACGATTCGGTGTCGTTGTAGTAGGCGAGGCCGAACCCTTGGTGCCAGTTCTCTAGGATGCGGGCGGGTGTCCCGTCTGCGCTTATGGCGCCCTTTACGCTGGGCACTGCGCCGTCTACACGGCAGAGGCAGCCAGGGTTAGCAGAGTACGATTCGATGCGTTCACCGCGGGGCCCGATCACACTGTGATAGGTGATCTCGGTGCGGTGAGTGTGCCCAGCCCATGTGTTGAGGTGCGGCACTTCATGAACGTACTGGGCTGTGGTGGAACCTTTAGCGTTTGCTTTGGTGCCATGGATGTTCCGCGTGGTGTCGTTATCCCAGGCCGTGGCTGCCGGGTAAGCGTCAACGTACTGGACGTCCAGCTCATCCAGGCGAAGCAGGTAGGGGAGGGACATGACGGGCCATGATTCGGGCAGGCCGGCACGCTTCAATCCGAACGCAGCGAGTGCATTGGCTTCGATGAAGTTTTGCATTCGCTTGTCGTGGTTGCCTTCGATGATGATCATCTCAGCGGACGGGCAGGCTTCGCGGAGTTTGGCTAGGAACTTGTGAGCGGTGTTGAGCGCCGCTTGAGTGGTGTTCGAAAAAGCCGCTTCTTGAGCGAACCTGCCCTGACTTGCGAGGTCCAGGAAGTCCCCAAGGATTTGGATCTTGTCGGGCTGTAGTTCAAGAGCTGCTTGGATGAAGCAGTCCATGGCTGCGTCGTCATGGAACGGGTCAAGCGAACCGTCTGACAGTTGCCGGTATCCGATCTGTGTGTCAGCACCTTTGAGCGCAAGCTTCATAGCTCGGATGGGTTTGAGGGGCCGGTTCATGCCAACGACGTTGACCGGCTGGACGCGCTGGATGGCAGGCCAAGCAGGGCCGGCTGTCAGGCTGTCGGTGATAGGGCGGACGTTGTTGAGCTTGTTCCACGCTCCACCGTTGGGGCTGCTTGTCCAGCCCCAGGTGAAGGTCACCTTGTCGGGGTCCTGTCCCACGCTGCGGATGAATTCGCGGTAGTCCTCGTACCCCCAGGGGCGTTCACTGAACCGGACGTAGTCTGCGGAACCGTCAGGTCGGTGCGTTTCTGACTCACCGGATGCGCTCGCAGTTTGTGTCTTCTCAGCGGTGCAAGGGCAGGTGCCCGCGCGATGGTTGTTGATGGCTGACTTCGATATCCCTGTGTGGCGTGATGCTTGGCGGGAGGACATTGAGTCTATGGACGGGGATGCGATGGCGCCGTATTTGCAGGCCATAGTGGTTCCTCCGTCTGTTCTTGAAAGGGTGCCCGGTCTTTGTGCTTCCGCTGAACTGGGGCTTGTAAGTTGCGGTGATTTGCCGCGCTTGAGCCAAGGTCTTAGGGGGTTGGCATTTGGGCGGGACGTTTGGCCCCGGCGCTTATCGTGCTTTGATCTGCAAGCAGTCGATATCCGGCAGAGGCGTCGGGGGTCTACTCACATGACCTACGTGGCGGCGAGTCCGCTGCTGCGGTAACCACCCATGCGGTGCTACCTGCCGTCATGCTTTCGCTGCGGCGCCTTCTACCCAGCCATCCTCGTTGATGCCGTCGTAGAGGCGGTGGGATTCATCAGCTAGATACTCAGTGAGTGGTTCAAGGGCAACGGCGTATTGCTTGTAGTGGTGGGCGCACCAGAACAGTTCTCCGTCAGCTCGAAGCGCTGACATGTAGTAAGCGCCGGCCCCGCACTTGTCGCAGTAGTGGCCTTCCAACATGTTGGTTACGACTATCTGGCACATGGCAACCACCTGTCGGCGCGCATGAAAAAGGCCCCGATTTCTCGGAGCCTTTCGTTTGCTTTTCTGGCGTTATCGCGCAGACGCGGTAACGACAGGGTTCGCTTTTTTGACCCGCCCCACGAAACGGTCCACATCTTCCTTCGAGCCCGTGTAGGCAACCGATGTGGATCCTCCTGAGGAGGGAATAATGAAGTCTGCCTTCACGAAGTCACTGACTGACACGCTCTTGGCAGGCGAGATGATGACTAATCCCGTTGATTCCCTACCCAGCATACGCTTTATCCACTTGGCCATATCGAACCTCCTCTATACCACCGACTATATCTAGAGTCTCTGACAATTACATCAGGCCCTAGGTGTCTGCTGATCATCCGGCGACTTCATGAACAGCCAGTACTTACGCACGGCAAGCCCAGTGAGCGCCATGACTGCGAACCACAGCAACCACCATGCAATGGGACTGAAAGGGATAGCCGCCAAGCAGGCCATCAATAGCAGCGCGCCGGCGCACAGCAGTAGGCAATGACGGAGGGGTCCTAACAGAGCCACGAGAAGGGCATGCTCGGTCTGCTTACTCATCCATGACAAGAGGAGAGCCGGGCCGACAAGAATGATCGATGCTGAGGGCGACGGTATCCATTGAACCCCGCTTTTCAGGAAAAAACCGTCAAAAATGCGCAGGACTTGGGCAGCTACTACACTCAACACAACTGCGACAACCGTTCCGCGCGTGAAGTTTAGGATGCCTGCGCGCGCTGGCTCAACCCATATTTTGAAGCCGCCTCTCGCGAAACGGTTAGTCGGGGATATGGCGGCGTGTGCGACGTTCCGGGTGTGCTGGGGGATGTCTTGGTTGGGTACTGAAGTCTGCCCTGATGTAAGCAACTCGGCCAGTTCGAGGGAGCGCACTCTTAGGCCCAAGGGCAATTCCACCTCAACGTGCTGACTTGCTGGAAAACCGAAGTCTGCGACCTCGTGGTAGAACGAGACGCGCTTTCTGCCCTTATCCTCCAACGGTGGAGGCTCTTCGTCCCACGAGTACTTCACAACTATTCGTTTTGACAGAACATCTGCATCCAAAACGATCATGAGTAGAAAGTTCCTGGCGAGGGCGTGTACCAACGAGACAAATTCCTCGTCGGCTGGAGCGCCGTTCAACCACTCGTTGAAGTCTCTAAGGGCTCCAGCCTCATCACCTGGATGGCATTTCACCACTTGGCTGAGGATGTGCTCGGCGGATGCGTGTTGCTCCAGAGATAGGCCTTGCTGCGTCCCAACTGCGGCAACCAGCATTTTTAGGGCGTAGTTCGAGTTGGTGGGCTTCTCCAGCACGGTAACCGGTTTGCCTTCGTAGGCCACGTCAAAGCCGCGAAGTGTTCCTTTCCTCATCAGGGCTATCGGAACAACGACCTGATGATTGTTGACTCGGTGTAGCGAATCGGGAACGGTGAGGTCCACAGAAACATGGCACCTGGTAATCCCTTCTGCGTCGAGCCGAAGGGATTCAACGCGCCTGTGAACCCAAGATGATGAACCAACCCACAATGCTAGGAGTGATCCGCCAGTCTCAAGCGTGGGGGCCAGGGGCCCAGTCACGACTCTTGGCCCCGGAGGAGAACTGACGTGTATCGGAGACGAGGGTGTTGGCTCATTCCCATAGCCTGCATCAGAACAACTGGATGCGGCAAACGTGTGAAGCCCCGGAGCTGGTTGCTCGAACGGGGCTTCACTTGGTTTCGGGTAGACCTGTGGTCTGTGATCCCAGTTTAACAGGTGGTGGGCGGGATGACAAGCACGTAATTACGTGGGGGTGATTTGCTACTGGGGTGTGTGGTTTCTTGTATCACGTCGGGCTCTTTCCGCTTCCCGCCGCCGTGCGTATCCGGGGTGCTTCAGCCCACCCCGAGACCACCAGTCATCGCCTCCTGGCTTCTCGAAGATTGGCATGCTGCCGCCTGGGTCAGTAGCGGCTATGGGGGCGTTGTGTCTGAGTTCTTCAGCGCACTCGGGGCAAGCGCCGTCCTCGTCTGGTTTGAAGCTCAAGGGTAGAACGACCTTGATTTGGGCTCCGCAAATCGCGGCTCTGTAGTCCTCTGTGTGTTCGATGAAGTGAGGTTCAAGGATTGGGCGGGGGGAAACGGTCGGCCGCAGCGCGTGAATAATCCCGGGATCGTTGGGAATGGCAGGGACCATTAGCCGTGTGATGGGGTCCCGACTATTGCTGTAGTTGGTGAGGCCGGCGAGGACTTGGCTCTTGTCTTTCATGCTGCCTTCCCGAGGGTGGTTGCGAGGTCGTTGATTTCCTGCCCTTGCCATGTAGTTTTGCATGAGCCGCAGCGGGCTTCGTGTCGTGTCGCGGTGATTGCGGTGTTCCGAACGTACTCATCCTCAACCCAGGTCCATGCGTGGGTGGCATCGCATGCGAGGCAGGCGCCTTTCACTTCCAATCGTGGGACGGGGTTGAGAAGTGTTTCGATGGCGGTTGCCCATTTGATTGCGGAGCGCAGGCATTTCTCGGTGCTCTGACCGGTGGTGTCGCCATGGTTGCTTCCGCCCAGTGCTGAAGCTTCTGTTCCGGAGTGAGCGTGGTGTTGTCTTTGCCGGTTAGGGCGATGTGCATGGTATTGAGGGTTTCGCGGATTTCGGACCAGAGGGTGACTGCGCCGAGGGCGATGGGGGAGCGCGACCCGAGGACTTGGCGCCGGTCGCGGCCCTGCTTCCTGAGGCTTGTTCCTGCCTGAGTTGAGTGAACAGCGCCAGTTCGGTCGGGTAGGTGACGTGGCCCGTCTCCGAGTCCACGTGGGTGGTCTTGTGGTCACGGGTGAGGCGGTGGACGGTGGAACGGAGGTCGGTGTGCGACATAGGTCGTGGCTCCTGGTGTTAGCTGGCGTGTGCTCGGATGTCGGCTTGGGGTGAGATGCCCTTGTCGAGGGCTTTTGAGTAGTGGCCCCAGAACGTGAGTTCTGCGACGTTCGTGGCTCCGTGTCGGTTCTTGGCCACGAGTAGGGCGAGGTCGCCGCGGTTTTCGCCCATGATTTCCCTGTGAAGCAGGGTCACTACGTCGGCGTCTTGTTCGATGGCTCCGGATTCGCGTAGGTCTGATAGTTCTGGGCGCTTGTCTTGTCGTTGTTCTGATGAGCGGTTGAGTTGGGATAGTGCGATGACGGGTACTTGCATGTCCATGGCGAGGATCTTTAGTTGGCGGGACATGTCAGCGACGAATTCATGTCGCGGACGGCGATCACCCTGAGGCTGGGCCATCAGTTGGAGGTAGTCAACGACGATCCCTGCCAGCGGTCTTCGCCGGTTGACTGACCGCGCGAAGCGTTTGATGTCGGTGATTGTGACGCTGGACCGGTCATCGATGTACAGGGGAACGTTGTCCCACGCGGCTCTCCTGTCACGGATCTTCGCCCAATCTGTTGTGTTCAGCTTGCGCTCTATGAGGTGGGTCATGTCAATGTTCAGATCAGAGGCGACCGCCCGAATCTGGACGTCGTTCCTGTACATCTCCAAGGAGTTGAACGCTACGGAGCCGTAGCGTGTGAGCCCCTTTGCAATCTGCAGCGCCACGACCGACTTTCCCACAGAGGGGCGGGCAGCCACCACGTAGACCGCCCCGGGGCCGGAAACCTCCGATGATGTCATTCAGCGCTGCCCAAGGGGACGGGTGGTGATTGATGTCTTCATCCAGGGAATCAATCATGAGGTCGATGGTTTCCCCGAAGGACTGAACAGTTCCGGTTGTCGCCTTTGTGGTCTGGTCAATGGCTCGGCGGGCAATCTCGACCAGTTCAGCCTCATCTCCGCCTGCTGAGGCCATGGTGCTGATTTGTTTGCCCGCCGCAATAAGTCGGCGCCGCGTGGCGGACCTTGCAACGATATCTGCGTAGTAGGTGGCGGTCGCAGGTGTGGGGACAGCTTGGGTGATCGTATGCAGGTAGGCTTGCCCGCCGATCTGGGCAATCTCTCCGGAAGTAGTGAGCGCGTCGCCAACGGTGACAGGATCGACAGGTTTGCCAGCGGCGTGCGTGGCCAGGATCGTCCGAAAGATCGTTTCGTGTTCCGGACGATAGAAGTCTCCACCGCTGACAAGCTCGGCCACATCGAGGATCGCTTCTCTGGAAAGCAGCATGGCCCCCAACACTGACTGTTCGGCAGCGTTATCGTGGATGTCATTCACTGGTGAAATTCCTTCGTCCAGGCAGATGCTGTTGAGGTCACGGGAGTCGCTTTGCTCAGCCACATGCGGCAGCCGGCGTCCCAGTTTCGTAGCCGCCTGTCGTTGGCCTGTGCGTGTAGCTTGAAGCGCTCGGTTTCGCGGTCAAGGTTCACGTTTTTTCAGTTGCGTATTTTTTGTGCGCGTCGTTGGGTTGCCAGTTGGTAGGGATTCGACGCTCGGGCTTCTTACGTTCCCCCTGCACCCGCTCACCGCTAGGTGAGGTAGATGTAGTAGTAGCTGTAGATGTAGGCAGGGCTTGGGCTTGGGCAGCGTTTACCCTAAACAGAGGGGTAACATCAGGTGTAAAGCTTTGGGTAACCGGGCGGGTACTCGGTTGCTCGCTTGTTTGGGTAAAAGCTTCGATGGGCCGCGCCGGAAGTTTGAGTAGGGCCATGACCTTGTTGTTCTCGAAAGCTTTCAAGTCTGGCAGCTCGTTGGACAGCCTTCGCAATTCCCAGATGAAGACCTCGCGGATGTTGTTTGATGCGATTGCCCCATAAGCGTTGACCATGGAAACAGTGAGCTTGGGCTGCTTCAGAAGCCCGTCATGGCGGGTGAAGGACCGGAGTAGAACTTCTTCGGTGTTCTCATCGATGATGATGAATCGCTTTGCCTGAAGCTCCGCGCCAATCCTCTCAACCTCTTGCTTGGTTGTTCCGGTCGCGAACTGTGAGATGCCGGCCTGGCCGCCAATCAGCCGCGCCGGCATAGGACAGTCCGGGATGGGTGAGCAATAGCTCGTAGAGCCACTGTTGATCACGGCTCAGGCCTCGGTAGTCCGTATCTGTCCAGATTCCAGTGTTGATGTTCGCGCGATCCCGCGGCACTACAGCCCTCCATCTTCAAGGAGCGCTTCTACGAAGCTGGTGGGGCGTCCGAGCCCTGCTGCAATGGCCGGTATGTCGAGGCCCTGCTTCTAGGCGTTTCTGATGTGGTGCCGATAGGTGTGCGGTCGAGTTGAGGGATCCTTGCGTGCTTCGTTCAAGAAGTCCATGGCAAGGAATTGGAGCTGAAACATGGTTGGCGGGTTACGCATTGACTGGTCCTGTACGCGCTTGCTGGGATTTTTCTATGTGCCCCTCGTGAGGTGGCCCCGGCGCTCATTCCGGGGCCACCTCGTCTCTTGCTAGGGCATAGTTTCGAAGAATTCGTGGTCAGGGTTGTAGGCGAGACGGAACAGTTCCGCCCATACGGATCCGCTGAGTGCTTTCTTCGGGTTCTCGGAGTGCAGCCATGCGGAGTAGACAGCATCGGTCAGTACTTCTGGGGAGTTCGGGAGCAAAGAGTTACCTGAAAAGCGTCAGCGTCGTTGATCTTGGGGAACTCGTCGACGAGTACTCGCGGCTGGCCGAGGATTATTACTCTTGGTTTTGGTCTGAGGTTCCCGACGAGCCCTGAGCGAGCGTGGAATTGGGCATGGAAAAAGCCGACCCCAAAGTGGTGAAACCGGGGGCCGGCTTTTTCTTGATTCAGATTCTTGCGAACTGCCTGCGGACTATGCCCACTTCTGCCGCATGTTCCAGCTAGACGCCGTAGTAGAGCTCGAACTCGTAGGGGTTCGGGCGCAGGGACAGCGGGCGGATCTCGTTCTCGTACTTGTAGTCAATCCACGTGTCGATGAGGTCCTGGGTGAAGACACCGCCGGCCTGCAGGAACTCGTTGTCCTCGCGCAGGGCCTCCAGTGCTTCTTCCAGGGAGCCCGGAGCCTTGGGGATGTCCTTGGCTTCCTCGGCCGGGAGCTCGTAGAGGTCCTTGTCGATGGGTGCCGGGGGTTCGATGCGGTTGCGGATACCGTCGATGCCGGCCATCAGCTGGGCAGCGAAGGCCAGGTACGGGTTGGACGAGGGGTCCGGAGCGCGGAACTCGATGCGCTTGGCCTTCGGGTTGGTGCCTGTGATCGGAATACGGATACCGGCGGAGCGGTTGCCCTGCGAGTAAACCATGTTCACGGGAGCCTCGAAGCCCTTGACCAGGCGGCGGTAGGAGTTCACGGTCGGGTTGGTGAACGCCAGAACTGCCGAGGAGTGCTTGAGCAGGCCGCCGATGTACCAGCGGGCGGTGTCGGAAAGCCCGGCGTAGCCCTTCTCGTCGTAGAACAGGGGATCGCCGTTGCTCCACAGCGACTGGTGGCAGTGCATGCCCGAGCCGTTGTCGCCGAAGACAGGCTTCGGCATGAACGTAACGGACTTGCCCCAAGCATCAGCGGTGTTCTTGATGACGTACTTGAACTTCTGCAGGTCGTCAGCGGCAGCGGTCAACGTGGTGAACTTGTAGTTGATCTCAGCCTGGCCGGCCGAGCCAACCTCGTGGTGGGAGCGTTCGACCTCAAGGCCGGCCTTGTCCAGCTCAACGCACATGGCATCGCGGAGGTCAGCCTGCTTGTCGGTGGGGGACACCGGGAAGTAGCCGCCCTTGACGGGGGTCTTGTAACCGAGGTTGCCGCCCTCTTCCTTGCGGCCGGTGTTCCAGTGGGCTTCCTCGGAATCGATCTTGTAGAAGCTGCCCTGCGGGGAGGACTCGTACTGGATGTTGTCGAAGACGAAGAACTCTGCTTCGGGGGCGAAGAACGCGGTGTCGGCGATGCCGGTGGAGGCCAGGTAGGCTTCTGCCTTCTCGGCCACGCCACGGGGATCGCGGTGGTACGGGTCACCCGTACGCGGGTTCACGATGGAGAAGTTCAAGGCAAGGGTCTTCTCGATGCGGAACGTGTCGATGAAAGCCGAGGTCACATCCGGGATGAGCTGCATGTCCGACTCGGCAATGCCCTGGAAGCCGCGGATGGAAGATCCGTCGAAGAGCTGGCCGTGGACGAAGAAGTCCAGGTCAACGCTCTTGGCCGGCACGTTGAAGTGCTGCTGGACACCAGGAAGGTCGGTGAAGCGGATATCGACGAATTTGACGTCTTCGTCTTTGATGAACTTGAGGACTTCGTCCGCAGTCTTGAACATCTATGCTCCTTATGCATATCAAGTAACAGGCCCGGAAGGCCGCGTGGTGCAGCCCAGACCGAGGCGCAGGAAACACAAAAAAGGTTCCCCTGCCATGGTGGCTGGCAACTCATACCACCATAGGGAGATGGGATTTCCCGGGGGTGTCAGTATTGTTTCCGGCAGGTTACAGAATCATCTGTCGTGTAAACGGTAGTCTGCTTCCCGGTGCCAGGTCCACGCCGGTCCGCTGGTCGAACACCCATTCGTTGCCGGAGCCCACCTCAGCGGCCTCCGCGTCATTCCCGGTCCCGGTCCAGCGGCTACGCTTGGAGGGTGGTAGATCGAAAAGACATTGGCTCTTGGTTGAGCGGTCCGGACACCTCCGGCATCTCCAAATATCCCGGCGAGAGGCTCGGTCTTCCCGAGTCGGGTCCCGGATCCATGGCGCGTGCAGGGCGCCGCATCCTTGGCATCGTAATCGACTGGACCATCGCACTGGTCATCAGCAATTTTGCCTTCGGTGGCAATCAGTGGGCCACCCTGGCCATTTTTGCGGTGGAGCAGATCCTGCTGATCGGCACCCTCGGTTACAGCGTTGGACACAGGATCGCGGGCATTCACGTGGTCCGTTTGGGGGGAGGGCCCGCGGGCCCGCTGGCTGCAGTCGTACGCACCCTTCTGCTGTGCTTGGTCATACCGGCCGTCGTCTTCGACCCCGACCAGCGCGGCCTCCACGATAAGGCGATGAATACCATCCTCATCCGTATGTAGTGTCCTGGGACAGCCCGGTGTGGCAATCGGGAATTTCCATAACAACGACCCAACAAAAAACCGCCCCCGCCTGCAGAGGCGGGGGCGGTTTGTTTTGGTTCAGGTATCAGCGGCCGCGTGCTGCTTTGCGGTCAGGGCGCGCCTTGTAGGGGTCGATGCCCTTAGGGATCGGCAGGCGGTTACCGAGGGAGTTGATGCGCTTGGAAACTGCGTTGACCTCGACCTTGGTCAGTTCGTTCTTCAGCTTGCCCATGGTCTTGGCGAGCTTATTGAGGGGGACCTGGCCCTCGCCGCGGCCCGACTCCAGGACGTGGATGGTGACGTTGGGCAGGATCCGCGAGAGGCGCTTGCGCTCCGCTTCCACGAGAGGCTTGACGCGGTGGCTGGGACCTTCGCTGACCAGAACGACGCCGGGGCGGCCGATGGCCATGAACACTGCGTCCTGGGTGCGGGGGTTGACGGCAACCGGCTGATCCTGCGTTACCCAGCCACGCCGAAGAGTACCCAAAGCGGCTCCGGAGGCGCCGGGCTGGTTCTCGATTTGCGCGAAAGCGGCTTTCTCCGCCCGACGGGACAGAATGAAAACAGCTGCGAGAAGTCCCAAGGGAATGCCGATGATGAGGCCGGTGACCCAGTTATCCAGCAGGAAGCCGATAAGGAACGCGACGGCAACCACAGCGAGGAATGCCAGCAGCATGATCCAGACAACCTGGGGATCATTTCGCCGGGTCATTTTGAAGACTTCAGCGATCTGCTTCAGCTGACTCGGCTTCTTGGCCTTGGCTTCTTTGGGCTTGCGCTGGAACAGCCCACGCTTGGGTGCGTCGGCCGAGGGGGTCGAATTGCTGGAATCAGGGGATTTCGCCATAGTGCCTTAATTCTACGTGATCTACGCCGAAGGACCGGACGCCGTTACGTGGGGCATCCGGTCCTTCGGAACTGCTTACTGTTACTTCTGTTGCCGTGGCTGTTCAGGTGTGGGCTGTTCAGGCGTGGGCGGCGAGGATGGTGGAGGCTTCCTGGCGGGTGGTGCCGGAGGACTCGATGTGGGCCAGGGCTTCGGGGATGTCCCAGCCTTTCTTGCGCATCGCGGTGGCCCAGAGCCGGCCGGCGCGGTAGGAGGAGCGGACCAAGGGCCCGGACATGACGCCGAGGAAGCCGATTTCCTCGGCTTCGTGCTGGAGGTCCACGAATTCCTGCGGCTTGACCCACCGGTCCACGGGCAGGTGCCGTTCGGAGGGGCGCAGGTACTGGGTGATCGTGATCAGGTCACAGCCGGCAGCGTGCAGGTCCCGGAGGGCTTCGGAGATTTCCTCGCGGGTTTCGCCCATGCCCAGGATCAGGTTGGACTTGGTGACCATGCCCAAATCCCGGCCCTGGGTGATGACATCGAGGGAGCGTTCGTAGCGGAACGCGGGACGGATCCGCTTGAAGATCCGGGGCACGGTTTCGACGTTGTGCGCGAACACCTCGGGCTTGGACTCACAGATCGCGGCGATGTGTTCGGGTTTGCCGGAGAAGTCCGGGATCAGCAGCTCCACCCCGGTGCCGGGATTCAATTCATGGATTTTCCGGACCGTTTCGGCGTACAGCCAGACACCCTCGTCTTCGAGGTCGTCACGGGCCACCCCGGTCACGGTGGCGTAGCGCAGCTGCATGGCCTGCACGGAGCGGGCGACCTTAGTGGGTTCGAACATGTCCACCGGGGAGGGTTTGCCGGTATCGATCTGGCAAAAATCACACCGCCGGGTGCACTCGGACCCGCCGATCAGGAACGTCGCTTCCTTGTCTTCCCAGCACTCGAAGATGTTCGGGCAGCCGGCCTCTTCGCACACCGTGTGCAGGCCCTCTTTCTTGACCAGGTTCTTGAGCTGGACAAACTCCGGACCCATCTGGACCTTGGCCTTGATCCACTCAGGCTTACGTTCAACCGGGACCGCCGAATTACGCTGCTCAACGCGCAGCAACTTACGGCCTTCAGGTGCCAAGGTCACTGGAGTGCTCCTTCGGGGGTGGAAACGAGTGCTTCTTCGTGCTTGCGGAATTCTTCCACGAAGCGGTCAACGATGTCGGCAGGGTTGATGGTCCGGCCGGTTTCCAGCGACATTGTGGTGACGCTGGCGTCAGTGATTCCACATGCAATGATCTGGGCGTAGGGCGCCAGGTCATTACTGCAGTTAATGGCGACGCCGTGCATGGTGACGCCATCCAGGACGCGGATGCCGATGGCGGCAATCTTCCGGTCCGGGCCCTTGTCATCAGCGAGGATCCAGACGCCGGCGCGGCCCTTGACCGTGACGGCCTTGATGCCGTAATCAACCATGACGGCGATCATGGTGGCCTCAAGGCGTTCGACGTAGTCGCGGATGCCGGCACGGTTTTTCAGTTTGAGGATGGGGTAGGCAATCAGCTGACCGGGACCGTGCCACGTCAGTTTTCCACCCCGGTCCACAGGAACAACGGGCGTTCCATCAAAGGGCCGCTCGTGATCTTCCGTGAGCTTGCCGGCCGTATAAACGGCTGCGTGCTCCAGAAGCAAGACCGTGCTGTTCTGCTCGCCCGCAACAACCTTGTTGTGGATCTCGCGCTGCAGGTCCCAGCCCTGCATGTAGTCAACGAAATCCGGGGCAAGACCCAGTTGTGAAAACTCAAGAGTCATGCGTTCAAGCTTAGACCCAGCGGGAGATTGCCCACGGTTTTGTGGTGAAGCTCTCAGTCGCATCATGTGATGTGGCAAACGCCCCACGAAGGCCAGACGGGGGTGCCTGTGGATAACTTCTGCAGAGAATCGCGGGGTCCGGTAGACCTTATCCATGGAAACTCTGGAACCTTTGGAAACCGCTGGGGCCCTGGCGCCCCTGCTCCCAGGCTATGAAATCACCCGGCAACTTGGACAGGGAAGCAGTTCAACCGTGTGGCTGGGCACCCGCCTCAAGGACCGGGCCCTTTTTGCGGTCAAGTGTCCGCATCGGGAGGCGCAGGCGCTTGACCTCGGCAATGCCGCCCGCGAGGTGGTGCTTCTGTCGCACCTCCAGCATCAGCACATCGTCCGGGTCCATGAAGTCCTCGAGGCGACGGGTCCCGCCGCGACGATCGGGATCGTCATGGATTACGCGGCAGGTGGGTCACTGGCCAACCTGCTCGGGGGCAGGGAACGGTTGAGCATCGGGGAAACCGTAACGGCGCTGACGCCTATCGCCCAGGCTGTGGCCTATTTGCACAGCAACGGCGTAGTGCACGGTGACGTGTCTCCGGGCAACGTCCTGTTTACGGCGGTGGGCATGCCCCTCCTGGCTGACCTCGGCCTTGCGGCGAGAGTGGGGGATTCTGAGCAGAACGCGGAGGTGGGAACCCCGGGGTTCAGTGATCCTTTTAACCAGCCATCGGCAACTGCCGGGTCTGACGGAGAACTGAGGCCACTGCGTGATGTGTATTCACTGGCAGCGATCGGCTGGTACTGCCTGACCGGCGTCGTGCCGGAGCCACCCCAGTTGCGGCCGCCTCTGTCCTTATTGGTTCCCGACGTGCCCAGGAGCATGGCGGCAGCCTTGGAGGCCGCGCTGGACCCGGATCCGCTGGCACGTCCGAGCGCGAAGGAATTCGGGACGGCCATCTTCAGGAGCGCAGCACCAGAGGCTTTGGACTTGTCCGGGGCAGTGCATCGCTCCGTTATTCCCCAGTTGCTGACCAGACGCGAAGCACACGGGCGCGAGCCGCGCCGCGCCACCCCATGGCTCAGGCTGCGGCGCAGATTCCTGCCGCTGCCCCAACATCGTGCGCAGACTGGAATCCCACCACAAAGGTACTCCAGGCGCGCCCTGGTGCGGTGGTGGGCAGTGGTGGTGGTCGGAGGCGCCCTGCTGGCCGGCTTGGCTTGGAACCTCTGGCAGCCGGGCACGCCCGGGGAGAGCCGTTCTGCCGCGGAGCAGGCAGTCAGCGGATCAGCCGGTCCAGCTCCCTCAATGGAACCAGTGAGGGCCGATGACCTTCCGGACGGGATGGGGGCCGCGCTTCGAGCCGAGGATCCCGCAGTAGCAGTAGCCGCGCTCTCGGCGTTGCGCGACGTCGCACTGCGGGAAGGGCGGCTTGAACTCCTGGGCCTTGTCAATGCCCAAGGTTCCCCGGCCGCTGAGTCGGATCAAAAATTGCGCGAACAATTACAGGAGTCCGGCACCACGTTCGCTGGGTTCACTACCCGGCTCTCAGGGGTGGTCGTTGGCCCATCGCCGGAGGCGGACCTGGCCCGGGTTGATCTCATTGCCACCACTTCCTCTTTCGCGGAGCGCAATGGAGCCGGCGCGGTGGTCCGGACACAACCTGCCGGAACGGCCAAGGCCCTCAGCTTGACCTTGGTTCGCTCCGACGGACGCTGGTGGCTCTCGGAGATCACTGGGCCAGCCAATTAGGTGGCAGTACAGGATCAGCTCGCGCGCAACCAGTTCATGGCTTCGGCAAGGGACGGGTGCTGCCAGTGAAAACCTGCCTCAGCCAGTCGGGACGGCTCCATGCGTTGGTTTGCCAGAACGAGTTCATCTGCCAGCTTTCCCAGGACCAGTCGCAGCGCAGGTCGGGGCACCCGGCAGACCGCGGGCCGGTGATAGGCCTCTGCCAGTGCTGCGACGATCGTGTTCACGTCGGCGCTTTCCGGAGCGCAGAGGTTTACTGGACCCTCGAGAGTGGATGTGAGCAGGAAAGCCAGGGCGGCGGCCTCGTCTGCGAGGGTTATCCATGGCCAGTATTGCCTGCCGTTTCCGAAGGGCCCTCCGAGCCCCAGCTTCAACAACGGGAGCAAGGGCGCCAAGGCCCCTCCAGAGGTACTCAGCACGACGCCGGTCCGGGGAGTCACTACGCGGACGCCGGCTGGTGCTGTCCTCGCGGCGCGTTCCCACTCGACGCACAAAGGACCCAGCACTCCGCCACCTGGTGGTGAATCCTCGTGGAGGACGCCTACGTTGTCCGACCCGTAATAACCGGAGGCTGACTGGCTGATGAAGGTTGCAGGCGGTTTCTCAAGGCGTCCCATGGCAGCCGCCAAGGTGAGCGTGGTTTGAAGGCGGGAAGCCCGGAGTACTTCCAGGCGTTTCTTCGTCCATGGCCGTTCCCCAATGCCGGCCCCGGAGAGATTGACCACAGCATCCACGCCATCCAGGACTGATTCGTCCAGCCCGCCATTGGCGGGGTCCCAGGTGAATTCATCCGATGCGCTGGCGGGTCGTCGCACAAGCCGGATGACCTCATCACCCTGGCCGGCCAACTGCCCCGCCAGTGCGGTCCCAATCATTCCCGAAGCTCCGGACATCACGATGCGCATGACCCATCTCACCATAAGGCCAACGTCTGGCGGAAACGCCTGTCGCTGCCGCCGAGGGCCGGTGCCTCTTGACTATGATCGAACAATGACCTCCTCCAGCTACCTCCGCTTCCCGCATGTGCACGGCGACCTGGTCACGTTTGTGGCCGAAGACGACGTCTGGATCGCTCCGCTCTCAGGGGGCCGCGCCTGGCGTGTCTCCTCCCAGCAGCTTCCAGCAAGGAACCCCCGCTTCACGCCGGACGGCAAGCAACTTGTGTGGACTGTTGTGGTGGGAACGTGCCCGGAGGTGGTGACGGCGGACGTCGACGGCGGCGGGTACCGGCAGCTGAGCTACTTCGGCCACAGCACCACGAAAGTCAAGGGTTTCACTCCTGCCGGCCACGTGGTGGTTACCAGCGCCTTCCAGCAGGCGGAAAGCCGCCACACGCACGCCTACAGCCTCCCGCTCGATGGGGGCGCCGCCGTCGAACTTCCCTTTGGACCGGTAGAGGCTGTTGCCTTCGGACCCGAGATCGGCGACGAGAAGCCAGTGGTGCTGGCGAGCGTTCTTTCACGCGAACCCGCGTGGTGGAAGCGTTACCGCGGGGGCACGGCCGGCAAGCTGTGGATCGACGCTGATGGAAACGGGGAGTTTGAGCGGCTGGTGCCGGAGATCGACGGAAACCTCACGGACCCGCTCTGGGTAGATGGCAGGATCGCCTTCCTCTCGGATCACGAAGGGTACGGAAACCTGTACTCGGTCCTCCCTGACGGCACCGGACTGCTCCGGCACACGGACCACGAGGACTTCTACGTGCGCCACGCCAGCACAGATGGCCAAAGAGTCATTTTCGAGTCCGCCGGCGAACTCTGGATCCTTCCCTCACTCGACGCAGATGCCGAGCCAAGGAAGCTGGAGGTTTCTCTTGGCTCCGCGTCGCCTGCGCGCCGTCCTTCGCCGTTGAAGGCTTCAGCCCACCTCGGAGACGTCTTCCCGAACACCGGCGGCACGGCCAGCGCCGTGGAATCGCACGGTACCGTCCACTGGCTTCGACACAAGGACGGCCCCTCACGCGTGGTGGAAGCCACGCCCGGTGTCCGCGCGCGGCTGCCGCGTCCGCTCACTGACGGAAGGATCGCCTACGTGGCGGACCACGGTGGAGTGGAAGCGTTGTACGTCAAGCGTATTGCCGCCCGCCTCGCGGCAGCGGTGGCGGCGACCAAGGCCGTTGCAGCACCTGCACCAGTGAAGGAAGACGATTCCTTGCCGAAGCCGGTCGCCGTATCCAACGTGGTGGGGCAGCCGGCCGCGACCGGGCAGGCCAACCCACCGGCGACGACGCCTGTCGAAGGCGTGGACGCCCAGGCCGTGCCCTCACCTGACACGGCCGGTGATGTCGCCGCACCGGAGGCACATCCTGTGCCGGAGGACGTTGCCCAGCTTCGCATCGATTTCCCGCAGCCCACGCGTACCAGCGCGTTGGAAGCCAGCCCGGATGGCCGCTGGATCGCCGTCGGCACGTCGTTCGGTGATGTCTTCGTGGCCGATACCTCCACCGGCGAGCTGTCACAACTCGTCAGTGTCGGGGAGGGAAGTATCGAACAGCTCTCGTGGTCCAGCGACTCGCAATGGCTCGCTTGGTCCGAGCCCGTTACGTCGTTCGGCTCGCGCAGCAAGCTCAGGATCGCCCGACCCACCGAAGGCGACGGCATCATTGATGTCACCGATGGCCGTTTCTGCGACGAGTGGCCCCGGTTCACGCCGGACGGCAAGTTCCTTGCCTTCCTCTCCAACCGGAGCTTCGACCCCGTCTACGACGGCCACTCCTTCGATCTCTCCTTCCCCAGCCCCATCAAGCCGTACCTGGTGGCGCTGGCGGCGGATACGCCTTCGCCTTTTGGCCCGTCCGTCGACACCCTTGAGGATGCGCCGTCCAGTACGGAGAAGTCCGACGACGGCGACGTCCCGGCTGTGCGCGTGGATGCGGAAGGTCTTGCCCACAGGGTCATCACCGTGCCCGTTCCGCAGGGAAACTACTCCGGCCTTGCCGTTGGCGACGGCGCGTTGTTGTGGCTGGATACTGAGCTCTCCGGCGTCACTGGTGAAGGCAAAGGCACGCCCCAGGACAAAAAGACCGCTCCTGCCTTGGTGCGTTATGACCTCGCCAGGCGCAAGCCGACCACCATCGTGCCGGCAGTGGACAGCTACCGCGTATCCGGCGACCTGAGCAGGATCGTCTACGTCCTGGACAAGACTGTTTTCTCGGTGCCCGCCGACAGCAAGGTGGAAGAGGACTCAGCTGACCACGTGAAGGTGGACCTCAACAGGATCCGCGTCATTCTTGACCCGGTTGCTGCTTGGGGACAGGCGTTCGACGAGGCCTGGCGGTTGCAGCGCGACTTCTTCTGGACTGCCGACATGGCCGGGCAGGACTGGGACTCCGTGTACAAGCGGTACCGCCCGATCGTTGAACGCCTCGGCTCGCACGACGACCTCGTGGACCTGCTGTGGGAACTCCACGGCGAGCTGGGAACCTCGCATGCCTACGTACGTCCGGCGGCGGTCTCTGAGCCAGGACGCAACGGCCAGGGGCGGCTGGGTGCTGAGCTGCAGCTCGGTGGCGATGGTTGGGAAATCACCAGGATCCTGGCGGGGGAGTCCTCGGATCCCCTTGCTACCTCGCCGCTGACGCGGCCCGGTGTGGACGCGAAGGTGGGCGACGTGCTCCTGGCCGTTGACGGCGTCGAGCTTTCAGCGGCCCTGACGCCTGCAATGCAGCTGGTGGGTGCTGCCGGCCGCACGGTGGAGCTGACGCTCCTGAACGGTAAGGGCCACGGCGAAGCTGCCGGAACGCAGCGGCGTGTGGCTGTGGTTCCCATCCGTGACGAGGAGAGGCTCCGCTACCAGGACTGGGTCCGTGCAAACCGCCGGACTGTCCGCGAGGCCTCCGGCGGCAAGTTCGGGTATCTCCACGTCCCGGACATGATGGCCAACGGCTGGGCCCAACTCCACCGGGATCTTGACACCGAGACAGCCTTGGATGGGCTGATCGTGGACGTGCGACGCAACCGCGGCGGGCACACTTCCCAGCTTGTCGCCGAACTGATCGGCCGCAAAGTGACGGGCTGGAGCATGCCTCGGGGTGAGAAGCCGCGCACCTACCCGCACCACGCTCCTCGTGGCCCGGTCATCATCCTGGCCGACGAATTTGCCGGATCCGACGGCGACATCATCACCCAGGTCTCGAAACTGCGGGGCATCGGCCCCGTCATCGGGACGCGGACGTGGGGTGGGGTCGTTGGCATCGACAACCGTTTCGCGCTGGCTGACGGCACGGGCGTCACTCAACCGCGCTATGCCACCTGGTTCAGTGGAGGGATCGGCTGGGACGTTGAGAATCACGGCGTGGAGCCCGACATCGAGGTCCTTTTCCCGCCGCATGCCTACGCAGCCGGCACCGATCCGCAGCTGGAGTACGGAATCGGCGCGCTGAAGGAGATGATCCAGGAGCTACCCACCGATCGTCCGCCGCTGCGTGAAGGCTACCGGAAGGTACGCCCGGCACCGTTGCCTTCCCGTCCGCAGGCAAAGAAGTAGCGAACCGCGGGACGCGAAGAGCCCCGTCACTCCAGTCGGAGTGACGGGGCTCTTTATGCCTCAGGGCCTCTTGTGGATCAAGGCACGTGTGGATCAAGGGCACGGTGCGCGCCGGTGAGGTTACTCAGCCAGGGTGGCATCCAGCGTGATCTCGATGCTGGCCAGTGCGCCCGAGACGGGGCAGCCGGTCTTTGCGTCCTCGGAGATGCGGCGGAAATCTTCCTGGGAAAGACCCGGAACCTTGGCAGTCATGGTCAGGTGGCTGCCCGTGATGCCGGTGCCCGGAACAAAGGTGACGTCCGCCTTGGTGTTGACTTCCTCAGCGGTAAAGCCTTCACCGGCCAGGGCGTGGCTGAATGCCATGGAGAAGCACGCGGAGTGGGCTGCAGCGATGAGCTCTTCCGGGCTGGTCTTGCCGCCGGACTGCTCTGTACGGGCCTTCCACGTGACATCGAACGTACCCAGGCCGGAGCTGTCCAGTGTGGTGTTGCCTGCGCCCTCAATGAGGTTGCCGTTCCAAACCGTGTGTGCGGTGCGTGTTGCTGCCATGTCCACTCCTTAGGGTCGTTGTGAGTCGGCATCGGGCTTTCGCCACGTGCCATCGGAATCAATCCTAGGGATTCGTTCCAGTGACTGCACGGCCATTCAGCTGTCGGTGGATTGTGACCCCTAGAATGGCGCAATGGATACTCAGGAAAATCCCGGACATCGCAGCAGCCCAAGAATCGCGTCAATCATGGTCAACGCCGTTGATGCCAGCCGGCTGGCCGCCTTCTGGTCTGAACTGCTTGGTATGCCCGTCGTGGCTGAACATGAAGGATTCATCTGGCTTGGAGCTGCTGAGCCCGGCCTTCCGCGGCTGGCCTTCCAACAAGTGGCTGCACCCACCGAGGGCCGGCGCCGGCTGCACTTGGACCTGCACGACGCCGATGCCTCAGCTTTACGGCGAAAGGCCGAGTCTTTGGGGGCTGCTTTCGTTGAGGGCTACGACATTGCCGATTTCCACTGGGACGTCATGCAGGATCCCGAGGGCAACGAGTTCTGCATAGCTCAGGGATAAGGGGTCCTTAGTGCCAGAGTGTGGCGATGGCGATATTCACCAAGGCCAGTCCACCGACGCCGTGGGCAAGGCCGGTGGAGACGGGCTCGCCGTTCTTGACCTTGCGTGAGCCGATGACAGCGAGGACTGCCACTGCCACGCCGATGGCAAACTTGACGCCCAGCTTGAAATAGTTGGGATCAGCATCCGGCAGCATGGGCAGGACACCCATCATGGCGATGCCCGTAAGGAGCTGAAGGAAGGCTCCGTCGCGCTGACGCGGGTGGACGGTTGGCTCCCTGAGGGTGGCGATCCAGTAGCCCACGATCATGGCTGCGCCGACGATGTGCAAGAACACCAGAATGTTGAAGAGAATACTCATGGCCCTAGCTTATCCAGTCGGTTCTACGTCCTGTAGCAAAGCCACGCGTTGGTATTAAAACGGAAGGGGCAGGTCCCCGGGTTGCCCCGGAGACCTGCCCCTTCTGAGTCTGCAGAGGTGCCTGCAGGCGGAACGGCCTAGAGGCCGAGATCCGCTTCGAACGCGCCCTCTTCAAGGCGGGCCTTGAGGGTCTGCAGGAAGCGGCCGGCGTCGGCGCCGTCCACCAGGCGGTGGTCGTACGTCAGCGACAGGTACATCATGGAGCGGATGGCGATGGAATCGTCACCGTTTTCGTCAGCGACTACAACGGCGCGCTTGACGATTGCACCGGTACCGAGGATGCCCACCTGCGGCTGGTTGATGATCGGGGTGTCGAACAGTGCGCCGACAGAACCGATGTTGGTGATGCTGAAGGTACCGCCGGACAGCTCGTCCGGGCCGATCTTGCCGTCACGGGTACGGCCCGCGACGTCGGCAATCTTGCCGGCAAGGCCGGCGAGGTTCAGGTTGCCGGCGTCGGAGATGACGGGGACCAGAAGGCCCTTGTCGGTATCGACGGCGATCGCCAGGTGCTCAGCGTTGTGGTACGTGATTTCCTGCTTGGATTCGTCGTACGCAGCGTTGAGCTTGGGGTGCTGCTTCAGTGCCTCGGCAACAGCCTTGGCAATGAAGGGCAGGAAGGTCAGCTTGACGCCGTTCTGGGCCTGGAACGAGTTCTTGGCCTTGAGGCGCAGCTTGGCGATCTTGGTCATGTCGACCTCGTGCACCTGGGTCAGTTGGGTGGAGACCTCGAGGGACTCACGCATGCGCCGGGCAATGACCTGGCGGATGCGGGGAGCCTTCTCCGTGGTGCCGCGCAGCGACGAGGCGACGACCGGAGCGGCAGCCTTGGCTGCGGGGGCAGTGGCAGGCGCCGATGCTGCGGGTGCTGCGGCGGCCTGCTTGGCTTCGGCGGCGGCAAGGACATCCTGCTTGCGGATGCGGCCACCAACGCCGGTGCCGGAGACCGATGCAATGTCCACGCCGTGCTGGTTGGCAAGCTTGCGCACCAGCGGAGTGACGTAGCCGGACTCAGACGAGCCAGCGGCTTCGGCGGGAGCTGCAGGTGCGGCTGCCGGAGCAGATGCTGCGGCCGGTGCCGGTGCTGCGGCCGGTGCCGGCGCTGCGGCGGGAGCAGCAGGTGTGGCTGCCGGGGCCGGAGCGGCGGGGGCCGGTGCTTCTGCAGCGGGGGCCGGTGCTGCGGCGGGTGCAGCGGGAGCCGGAGCGGCGGCAGGGGCAGCTGCGCCTGAACCGATGACTGCCAGGACGGAACCTACTTCTGCGGTCTCGTCCTCATTGACGCGGATCTCCTGGAGTGTGCCGGCAACCGGGGACGGAATCTCGGTGTCGACCTTGTCGGTGGAAACCTCGAGGAGGGGTTCGTCGACCTCTACGGTGTCGCCGACAGCCTTGAGCCAACGGGTGACCGTGCCTTCGGTAACGCTCTCGCCCAGAGCCGGGAGGGTTACTTCGTGGCCTTCACCGGATGATGCGGGTGCTTCCGCAGCCGGAGCTTCCTGAGCGGCCGGAGCCTCTTCTGCTGCCGGTGCGGCCTGCTCAGCAGCGGCAGGTGCTTCCTGTGCGGCCGGAGCCTCTTCTGCCGCCGGAGCAGCGGAGCCGGAGCCATCGCCGATGCGGACCAACGGTGCACCAACTTCAGCCGTCTCGTCTTCCGCGACGAGGATTTCTTCGATGACGCCAGAGATCGGAGAGGGGATTTCGGTGTCTACTTTGTCGGTTGAAACCTCGAGCAACGGCTCGTCGATCTCCACCCGGTCACCAACCTGCTTGAGCCAGCGGGTGACGGTTCCTTCGGTGACACTCTCACCGAGGGCGGGCAAGTTAACGGATTCAGACATGTCGTCCCCGTTCTCCTTATTGATCTTTGTGCGGATGAATTCTGCTGGTCCGGGCCGGGTGCATCCGGCAGATTCCGCTGCATGCACCCGACCCGTTTGTCTTGGGTAAAGACTTAGCCGTGGAGCGGCTTGCCCGCGAGGGCGAGGTGGGCTTCGCCCAAAGCTTCGTTCTGGGTGGGGTGGGCGTGGACCAGCTGGGCCACGTCCTCCGGGTAGGCTTCCCAGTTCACGATCAGCTGGGCTTCACCGATCTGCTCACCAATACGTGAACCAATCATGTGGATACCAACTACGGGGCCATCCTTCTGGCGGACGAGCTTGACGATGCCGCCGGTGCCGAGGATGGAGCTCTTGCCGTTGCCGGCAAGGTTGTATTCCTGGGTCTGCACCTGGTCGTCGCCGAACTTCTCCTTGGCGGCCTTTTCGGTGTAACCCACTGTGGCGATTTCGGGCTCGCAGTACGTGACCTTGGGGATGTTGATGTCCTCAACGATGGCCGGGTTCAGGCCGGCAATCTCCTCAGCCACGAAGATACCCTGCTGGTATCCACGGTGTGCGAGCTGGACGCCCGGGACGATGTCGCCCACGGCGTAGATGTTGCCTACGCCGGTGTGGAGGCGCTCGTTGGTGATGACGAAGCCACGGTCGATGGTGATGCCGGCTTCTTCGTAGCCCAGGTTGGCGGTGACGGGGCCACGGCCAACGGCTACGAGAAGGAGGTCCGCTTCGAAGGTCTGGCCGTCGACCAAGGTGACCTTGACGCCGTCGTCGTTCTGCTCGACGCCCTGGAAGAAGATACCGGTGGTGAACTTGATGCCGCGCTTCTTGAAGGCGCGCTCAAGGTTCTTCACGATGGAGGCGTCCTCGTTGGGGACCAAGGAGGGGAGGCCTTCGATGATGGTGACGTCCACGCCGAAGGACTTCCACACCGATGCGAACTCGACGCCGATGACGCCGCCGCCGAGGACGATGGCGCTCTTGGGGATGTAGTCCATGGTGAGGGCCTGGTCGGAGGTGATGACCTTGCCGCCGATTTCCAGACCCGGGAGCGAACGTGAGTAGGAACCGGTGGCCAGGACAATGTTCTTGCCCGTGTAGGCCGTGCCGTTCACGACGACGGTGTTGTTGCCCTGGAGCTTTCCTTCACCCTCGATCACGGTGATGCCCTTGGACTTGATGAGTCCCTGGAGGCCCTTGAACTTGCCGGCAATGATGCCGTCCTTGTAGGCGTTCACGGCCGACATGTCGATGCTGTCGAGCGTGACGTTCACGCCGTACTTGGCGGAATCGCGTGCATGGTCAGCCAGTTCGGCCGAGTGCAGGAGGGCCTTGGTGGGGATACAGCCGTTGTGCAGGCAGGTTCCGCCGAGCTTTGCCTTTTCCACAAGGCCAACGGTGAACCCAAGCTGCACGGCCCGCAGGGCAGTGGCGTAGCCGCCGCTGCCGCCACCGAGTACCAGGATGTCGAATTCTTGCGCAGTTGCCTGATCGGCCACTAAAACGCTCCCTCGCGTGAATGATGACACGGGACTGCGTGCCATCTGGTCTTTGGAACTTGTTCTGCCGTGATTATGCCAGCACCTAAGTTCTCTTGCATTTGTGACTATCGAGTTCACCTTAGCGAACCACCTACCCATGCTCCACCCTCTGCGGGTGTTTGTGGAGCGCTTGTGTCGAGACTCACGTTCACTTGTGACACAGCGCTACACGCCGCATAATTCCGGGGTTGCGTGGCCCCTGCCGGAAGCCGGCCGGACCACGCAACCGCGGGGGAGTGGCCCTTAGGCGGAAACCGCCAGAAGGTCCTCGGCGTAGGCAACCAGGGTGCGGACGGTGCATCCGGTGCCCTGCTTGGGGGTGTAGCCGTACGGGCTGCCATTGTTGAAGGAGGGCCCGGCAATGTCCACGTGGGCCCACGGGATCTGCTCGCCGTTGCCGTCCTTGCCCACGAATTCACGCAGGAAGACAGCTGCTGTCATCATGCCGCCGTTGCGCTCACCGATGTTGGCGATGTCCGCCACCTGGGAGTCCAGGCTGGGCCGGAGTTCCTCGGGCAGCGGCATGGGCCAGACAAGCTCGCCTGCACGGTCGGCTGCGGACTTCAGTGCCGCCGTCACGGAATCCGAACCCATCACACCGGCGGTGCGCAGGCCAAGCGCTATCAACTGCGCGCCCGTCAACGTGGCGACGTCAATGATGACATCCGGCTTCTCCAGGCTGGCAGCGACGAGACCGTCGGCCATTACCAGGCGGCCCTCGGCGTCGGTGTTCAGGACCTCCACTGTCTTGCCACCGTGGATGGTGAACACGTCCGCCGGCCGCGCTGCGGCGCCGGATGGCATGTTTTCCGCAATGCAGAGCCACGCGGTCGCCTTGATCGGCAGCCCCAGCGAGGCGAGCGCCAGGACAGTATTAAGGACGACGGCGGCGCCGGCCATATCGCTTTTCATGTCGCCCATGCCGAGGGCCGGTTTGATGGAGATGCCACCGGTGTCGAAGGTGATGCCTTTGCCCACGAGGGCAATTTTCCGGGTGGCTTTGGCGGGTGCGTATTCGACCTTGACCAGGCGCGGCTGGCGGGTGGAACCCTTGCCGACGCCGAGGATGCCTCCAAAGCCTTCCTTTTCCAGGCGTTTTTCGTCCCAGACAGTGACTTTGACCGGGAGCCCCTTGGCAAGTTCCTTGGCGGACTCGGCAAACGACTCGGGGTAGAGGTGGCTGGGGGGCTGGTTCACCAGGGTGCGGGTGGCATTGACGGCCCTGGCCAGGACGATGGCCCGGTCGAGCGCCGGCTGCGCGGCCTTGGCGTCCACGTCAGAGAAGATCAACGCCTTGGTCACCGGGGCCTTCAGTCCGTCCGTGGAGGAGCGGTGCTCCGTGTACGAGTAGGCGCCCAGGGCCGCACCTTCGGCGACTGCCGCCACATCGGTGAGTGCCGGCGTCGGGAAGGCCAGCGTCACCGACGACAAGCCGGCGAGCTGGCGTACAGCGGAGCCTGCTGCCCGGCGCAATGCCTCTTCGCTGAGGTTGCTGCCGTCGGCCAGTTTGCCGACGCCGGCCAGTACCAGGATTCCGGCGCCCGTCTCAGGCAGTCCGGGAAGCCGGTGGACCTGGTCGGCTGCGCCGCTGATGCCCAAGGACTTCAACGAACCGGTGATGGACTCGGCGGCCTTGGCGCTGAGGGGATTGGCGAGCAGCACCGGCCCGTCCGCGCCTTGCGCAACTCCGATCACAAGTGCGTCGCTGGGGGACTTTTTCAGGTCCTTGGCGATGATGCCCAGGATGATGTCAGTAGTCTTGACCACGA
The DNA here is from genome assembly GCF_040685055.1 of Paenarthrobacter sp. NPDC089307. Taxonomy (NCBI): domain Bacteria; kingdom Bacillati; phylum Actinomycetota; class Actinomycetes; order Micrococcales; family Micrococcaceae; genus Paenarthrobacter; species Paenarthrobacter sp. NPDC089307. The sequence goes on from NZ_JBFBHE010000001.1 coordinate 113,299, forward strand.
GGATGTGTCCTCACTTCTCTCTGCATTGCATGGCGGCGCCGCATGTTTGGCGGCCTGCCCCGGTACGCGCCCGACGTCCACTTACGACGGCGGCCTTGGTCTACAGGCCGGGCGTCGCAAGAGGACGCCAGCCCGATTCGATCGTAGTCTCTCGGCGCCCGCGGACAGCAATTAAATGAGAGCTGCCGCACATACGGAGCAGGAATGCCCGCCCCGTGTGCAGCGTTGTAACCATACAGACCATTCCGAAACCCCGGAACCAAACTTGCCCCGTGAAAGGAATACGCCGTGTTTGAACGGATTTCCGGCACCCTCCTGGACCCCGAAGCTCTCTACGCGAGCAACATCGAGACCTTCCACAGCCCCGAACTCCGCGGGTTGGACATGGTTATGGGGTTCACGGGATTTGCCGATGCCGGTCACGTCGTCCGGCAAATCAATGCGGAACTGTTGGACCAGCTCGATGCCGAGGTGGTGGCCATGTTCGACGCCGACCAGCTCATCGACTACCGTTCCCGCCGCCCCCACATCAGCTTTGTCGAAGACCATTTGCAGGATTACCAGGCGCCCAAGCTGGGCCTGTACAAGCTGACGGATGGGCTGGGGCAGCCGTTCCTGCTTCTTGCGGGCTTTGAACCGGACCTCCAGTGGGAGCGCTTCGCCCGCGCCGTCGTGGGGATCGTGGAAAAACTGGACGTCAATCTGGTCACGTGGATCCACTCAATCCCCATGCCCGTCCCGCACACCCGCCCCGTGGGCGTGACGGTGCACGGAAACCGGCCTGAGCTCATCGAGGGAATTTCCAGCTGGAAGCCGACGGTTGAGGTACCGGCTGCCATTGGACACATCCTGGAACTTCGGCTCACTAAGGCCGACCGCAGCGTTGCGGGCTACGTCATCCACGTCCCGCACTACCTGGCCGAGGCAGAGTATCCTCCGGCTGCCGTAGCCGGACTGGAATACCTGGGTGCCGCAACATCCCTCATGCTTCCCACCGACCGTCTGCGCGAGGCAGGCCGCGAGGTTGGCCGGCAGATTGCTGAGCAAATTGAGGCATCCGAAGAGGTCCAGGCGGTGGTCGCGAACCTGGAAACCCGCTATGACGAAAAATCCGAGGGAATAGTCCGTCGCTCGTTGCTTGCTGACGAGAATGACGAACTTCCCAACGCCGAGGACATTGGTGCGGCCGTGGAAGCGTACCTGGCACGTAAAGACACGCCTCAATAAATCAGCTTTATGGCTTGACCGGCATAATTGAGGTGTGACTTCTCCCCGCGCCTGGCTTATCTGGACCATAGGCATCTTTGCCTACCTCGTGGCAGTAGCTCAGCGGACATCCTTCGGAGTGGCAGGTCTGGAGGCAACTGAGCGGTTCAACGCAAGTGCCTCGGCTATTTCCTTTTTCACCGTGTTGCAGCTGTTGGTCTACGCCGGACTGCAGATCCCCGTGGGCGTATTGGTGGACAGGTTTGGTTCCCGGGTCATGGTGGCCGGCGGTGCCGTCCTCATGGCCGCGGGGCAACTGCAGCTCGCTTTCGCCGAAAGCATTCCGGGCGGCGTCCTGGGCCGGGTCCTGGTGGGGGCGGGCGACGCCATGACCTTCATCTCCGTCATCCGGCTGGTTCCACTCTGGTTCGCGCCAGCCCGGGTTCCGTTGGTGACCCAACTGACCGGGATGTGTGGCCAACTCGGCCAACTGTTCAGCGTGGTTCCGTTCGCCTTGCTGCTGCACTCTGCAGGGTGGACACCGGCATTCCTCACCTTGGCTGCGATGTCGGTGATGGCCACTGTTCTGGTCCTGGCATTGCTGCGGGATGCACCTCCCGGACACCCGGCCACGGCGTCGACCCAGGGGTTGAGGGCCACAGGTGTTTCCCTGTCCCGCGCCTGGAAGCAGCCGGGGACACGGCTGGGGCTCTGGAGCCATTTCACCGTCCAGTTCAGTGGCAATCTCTTTGCCATGACGTGGGGCTACCCGTTCCTGCTCTCCGCCCAAGGGCTGGATGCGGGAACGGTGTCCGCCTTGATGGCATTGTTCGTAGCTACGGCCATTGTTGCCGGACCTGGTTTGGGGCGGTTTGTGTCCAGGCACCCGATGCGGAGGTCGGCAATGGTCCTCTTGATCACCACGGCTACGGCTCTGGCCTGGGCGACTGTGCTGCTGCTTCCTGAGCGTGCTCCACTCTGGCTGCTTGTCATCCTGGTAGTGGTACTGGCTGTCGGCGGACCAGGATCCATGATCGGATTCGACTTCGCCCGGACGTTCAATCCCTCGCACCGGATCGGTACGGCCACGGGAATCGTCAACGTCGGAGGCTTTATTGCCGCGCTCATCGCGATCTATCTCATCGGGCTGGTGCTTGACCTCCTGAATGCCAGCGGATTCTCTGGTGGTGACCTCTACGGGCTCGCGCCGTTCCGGATTGCCCTCAGCGTCCAGTTCCTGTTGCTCGCCGTCGGAACCCTGCTCATTGTGGTCACCCGGCGGAAAGTCCGGCGGCAGATGGCTGCGCAAGGTGTCCATGTGCCGCCGTTGGCGACGGCGCTTGCCAGGCAGCGCCGTGAGCGGCTGGAGCGGCGCCGTGAGGCACGTGCCAAGGTGGCAGGGGAACAGTAGAGCGCAGAGACCCCCCTGTTTTCCGGTTGCCCTGTTTTCCGGTTGATTGTCCACATACGGAAAGTAGTCCCTGTTCCTGTTCCCGGCTGGTGCCCAGGCTTGAGGCATGACCACCAACAGAACACTCAGCATCCATCAACCCGAGGACATCCTGGGCTACATACCCCATATGTTGGGGTATTGGCCCGATGACAGCCTCGTGGCCATCACCATGCAGGGTAAGATCCTCGGCGCGACGCTCCGCGTGGATTTGCCCGTTTCCACTTCAGAGGTGGGATTGGCCTGCTTCGCAGACCAGATCCGCAGCTACTTGATGGCTGATGACGCAGCCAACGGAGTGCTGCTGGCCGTCTACACCGATGAGGGCTGGAATGATGGCTCCGTCATCACCCGGACCACGCCCTTGCTGGACGCCCTGCGAGCCAGTCTCGACAACGTTGACCTTGCTGTCCGTGACGCCTGGTTGGTGGGGGCGGAGTACTGGCGTGGGGCCTACTGTGTGGATGCGCGCTGTTGCCCTGTTCCGGGGTTCCCGGTTGAACAGATCAAGGCGAGCCGGCTGAGTACTGAAATGGTGTACCAGGGGAGCGCCATCGGGCCGTCTCCCAGGAAAGGGCCCGAAGCAATGCGGCTCGCCCGGGCAGGAGCCTACGAACCCGGAGTCCTGGAAGCGGAGGCCAGGTTTGGGGACCGGATACTCGGTTTGTGGCGCAGCGAGGCCTGTTTTGACGCTGTCCTTGCGGTGTGGCAGCACGTTGTGGCCAGGGCCCTGAGCGGTGACTTCCTGGAAGCCGCGACTGACGCCGAACTTATGGGCTTCCTGAGGACCACGTTGAAAGTGCCGTCGTGGCGGGATGCCGTGGTGGTGATGGCGGCGGCCGGTGTGGAGTCTGCGAAGTCCGGTGCTGCCGGTTTCAGCCTGTTCGTGGACGACGAACCGGACACCGCACCTTTCCACCCCCGTGAAGTGGGCGTGCCTCCCTTCGAGGCCAACGGCACAGCCTCCCCCCAGACTGCCCCCTCCGACCAGCCAGGTGACACCAGTGACGTCTACACGTATGGCGATGTCCTGTTGGGCATGCATCCGGAGGTGCCCTGCTGGAAGGACCTTGATGTCCTGCAGCAGGTCCTCGCCGGACTAAGCGTGGATGGTGAAGAAGGAGACGTGGCTGCCGCAGCGCTGACACTGCAGGGGTGGATTTTCTGGTGCAAGGGAAGTGGCTCCATCGCCCATGCCTGCCTGAGCCGGGCCGAAGACGCCCAACCTGGCTACCGCCTGGCGGAGTTGCTCACGGAGATCATGGGGCAGGGGGCCATCTGCGGGTGGGCGCGGCGTCCCGGCTCGGCATGGAAGGGCTCAAGGAGTGCACCTGTTTAGTTTCCGCACATTCAGCAGGCGTCCGTTTCGCAAAACCGTGAGACAATGGATGCCGAGACCCGGTTGGGTCCGCGTTTGAATGCCCTGGATGGGTCCGGTCAACGGGAACAATCCAGTGTCGTCGGCAGTTGTACTCAAAGACTCTGCAGGCGGCGATCGCATTTGAAATTGATCGCGGACTTGACAGGGTCATAGTGGTGTTGCCCGTATGGTGATTCCACAGACCGCCGCTAGAAAGGTTTTCTGTGACCCCGTCTTCCGTCGAGAAGGAACCCGCCGCCCAGGCCGAATTGTCCGCTGAGGAAAAGAAGGCGGCCACATCGGCAAAGCGCGCCGCGACACGTGCTGCCAACAAGGCCTCAGAGGGCGACTCTGACAAGCCTGCCCCCAAGAAGCGTGGACCCAAGCCCGGTGCGAAGGCCGCTGCTGAAGCAGCGAACAACTCCTCCGCCGCCGATGCCGACGAGCCCAGCGCCGAGGACGAAGACTTCGACCCCGCAGCAGCGGAGGAAGTTGAAGTCGGAGACGACGACACCGAGGATGGCGCAACTGCCGCCAAGGACAAGGCTGCCCCGTCCGGCTCGGGCTTTGTCTACTCGGATGCCGATGACGACGACGCACCTGTCCAGCAGGTCATGTCGGCTGGCGCAACCGCAGACCCCGTCAAGGACTACCTGAAGCAAATCGGCAAGGTTGCCCTGCTGAACGCCGAGCAGGAAGTCGATCTGGCCCTCCGCATCGAGGCCGGCCTCTTCGCTGAGGAAAAGATCAACGCAGATGACGGATCCATGGATCCCAAGCTCAAGCGCGAGCTGGAGTTCGTCATCCACGATGGCAAGCGTGCAAAGAACCACCTGCTCGAGGCCAACCTCCGCCTGGTTGTGTCGCTCGCCAAGCGTTACACCGGACGAGGCATGCTGTTCCTGGACCTGATCCAGGAAGGCAACCTTGGCCTCATCCGCGCAGTCGAGAAATTCGACTACACCAAGGGCTTCAAGTTCTCCACGTACGCCACGTGGTGGATCCGCCAGGCGATTACCCGCGCCATGGCCGACCAGGCCCGCACCATCCGTATCCCGGTTCACATGGTGGAAGTCATCAACAAGCTGGCCCGCGTTCAGCGCCAGATGCTTCAGGATCTGGGCCGTGAACCTACGCCCGAAGAGCTGGCGCTGGAGTTGGACATGACTCCCGAGAAGGTCGTCGAGGTCCAGAAGTATGGTCGCGAACCGATCTCGCTCCACACCCCTTTGGGTGAGGACGGCGACTCGGAGTTCGGTGACCTGATTGAAGATTCGGAAGCTGTTGTCCCGGCCGATGCCGTGAGCTTCACGCTCCTGCAGGAGCAGTTGCACTCCGTGCTGGACACCCTCTCCGAGCGGGAGGCAGGCGTGGTGGCCATGCGCTTCGGCCTTACCGATGGCCAGCCGAAGACTTTAGACGAAATCGGCAAGGTCTACGGAGTGACGCGCGAGCGCATCCGCCAGATCGAATCCAAGACCATGTCCAAGCTGCGTCACCCTTCCCGCTCGCAGGTACTGCGGGACTACCTGGACTAAACAGTTCCACGCATGCACTTGCATGCGCGACAACGGCCCAGTCGGACTTTCCGGCTGGGCCGCTTTCGTGTCGATCCTGGTGGACGTTTCCGGTTCGGCAAAGCAAAAGGGCCCCTCCCGGTGGGGAGGAGCCCTTTCGGCTTGGATGGTTCCGGAACTTTGCCCGGCCTGCCCTTTAGTCGACGGGGACGGGTGCCTTCTCGTTGAGGCGCTCGGTCTCATCATGCCAGTCGGAAGTCATGGGCCGGAGCGTGGCTTCAACTGCACGTGCGTGGTGGCCGCAGAAAAGCAGCTCACCGCCGGAGGACTCGAGTACAACGCGGACATACGCCTGGGCTCCGCAACGATCGCACCGGTCAGCGGCGTTCAGTGTGCGGTCTGCAACTGCTGTTGTCATGTCGGCCTCCTTAGTAGTTCTGTACATCCATATAACCAGCATTCGAGGCAGATCCATGGCAAGGATGGGTCACTTTCGCTGTCCGCGTATCACATGTGCATAACGTAAGGATGCAGATCCGCGGGTGCAGGGAGTGGCAACCCGTACGCGGGGGTCGTCGCGGCTAGCCTAGTATGGGCAGTGTTTGCCTTGAATTACCAGCGAAATACGGCTGGGAAACACCTTGAGATATACCCCCGAAGGAGCACACCCCCACGTGGCACCGAGTTCTGAATACAACGCCCGGCATTTGTCTGTCCTTGAGGGCCTGGAAGCGGTCCGCAAGCGCCCGGGCATGTACATCGGTTCCACCGACTCCCGTGGCCTCATGCATTGCCTGTGGGAAATCATCGACAACGCGGTGGACGAGGCCCTGGCCGGCTTCGGCCACGACATCAAAGTCATCCTGCATGCGGACAATTCAGTGGAAATCCACGATGACGGCCGGGGCATTCCCGTTGACGTCGAGCCCAAGACAGGACTGTCCGGCGTCGAGGTTGTCTTCACCAAGCTCCACGCGGGCGGCAAGTTCGGTGGCGGTTCCTACACGGCCTCCGGCGGCCTGCACGGTGTGGGTGCCTCTGTAGTCAACGCCCTGTCCAGCCGCCTCGATGTCCAGGTGGACCGTGGCAGCAAAACCTACCAGATGTCGTTCCGCCGGGGCGAGCCCGGAAGGTTCGTGGATGCCGGCTCCAAGCCCGGGCCCAATTCCCCGTTCGAGCCGTTCATTGAGAATTCCGTGCTTGACGTTGTGGGCAAGGCAAAGCGGGGAGTTACGGGAACCCGTGTCCGCTATTGGGCGGACCGGCAGATTTTCACGCCGGACGCCAAATTCTCGTACGACGATCTCGTGGCCCGCGCGCGCCAGACGTCGTTCCTTGTGCCGGGCCTGAGAATCACCGTCCGTGATGAGCGCAAGCTTGCCGGCACGCCGGGCGAGAACGGTGTCCACGAAGAAGTGTTCCACCACGATGGCGGCATCAGCGAGTTCGTGGAATTCCTGGCAGCCGACTCCGGCGTGACGGATGTTTGGCGGCTGCACGGATCCGGAAAGTTCAAGGAAACCGTTCCTGTGCTGGACGAGAACGGGCACAGCAAGATTGCCGAAGTGGAACGTGATTGCGAGGTGGACATCGCACTGCGGTGGGGCATCGGCTATGAAACCACCATGCGAAGCTTCGTCAACATCATCGCAACTCCCAAGGGCGGAACGCACCAGTCGGGCTTTGAGGCCGCACTCCTGAAGACGTTCCGCAAAGCCGTGGAAACGAATGCCCGCAAGCTCAAAGCGGGCAGTGACAAGATCGAGAAGGACGACATCCTGGCCGGCTTGACGGCAGTGCTGACGGTCCGCCTTGCTGAGCCGCAGTTCGAGGGGCAGACCAAGGAGATCCTGGGCACGTCAGCGGTTCGGGCCATTGTGGCCAAGGTGGTCGAAAAGGAAATCACTGCCCGGCTGAATTCGGCCAACCGCAATGACAAAGCCCAGTCGGCACTCCTGCTGGAGAAGATGGTCAGCGAGATGAAGTCCCGCATCTCGGCCCGTGTGCACAAGGAAACCCAGCGGCGGAAGAACGCGCTGGAGACTTCGTCCATGCCCACCAAGTTGGCTGATTGCCGGACCGATGATGTGGCCAGATCGGAACTGTTCATCGTGGAAGGCGACTCGGCGCTCGGAACAGCCAAACTTGCGCGGTCCTCGGATTTCCAGGCCCTGCTTCCCATCCGTGGAAAGATCCTGAACGTCCAGAAAGCGTCAGTCGGCGACATGCTGTCCAACGCTGAATGTGCCGCGCTGATCCAGGTGGTGGGCGCAGGATCCGGGCGCAGCTTTGACCTTGACGCGGCGCGGTACGGCAAAGTCATCCTCATGACCGATGCCGACGTCGACGGCGCCCACATCCGCACGCTCCTGCTGACCCTCTTCTTCCGCTACATGCGGCCCATGGTCGAGGCCGGCAGAGTCTTCGCCGCAGTCCCGCCGCTGCACCGCGTGGAAGTAATCAATCCGGGCCAGAAGGCCAACGAGATGATCTACACCTACTCGGAGGCCGAACTCCACGTCCTTCTTGCCAAACTGGTCAAAGAAGGCAAGCGGTATAAAGAGCCGATCCAGCGTTACAAGGGCCTGGGCGAGATGGACGCCCAGCAACTGGCTGAAACCACCATGGATCCCCGGCACAGGACGTTGAGGAAGGTGGGCATCGACAGTGCCCAGCGCGCAGAAGAAGTGTTCGACCTCCTCATGGGCTCAGACGTGGCGCCGCGCAAGGAATTCATCATCGCCGGCGCAGCCACCCTGGACCGGGAGCGCATCGACGCATAGCCGCTGAGCTGCCGTCACCGGCGCTGGCGGACGGATCGCTGGCGGACGGATCGCGGGTCGCGGCAGCTGCAGGTGCGGCGAAGGCTGCGGCTCCCACCAGCAGCGCCAGCGCACCGAGCCCCCAAGGCAACCCTGTGGCGACGGCGACGCCGCCCACCAACAGGGGACCTCCGGCGTCGCCGAGTTCGCGTCCAAGCTCGGCAGAGCCCATGGTCCGTCCGAGCCTCTCCTTTGGCGTGGAATCTGCGAGGTGGGCGAACGCGAGCGGTGTGGCCACTCCTATTCCCAGTCCGATGAGGACTGCCGCACCATAGATCCACAACGCTCCCGGCAGGACGGCGGCGACGACGACCCCCAGGGCTATGGCGGACAATCCGGCAACCATCCCGGCCCTGTCCGCTACAAGCCCGCGATCACGCAGCGCGCCGATACGGGGCTGGATTACGGAGGAGGCGAGGGCGAGCACCGTCACCACGGCCACGCTCCCCGTCGTGCCGAGTCCTTCCCTGGCGGCAAGCGCGGGAAGGAAGCCCACGGCAGCCCCCAGAGCGCCTGTGGCAGCGGCCAGCACCACCGTTGGCCCCAGGAATGACTTCTCGGTGCTTTGCCTCCACACGTCCACTATGGTGTAGCGGGTTCTGGGCAATGGATCCAGGCGCGGCATGGAAATCACGGTCCATACGGCTATCACGAGAGCCAGGCCCGCCAGGACGAAGAACAGGAGCGCGAAGCCACCGGCCAGGATGGCGAGGGCGCCCAGCAGCGGCCCTATGGCGTAGCCCAGGCCTTTCCAGGAGCCGTATCGTCCGAAGTAATGGCCGGTCCTTGTGCCGGCGAGCCGGGCAACGCTGGCCGAGGACGCCGGGGAAAAGGCCGACGCCGCCATGCCTTGCCCAAGCCTGGCCGCCGCGAGCATGGCGGCTTGGTCCGCCCAGAGACCGATCAAGGAGGCCGCCGCGAAGGCCAGCAATCCACCCACGATTACCGGTTTGGGCCCGATACGGTCGCTCAAGGCGCCGAAGACCGGCTTGAGGAAGACCTCGGCGATGTCGTACAGGGCAAGCAGGATGCCCAGGCCGAGAAGGCTCAGCCCAATATCCGCGCTTTCGGCGCCCAGCCCGGCAGCTACGGCATGGGCCCCGAAAGCGGTAGTGAAACCAGCGGCATAGAGGGGCCATCGGTGATAGGGCATAGTGCGCTGAGGGGTGCCTGCTTCTGAAGGAATCACACCACCAATGTAACAGCTGCTACATTCTCTAGTGTGATTGATGAACGTTGGTTGCTGATCCTGGTCCAGGTCCCTTCGCAACCGTCAAGGCACCGCGTGGCTGTCTGGCGGGAGTTGCGGCGGATCGGTGCTGTGCCGTTGACGCCAGGTACGTGGCTGCTTCCCGCGCATCCGGCGTTCGATGAGGGATTGGTCCGCGCCGGAGAACTCGTGGCCAAGGGAGGCGGAAGCTGGACTGTGGTGGATGCCTCGCCTCGCTACCAGGGTGAAGAGACTTTCAGGGCGGCCTACGAGGCGGCCCGGCAGGAGGAGTGGGCGGAGTTCATGGCAGATTGCCTGAAGTTCGAGGCTGAGATTGCCAAGGAGATCGCCCAGGAAAAGTTCACTTTTGCCGAACTCGAGGAAGAAGAGCAGAGCCTGGAGCGGCTCAGGCGCTGGTTCCGCGAGCTGAAATCACGCGACGTGCTCCACCTTCGGCAGGCAGGGGAGTCGGCGGACCACCTGGCCCGATGCGCAGCAGCCCTGGAGGGCTTCGCGTCCCGGGTCTACGAGGCCACCTTGCATGAATAGCGCGGCTTAGCCCAGCAGCCCAGGCACGATCAACAGGGCCGTGGGAACGGCCAGCAGCAGAGCCGAGGCAGCAAGGACCAGCACCCTCAGGCCCGTGGTGAGTGGTGGCTGCGGTGAGAGCAGGCGGCTGACGCGTGACGCCGTCGTCCGCGGTGAATCGGCACCGCCGGTGGCGCTGACTCCGTTGCCTTCGACGACGGCGCCGCTACCCTTCAGGGCTGCGGCGCTGACGGCCGGTTGCGAACTTCCGCTGGAGACGATCGCAATGGCTTTGATGAGCGTCCCTTTGCTCTCTGTACGGAGGGCGACGTCGTCGGCCAGCATCTCGATCAGCGAGTTGACCGCGGTTTGGGCCAGGCGGGTCGTCGGAAACCAGGGCAGGGCTTGTCGCCAGGCAGCGAAAGCCCAGAGCAGGAGATCGTGGCGCTGCGAAAGATGTGCATTTTCGTGGATGAGCACGGCGCGGAGCTCAGCCGGATCGAGGGCAGCCATAAGTCCGTCGGAGAGGACGGTGACCGAACGGGCGCCGCCGGGCAGGCAGTAGGCGACCGGAGACTCATGGTTGATCACCACAGTCCCGGGACCGTCGTCAGACGGCGACGCCAGCAGGGCCAGCAGTTCCCGGTGCCTTCGACGCTGGCGTTCGATCTTGTAGTACGTCAGCAGCAGTGTAAAGACCAGATGTGCCGTGAGCAGGGCGGCGGCAGAGAGCGCAAAGAGGTGCCAAAACCCCAGTGCGGTGGTCGGTTCGTTGTTGAACACCATTCCGGCCAGGCTTCTGAGCCCGGCAAGGAGGTTCTCGCCGATGGGTTCCAGGCCATAGACCAGCATGGCCCCAATCATGGATAGTCCACCGGCGAGGGCTATGGCCTGCCACAGCACCATGGCCGTGAAGGGGGAGCGTGCCGGCCATTGCGCCCGCGACAGCAGGATGGGAACCGGCCACGCCAGAATCAATGCCAGGACCGCAAGCAGGTATGAGGTCCAGAACATAGTGGCTAATTGTAGCCGAGCAGTTTGCGCAGGGTAGCGGCTTCACTTTCGGTGACGGAGCCAATGAAGCGGGCAAGAACGGCCTCGCGGTCCGGAGCCGAACCCAGGACCTCGTGCATCAACTCGGCAGTGTGGTCCGCGCGGCTGGAAACTGCCTGGTAGCGGTGCGGGCGGGTTCCGCGTTCGCGCTCCACCAGGCCCTTCTTCTCCAAGCGCGAGAGCACTGTCAGGACAGTGGTAACTGCCAGGTCTTTGCCTTGATGGCCCGCGGTGCCGTCGCCGGCCTCCGAATCCTGCGCCAGGAGGTCACGCAGTGTATTGGCAGTTGCAGCTTCCTGGCCTGCCCAGAGCAGATCCATGACTGCCCGTTCCAGTTCCCCAAGACTTGCCATCGTTACTTCCCTACCTTCCGCTTCCGGCTGCAGGGTGACTGCCAGCCGGAGCGATGATCCAACATTCCACGACAAATCTACCGCTTTTCCGGTCTTGATTCTACGTGAGGTAGAACAATCGGCGCGTCGCGCTCTGCGTAGGCCCCTTGCGCGTGGCCGATGCCACTTGAAGAATGGGTTTCGTTGCCCGGCATTTGTTCTACACTGTGTAGAAGAGAAGTTTTCTACGCTACGTAGAAGTAACGTCATCGTACTTCGGTCCACCGCACAAAGGACAGCCATGGACGCCTTGGAAATCGCACGCTGGCAATTCGGTATCACTACCGTCTACCACTTCATGATGGTGCCCCTCACCATCGGCCTCGGTTTGGTCGTGGCCATCATCCAGACCATGTGGTACCGCACGGGCAAGCCCGAATACCTGCGGATGACCAAGTTCTGGGGAAAGCTCTTCCTGATCAACTTCATCATGGGCGTCGCCACGGGCATCGTCCAGGAGTTCCAGTTCGGCATGGCGTGGAGCGAGTACAGCCGCTTCGTCGGCGACGTGTTCGGCGCACCCCTTGCCCTCGAGGCGCTCTTGGCGTTCTTCGTGGAGTCCACGTTCCTGGGGTTGTGGATCTTTGGCTGGAAGCAACTGAAGAAGGGCGTGCACCTGGCCTGCCTGTGGATCGCGGTGATCGGCTCAGTCTTCTCTGCCTACTTCATCATTGTGGCCAACTCATGGATGCAGCACCCCGTGGGCGTCGAAATGGTTGACGGACGTCCCGTCATGACCGACGCGTGGGCGGTCTTCACCAACAACACGGCGCTGGTTGCGGTGCCTCACACGCTGTTCGGTGCACTGGCCGTAGCCGGCGCCTTCCTCCTGGGCATCGCTTGGTACCACCTGTGGCGTCGCCGGCATGACGGCATCGACACTGTGGGCAACGATGGCCGGATCGTTCCGGGCGAGGTGCGGGACATCCCCGGACGTGACAAGGCGGACTACACGGTTTGGATGAAGTCCTTGAGGATCGGCGCCGTCGTGGCCATGATCTCCTTCGCTGGAACGGCCATCACAGGCGACCTCCAAGGCAAGCTCATGTTCGAACAGCAACCCATGAAAATGGCTGCCGCCGAAGCAGCCTGCCACGACGGCACCGGCTTCTCCGTCCTCAGCGTGGGCAACCTCGGTGCTTCGAACTGTGACGACATCGTGGCCGTCATCGAGGTGCCCGGCATCCTTTCCTTCCTGGCCAAGGGTGACTTCACCACCGAGGTCAAGGGCGTTAACAGTCTGCTGGGGGAGTACAAGGAAAAGTACGGCACGCACCTTCCGGACAACCCGCTGTACGGCGAGCGCGCCGGCCAGGAGATCCAGTACGTTCCGGTCATGGAAGTGACCTACTGGGGCTTCCGGATGATGATCGGATTCGGCGGCATCGCAGCCCTCGCCGCGCTGCTGGCCCTCTGGGTAACCCGTAAAGGTGTTGTTCCGGAATCAAAGTGGCTCATGCGTCTTGCAGTTTTCGGAATCCTGGCGCCCTTCGGCGCCAACGCCGCGGGCTGGATCTTCACCGAGATGGGACGCCAGCCGTTCGTGGTGGCGCCCAACCCGGACATGAATGGCATTGACCAGGTGTTCATGTTCACCGCGGCAGCAGTATCGCCCGGAGTCAGCGCAGGCGAGATCATGACTTCGCTGGTAGTGCTCACCACCATCTACGCAGTGCTGCTGGTCGTCGAAGTGAAGCTTCTGGTCAAGTACGTCCGAGGCGGCGTGGCCTCGGCAATGCCGGAACTGGCACACGTTGCAGACCAGGACGACAAACACGGGGATCGTCATGACAAAGACAACGACACTGGGGACAAGTCCGGCGACGACGTCCTGGCGTTCGCCTACTAGGAGCAGGGGAAACTGACAATGGAACTGTTGCCAACCATCTGGTTCATAGCCATCGCCGTCCTGTGGACCGGCTACCTCTTCCTTGAAGGCTTCGACCTCGGCGTCGGAATGCTCATGAAGGTCTTCGCGCGCAACAACACGGACCGGCGCGTCCTGCTCAATACCATCGGCCCGGTCTGGGACGGCAACGAAGTGTGGTTGCTGACCGCTGCAGGAGCCACGTTCGCAGCCTTCCCACTCTGGTACGCCTCCCTGTTCTCGGCGTTGTACTTGCCACTGCTGGCGGTCCTGGCTGCCTTGATCTTCCGGGCTGTTGCCTTTGAATACCGGGGCAAGGTGGATTCCGTGCGCTGGCGCAACCGCTGGGACTGGGCGATCGCGATCGGGTCCTTTGTTGCTGCCTTCGGCATCGGTGCGGCGCTGGCGCTCACCACCACCGGATTGCCCTTGAATGCCAACGGAGACCGCCAAGGCGGTCCGATGTCCTGGTTCAGTGGCTATGCGCTCCTGGGTGGCTTCGGTGTGGTGGCCTTCGCCTTGGTGCACGCGCTTGCATTCCTTGCATTGAAGACCGACGGCGATGTGCGGCACCGGGCCCGCGCATGGTTTGTCCGTTTGGTGCCGGTAGCCGTCCTTCCCATGTTCGGCTGGATGGTGGCAGTCCAATTACTCAGCGGCAAACCATGGACATGGGCCTTGGTAGCCGCCGCCGTGGTGGCAGTGGTCCTCGCCTGGACACTTGCCCGCGCGGGGTCCGAAGGGCGGGCGTTCGGGGCTTTGGGCGCCTTCATCCTCTGCGCCACGGCTTCAATCTTCGGAGCGGCGTTCCCGGTAGTCATTCCCTCCACCCTTGACCCGGCCTTCAACCTGACCATCTCCAATGCCTCGTCCTCGGACTACACGCTGGGCCTGATGAGCGTTGTCGCTGCCGTGGGCCTGCCGTTGGTGATCGCCTACCAGTCCTGGACGTACTGGGTCTTCCGGCGGCGTGTCAGTGCAGCGCACATTCCCGAAGCACACGGGTTCCTGCCGGCCATCGCGGCAAAGGTACTGGTTCCCAAGGACGGTGCCCCGTCCACCAAGCCCGCGCAGCCGGGAAGCTAGCCGCTCCATGAAACCGGTGTTTCCTTCCGGACAGGCCACGCGCTCGGCGCTCTACGCCATAGGGCTGATGTCCGCACTCAAGGCCCTGTCCCTGGTCCTCATGGCGCAGGCCGTTGCGGGAATGCTCGCAGGTCTCGCAACGGGCTCGGCAGACTGGAACAGTGGACTGCTCTGGGGTGCCGTGGGAGCGGTGCTGAGGTCCCTGGCGGTCTGGGGCCAAGGCATTGCCGCGCGGCACGCTGCACTGGGCGTGAAGGAGGAACTGCGGGCGCAGCTGATGAAGCGTTCCCTGGACGACGCCGGCCCGGTGCCGGTTGAGGGAATGAACGACGGCGGCCTGGCGATCCTGGCCACGCGTGGACTGGATGCGCTGGACGACTATTACACGCAGTACCTGCCCGCGTTGGTCAATTGCGCCACTGTGCCGCTCCTGATCGGAGCACGGATCCTCTTCGCCGACTGGGTCAGTGCGGTAGTGATCGTGCTGACGGTGCCGTTGGTGCCGTTGTTCATGGTGCTGATCGGCCGGCACACCGAAGACAGTGTCAGGGACGCGCAAACCACCCTGAGGAAACTCTCCGGCCACATCCTTGAACTTGCCAAGGGGCTGCCCGTCCTGGTGGGACTTGGCCGCGCCAGCGAGCAGCGGGCCGCCCTGGAGGAGATCTCCGAGCAATACCGGAACCGGACCATGGGCACCCTCCGCACCGCGTTCTTGTCAGCCCTGGCCCTGGAGCTCATTGCCACCATCTCCGTTGCCGTGGTAGCCGTCTTCATCGGAGTGCGGTTGGTGGCAGGGGACATGGCCCTGGAAGCCGGCCTCCTTGCCCTGATCCTGGCCCCCGACTGCTACCTGCCGCTGCGGGAACTCGGTACCGCCCACCACGCCAGCGACGACGGCAGGGCAGCCTTGGAAACCACCAACGAGGTACTCGCCCCCGTCCAGCACAAACTGCCCGAAGGCACGCGGGACGATGACGGGGACGTGGTGGTGGCCGGGTTGTCGGTGACGTACAGCGGAAGGTCCGCTGCCGCCGTCGGGCCCCTCAGCTTTACCGCCCCGCGGGGGAGCATTACAGCCCTCGACGGCCACAGCGGCACGGGCAAAAGCACAGTCCTGGGGGTCATCGCCGGACTCATTGGACAAGGACCGGGGGCCACCGTCACCGGCAGCATCACTGGGGCCGGGCCCGGTACCGTCGCCTGGGTACCGCAGCACCCGGTCATGGCATCGGAAAGCGTCCGGCAAGAGATCGAGCTCTACCTCAACGGACACCGCCTTGATGTGGACCAAGCCGTAGAGCGTGTCCTGCGCAATGCTTCGGCAAGCCACCTGGCTGCCAAGCACCCGGCGGAACTGAGCCCGGGAGAGCTGCGGAGGGTCGCCGTTGCCCGCGGCCTGGCGCGTGTGGAGGCGGGAGCCACGCTCCTGCTGCTCGATGAGCCCACCGCACATCTGGACGACGCCTCGGCCGATGCCGTGCGTAAGGCCATCGAGACACTTCGCGGCTCGACCACCGTCATTCTGGTGGCCCACGACGCCGGGACCCGTGCGCTCGCAGACCATCTTGTCCGCATCGGGCCAGACGAAGCATCTGATACACACGAAGCAGCTGATACAACAGGCAAGGCAGCAGGCGCGGACACAGTGCGCGCTTCCGGACCGACAACGGGCAGGATACCGGCTGCGGACGGCGCCAGCCGGACCGCTGGGAAGGAGCGCCTCCCCAGCGGCAGCCTTCGGCGCCTGGCAACAATCCTGAAACCTGTCCGCTGGAAGTTCCCCGCTGCCATCATCGTGGCCGTATTGGCGGCGCTGTTCGCGGTCGCGTTGTCCGGCCTGTCGGGATGGCTCATTATCAGGGCCAGCCAGCAGCCACCTATCCTCTACCTCCTGGGCGCAATCGTGGGGGTCAGGTTCTTTGGCATCGGACGGGCCGTGCTCCGGTACTGCGAACGGCTCCTCACCCATGACGCCGTATTTGCCGCCATGACCCGCCTTCGCGGGGCCCTCTGGGCGACGCTGAGCCGGCGGGCACTGTCCCTCCGACGACTCCTCCAGGGCGGCAATGTGCTGGGATCGATAGTGGACGACGTCGACACCCTGCGTGACCTCCTGCCACGGGTGGCCCTGCCGCCGGCAACTGCCGTGGCCGTGGGGGCAGCGGCCATCCTTGCCACGGGCATCGTGTTGCCCGCCGCGGTGCCTGCCGTTCTGTTCGCCTCCGTGCTGGGACTGATGGTGGCCCCGCTGCTGGCTCTCCTGGCCGACCGCAACGCTGTGAAAGCAGGCCAGCATCTGCGCTCAGCCGTGTTGCGGGATGTGGCCGCAGTACTGGACGCCCGTGCCGAGCTCAACGCCAACAACCTCAGCGAACCCGTGATCGCTTCGCTGGGGGCCAAGGACCGGGCAGCCACCGTCTCGGCCAAGCGCTCGGCATGGGCTGAAGGCCTGGGCCAGGCGGTCATCGTCCTGGGCTGCTCGCTGGCCGCGCTCTGGGCCGGCGCCCTCAGCGCCCCCTCCGTGCTGGACGGCTCGGCCGCCCCCGAACTCGTGGCCGTCATAGTCCTCATGCAGCTCGCCTTGGTGGAACCTTTTGCCGGCATCGTCTCCGCCGTACGCCAGGCGCCGGCGCTCGCCGACGTCCTCGGGAAAGTGGCAGCCTCCGGTGCCCTGGACGAGGCGGACGGTTCGGACCGCAAGGAAAACCACGACGCCGGGCCGTCGCCTTTGCCTGAACGGCCCGGAAAACAAGGGCTGGAGCTGATAGGTGCGGCAGCAGCCTGGCCGGGTGGGCACAACGTCATCTCAGGCGTGAACGCCGTGGCGGAGCCGGGCCGCTGGCTCGCTGTCACTGGACCTTCCGGTGCCGGAAAGTCCACGCTCCTCTCCGTGCTCCTGGGTTTCCTGCCGCTCACGGAGGGAACGGCCAAACTGACGGGTACAGCGGCGTGGTGCCCGCAGGAAGCGCACCTCTTCGACTCCACGGTGCGGGGAAACCTCCTACTGAGCCGTCCGGCCGGCCAGAAGCCCGGCGAGGACGAGATGTACAAGGCGCTGGCCGCCGTCGGGCTTGATGACGTGGTACTTGGGCTGCCCGGTGGCCTTGATGGTCGCATTGGTCCCGGCGGTTCCTTCTTGAGCGGTGGCGAGCGGCAGCGGCTTGCGATGGCCAGGACCCTGCTGACGGGCGCCTCCGTCCTGTTGCTGGATGAGCCAACGGCCCACCTGGACGCCGGGTCGGCGCGGGAAATGATGGCTGTCCTGCGCAAGGGCCTGAAGGACGTCACGGTGGTTCTGGTGACCCACAATCCGGAGGACATCGACCCTGCCGATGCGCGGCTTGAACTGTCCGCCAGCGGGACTCCGGTGGACTCGCGGCGGGGCGCGGCGGAGCTGGTGGCACGGCCTACTGCTCAGTAACCTGATGGCATGACTTTCGAAGCCGCAAGCCACGCCATGCCCGACCCCCTGACCACCGGACTCCAATGGCGGCCGGCCACCATGGCGGACCTGGATGCCTGGTCCGGATTGATCGCCCGGACGGCCGCCGTCGAACATCCTGTCTGGTACGAGAAGCGCGGCGACCTCGTCCACATTCTGGAGTCCACCAAGAATCCGCCACAGACCCACACTCTGATGGGTTTTGACCCCGTAGGGGTGGCGCGTGCCTACGGACGCATCGCCAAAAACCCCGGCGGCGACAAAGCCACGGGCAAGGCATGCGTCGATCCGCAGTGGCAACAACGAGGGATCGGCTCCGCGATTCTTCTGTGGCAGGAAGAGCAAACCCGCCGACGCTTCGAAGCTGACGCGGCCGCAGGCCATCCGGCAAACCCGCCCCGGCTGCGGATCCAGACCGAGGAGCAGCACGAGCACCAGGTGAAACTCCTGATGGGCCACGGCTACGGTGCCGTGCGCTGGTTCAACGAAATGCACAGGCCTTTGGCGGGCCAACTCCCTGATGCTCCCTTGCCCGCGGGACTTGAGCTCAGGACACTGGACGCCTCGCTCTTTCAACCCGTGCGCCTGGCCCACAACGATGCCTTCCGGGACCATTGGGGGAGCGAACCCCGCGACGAGGAGTCCTGGCGCTTCACCCTGGAAGAACCAACGGGGCGGCACGATCTCAGCGCAGTGGTGATCGATGGCGCCACGGGCGGAGTCGCCGGTTATCAACTGACCAGCCACGATCCCCAGTCTGCGGCCGAGCGCGGCTTCAAGGAAGGCTACACCGAGCTCCTGGGCGTTCGGCGTGCCTACCGCGGCAGGGGAATCGCCCAGGCCCTGCTCGCTGACGCGATGCGCCGGTACGCCTTCGCCGGGATGGACGTGGCGTCGCTGGACGTGGATTCAGCCAACCCCACAGGAGCGCTGCAACTCTACCTGGGCATGGGATATACCCCGGTAAACCGAAGCATGACGTGGGAGAAGATGCTCCCTTAACTATCCGTCCACATCGTGGAGGTGATGGACGACGTCATGGAGGAAGTACTGGGAAAACGTCAGCACGGTAAAGGAGGAACCGTTGCTGCGGGTTCCCTTGCGCTGCCAGTCATCCTCCACAACGCGGGCAAAGGACTCCGCGATGACGGTACCCTCCGTCTCCAATTCGTCCGCCACGGCACGGGGATCTGCGGATTCGTACTCGCCGTCGATCGCGGCCTGGTCCTGGTCCCAGTTGGCGAACCGGGCATCGTCCTGCGTGAGCATCAGGGTCAGGCGCTGCTCGAAGAGGCTGAAGACGTCCCGGACATGGCACGCATATTCCAGCGGAGACCAGGTGTGGTCGTTCGGGCGTACTGTTGCCCCTTCCCGCCGCAGGACTGCCCGCCACCGGGGGAGCATGTTCAGGACGGTGCCCGGCACAGTTGCGGGAGTCACCGTGGCGGGGTCGAAACCACATTCAGGGCACGGCTCGGAAAGGACCCAGGTCCAGTCTTTTTCATCAGGGATGATCGGCATGCCGCCAGTCTAAACTCATCGCGTCCCGTGCCAGCGCAGGGCCCTGAAATATGCGGCATTTTGCGATTACTTCCCGTACCAGCCAAGAGTAAAGTTCGTTCCGGGGGGAGAGCCGGAAAGAGAAAACAATGCTCAAGGATCAGCAGGTTGGTGCCGTTCTGCCGGCACAGGACATAGCCCGGGCCCGCGCGTATTACAGCGAAAAGCTCGGACTCGAACCCGAAAATCCGGACGACGACGACAACCTCCAATACAGGTGCGGCGATGGGACCGGATTCTTCGTGTATCAGACGCCGAACGCGGGGACGGCGAAGAACACCCAGATGGGCTGGACAGTCAGTGATGTCAGGGCCACGGTGGAGGAGCTGCGCGGCAAGGGAGTCACGTTTGAGGACTATGACTTCCCAGGCCTGAAAACCGAAGACGGCGTGGCTACGATGCCCGACGGCAGCGCTGCGGCGTGGTTCCTCGACAGCGAGGGAAACATTCTGAGCATCAACCAGAACGGCTAGCCCGGGCAGCGGCGTGGTGGCCGTTGCAGGGCAAAGGCCGGAGGTCTGGGAGCTCCGGCCTTTGCTGTGCCTCCACTACGCCTACTCTGCGGCGTCCGCCCAGGTCATGCTCGGTCCAATGGCTTCAACAGGCTGCGACAACGGAACGCCGGAACCATCCCGCCGTCCATGCTCGTGGGGCAGCGCCCTTGCAACCCCGGCCGCTGAGGCGGCCTTGGCAGGCCCATGCCCGGCCCATGCCAGCAGGAGGGTGTCTTCGCCCTTGAGGAACCGGTGGACCCGCACGCCACCCGTTGCGCGGCCCTTGGCCGGATACTCCTCGAAAGCGGTCACCTTTGCTGTTCCGGGGGCCGTGCCCGGCAGCGCGCCGTTGGTCCCGGCAATGGTTACGACGACGGCGGCAGGGTCACTGGCGCGCACGGCACCGAAGTGGATCACCTCGTCGCCGGCAGCAAGCTTGATACCCGCCATGCCGCCTGCTGTCCGTCCCTGCGGACGGACGTTGGAGGCACTGAACCGAAGCAGCTGGGCTTGCCTGGTCACGAAGACGAGATCGACGTCGTCCTCCTGCGCCGGCTCCACGGCAAGAACCGAGTCCTTGTCCTTGAGGGCGATGATTTCCCAGTCCTCGCGGTTGAGCGGGTAGTCCGGCTGTACCCGCTTCACGACGCCCTGTTGGGTACCGATGGCCAGAACCTGGTCCAGGGGTACGAACGCCACCAGGGACTCGCCCTTGAGCAGGGTGATGAAGTCCTTGGCAGGGACGCCGCCAGCAAGGTTGGGGAGCCCCGAGACTGGCGGCAGGACCGGCATGTCCATGACCTGCAGGCGCAGCATCCTTCCCTGCGAAGTGACGGCGCCAATTTCCCCGCGGGCCGTGGTTTTGACCACGGACCGGAAAACATCGTGCTTGGTGCGTGGACCGGCCTCGGACAAAGGCTCCTGGTTGGACGTCCTGGCGATCTGCCCCGATGTGCTCAGCAAAGCCCAGCAGGGGTCGTCCGGAATTTCCAGGGGCAGCGCGGCGGCTTTCCCCTTGGGCCCGGGTGCCGCCAAGGCGGCGGCGACGGTGGGTGAGACGGCCTCGGATTCCAGCAGAACCGTGCGCCGGGGCGTGCCGTACTTCTCCGCGATGAGGCCGAGTTCGCCCGAGACAAGATCGCGGAGCAGTTCGTCGGAAGCCAGGATGGCTTCCAGTGCCTCGATTTCGCGGCGAAGTTCGTCCTGTTCCTTCTCCAGTTCAAGGCGGGAGTACTTGGTCAGCTGCCGCAGCCGCAGTTCCAGGATGTAATTGGCCTGGATTTCGGTGAGGTCGTAGATGGACATCAGCCGCTCACGCGCAGCTGAGGCCTCATCGGAGGAACGGATGATCTGGATGACCTCGTCGATGTCCACGATCGCGATCAGCAGGCCCTCCACCAGGTGGAGACGGTCCTTCTTCTTGCCCAGGCGGAACGATGTCCGCCTGCGCACCACGTTGAGGCGGTGATCCACGTAGACCCGAAGCAGCTCCAGGAGGCCCAGGGTTTGAGGTTGGCCGTCCACCAGCGTGACGTTGTTGATCCCGAAGGAGTCTTCCATGGGCGAGTACCGGTACAGCTGCTGCAGCACGGCGTTCGGGTTGAAACCGTTCTTGAGCTCGATGACCAGGCGCAGGCCGTGGTTGCGGTCGGTGAGGTCCACGACGTCGCTGATGCCGGTCAGCTTCTTGGCGTTGACGGCATCCTTGATCTTCTCGATGACCTTTTCGGGGCCCACCATGTAGGGGAGTTCGGTGACCACCAGGCCCGTGCGGCGGGCAGATAACTGTTCCACCTCCACCTTGGCGCGCGTCTTGAAGGAGCCGCGGCCCGTGGCATAGGCGTCCCGGATTCCATCAAGTCCCACGATGCGGCCACCGGTGGGAAGGTCCGGCCCCGGAATGAACCGCATGATCTCATCCAGGGTGGCATCCGGGTTGGCGATCAGGTGGCGGGCGGCGGCGATGACTTCCACCAGGTTGTGCGGGGCCATGTTCGTTGCCATGCCCACAGCGATGCCGGTAGTTCCGTTGACCAGCAGGTTGGGGAACGCGGCCGGAAGGACGTCCGGCTGGGTCAGCTGGTTGTCGTAGTTGGGGACGAAATCCACCACGTCTTCGTCGAGGTGGTCGGTCATGGTCAGCGCAGCGGCCGCCAGGCGGGCCTCGGTGTAGCGGGGAGCTGCCGGGCCGTCGTCGAGCGAGCCGAAGTTGCCGTGACCGTCGATCAGTGGCAGGCGGAGCGAGAAGTCCTGGGCCATGCGGACCATGGCGTCATAGATGGCGGCGTCACCGTGCGGGTGGAGCTTGCCCATCACCTCGCCCACAACGCGGGCGCTCTTGACGTGCCCGCGGTCGGGGCGCAGGCCCATGTCCGACATCATGTAAAGAATGCGCCGTTGGACAGGCTTCAACCCATCGCGCGCGTCCGGGAGGGCACGTGAATAGATCACCGAATAGGCGTACTCCAGGAAGGAGCCTTCCATCTCGGACGTGACGTCGATATCAACGATGTTCTCGGTGAAATCGCCGAGCGGCTCTGCTTTGCGTGCGGAAGTTTGGCTGCGGGCCATGGGGGTGGTGGATCCTCGAAAGTCGTACTGCGGATGTATTAGCTAGGCTAAGCCTATGGTGGATCAGCCCGGCGTCGGCATTTATCCGGAATATTGGGAGGCCGATGTCGTCCTGCGCGACGGCGGAACCGCCCACCTTCGCCCCATACGTCCCGAAGACGCCGACGCCCTGCAGGCCTTCCATGCGGGCCAGTCCCAGGCCTCTATCTACATGCGGTTCTTCTCCTTCAAGCCTCGGCTCTCCGGCAAGGAAGTCCGGCGTTTCACGGAAGTGGACCACATCAACCGCGTGGCCTTTGTCATCACCATCGGTGGCGAGATCATGGGCATCGGCCGCTATGACCGGCTCGATGATCCGAGCGAAGCGGAAGTGGCCTTCAACATCTCCGATGCCCACCAGGGCCGCGGCATTGGCTCCATCCTGCTGGAGCACCTGGCCGTGGCGGCCCGCGAGAACGGCATCCGGCGGTTCACCGCCGAAGTCCTGCCTGATAACCGCAAGATGCTGATGGTCTTCGCCGACGCCGGCTACGACCTCAAGCGCCAATTCGACGACGGCGTCGTAAGCGTCGAGTTCAACATCGACCCCACGGAAAAATCACGGGCCGTGATGGAGTCGCGTGAGCACCGTGCCGAGGCGCGCAGCGTGCGCGACCTGTTGTCGCCGTCGTCCGTGGCCGTCATCGGTGCCAGCCGCAAGTGGGGGACCGTTGGCTACCAACTCCTTGAGCACATCATCGAAGGAGGGTTCAAAGGACCGGTTTACGCCGTCAATCCTGAAGCTTTTGAACTCGCGGGCATGATGTCGTTCTCGAAACTCTCCGAGATACCTGACCCGGTCCAGTTGGCCATAGTGGCGGTTCCCTATGAGGAAGTGCCCAAAGTGGTGGATGAGTGCGCTGGGGCCGGCGTCAAGGGGATCGTGGTGGCCACGGCGGGATTCGCCGACGACGGTGAGCGGGGCTTGGCGCGCCAGCACGAGTTGGTGCGGCGGGCGCGTGCAAACGGGATGCGCGTGATCGGTCCCGAGTCGCTCGGTATCCTGAACACCCACCCCGCGGTGTCCCTGAATGCATCGATGGCGCCCACCATGCCACCTCGCGGAAGCCTGGGCCTGTTCAGCCAATCGGCCGCCGTCGGCGTGGCGGTCTATGCGGCTGCCAGCCGCCGACGCCTGGGTTTGTCATCCTTCCTCTCGGCCGGCAACCGGGCTGACGTCTCCGGCAACGACCTCATGCAGTATTGGGAGGACGACGCCGATACCTCCGCCGTGGGCTTGTACCTTGAGTCCATCGGCAACCCGCGCAAGTTTTCGCGCCTCGCCCGCCGCCTGTCCCGCAGCAAGCCCGTGATTGTCGCCAAGTCCGACGTCACCGGACTCAGCCTGCCGCCGGGCCATGAGGTCAGGACCACGCAAGCCCCGTCCGCGGCGTTGGATGCCATGATGCGCCAGGCCGGCGTCATCCGCGTTGACACCATCGAACAACTCATGGACATTGCCCAGATTGCTTCCTCCCAGGCACTGCCCCAAGGCCCGGGAGTTGCGGTGTACTCCAACTCCGTCGCCTTGGCGAAAGTGGTGGCGGACAGCGCCGTACCGCTGGGCCTGGATGTCAACCGCCTGGTGACCGATGTGGACCTCGACGCCGGTATGTCCCTTGCGCTTCCGGCGCTCCGGACCAGCCTCCTGGAGAGCCTCGCGGACGAGTCCGTCCACGCCGTAGTGGCCGCTCTTCTCCCGGCCCGCGGCCTGACCGTGGAGTCCTTGGCCGGTGTCCTCGCGGAGTGCGCCGCGGAAGCGGGAAAGCCCGTTATTGCCGCCTTCACCGGAATCCTGGATCCCGCGGTCCAGGTGGAGGGGATGGTGGGTGCTGCGGCCAAGCCGCCGCTGCCCTGCTACTCCAACGCCGGAGCAGCAGTCTCGGCATTGGCTGCCATTGTCAAGTACGCCCAGTGGCGGGACCGCGACCAGGGACTTTTCGTGGAACCTGAAGGCTGCGACCTCGACGGCACCAGGGACACCCTGGCGGCCATGCTGGCCGGCGTCACGGGCGAAAAGATCAGAAAGCTCGACGCCGGCGCAGCTGCGGCCCTGCTGGCCGGCTACGGTATCGCGGTGCTGCCCAGCTTTGGTTTTGGCACGGACGAGGAAGCCATCAGTGCCGCTGAGACTGCGGGCTGGCCGGTAGTGCTGAAGACGACGGACCCGGCCCTTCGGCACAGGCTCGACCTCGGCGGCGTGCGGCTGGACATCCAGGACGCCGAATCCCTGCGGCAGAACATCGCACAGATGCGCCGGGTACTGGAGCCTTACGGATCTCCGGCCCTGGAAGTGCAGGCGATGGCTCCGGTGGGCCAGGCCTGTACTTTCCGTGCCATGGAGGACCCGCTCCTGGGCCCGGTGGTGTCCTTCGGCTTGGCCGGCGACGCCGTGAACCTCCTGGATGACTGGGCCCACAGGGTGCCACCACTCTCGGCCGCAGACCTCCACGACGTCATTCGTTCGCCGCGGGCCTCCCGGAAGCTCTTCGGATACCAAGGTCTTCCGGCCGTGGACGCAGCAGCCCTTGAAGACATCGCTGCCAGGCTTGCCAAACTCAAGGACGACCACCCTGGGATTGCGTTGGTGGAGTTCAACCCCGTCCTTGCCGGGCCTGCAGGCGCTACTATCCTGGGGGCCGAAGTATGGATCGGCAACGCAGCCCAGCGTACGGACAGCGCCCGCCGTGCGATGCGAAGTTAGCCACAGGAGCGGGGCGCGCAGTTAGGAAGTCACCATGCGATCTGTGAAAATGGGGGAATGAGCACCCAGTCTCCGACGCCTCAATCCCGCCCGTCCACCACCGGGAACCACACCGCGCACAACCACAGTTCGCAGGGACAAAGCCTGGAGCAGGCCCTGCAACAGGCCGGTTTCTATCCCCGGTTGGTGGCCGACGTCGTGGATGATGCTTTGGACGGACGCGAGTGCCTGTCGCACCTGGTCCACCTCGAGACGCATTTTGACCGCGCCGAGGTGCGGCGGCACATTACTGTCCTGGTCCTCACGGAGGACATGCTGGTGATTACTCATGTGGACGACCAGCAGCTGGACGAGGCCGGCGAACAGATCGTTGCCCAGATCTCCACCGAATCGGTCCCCGTTGCCCAGATCCGTTCTGTGGTCCTCAGCTACATGTACTCCCAGCCGCAGAACTACAAGTCGTCCGATCCTGTCCGTGAGCTGACCGTATCCATCGCCTGGTCCGGCGGCCAAAGGCTGGACATGGGCCCGGCAAGCTGTGGGGATCCCCAGTGCGAGGCCGACCACGGCTACAGCGGAACCATCGCCCAGGAAGACATCGTGCTGCGTATCAGTGCCGAAGCCGATGGGCTGCAGGCTGTCCAGGATGCCAAGCTCTTCGCCCGGGCCCTCCGTGCGGTCAACACCGGCAACCCTGCTCCTGTCCAGCACTCCAGCATGCCGGCCCCCAGGCCGCGTTCGGGCGTCTTCAGCAACCGCCTGAGCCGTGGACACCAGCGTTGAGCGATACCGCGCAGACCCCTGTGTCAGTGGCCAATGCGGCAGTTGACCTTCCAGCACCGCCGCTTTTCGGGACCAGATCGATCGCGGAAGTCCTGACAAGTTCTGCTGCCGCCCTCGGGGTCCCGGGCTTCAGCAATCAACTCCAGCTGCCTTCCAGCCAGAGGGTTTGCGTTGTCCTGGCCGACGGACTGGGAAGGAACCTGCTGAAGCAGAAGGCTTCCCATACGCCGTTCCTGCGTTCGGTGATGTCCGCGGGCCAGGGAAACGTCCCGCCATGGATAGATTCTGCGTTTCCGAGCACCACGGCCGCTTCCCTGGCGAGCCTGGGCACAGGGCTGCCGGCCGGCCAGCACGGGATGGTGGGCTACGACGTCCTGGACCCTGCCCAGGACAAGGTGGTCAACCTCCTTGGAAACTGGGACCCACAGGTCGATCCTGCGACGTGGCAGCCCCACGCCACGGTCTTCGAACGCGCAGCCGCGGAGCTGGACGTCGTCACGGTGAGCCTGCCCCAGTTTGGCAATTCCCCCATGACACAGGCGGCCCTGCGGGGCAGCCGTTTCGTTGGGGGGACGTCGCTGCACGCCCGTACCTCTGCCGCCGGCGAAGCCATGTCGGGCGGTGGCCGGTCCCTGATGTACTTCTATGTCAACGAGCTCGATAAAGCCGGTCATCGCTACGGTTGCCAGTCCGATCGCTGGGAGCACCAGATCGAGGAGCTTGATTCCACGGTAAAACGGCTCTCCGCGTCCCTGCCGAAAGGAACCACCATCCTGCTCACCGGTGACCACGGCATGCTGGACGTGCCGGAATCCCAGAGGATCGACTACTCCGCCGACGCGTCGTTGGTGGCCGGTGTCCGGCACACAGCAGGGGAACCGCGCATGGTGCACCTTTACCTGGAGCCTGATGCCACGGACGCCCACCGCGCTTCGCTGGTTGAGGCCTGGCGTCGGCGCTTCGGCGAGAGGATCTGGGTCTTTACCCGCGACCAAGCCGTGGCTGCAGGGTTGTTCGGGGAGGTCCTCCCGGGGGTGGCTCCGCGGATCGGCGATGTCATGGTCGCAGCCAGGGACACGCTGGCCCTGTACGACACCCGTCGTGCCCGGCCGGCCTCGCTTGAGGTGGTGGGCCAGCACGGTTCACTGACCCGGGCTGAACGCGAAGTACCGCTCCTCTGCTTTGCTGCGACCGGCAGGCAGGGCAGGCGTGGCTGAACTGGTCTTCTTCTCCGGCACCATGGACTGTGGAAAATCAACGTTGGCGCTGCAAATGGACCACAACCACCGTGCACGGGGACGCGGTGGCGTGCGTTTCAGCCGCAACGACCGAGCAGGCGATTCCACGATCTCCAGCAGGCTGGGCCTGCAGACCGACGCCGTGGAAGTCGAAGACGGAACGGACTTCTGGGACGAAGTGGTGATTCGCCGCACCAGTGGGCTCCGCGTGGACTACCTCATCTGTGACGAAGCCCAGTTCTACTCGCCGGCCCAGGTTGAACAGTTGGCGCGCGTGGTGGACGAGATGGACGTGGATGTTTTCGCCTTCGGAATCACGTCCGATTTCCGTACCAGGCTGTTTCCTGGCTCGCAGCGGCTCATTGAGCTGGCTGACAGAGTCCAGGTCCTGCAGGTAGAGGCACTGTGCTGGTGTGGCCGCCGGGCAACGCAAAACGCGCGAACACTCAACGGCATCATGGTGGTCGAAGGTGAGCAGGTCATGGTGGGCGATGTCGCTTCCACCGCCGCTGAGGGCCCGTCCCATGACCCGCCGGATGCCGGCGTCGTGGGCTACGAAACCCTCTGCCGGCGTCACTACATGCGAAGGGTAACGGCTCACGGTGCCAACCTCATGGCTGGCGGCGATCAACCACTGCCCTTCGACATCGATGCATGCCTTTGGCCCGGTGCTGGACAACCGGGTGCAGGACAACCGGGTACGCACCGCTAATATGCGGAAGCGCTAGTCTCCGCGCGCTCCAAAAACGATCTCGTCCCAACTGGGGATGCTTGACCTTTTGGGGCGTGCCGGCTGGCGTTCTGCCGGAGCCCCGGCGTGCTGCTGGACGTCCGGTTCGCTGGACTCTTCCGCCGAAGCTTCGTCCGTGGGCAGGTCTTCCGGACGCCCGGAAGGGGCCTCGCTCGCCGGACCGCCACCGAGCAGCTCGTCAAGCCCCGCCGGTTTGCGGCCCGTCAGTGGACTGACAGGGCGGATCGGGCCGGCGACTACCGTGATTTCACGGGTATCGGTGCTGACGCCGTTGTGAAGCTTCAGCGAATCGTCCTCATCGTCGGCTTCGACATGCCTTGGTGCAAGGCTCAACCGGGAAAGCATTGACGGCCGTCCATCCTTGCGTGCGGGCTCCTCTTCGGCGGGAGCGGTGGACGCTGCGTCGTCAAGGCCGCTTTCTTCCGAAACGCCGGCTGTGTCCTCGCCCGGCCTCGGGTGGGCTGCAGGCACGTTGCTCAACAGGACGGCCAAGGCGTCGTCCCCGTCTTCATCCACGCCCAAGCGTTGGCCTCGGCGTGAACGGAGCATCTCCAGGAGGCTGTCCGACTCCTTGGCGGAGGCACGGGCGGCCGTTTCGGCGTCCGTCTCAAAATCGAAGGGCCGGTCCGAGACCGCGGCAAGCCTTCGGGCGGGCACCGGGCCGTCCAACGGCTCCAGTTCGCTGAGCTGTTGGGCCCAGCGGTTGGCGTTGTGCAATGACTTCCGTTGAGGGCTGAAAGTCCACATTGCAGGGGGCTCCTCGCCAATGCTGGCGTGGGCGCCGGGAACGGCGTCGAACCTGGCAACCACCGTCCAGGAGCCGTCGGAGCGGCGCCATGAATCCCATTCGACTGTCGATGAATCGATGCCGTGTGCAGAGAGCCTGTGGTCCACCATTTCGCCAAGGGTGGCCGGGGCGTCCCCGAAGGCGGACCGGTATGCGTCGTGGCCAGGAGCTGGGGCAGCTACTTCAATGGCGCGGGCCTGCCGGGCAACGTACTCGCGCTCGGCGAGGACGGGACCTTCGTATCGCTGGACATTGGCAAGCGGCAGGCCTGAGAGCTCAGCCACTTCGGCCGCCGTCGCACCGCTGCGGATCCTGGCTTGAATGTCCCTCGGTGACATGGCGATGGGTGTGTTGGAGGCGCGGGCGGCTACCTGGGCCGGGGTCCGGCTCGCTGCAGCCCTCAAAGCCTCGTCGATCGGTAGCTGGAACATCGCACCGCCCGGGCCGCTTAAGAGCAGGTGCCCGCCGTCGTCGTGGACGCCTACCAGCCGTAGATCCTGCATAACACCCTCCACCACATGGCATAACTGACATTCGAAACTCTGCCACCCACCGGGGGCATTTCCTACTAGGAGCGAGGGCGTGCCGTGATTTTCCGCAGAAACCCCGCGCGTATCCGAAGGAATACCGGTCCACGGGAGGGCTATGGACTTTTGTTGACCAGCGGAGGACAATCTGCCCGATATCGGGCACAAATCCGGTGCGTCCGGTGTTGCACCCATACACCGGCAGCACCGAGCATGCCGGCCCCTTATCCCACCCATAACTGGTATGGAGGACGAAGAAAGACAATGGCCACGGATTACGATGCTCCCCGGAAGACCGAGGAAGACGTCAGCGAGGATTCCCTGGAGGAGCTCAAGACGCACCAGTCCGGGAAACAGTCCTCAGCGGTGGATGTCGACGAGACCGATCTTGCCGAAGGATTCGAACTGCCGGGAGCCGATCTCTCCGGGGAGGAACTGCTGATCCAGGTCATGCCGCCGCAGCCTGATGAGTTCACCTGCTTCAACTGTTTCCTGGTCAAGCACAAATCCCAGATTGCCGCCGAACGTGGCGGTCACTTGTACTGCACTGAATGTGAAAGCTAGCCGGCAGTACGGTTCCGGTAACGGGCTCAGGCGCGGGGCGTAGCCAGGGCTGCGACGAGCTCATCCGGCCTGCGGGAAGATGCGAGCCAGTAGGGGGTGCGGTCGGCGGGGTCCGTGATCTCGATCTTGACCACGGGGTCTATCCAGCCGCGGAAGCACATGTAGGCCAGCCCGTTCAGGCGGGGGCCTCGTTCAGCGGTGGCTTCGGCCTTCTTGAATGCCTCCACCGAACCCACGAACGAACGGTCGATGCTCGCGCGGCCCACGCGGACAGTGTCCGTGGTGACTGTGATAGTGGGGGTGGAAAGCACCAGCATGGTGGTCATGATCGCCAGCAACGCGAGGGCGGCAATGATTCCGGCAGTGGGGCTGATGGGCCCGAACATCAGCAGGCCCGCGCTTGAGAGGCCTGCCACCACAATCCAGATCCACACCGACGGCCACAACTTCTCCGTGTACAGGACCCCGGAATCGGAGGGGGTGTTCCGGGCAGGCACGGGGGAGGACTGGTCAGGCGTAGGCATGTACCCAGCTTATCGGGCCGCCGACCCCCGCGCGTCCGCGAAGGCATCGCCGCTCCTGAAGCAGGCAGTGCCAATAACAGTAGAATGAACCACTGTGAGTAACGAGACCGCAGTATTCAGTAAAGACGCCGCCGGCCAGGATGCGGACACCACCGCAACGTACGGAGCCCCCACCTTGGACGTGCAGCTGAAAATGCTCGACGCCGGCCTGGAAGCGCCGTCCTACGCGCACCCCGGCGATGCCGGAGCCGACCTCCGCGCCCGCGGAGACGTGCATCTCGCCCCGGGTGAGCGGAAGCTCGTTCCCACGGGAGTGTCCATCGCGCTGCCCGATGGCTTCGTCGCCCTCATCCATCCGCGCTCCGGCCTTGCCACCAAGCATGGCCTCACCGTGGTCAACGCTCCCGGAACCGTTGATGCCGGGTACCGGGGCGAGATTGCCGTGACCCTGCTCAATACGGACCAAAGCAACGCCATCAGCCTCAAGCGCGGCGATAGAATTGCACAGATGGTAATTCAGCGCGTCGAGTACGCGCGGTTCGTTACCGTAGACCAGCTGTCCGAATCTGTCCGTGGCACGGGCGGTTTCGGGTCCACCGGCGGATTCAACGCACCGAAGGCCTGAGCCTGGCCACGTGCGTGGTTAACGTGGACCAACGTGGTTGCGGTTTACTTGGGGATAGACCACTAATAAGGAGAAAACCCAATGCTCTTTGGGCGCGGCAAAAAGTCCAGGACCGAGCGGCTTGACGCCCCCGGCACCGTCGAGGAATCCGTTACCGGGGCGCAGGATCCTCAAGCCAATGAGGCAGGCGTGCGTGGTGACTTCCGGCTCGGGAAAGGTCCGTTGGACGTGGACGAGATCGACAGCCGCGAAGGCTACGTTGACCTTGGCGCCCTCCTCATTGCCCCCTCTGAAGGCCTCCAGCTCCGTTTGGAGGTCGAAGAAGCCACACAGCGCGTGGTGGCTGTGACCTTGGACCTGGGCGGTTCCAGCCTGCAGCTCCAAGCCTTTGCGGCCCCTCGCTCGGAAGGCCTGTGGGACGAAATCAGGGAGCAGATCACCCAGTCCGTAGCCAG
Organism: Paenarthrobacter sp. NPDC089307; assembly: GCF_040685055.1. Taxonomy (NCBI): domain Bacteria; kingdom Bacillati; phylum Actinomycetota; class Actinomycetes; order Micrococcales; family Micrococcaceae; genus Paenarthrobacter; species Paenarthrobacter sp. NPDC089307. The sequence continues at coordinate 144,857 of NZ_JBFBHE010000001.1, forward strand.
CCAAGGGGGCGAAACCGAGGAGATCCAAGGAGACTTCGGGCCGGAGCTTGTTGCCAAACTGCCTGCCGAAGCTGCTGATGGGTCCAAGGGTTTCCGCGCTGCCCGGTTCATGGGCGTGGACGGACCGCGGTGGTTCCTCCGGGGTGTCCTGGGCGGACAGGCGGCATTGGAGCGGGACGCCGCCGCCGACTTGGAGGAGCTTTTCCGCCGGGTAGTAGTGGTCCGCGGCGACAACCCGATGCCGCCCCGCGAACTGCTGCAGCTGCGCTTGCCCAAGGATGCGGCCGTTCCCGGCCAGGGTGGCGCTCCCCAGGGCGCCGTGCCGCCATCGGACCCGGCCATGCAACAGCCCGAGCGGGGCCCGGAGATTACCCAGATTGGCTGATTCGCCGGGCCACGGTGGAGTGGCAGCCCAACTTCCCGGGGAACGGGGGGTCCGTGACCTTCCCGAGCGGGGAAGGGCAACCTGCACCGGGATCATCGAATCGGTCACGCACCAGCCGCCCAGTACACAACCGTTCTTCTCCGCCATGGTGGTGGACGCCCTTCGGCCTGGCATCGAATCATCGGCGTCGACCGGGGGAGCCAGGAAGCCCTACGACCGCCTTCGCGTTATCTGGCTCGGCCGGACACGCGTCCCGGGCATCGAAGCGGGCGTGGAACTTCGCCTCAACGGCATGGTGACGCAGCTTGACGGCTTCCCTGCAATGTTCAACCCGCGCTACGAAATACTTTCCCGTCAGGAGCACTTATGACCGTGGCCAAAGGATCCGAACCAAAGGACACCGGTCCGTCCTCGCCCCAGCACGGCGATGCCCCCCACCCTGGGGAGCCCAAGCCTGCCACTGAGGGCCCGCGAATGTCCGAACTCGCGGCAGGGTACGCCGAAAAAGCTGGTCTCCACCGCAACAGCGCAGGCCACGTCGACATGCTGAAGTCAGCTGGTGGCGTGCAAGGAATTGCCGAGAGCATCTTCCCAGGGCTTGTCTTCCTGGTGGCCTTTACCCTCACGCGGGACCTGACGCCGTCGCTCATCGCTGCCTTGGCTGTTGCCGCTGTCTTTACCGTTGTCCGATTGATCCAACGGCGTCCGCTCACGCAGGCGTTGGCCGGAGTGGTCGGCGTCGGGATTTCGGCCTGGTTGGCCAATACGACGGGCAAAGCCGAGGATTTCTACGTCCTGGGGTTCTTCACCAACATCGCCTACATCGCCGCCATGGTGCTTTCCATCGTGCTCAAATGGCCGGTGGCAGGCCTGCTTTTTGGATTCGTGCGCAATGAGGGGCTCGAATGGCGCAAGGATCCCGAGCGGCTCCGCGCCTACAAGCTCGGTACGTGGATCGTGGTGGCCGTACTGGCCTTGCGCCTGGTGGTGCAAGTGCCCCTGTATTTCATGGGCGAGGCCGGATTGACCGCCCTTGCCACCACCCGGCTGCTCATGGGCGCACCCCTTTACATCCTGGGCTTGTGGGTGGCTTGGCTGGTGACCAAGCCCGCCGTCACGTCGCCTCAGCCGTCGAATCCGTCGTCGTCAGAAGCCTGATCCGCTTCGACGCCGTGGTCGCCGGAACCTTGGCGTGCTCCTGAGTTCTTCGACAACAACGCCCGCAAGCCGTCTTCGGCTGCGATGGTGGTGACGAAGAAGAGTTCGTCGCCGCCGTCCAGGACGTCGTCGCGGGTGGGAGTGATGGGGGCCTGGTCCCGGAGGATGGCCACCAGCGTGGCGTCTTCGGGCCATTCGATGGCACCTACCGTACTTCCAATCACGTGTGAGTCGTGCGGCACCGTGAACTCGACGATCGACGCCACGCCTGTTTGCAGCGTCAGCAGGCGCACGATGTCGCCGATCTCCACCGCTTCTTCCACGAGGGCTGTCATGAGCTGGGGAGTATTGACGGCCACGTCAACGCCCCAGGAGTCGTTGAACATCCAGTCGTTCTTCGGGTTGTTGACGCGTCCTACAGTGCGTCCCACGCCGAATTCGGTCTTGGCAAGCAGGGAAACCACCAGGTTTACTTTGTCGTCGCCTGTGGCGGAAACCACGACGTCGGCATCGTCAAGTTTGGCGTCCTGCAGGGTGCTCAACTCGCAGGCGTCGCCCACCAGCCATCGAGCGCCGCGGAGTCCGCTGCGTCCTATCACTTCGGGTTTGAGGTCAATCAGCAGGATTTCGTGATGGTGGGCCAGGAGCTCACGGGCAATGGACGAGCCAACGCTGCCGGCGCCAACAATGACAACTTTCACTAAGACTCCTTGGCGGGTGCTTTGGCGAGGATCCGGCTGATCTCGGATGTTCGTTCAAGGTTCAACATGGCGTGGACCGTGTCGCCTTCCTGATAGGCGGTGCCTGCTTGCGGAAGCAGGCCCTCGCCGAAGCGGGTGAGGAAGGCGATACGGATGCCCGCGGCTTCCTCGATGGAGCTGAGCCTGTGGCCTATCCAATCCTGGTGGAGGTCCACTTCGGCCAGGACCAGGCGGCCTGAGGGTTCCCGGTAATCGCCGGCAAGATGCTGCTCAGGCAGGATCCGGCGCAGGACCTGGTCGGCGCTCCAGCGAACGGCCGCAACAGTGGGGATGCCCAGGCGTTGGTAGATTTCGGCACGTCCGGGATCGTAGATGCGCGCCACCACATGGGCGACATGGAAAGTCTCGCGGGCTACCCGGGTAGCCAGGATGTTCGAGTTGTCGCCACTGGAGACCGCTGCGAAGGCATAAGCCTCTTCGACGCCGGCCTGCTTGAGGGTGTCGCGGTCGAAGCCCACACCGGTGACCTTGCGCCCGGTAAAGGACTTCCGCAAGCGGCGGAAGGCCCGTTCGTCCTGATCGATGATGGCCACCGAGTGGCCCGCATCCTCCAAAGTGTGTGCCAGGGTCGCGCCAACACGCCCGCAACCCATGATCACGAAGTGAGCCACCATGTCTCCTAATGTGTGTCGTCCCTGCCGCTCGGTATGACTTTACCGTTGCCGCGCGGCCAAGTACGCCTTCGCCGTCATGACATCGCTGGGTATTCAGAGTAGCTTTGCGGAGTGCTGACAATTTTGAATGCCGCGAAGCGGGTGCTGGTGGGCCGGCCTGTCCGGAACGACCGCCTGTCCCACACGCTGTTGCCCAAACGCATCGCTTTGCCGATCTTCGCCTCTGACGCCCTGTCCTCGGTGGCGTACGCCCCGGATGAAATCCTGCTGACGCTGGCACTTGCCGGCGTCAGCGCGGTGGCGTTCTCTCCGCTGGTTGGCCTTGCCGTCATGGTGGTGTTGCTCACAGTCGTGGCGTCCTACCGCCAGAACGTCCACGCCTATCCTTCCGGTGGCGGCGACTACGAGATCGCGAACGTCAATCTTGGCAAGTACGCAGGCCTTACCGTTGCTTCGGCATTGCTGGTGGACTACGTCCTCACTGTTGCCGTATCCATGTCCTCGGCGGCGACGTACCTGACCACCGCCATCCCGTCCCTGCACGGGCAGCAAGCGCTGATTGCCACCATTGGTGTCACGATCCTCGCGCTGGTCAACCTGCGCGGAATCAAGGAGGCGGGCACGGTCTTTGCCGTCCCCACCTACATCTTCATGGCATCGATCCTTGGCATGACGGCCGTGGGTATCTTCCAGGCTGCGACAGGCCAGTTGGGGGAGGCGCCGTCAGCGCAGTTCACCATTGTTCCTGCGCCGGGATTCGATGAAGGCCTGGTTGGCCTCGCCGGAGCCTTCCTGTTGCTTCGCGCCTTTTCCTCGGGTGCTGCCGCGCTGACCGGCGTGGAAGCCATCAGCAACGGCGTGCCGAACTTCAAGAAGCCCAAGAGCAAGAACGCCGCAACCACCTTGCTGCTCCTCGGCGTCATCGCCGCTTCAATGCTGGCGGGCATCCTGTACCTGGCCAACGCGACCAAGGTGCACATTGTCCTGGACCCCGCCAAGGAGTTCCTGCTGGACGGCAAGGCACTTCCTGAGGGATACATCCAGACACCGGCCATCAGCCAGATTGCCGACACCATCTTCGGCGCGGGCTCCATCCCCTTCTACGTCGTCGTAGCTGCCACGGGCATCATTCTGGTGTTTGCCTCCAACACGGCGTTCAACGGGTTTCCGGTGCTGGGCTCCATCCTCGCCCAGGATGGCTACCTTCCCCGCCAGCTGCGAACCAGGGGAGACCGGCTCGCGTTCAGCAACGGTGTCCTGGCCCTGGCAGCCGGGGCGTTGGTGCTGATTCTTGCCTTCAACGCAGATGTCACCAAGCTGATCCAGCTCTACATCGTGGGTGTCTTCATTTCCTTCACGGCCAGCCAGCTCGGCATGATCAGGCACTGGGGCCGTGAGCTGAAGCTGGCCAAGGACAAGGCTGTCCGGCGCAGGATCATCAAATCCCGCACCATCAACATGATGGGCTTCGGAATGACGGCGCTGGTGCTGGTCATTGTCCTGATCACCAAGTTCGAACAGGGCGCATGGATTGCCTTGCTCGCCATGTTCATCCTCTTCCTCATCATGTGGAGTATCCGCGCCCACTACGACAACGTTGCCAAGGAACTGGCCGTGGACGAGGACTCCTCTCCCCGTGCCCTTCCAACCCGTGTCCACGCGGTACTTTTGGTCTCGCACGTCCGCAAGCCGGTCCTCAGGGCGCTGGCCTACGCCCGGGCCTCACGGCCATCGCGGTTGGATGCAGTGACGGTGGACATCAACTCCGAAGAGACCGAGCACACCGTCAGGGACTGGGAAAAGCTGGAAATCCCTGTTCCCCTGACAGTCCTGGCCAGCCCCTACCGCGAGACCGTGACACCGATCATGGACTACATCAAGAACATGCGCCGCGACTCACCACGGGACCTCATCGTCGTCTACATCCCGGAGTACGTGGTGGGCAAATGGTGGGAACAGCTGGTGCACAACCAGACAGCACTCAGAATCAAGACGAGGCTCCACTTTGAACCTGGAGTCATGGTTGCCAGTGTTCCCTGGCAGCTGAAGTCGTCCGAAGAAGCAAAGGCACTGCAGGATACCCAATGACTTTCCACAGCAATCCGTCCCACACGGGACAGAGCAATACCCATGAAAACCAGGCAGTGGAAGGTGAGGAGCTCGTCGTCGCGATCGGACCGATCGCCCACGGCGGACATTTCGTTGCGCGCCACGAGGGCCGCGTCATCTTTGTGCGGCATGCGGTTCCCGGTGAAGTGGTCCGCGTCCGGTTGACCGACTCCGGTGACTCGTCGCGCTTCTGGCGGGCCGACGTCGTCGAGGTCCTGGAGGCCTCACCCGATCGGGTTCCGCACTTTTGGAAAGCCGCGGACTCCTTGGGCTCCTGGAAACGCGGCGCGCCGCCGGTAGGTGGCGCCGAGCTGGGACACATCTCGCTGAAGCGTCAACGCGAGCTGAAAGCGGAGGTGCTGGCCGAGCAGCTGAAGCGGCTTGCGGGCCTGGAACTCGCCACCGAAGTGGAAGCTGTAGGAGAAAATCACGACGACGGACTGGGCTGGCGTACGCGCGCCAGCTTCGCGGTGACCTCCAAAGGCCGCTTGGGCATGCACGCCCACCGATCGGACATGGTACTTCCCATCAAGGAAATGCCACTGGCACTTCAGGGGATCAACGACCTCCGGCTCTGGGACCTCGATCTTTCCGGTATTGCTCGCGTAGAGGTTGCAGTTCCGGCCAATGGTTCCAGGCCGTTGGTGCTGTTGGCTCCGGAGGAGGGCACCAGCCCCAAAAGGTTGCACAGCGTCGTGTCCCAACTGCCGCACGAGGTGTCAGTGGCAAGCTTCGATCCGGTCAGTGGAGACGTCCGGCAATTGCGGGGGAGGACCTGGGTTCAGGAGAGCGCCGCAGGCCACGAGTACCGCGTGACCGGTGAGGGTTTCTGGCAAATCCACAAAGACGCGCCAGAGACGCTGGTTGGCGCGGTGACCGGCTATCTATCCCAGGGCGGGTACTTGCAGCCCGGCGCTGCAGTTGCCGATCTCTATGCCGGTGCAGGGCTGTTCACGGCACCGCTGGCAGACGCCGTGGGGGTCACGGGGTCGGTGCTTTCCGTCGAAGGCTCCCCGGGCACCAGCCGCGATGCACGCAAGAACCTCCACGAAGCACCCCAGGTGGAGATCGTCCAAGGACGGGTGGAGCGTGTGCTGCACCAGCGTGCCCGGAGCTTCGACTCCCTGGTGCTTGATCCTCCGCGGGCGGGCGCAGGCAAAGCGGTTGTCAAGCAACTGATGGCCACCGGACCCCGTGCCATCGCATATGTGTCCTGTGACCCTGCGTCCTTCGCGCGTGATCTGGGTTACTTCCACCAAGGCGGGTGGCGCCTTGAGTCGCTGCGCGCCTTCGACCTTTATCCCCACACCCACCACCTGGAAACGGTGGGCTTGATCGTTCCCGCCGCATAAGGTGGGCGCCGCCCGCCCGCGGGACACCGCGGGCGGCGCGGCTTTGGCGGCTCCCTGCCCCCGGCGGAGATAATGCCACTACGATGGGCGTAGTAGTCCCGTTCCACTGGATGCGAAGGCCTCCGGGGCGGGGTGACCAACAGAGATGCCGCCCGGCTAAGTAAGGTGCGCCTAACTGGCTAGCGGCCAACCACGCGACAAAGATGAAACTGTTGCGAGAGGAGTCCTGCCATGAGCACTGTGGACAGCTTCGGTTCCAAAGGCGTACTGAATGTAGCCGGCACCGACTATGAAATTTTCCGGTTGAACTCCGTAGAGGGCGCAGACAGCCTTCCGTTCAGCCTTAAGGTATTGCTTGAAAACCTCCTGCGGACTGAGGATGGCGCCAACATAACGGCTGACCATGTCCGCGCCCTGGCCGGTTGGGATCCCAACGCGGAGCCCGATACGGAAATCCAGTTCACCCCGGCACGTGTCATCATGCAGGACTTCACTGGCGTTCCCTGCGTCGTTGACCTGGCCACCATGCGTGAAGCCGTCAAGGAACTGGGCGGTGACCCCAAGCGCGTCAACCCGTTGGCGCCTGCAGAAATGGTCATCGACCACTCGGTCCAGATCGATGCCTTCGGCAACTCCGGCGCGCTGGAGCGCAACATGGAGATCGAATACCAGCGCAATGGTGAGCGCTACCAATTCCTTCGCTGGGGCCAGACCGCGTTCGATGACTTCAAGGTTGTTCCCCCGGGAACCGGCATCGTCCACCAGGTCAACATCGAATATTTGGCACGCACCGTCATGACCCGCGAAGTCGACGGCGTTCTCCGGGCTTACCCGGACACCTGCGTGGGAACCGACTCCCACACCACCATGGTTAACGGCCTTGGCATTCTGGGTTGGGGCGTTGGTGGCATCGAAGCCGAGGCAGCAATGCTCGGCCAGCCCGTCTCCATGCTGATTCCGCGCGTCGTGGGCTTCAAGCTCAACGGCAGCATCCCTGCCGGCGCGACCGCTACCGACGTCGTCCTGACCATCACCGAAATGCTGCGCAAGCACGGTGTCGTTGGCAAGTTCGTGGAGTTCTACGGTGAAGGCGTTGCGGCTGTGCCGCTGGCCAACCGCGCAACCATCGGCAACATGAGCCCGGAATTCGGTTCCACGGCTGCCATGTTCCCGATCGACGACGTCACCTTGGACTACCTCCGCCTGACCGGTCGCTCCGAAGAGAACGTCGCCCTCGTGGAGGCGTACACCAAGGAACAGGGCCTCTGGCACGATCCTTCCCGCGAACTGCGTTTCTCCGAGTTCCTCGAACTGGATCTCTCCACTGTGGTTCCCTCCATCTCCGGCCCGAAGCGTCCCCAGGACCGCATCGAGCTCACCGATGCCAAGGAGCAGTTCCGCAAGGACATCCACAACTACGTCTCCATCGAAGACGGCAGCGTGGACGAGGCCCTGGACGAGTCCTTCCCGGCCTCGGACGCTCCGTCCTTCACGCACGCTGATTCCCACACCACCGAGACGGACCGCGTGTTCTCGGCCGCCAACGGCTCGCACGGCCGCCCGTCGTCGCCGGTCAAGGTCACCACGGCCGACGGCCGTGAGTTCGAACTGGACCACGGTGCGGTATCGATCGCCTCGATCACCTCCTGCACCAACACGTCCAACCCGTCGGTGATGCTCGCTGCAGCCCTGCTGGCGCGCAACGCCGTCGACAAGGGCCTCACGTCCAAGCCGTGGGTCAAGACCTCCGTCGCACCCGGCTCGAAGGTAGTCACCGACTACTACGAGAAGTCCGGACTGACCCCGTACCTGGAGAAGCTCGGCTTCTACATCGTGGGTTACGGCTGTGCCACCTGCATCGGTAACTCCGGCCCGCTCGAGCCGGAAATCTCCGAGGCAATCCAGGCCAACGACCTCTCGGTAACGGCAGTCCTTTCGGGCAACCGTAACTTCGAAGGCCGCATCAACCCGGACGTCAAGATGAACTACCTGGCTTCCCCGCCGCTGGTCATCGCCTACGCCCTGGCCGGTTCCATGGACTTCGACTTCGACACCGATGCCCTGGGCACGGACTCCGAAGGCAACGAAGTCTTCCTGAAGGACATCTGGCCGAACCCCACCGAGGTCCAGGAAGTCATCGATTCGTCCATCGACGAGGGCATGTTCGCCAAGGGCTACGAAGGCGTCTTCGACGGCGACGAGCGCTGGAAGGCGCTCGACACCCCCGCTGGCGACACCTTCGCCTGGGCCGAGGACTCCACCTATGTCCGGAAGCCCCCATATTTCGAGGGCATGAAGGCCCAGCCGGATCCCGTCAAGGACATCTCGGGTGCCCGCGTGCTCCTGAAGCTTGGCGATTCCGTCACCACTGACCACATCTCCCCGGCCGGTTCCTTCAAGTCCGACACCCCCGCCGGCCAGTACCTGCTGGCAAACGGTGTGGAGCGGAAGGACTTCAACTCCTACGGCTCGCGCCGCGGAAACCACGAAGTCATGATCCGTGGCACGTTCGCCAACATCCGCATCAAGAACCAGCTCCTGGACGGCGTCGAGGGTGGCTTCACCCGCGACTTCAGCCAGGAAGGTGCTCCGCAGGCATACGTCTACGACGCTGCGCAGAACTACCAGGCCGCGGGAACGCCCCTGGTGGTCCTGGCCGGCAAGGAGTACGGTTCCGGTTCCTCGCGTGACTGGGCAGCCAAGGGCACCGCGCTCCTGGGCGTCAAGGCAGTCATCGCCGAGAGCTACGAGCGCATCCACCGCTCCAACCTGATCGGCATGGGCGTTCTTCCGCTGCAGTTCCCGGCAGGAGAATCGGCAGCCACCCTGGGCCTGACCGGTACCGAAACGTTCGCAGTTGAAGGCGTTACCGAGCTGAACAACGGCACCACGCCGAAGACGCTCAAGGTCACGGCGACGGCTGAGGATGGCACCTCGAAGTCCTTCGACGCCGTCCTGCGCATCGATACTCCGGGCGAAGCTGACTACTACCGCAACGGCGGCATCCTGCAGTACGTACTGCGCCAGATCTCCGCTTAGCGAATCCGGCTGGATTACAGCCGATTCCGGTGCCACGCAGCCCCGGCTGGTCGTTTGACCGGCCGGGGCTGCTGGCGTTCGGGAGATTCCCGCCCCATCGATGCGAAGCCAGCGGAAAACACGCGGACGCCGGGCACGCGCTAAAGTTAACGAGCACGTCATTCACCCTAAGGAGGGCCGTTGGGACTTTTGGAAACCGTCAAGGATCCACAGGACCTGGCCAAACTGTCCGGCAAAGAGCTGGAAGAACTGGCCGGCGAAATCAGGGAATTCCTGATCACCAACGTCGCCGCGACAGGGGGCCACCTGGGCCCGAACCTGGGTGTGGTCGAACTTACCCTCGCCGTCCATCGTATGTTCGATTCCCCGCGGGACAGCATCGTCTTCGATACAGGGCACCAGTCCTACGTGCATAAACTCCTGACCGGCCGCCAGGACTTCAGCACCCTCCGCCAGCAGGGCGGCCTCTCAGGCTACCCGGAACGTGCCGAGTCAGAGCACGACATCGTGGAGAGTTCACACGCGTCGTCCTCGCTGTCCTGGGCCGATGGCATCTCCCGCGCCCGCCAGTTGACCGGCGAAGGCGACCGGTTCGTCGTCGCGATTGTCGGCGATGGCGCGTTGACCGGCGGGATGACCTGGGAGGCCATCAACAACATTGCCGCTGACAAGCGGCGCCGCGTCGTGATCGTGGTCAATGACAACGGCCGCTCATATGCCCCCACAGTCGGTGGTTTGGCCGACTACCTTGCCTCGCTGCGCCCCACCATCGACTCGCTTCGCACGGCACCGGCCTACGAGCGCATGCTCGATTGGTGGAAAAAGAAGCTGCAGAATGGCGGCCCCGCCGGCCAGTTCACCTATAAGAGCCTGCACGCCATGAAGAAGGGCATCAAGGACTGGTGGGCCCCGCAGGGCATGTTCGAGGACCTCGGCATGAAGTACATCGGGCCGGTGGACGGACACAACCTCCAAGCCCTGGAACACGCGTTGAACACCGCCAAGGCCTACGGCGGACCGGTAATCGTGCACGCCATGACGGAAAAGGGCCACGGGTATGCACCGGCGCTTGCCAACGAGGCCGACCAGTTCCACGCTGTGGGCATTATCGACCCCGAAACAGGGGAGTCCACGGAAACCCCGGGAGCCAGGTCCTGGACCTCAGTATTCGCCGAGGAGATCGCGGACATAGCCGATGAACGCGAGGACATCGTTGGCATCACCGGGGCCATGCTCATCCCGGTCGGCCTGCACAAGTTCGCCGAGCGCCACCCCGAGCGCGTCATTGACGTAGGTATTGCCGAACAGCACGCCCTCACCTCTGCCGCTGGTATGGCTTTTGGTGGCCTTCACCCGGTTGTTGCCGTGTACGCCACCTTCCTGAACCGGGCCTTCGACCAGCTCCTCATGGATGTCGCCTTGCACAAGGCCGGTGTCACCATCGTGCTTGACCGCGCCGGCGTGACGGGACCCGATGGGCCCAGCCACCACGGCATGTGGGACATGGCCATGGTGCAGATCGTGCCCGGGCTGCATTTGGCTGCCCCGCGTGATGCCACCCGGCTCCGGGAGGAACTGCGGGAGGCCGTTGCCATCAACGATGCTCCCACCGTGGTGCGCTTCTCCAAAGGCAGCGTCGGCTCGGAAGTGGAAGCCATCGAACGGCTTCATGACGGTGTGGACATCCTCGCGCGGCGGCCTGAGGGCTCCACCGAGAACGACGTCCTGATTGTCAGTGTGGGTGCGATGTCCGAGCTCGCCCTGGATGTGGCCGGACGCTTGGGAGCACAAGGAATCAGCTCAACGGTGGTCGACCCGCGGTGGGTACTTCCCGTCCGGAAGTCGATCATTGCCCTCGCCGCCCGGCACCGGTTGGTGATCTGCATCGAGGACGGGGTACGCGCCGGAGGCGTCGGTTCCCGCATCCGTCAGGAAATGCGTGCAGCAGGCGTGGACACCGCCCTTAACGAAGTCGGTTTGCCGGTGGAGTTCCTGGTGCACGGCTCCCGTGGCCAGGTACTGGAACGTGTCGGCCTGACCGCCCAAAAAATCACGCACGACGTCGTTGCGCAGGTTTTGGGGACTAAAGTCCCCTTCGCGAGGCCCCTCCCGGGCCAGGAACACCCCACTACAGGCAGCTTGCCCACCCTGTGAGGACGGATCGCGGACCGGGCGCGCTGCAGCCCGGGGACCTCGTCGTGGCCCGCAACAGGAAGTGGGATGGCACAGCCCACTGGGTGGTTCCCGGCCGCTATCTGGGCGAAGACATCCATGGTTGGTGGATCTTCCAAGGTGCGGGGGAGTTCTGTTCCCGCCCTGGTGCGGCCTTTTACACCGCCTCCGATTGCTTGTTGTTGGTTCCGCGCGCGGGTGAGTTCGTAGTGACCTTTTACGACGATAGCTACCCCGGCGACTTCCGCATCTACGTGGACCTGGCAACCGCGCACGACTGGACGCCGATCAAGCCTGGTGTGACCGAGTTCCACATGATCGACATGGATTTGGACGTCATTCGCTCCACCACGCACGGAGTGTTCGTCGATGACGAGGACGAGTTTGAGCAACACCGGGTGGCCATGGGTTATCCGGACGAAACGGTGAATGCCATGCGCACCGAGTGCGCAGCGCTTTTCGAAGCAGTGGACACCATGAAAGCACCATTCGATGTTGCAGGCCCCAACAGCGCCAGCGCCGAGTGGTTCAGGAAAGGACGCGCATGACCGGCATCATCCGGACGTACAAGACAGACGACGAGGGTGTCCTTCACTTTCGGGAAGCCTGGTATGACGAGGAAGACCAGCAGTTCGTGGTCAACCACGGCGTCGTCGGCCACCAAAGCAAGACCAACGAAACCGGAGTGGACGACGAGTCCGCCGTTGAAGGACTGATGACCGCGTTCGCTGCCCAGTGCGAGGAGGACGGCTATGCGGAGATCCCCGATTCCGAGCAGTTCTGGGTGGTGGCGCAGATTGCGCTGAAGACCAAGGACGGCACCGAACGGGACCGCCACCTCGAGAGAAAGGCCAAGGCTGCCCTGACCGGCGAACTGGCGTGGCGTGGCCTGGGAATCGTCGACCGTTCCGAAATCGGCAACGGCCACCTCAACATCTTCTGCCTCTGCCCGGACGTCAACAAGGCCGTCAACGCCATCAAGATTTGCGTCCGCGGCGAAGACCTGGACTTCACCAAGCTCACAGTGGCGGCCGCGCCCCCTGGCGATCCCACGGCTTTCAAGGTCAAGCACTCGCCGAAGCAGGGTCTGGGCTTTAGTCTCTAAGTAGCACCCAACGCATCAGGAGGGATCCCCATGTCATCCAAGAGCAATTGGCCAGGACATACGCCTCTGCCCAAGGGCCTGGCGGCACCTGCCAGGCGGGCCCTGGCCCACCAGGGCATAGAAACCTTGGAACAACTGGCGGAGTACGGGGACGGGCAGATCTCCAAGCTCCATGGCATGGGGCCGGTGGCGATCGCCCAGCTCGAGGACGCACTGGAAGAGTCCGGTATCCCTTACGGAGCCGCCGGCAGCTAGTTTTGGTTGCCCGGGGTGACCATCTCCGCTTGAGGGCGGGATAGGCTGGCTTCATGACTGAATACCGACGCCTTGGCCATTCCGGACTGACCGTCTCAGCTGTAGGGCTGGGTTGCAACAACCTGGGGCGGGCCAACACGCCCACGGAGTCCCAGGAAGGCACCGACGCAGTAGTCCGCGCCGCCGTCGAATCCGGGGTGACCTTTTTCGACGTCGCCGATGTTTACGGACGCGAGCCGGGGCTCAGCGAAACCATGCTCGGCAAAGCGCTGAAGGGCTACCGCGACGACGTCGTCATCGGCACCAAGTTCGGCATGGACATGCGCGGAGTAAATGGCAATGATTTCGATGCCCGTGGTTCGCGCCGGTACATCGTCAAGGCCGTTGAAGAGTCCCTGCGGCGCCTGGACACCGACTGGATCGACCTCTACCAGTTCCACACACCGGATCCTCGGACGCCCATCGAAGAGACGTTGTCCGCCCTGGATGACCTGGTCTCCAGCGGTAAGGTCCGCTACATCGGGCATTCCAATTTTGCCGGGTGGCAGATTGCTCAGGCAGAGTATGTTGGGCGCCAGGCCGGTGGTGCGCGCTTTATTTCCACGCAGAACCACTACAACTTGCTCGACCGGCGGGCCGAACTCGAAGTCCTTCCGGCAGCCCAAGCCTTCTCCTTGGGGGTGCTGCCGTACTTCCCCCTTGCCAATGGACTCCTGACGGGAAAGTACTCCGCGGGCAAGGCGCCCGAAGGGTCGCGGCTGAGCCACACCCGCACCAACCTCGTGCACGACGCCGACTGGGAGCAGCTGGGCCGTTTTGGCCAGTTCGCCAAGGAGCGCGGGCTCAGCGAGCTGCAGTTGGCCTTCTCATGGCTGGCGGCGCAACCGGGCGTCAGCAGCGTCATAGCTGGTGCGACCCGGCCCGAACAAATCCGTGAAAACGCCGAAGCCGTCGCCTGGGTTCCCACGCAGGAGGACCGTGACGAGCTCGACGAAATCTTCCCGAGGTCGCCCAAGGTTGCACTTTTCTGATCCCAAAGCACAAACAGGGCCGGGCCCGGAGCAACAGCTCCGGGCCCGGCCCGTTTCCAACGCTTTGCCTAGGCTGGCGCGGAAGCTGTTCCTGGTGCCAGGAACCGCTTGCCGTTGACCCGCTCGGAAGCACCCACACGGTCCAGGTACGGGGTGATGCCACCGAGGAACATTGGCCAGCCGGCGCCCATGATGACGCAGAGGTCGATGTCCTCCGGTCCTGCTACGACGCCCTCTTCGAGCATGAGCCCGATTTCCTCCGCCAGGGCGTCTTGCGTGCGTCGCAGGACTTCCTCGCCTGTTGAGGGGGTGTTGCCGAAGGACAGGATGGCCAGCGTCTCAGCGGGAATGACCGGTTTGCCATCCGGCCCGGGAACCCACAGTGATTTCACTCCGTTGTCGATCAGCTTCTGCAGGTTTTGTGATACCGGGAAGCGGTCACCGAATGCTGCGTGCAGTGACTCTTGAACGTGCTGTGCCACAGGAAGGCCAACCATGGCGCTGAGCGTGAACGGGGACATGGGCAAGCCCATGGGACGCAAAGCGGTATCGGCCACCTCGGCCGGCGTGCCTTCGTCGAACGCTGCGATGACCTCGCCCATGAGGCGCAGGAGGATGCGGTTCACCACGAAGGCGGCCGCGTCCTTGACCAGCACAGCGGTCTTCTTGAGTCCCTTGGCGAGCTCGAAAGCGGTAGCCAGGACGGCGTCGTCGGTTTTTGGTGCCTTCACGATCTCCAGGAGTGGCATGACGGCCACCGGGTTGAAGAAGTGGAAGCCCACAAGGCGTTCAGGGTGCTTCAGGTCCTCGGCCATGGCAGTGACGGAGAGCGAGGAGGTGTTGGTGGCCAGAATACACTCGGGGGAGACGACCTCTTCGACCTCAGCGAAGACCTGCTTCTTGATGTTCAGTTCTTCAAACACGGCCTCGATGACAAAGTCGGCATCAGCGAAGACTTCCTTGGATACCGAACCGGTTACGAGCGCCTTGGTCCGGTTGGCGGCGTCGGCCTTGATCCGCTTCTTTGCCAGCAATTTGTCGACTTCAGCGTGAACATAGGCAACGCCCTTGTCCACCCTGGCCTGATCGATGTCTGTCATCACGACAGGCACCTTGAGCTGACGCGCGAAAAGTAGCGCCAACTGGCTTGCCATGAGTCCGGCGCCTACCACGCCCACCTTGGTCACCGGGCGTGCCAGCTTGCGGTCGGGTGCTCCGGCAGGGCGCTTGGAGCGCTTCTGCACGAGGTCCAGGAACGCATACACGGTGGAACGGAATTCGTCGGTCTGCATGAGGTCGGCCAAGGTCTCGCACTCGAGCTCCGCCGATTCCTGCTGCGTCATGGTCCGGTTGGCTTCCATGACGTCCAGCACCTTGGCAGGCGCGGGGGACGCATTGGAGGTCTTGGCCTCAACGAAGGCCCGTCCTGCCGCCACTGCCGCTGCCCAGCGCGCAGCCACCGCGTCGTCGGAAACATCAACGGCGTTCTTGCGATCCGGCGTGGTGTCACCGGCGATGACGCGTGCTGCCCATGCCAGTGACTGTTCCAGGAAATCAGCGGGCTCGAAGATGGCGTCGGCCACTCCGAGCTCGTAGGCCTGTGGTCCTGTGAGGGTCCGGTTGTTGCTCAGCGGGTTCTCGATCATCACCTTGACCGCGTTTTCCGGGCCAATCAGGCGCGGAAGGATATAGACGCCGCCCCAACCCGGAACCAGGCCGATGAAGGCTTCAGGGAGGGCCAGCGCTCCGGCCCCCGTGGAGACGGTCCTGTAGGTGGACTGGAGGGCGATCTCGAGCCCCCCGCCAAGTGCCAGGCCATTGATGAAGGCGAAGCTGGGCACTCCCAGGTCAGCCAGGGTGGCATAGACAGCGTGGCCAAGCTGGGCCATCCAGAGCCCGTGTTCGCGTTCCTTGAGGGTTTTCACCGCCGAAAGGTCGGCACCGGCAACCAGGAAATACGGTTTGCCAGTGACGCCTGCTCCCACGATCTCGCCCCGCGACGCCCGCTCCTTGAGGTTCTCCAGGACGCCGCCGAGTTCCACCAGGGTGTTGGGACCCAGCGTGGTCGGCTTGGTGTGGTCCAGGCCGTTGTCCAGGGTGATGAGCGCGAAGGTTCCAACGCCGCCCGGGAGTTCGATGTCCTGGACATAGGAGTGCGTGACTACTTCGTCGGGGAACAGGGCTGCGAGCTTTTGGAATTCTGCGGCGCTCATGCGGCGGCTCCTTCAGTGGGTGCGGTGGTGGCAGTGGCCTGCTCAGTGACGGAGGATGCGTAATCGGCGTGGTGCGGGTTTTCCCAGATGACCGTGGCGCCCATTCCCAACCCGATGCACATGGTGGTGATGCCGTAACGGACGGTCGGGTCTTCCTCGAACTGCCGCGCGAGCTGGTTCATCAGCCTCACGCCTGAGGAGGCAAGCGGATGTCCGACGGCGATCGCCCCGCCATAGCGGTTGACCCGGGGGTCGTCATCGGCAATCCCGAAGTGGTCCAGGAAGCTCAGTACCTGGACTGCGAATGCCTCGTTGATTTCGAACAGTCCGATGTCTTCGATGCCCAGGCCGGCGTTCTTGAGGGCTTTCTCGGTGGCCGGGACGGGGCCGATGCCCATGACTTCCGGCTCGACTCCTGCGAAGGCGTAGGAGACCAGCCGCATCTTGACGGAGAGCCCAAGTTCTTCGGCCGCATCCGCCGAGGCAAGGACGGCTGCTGTGGCTCCGTCGTTCAACCCCGCGGCATTGCCGGCGGTGACGCGGCCGTGGGCGCGGAAAGGAGTGCGAAGTTCAGCCAGGTCCTCCACGGTGGTGCCCGGGCGTGGCGGCTCGTCCGTGGTGTGGAGCGCCCATCCCTGGCCGGGTTTCATGGTGGCTACGGGCACGAGGTCGTGCTGGATCTGCTCGTTGGAATAGGCTGCGGCCAGCTTGGCCTGCGAAGCTGCGGCGTAGGCGTCCGTGCGGTCCTTGGTAATTGCGGGGAAGCGGTCATGCAGGTTCTCGGCGGTGTTTCCCATATTCAGGGCCGCGGGATCCACGAGTCGCTCGGACATGAAGCGGGGGTTGGGGTCGGCCCCGGCACCCATGGGGTGGTTGCCCATGTGTTCCACGCCGCCTGCAATGACGACATCGTAGGCGCCAAAGCCGATGCCGCTCGCCGTCGTCGTTACTGCCGTCATGGCACCGGCGCACATGCGGTCGATGGCGAACCCGGGAACCGAACGGGGGAGGCCGGCCAACAGTGCCGCTGTCCGGCCGATAGTAAGGCCCTGGTCGCCGGTCTGGGTAGTAGCGGCAATGGCTACCTCATCGACGCGCTCCGCTGGCAGCGACGGATTTCGCCTCATGAGCTCGCGGATGCATTTCACCACCAGGTCATCGGCGCGGGTTCCCGCGTAAATGCCCTTTTCGCCGGCTTTGCCGAAGGGTGTGCGGACGCCGTCCACGAAGACGACGTCGCGGACGTTCCGCTGAGCACTGCGTGATGGACTCATGTGTTAACTCCTCGTTGAGACATGGCACCGTGTCCCGCTGGGCGGTTACGGTTGGCATTAACGCCATGTTACTCGTCGGTAACTTAGCGTGCAAGGCCAAGGGTTGTCGGCGTGGTCCCCGAATCCGGCACGCAAAAGGCCCGCCGCCACGAACGAGTGTTCGGGGGGCGGGCCTTGGCGAAGGCGGTGCTCAGTCAGAGTCCTTGGCTTGCTGGACTTCCCTGGCCTTGGAGTCCTTGGCGTCCTTGGACTCCTTGGCGGGCAGCGGCTTGGGGTTCAAGCAGGCCTCGGCCAGTATTGGCGCGGCGAAGGAAATCTGCCATTCCCTGGCGCCAAGAGCCCTCAGTTCCGCGGCGACCGAGTCCACTGAAACCTCTGCCGGTGGCCGCCAGGCTACCCGCCGGAGGTAGTCAGGGGTGAGGAGGTTTTCGACGGGCAATTTGAGTTCGTCGGCTTTGGCCTGGAGCGCCGGCCTTGCCGTGGCGAGCCGTGCAGCGGCTTCCGGGTCCCGGTCGGCCCACACCCGGGGAGGCGGTGGGGCGTTGGTGGGCAGGTGGAGGGGCGGCAGGTCGGTCATGGTCCTGGCCGTGGTGATGCAGCGCAACCAGCGGGGAGCTTCGCGCTGGGCGGACCTGCCGTGGAATCCCTTGGTGGCCAGGAGTTGGGGGACCGTGGTGGGCATGGCCTTGGCGGCGGCAACGAGGGCGGAGTCGGGAATGAGCCGGCCCGGGGCGACGTCGCGCTTGCGTGCCAGTTGGTCGCGTTCCTGCCACAGTTCCCGGACCGCTGCCAGTTGGCGGCGGTCACGGATCTGGTGGAGGCCGGAGGTTTTGCGCCACGGGTCGACCCTTGGCGCAGGAAGGCCTGCGGCGAGGATCCCGGCAAATTCCTGTTCGGCGTACTCCAGCTTGCCGTCGGCTTCCAGCAATTCGATGAGTTCCTCGCGCAGCTCGGCAAGGACCTCGACGTCGAGCGCTGCGTAGCGCAGCCAAGGTTCCGGAAGGGGCCGCGTGGACCAGTCTGCGGCAGAGTGCTCCTTGGCGAGCCCGAATCCAAGCAGTTGCTCAATGACGGCTGCCAGGCCGACGCGGGGCAGGCCGGCCAGCCTGGCGGCAAGCTCGGTATCAAAAAGTTTGTCCGGCCACATGCCGAGCTCCGACAGGCAGGGCAGGTCCTGTGTGGCGGCGTGCAGGATCCATTCGACGCCCCGCAAAGCATCATTGACGATATCCAGGTTGTCGAACGGTTCGGGGTCGATGAGCCAGGTCCCGGCTCCTTCACGGCGGATCTGGACCAGGAAGGCGCGCTGGCCGTAACGGAACCCGGAAGCACGCTCTGCGTCGACGCCGGCGGGCCCGGTGCCGGCGGCGATGGCGGCTGCGCATCGTTCAAGTCCGGCCGGTGTGTCGATGACCAAAGGCACGCCTTCACGGGGAGTGTCGAGGTCAATCACTTCCGGGACGTGGCTGTCAAAGCCGTCAACCTTGATGTGGGTGGTGGGATCAGCAACCGGATCGCCGGCTGTGGTATTTTCCAGGTTTTCAGGGGTCATGGTGGCTTAAGCTTACCGATTCGTCCCGCTGTGGTGCGCTTTTGGGTTCCGGAGGGCAGTTCCCCTCGCTTGCCTGGTGCTCAATTGCGCCTCCTGTTGGGCAGGCCGGTAACTCCCGGCGGCAGGGGAGGCAACCCCGCGAAGGTGCACACCATGTCGGACCAGGCCTCCAGATGTGACTGGACGTTGGAACTGGCGGGCGTCCAGGAAGCGCGGAGCTCGATGTCGATGGTGTCGGGACGTTCGGCCAACGTGCCGAAGCTCTCGGAGAGGATCCTTGTTGCCGTTCCACCGGCGGCGCGGTACGGCGCTGAGCGGTGCTCCAGGGCTTCAACGAGCCAGGTCCATGCCACAGAACCAAGCATGGAGTCGTTGCCCATCTCGGCATCCATTTGGGCGCGAATGTAGGTGACGATCCTGAACTCGCCTTCCCACACTGCCGATCCCTCGGGATCGTAGAGCAGGATGAAGCGGCCGGTGGCCAGTTCGTCCTCGTCTTCGCTGGATGGGCTGTTGCCTTGGCTCTTGGCAAAGGCCTTGGCTGCAGGTCCATGGACGGGAACCTGGCGGGTGGCGGCGGTGGGGCTGAAGACTTCAGCTCCCAGGGCTACCGCGTAGGGGGCCAAACGTGCCGGTGCTGGGATTTCGTCAAGCCGCAGTTCGCTGCGGCATTGTGCTTTTCGTAGCGTTCCCAAGGCGAAGAGAAAGTCCGGGGGAACTTGTGCGAGGGCGTTCACACTCGCAGATTATGCGTCCGGGGCGGCGATCCTGTGCAGGCTCGCCGCCCCGGACTGCAGGGGGCGCCAGCGTTACGCCAGCTCACGCCTGATGGCTGCGACGAAGGTATCGATGTCTTCCTCCGTGGTGTCGAAGGAACACATCCAGCGGACTTCGCGTCGGGCAGCGTCCCAGTCGTAAAAAGCGAAGGACTTCCTCAGGCGGTCGGCAACCCCTTCCGGCAGGATGGCGAAGACGCCGTTGGACTGGGTGGCCTGGGTGGGTTCGACGCCGTCGATTCCGTCAATCGCGCTCCGCAGGCGGGCCGCCATGGCGTTGGCGTGCGCCGCCGAGCGCAGCCACAAGCCGTCCTCGAGCAGGGCAATGAATTGGGCCGAGATGAACCGCATTTTGGAAGCCAATTGCATGTTCATCTTCCGCAGGAACTTCAGGCCGTCCGCGGCTTCGGGGTTCAGGGCCACAACCACTTCACCGAAAACCAGGCCGTTCTTGGTCCCGCCGAAGGAAAGGATGTCCACGCCGGCGTCGCGGGTAACGGCCCGCAGCGGTACGTCAAGGTGGGCTGCGGCGTTGGCCAGCCGGGCGCCGTCCATGTGCAGCTTCATGCCCTTGGAGTGGGCGTGGTCAGCGATGGCGCGGACCTCTTCGGGGGTGTAGCAGGTGCCCAGTTCCGTGGTCTGGGTGATGGAGACCACCAGGGGTTGCGCGCGGTGCTCATCGCCCCAGCCCCACGCTTCGCGGTCAATGAGCTCAGGAGTGAGCTTGCCGTCCTCTGTAGGGACCTGCAGCAGCTTGATGCCGCCGACCCGTTCCGGCGCGCCGTTCTCGTCCATGTTGATGTGCGCAGTGGCCGCGCAGATCACGGCCCCCCAGCGGGGCAGCAATGACTGCAGCGACAAGACATTGGCGCCAGTGCCGTTGAAAACGGGGAAGCATTCAATGCCCTGGCCGAACTGCTGTTCAAGGACCGACTGCAGCTTGGCGGTGTAGACATCCTCGCCGTAGGAAACCTGGTGGCCTCCGTTGGCTGAGGCCAGCGCTGCCAGGATTTCCGGGTGCACGCCCGAGTAGTTGTCCGAAGCAAAGCCGCGGACCGAGGGGTCGTGCAGCTGGCTGGCCGAAGTGTGGGTCGTGCTGGGCAATGCCTCTGTTGTGCTCGTCACTTGTTCATTCACGCTTTCAAGTCTATTTGGCCAGCTGGATCCGCTGGCCGTTAAGGATGGAGGCAGGTTGTTCGAAAAGGCCGACGGCGGCAGCGGCCAGTTCCTCGACGTCCGTATGGCCGGGGAACCGCCGTTCCGGATGCGAACGTCGCATGGCATCGTCCACCAGCGCTTTGACCACAAAGACAACGGCCGCGCTGTGCTGTTCTTCGGAACTGTCGGCCGACTGCGCCCGCCGGAAGCCGTCGGCCATAGCCATCGTCCATGCCTCGGCGGCGGCCTTCGCCGCAACGTAACTGGCAGCTGCGGCTGTGGGATGGCTGACGGCGGTTGAGGACACCATGGCAAACCGGCCGTGGGGCGACGCTTCGAGTTGACCGTAGAAAACCCGGGATACGTTGCGCAGCGTAGTAACGGCGCCCCGTTCCAGCGCCTCCCAGTCCTCATCCGTTTGGTCTTCGATGCCCTTGGCCCCGCGCCAACCACCGACGAGGTGGATTACACCGTCGATGCCCCCAATGCCGCGGTCCGTGATCGTCGAAGCCAGCTTGCGTACGGATTCCAGATTGCCGAGATCGCACACCATGGGAGTCACGGCGTCGCCTGCTTCCCGTGCGGCCGCCTCGATCCGTGCCTGGTCGGAACCAACAGTCAAGACCCGGTGGCCGGCGCTGGACAAGGCCCGGGCGGCAGCCACGCCTGAAGCGCTGCTACCGCCCGTTACCAAGACTGTCAGTGGAGTCATCAGGCCGCCGTGGCGCCTGTGATGCCGGTGGTGGATTCAATGACGGGACGCATCTTCTTCTCCAGGGCTTCGTAGAACATGGACAGCGGGAATTCATCGTCCAGGACCTGGTCGGTGAGCCCGCGGGGAGCGCCGTCCAAAGGCAGGGCGTCCGGACCCTTGGCCCAGACCGAAGCCGGGTGGGGAGTCACGGTGCTGGAGATCAGCTCATAGGCGGCCAGCCAGTGGGCCGCCTTGGGACGATCAATGGAACGCCAGTATAGTTCCTCGATTTTGGCACCGAGTTCAACCACTACGGCAGCCGCGTCATCCCAGTCGATGGAGAGCTTGCTGTCCGTCCAGTGGAGTACATGGTGCTGGTGCATCCATGCGAACAGGAGCTGGCCGCCCAGTCCGTCGTAGTTGCGGACGCGGTTTCCGGTGATGGCGAAGCGGAAGATCCGATCGAAAATCACTGCGTATTGAACCAGCTTGGCGTGCTTGCGTGCATCGGGATCGGCGTTCTCGTCCTTCTCGATCAGGACGGATTCGCGAAATGCCGTAAGGTCGCAGCGAAGCTCCTCAAGGGAGTAGAGGAAGAACGGCATGCGCTGTTTGATCATGAACGGATCAAACGGAAGGTCGCCACGCATGTGGGTGCGGTCGTGGATCAGGTCCCACATGACGAACGTGCGCTGCGTGAGTTCCTGGTCATCGATCAGCTGTGCAGCGTCCTCCGGCAGTTCCAGGGAAGTTGTTTCCGCTGCCGACTTGAGGACGCGGCGGAAACGCGCGGCTTCCCGGTCGGCAAAGATGGCGCCCCAGGTGAACGTGGGGGTCTCGCGGACGGCGACGGTCTCGGGGAACAGCACAGCAGAGTTGGTGTCGTAGCCGGGCGTGAAGTCGACGAACCGGATGGGGACGAAGAGCTTGTTCGAGTAATCGCCGGCCTCCAGGCCACTGATGAATTCCGGCCAGATGACCTCGATCAGCACGGCTTCGACCAGCCGGTTGGTGCTGCCGTTCTGGGTGTACATGGGGAAGACCACCAGGTGCTGGAGGCCATCGATGCGCAGTTTTTGGGGCTGGAACGCCTGGAGGGAGTCAAGGAAGTCCGGGACTCCGAAGCCGCCCTCGACCCAGCGGTTGAAGTCCTCCACCAGAAGCGAAAGGTACTGGGCATCGTGCTCGAAGCTGGGTGCCAGGTTGATGATGGCTGTGGTGATGGTGCCCACCAGTTCGGCTGCTTCCTCATGGACGGCAGGATCGATGATGGAGCCGTCCTGCTCCTGGTGGCCCTGGAGGGCGGTGGCAGCGGCTTTAAGGGTTACCCACTCGGCGTTGTCAGCGGTGACACGGGGGCGGGTTGCGATTGCGGTGTTGGTCATGGTGCTCGGCCCTTTCCGAAGTTGTTGTTGCTTCTGGGCCGAGCGTAGCAAGCGAAAAGCATCGCTAATTCAAGAATGGGGTGAGCATAAGAAACTGTTGCTCATAGCCCCCGAACTTGGACCCTGAGATCCAGTTCGGGGGCCACTGAGGCGTCTAGCTCTCGTCCGGGTTCACCAAGCGGAGCGAGATGGAGTTGATGCAGAACCGCTGGTCCGTGGGCGTGCCGTAGCCTTCGCCCTCGAAAACATGGCCCAGGTGCGAATCACACGTGGCGCACCGGACCTCAACCCTGTCCATTCCCATGGTGCGGTCATGAAGGTACCTGACAGTACCTTCGGCCAACGGTGCCCAGAAGGACGGCCACCCGCAGTGCGAGTCGAACTTCTCCTTGCTGGTGAACAACTCGCTGCCACAGGCCCGGCACTGGTAGACGCCCTCAGTGTGCGTATCCCAGTACTCACCGGTATACGGGCGCTCGGTTCCGGCTTGCCGCAGCACACGGTATTCCTCAGGGGTCAACTCCTCGCGCCACTGGGCATCGCTCTTCTCGACGGGCACAGAAGGTGTCTTGCTGATGTTCTCAGGAGTGTTCATGTCTTATGCAACGCTCACGAGTCGCCGATAAATCCCGAGCCCGCATACAGATGGAGCACCGGGAGTCCCAACTGATCCTGGGCCTTGTTGGCCCAATCCGTGCGGAACGTGTCGGCGATCGCGTGCGGACGGGTGATGACCACGGCCTGTGCGGCATCCACGTCCCGGACCTTGGCCACCAAGCCCGCCACGGCACCGCCGTCGACGATTTCACCGGTGACGCCGCTCCCCAAGCCATCCAAGGCCGCCAGCGAGGTCGACAAAGTCTCCGCAGCCTCTGCGCGCTCCGTGGCAGGATCCGGAGACTGCGCAGTAAGCTCCCGGAACGCCTTCGCTACGTCCAGCAGCGAAAGGTTCTCCAAAAAATCCACCAACAGGTGGCGCTCGGTATTGGCGGGGACCAACAAGACCAACGGGGTATCACCGCCGTCGATCAGTTTGGCAATGTTCACGCGGTCGTCGGGGCCAAGGGGCTCTTCAGTCAGGATGACTATGGGATCACTCATGGCTACAGCGTAGTCCCGGGCGCGGCCGTCCGCAGGGTTTCCGGGCACGATTCGGCCACACCCGGCCGCCGCGCGGCGCCGCCTGCACCGAGGTGCCCCGACTCACGGCAAAATGGAACCATGGCATCGACTACAAGGCCAGCGAGCGACGCTGCCGCGAAGAAACTGACCCCCCGCACCAAGTGGGCCATTGCCGGCTTCCTCGCCGGAGGAACCATTGCGGGGCTTGTCGGAGCCGGATCCTCAGCGCTCGCCGTCTACTTCGCCCGCCGGGTCATCACCCCGGCTGCACGCCACGAGGACCAGGAAGTCCTTGCCGTCATCAAGGGAGACAAGGGCCCGCAGGTCATCTTGGCTGCCACCCCCGACTCGACCATCGACGGCGTCTTCAGCCTCTTCTTCTCCGGCGGCACGGGGCACGCGAGGATAGGTCGGATCGTGTCCTACTCGCCGGCAGAACAGACCGTCCTTCGGGAGGTCGAAGAGGTCTACAGTGGTGACCTCGCGGAGGCCCGCAGGGCGTGGTGGAGCGGGGCAACCTATCCGGACCCGGCAGCGATGGGCCTTTCGGCCGAGGACGTTGACATAGACGTCGACGGCGGCAAGGCGCCTGCGTGGTTGGTCCGCGCCCAAGCATCGGGCCCAGCCCCGGTGTGGGCGATCATGGTCCATGGCCGGGGAGCGACCCGGCTCGAAGGGCTCCGGGCGGTACGCACCGCACAGGGGCTGGGACTGGACAGCTTGCTGATCTCCTATCGCAATGATGGACTGGCCCCCTCCGCCCTGGACGGCCGCTACGGCCTGGGCTCGACGGAATGGCGCGATGTGGAGGCAGCCATCGGGTACGCCCTGGACAATGGAGCGCGGGAGGTTGTGCTTTTCGGTTGGTCGATGGGCGGTGCGATCAGCCTCCAGGCCGCGGACCTCTCCAAATACCGGCACGTAGTCAGGGCACTGGTCCTGGACGCGCCGGTGATCAACTGGGTGAACGTCATGGCCCACCATGCCGAAATGAACAGGATTCCCTACAACGTGGGGCGTCACGGACAGCTGATGCTGGGCCATCCCCTGGGACGCAGGCTGACCGGGCTAGCGGCACCCGTGGACTTCAAAGCAATGGACTGGGAAAGCCGCGCCGTTGAGCTGCGCACGCCGACCCTGCTGATCCACAGCGTCGACGACGACTACGTCCCCTTCGGACCATCGGCCAGCCTCGCCGAAAAGAATCCCGAGATGGTGACCTTTGAGCCGTTCCATGGCGCGCGCCATACCAAGGAGTGGAACGTTGATCCGGAACGTTGGGAGCGGTTGGTGCGCTCGTGGCTCCAAACCCAGCTCGCTCCCCGGAAGAACCCGGGACAATCCGGCGACGCCGCGGCTTCATATCCTTCGGCGCCGGCAAGCTGAGGTCAGCTGCGTCCTGTGCCGATAGGTCCGGTTGTGCCGTTGGTGAGGCGGAGCAAATCCGCGGGAGCAAGCTCCAGATCCAAGCCCCGCCGGCCGCCGGAGACGAGGATGGTGTCGAAGGCCAGCGCTGAGTCGTCGAGGACGGTGGGGGACCCCTGGCGTTGCCCCAGGGGTGATATTCCGCCCAGGACGTAGCCTGTGCGGCGTTCAGCGGCTTTGGGATCGGCCATCACCGCTTTCTTGGACCCGAGAACGGCCGCCACGGCCTTCAGGTCCAGATTTCCGGACACGGGGACAATGGCAACGGCCAGCCTGCCTTCCACTTCCACCATCAGGGTTTTGAAGACGCGTTCGGGATCGATACCCAGCGCTTCAGCCGCTTCCAGCCCGTAGCTTGGCGCAGCGGGATCATGGGCATAGGGATGAAGCACGAAGGGAACGCCGGCCGCAGCGAGTGCTGCAGTAGCCGGCGTTCCCTGTGAAGCCATTTTCCTGGCCATACCGAGTGGCAATACCTTTCAGTGATCCAGACGGCTCGCGGCCGCGACCTTCCGCTTGATGCGGCCAAGCATTGCCGTCATGCCGCGCATCCGCAGCGGCGTGATGGCCCGCGTCAGTCCCAAAAGTTCGGGCATGTCGTCGGGAACCGCCAGGATCTCCCGTGCGGTCAGGCCGTCCAGACCCTCGTGCAACACCCCTGCAAACCCGCGTGTTGTCGGTGCTTCCGGCGGTGCTTTGAAGAAGAGGCGGTAGGCGCGGTCGCCGTCGTCGTTCTTCTCCGACTCAATCGTCAGGAACAGTGGCGACTGGCACTCGACGACCTGCTCCAGCAGTTCGGGGTGGTCCTTCAAGCGCTCCGGAAGCTCCGGCAGCCCCCTGGAGAACTCCAGCAAGAGCTGGAGGCGGTCAGGTTCGGTCAACGCCTGGAAGTCGTCAACGATTTCCGCCAGGGCGGTAGGCAAGGTGTTCGTACTCATCTCTTCCAGCTTACGCACAAAGGCGATGAAGTGGCCGGTGCTAGTTGTGGACCAGCGTGGAAGGAACGGAACCGCGCTCGGCGCCCTTGACGATGGGGACCCGTACAGCGTTGCCCCATTCGGTCCAGGAGCCGTCGTAGTTGCGGACGGTGTCGAAGCCCAGCAGGTACTTCAAAGCGAACCAGGTGTGGCTGGAACGCTCGCCGATGCGGCAGTACGCCACGACGTCGTCGCCTGCCTTCAGGCCGGCTTCACCCAGGTACAGGGCCTCAAGCTCCTCGCGGCTGCGGTAGGTACCGTCCTCGGCGGCGGCACGGGCCCACGGGATGGATGCGGCCGTGGGAATGTGGCCGCCCCGCAATGCGCCCTCTTCGGGGTAGGCAGGCATGTGGGTCCGCTGGCCGGTGTATTCCTCCGGGGAGCGGACGTCAATCAGGGGGTTGCCCAGGTGTGCCAGGACGTCTTCCTTGAAGGCGCGGATGGGGGAGTCGTTGCGCTCCACCTCCGGGTATTCACCGGGGGCGGGCTGGGAAACCTCGGTGGTCAGCTCGCGGCCCTCTGCGATCCATTTGTCGCGGCCGCCATCGAGGAGGCGGACATCCTGGTGGCCGAACAACGTGAAGACCCACAGTGCATACGCAGCCCACCAGTTGGACTTGTCTCCGTAGATCACCACGGTGCTGTCCCGTGAAATGCCCTTGGAGGCGGCGAGGGCCGCGAAGGCGGCACCATCGACGTAGTCGCGGGTGACTTCATCGTTCAGGTCGGTGTGCCAATCGATCTTGACCGCTCCGGGGATGTGCCCGGTCTCGTACAGGAGGACGTCTTCGTCCGACTCGACCAGCACCAATCTGCCGTCGGCTAGAGCGCCGTCAGCTATTGCTGCCGCGAGCCAGTCGGTGGAGACGAGCCGCTCAGGATTCGCGTATGAGGCAAACTTTTCGTTCTGTTCAACGGGGTAGGACATGGTGGCCTTTCACTGACAACGGACGGAGCCAGGCCGTGGAAGGTGGTGCAGGTTGCGGACCCGGCCTGCTTCAACACTAACGACGGGCCGCATGGATTGCTTCCCGGTCGGTCATACGGTGAAACATGGGCTTGGTCACGTGTCAGGTACCGTGGCGTCCGTTGCCGGTATTCTTGCTGGGGACCCAATGCCGAAGGAACGGACCACCGTGGTAAAGATCGAACAATTGGCTGCCCGCACACCGGCAGTCTCCGTGGAGGAACTCCTCAAGGGTTTCTACCCGTCTCCCCGATTCGGAGAGGTGTCGTTCGACAGCTACCGGCCTGATCCGTCCCAGCCAAGCCAGGCCAACGCCGTGAAACTCCTGTCAGCCTTTGCTGATGGGGTGGGCAACGGCGACAACGCCGGACTCTTCAAGAAGCTGTTCGCCAAGAAGGCACCGGCCACAAGGGCCGGAATCTACCTCGACGGCGGCTTCGGCGTGGGCAAGACCCACCTCCTGGCGTCGCTCTGGCACAGGTCTCCCGGCCCCAAGGCTTTCGGGACGTTCGTGGAGTACACAAACCTGGTGGGTGCGTTGTCCTTCCGTAAGACCGTGGAAGCGCTGAGCAGCTACAAACTGGTGTGCATCGACGAATTCGAACTCGATGATCCGGGAGACACCGTGCTGATGTCCCGGCTCATGCGTGAATTGGCCGACGCCGGCGTGAAGCTTGCGGCTACGTCCAACACCCTGCCCGGTTCGTTGGGTGAAGGCCGCTTCGCCGCCGTCGACTTCCAGCGCGAAATCCAAGTCCTCGCGGACCAGTTCGACGTCGTCAGGATCGACGGCGAGGACTTCCGCCACCGTGGCCTGCCAGCTGCGCCCGCGCCGCTCAAGACCGAAGAACTCAAGCACCGGATGAGGTCTGAATTCGACGGTAAGACCGTGGCCGTGGATGATTTCCGCACCTTGGTCAACCACCTGGCGGCCGTACACCCGAGCCGCTACCGCCAGCTCATCTCAGGCGTCGAAGCCGTGGTGTGGAGCGACGTCGAAACCATTACCGAACAGGCGGTCGCGCTCCGCTTCGTGGTGTTGGCCGACCGGCTCTATGACAAGGATGTGCCCATCCTGGCCAGCGGCGTACCCTTCGACAAGCTCTTTACCGAAGAGATGATGACCGGCGGTTACATGAAGAAGTATTTCCGTGCCGTATCGCGCCTGACGGCTCTTGCCCGCGAGGCTCAGAACCACGAGCCTGCCTGAGTCAGGACGACTTGAGCGGTTCGCGGCTCTTCAAAATCCAGCAAACCAATATTCCGCCGGCCAAAGCCCAGAAAGCGGCGCCGACGCCGGCGAATGAAATGCCCGACGCCGCCAGCAAAAACGTCAGGCAGGCCGGAATCCGCTCGTGGGCGACAGCCAGGGCGGAGGAAATTGACGAAGCAAGGGTGCCCAGCAGCGCGAGTCCGGCTACAGCTTCAAGCAGGCCGGCGGGCGCTGCCGCCACTACGGTGACCAGGGCTGCCGAAGCCGCAGCCAGGACCAGGTATGCCACGCCTGAGACGAACGCTGCGATCCAGCGCCGGCTGTGA
The DNA here is from genome assembly GCF_040685055.1 of Paenarthrobacter sp. NPDC089307. Lineage (NCBI taxonomy): Bacteria > Bacillati > Actinomycetota > Actinomycetes > Micrococcales > Micrococcaceae > Paenarthrobacter > Paenarthrobacter sp. NPDC089307. The sequence goes on from NZ_JBFBHE010000001.1 coordinate 173,920, forward strand.
TCCTTCCCTGCTTCCTCGCCAGCGGCCAGTGCGGCGCTCAGTGCTGCGAGGTTGATCGCATGGCCACCGAAAGGTGCGCCCACGATGGTTCCCGCGCCGGTGACCAGCATGGATGGACGCCACGGCGTGTTGTACCCGAACGACTTCAGCACGGCCACCCCGGGTATGTTCTGGGACGCCATGGTGACGATGAACAAGGGGAGCGCCAGGCCGATGGCAGCTTCCACTGAGAAGGTCGGCGTGGTCCATTCAAGACGTGGCAGCAGGCCCTCGCCGGGGATCTGGACGCCCGTAGAAACAATGTGGATTCCAATAACCGCAAGGGCCACCAGCAGGGAGCCCGGGACAGACCACCGCGGGGCGAATTTCATTAGGACGATCCAGCACAGCACCACTGGAGCCACCAGCAACGGCGCTGAACCAAGCGATTTGAAGGGTGCAAGGCACAAGGGGAGAAGGACACCGGCAAGCATGGCCTGTGCCAGGGCGGTGGGAATCTTCGCCATCAACCGTCCCAGCAGGGGAAGCAATCCCGTGAGGACAATGAGCACCCCGACGATCAGGAAGGCCCCCACGGCAGCCGGCCATCCGCCGTCGACCATCCCGGCAGTGGCAAGGAGGGCGGCACCGGGAGTGGACCACGCCAGCGTGACCGGCATCTTGCTCCGCCACGACAACCAGAGAATACCCAGTCCGAAAGTGAGGGTCAGCGCCAGCAGTCCGCTGGACGCCTGCCCCTGATTGGCGCCTACTCCCCGCAGGCCCGCAAGCACAACGGCGAATGAGGACGTGAATCCCACCAGCGCGGTGACAACCCCGGCAGTGACCTGGGGGCCCAACGCCTCCTTCGTGGCGCGGCGGTGGACGGTCGGCGAGGTGGTGGAAGGCATAGAGTCCAAAGTACCCGAGCTGCGGGCTGCTGCCGATAAACGGCAGCTGCCGTTAAATGCGAGCTGCCGTTAAACGGCAAGGGCACCGGTGGCGCCTCTCGGCGGGACCGGTGCCCCCTTGACGTATCTGGTACGGCGGCTCAGGCAGCTACGGCTGCGTCGGCTCACCAGCGACGGGAGCCTCGGGCTCGCCATCGTTCTTGGCCACGAAATCGGAAGCGGCGTTCTGCACTGCGTCAACCTGACTTGCGAACTTGCCGCCAGTCTTTTCGTCGACGAAGTCTCCGGCCTTTTCGATGCCATTCTTAATGGCTTCTTCGTTGCCCTGAATGAGACCCTGAGCCTTGCCCTTCAGGTCGTCAATTAAACCCACGGGCACCTCCCTTCCATCGCGGAGCCAGGTTGCTCCTCCGCGTCCGACCCTAACACCAGTTCCTTGAGGTGCCAAGGTGCCCGACCGCGGCCTGTGGATAACTATTTCGGAAGGTTGTCGGCAACCTTGTGCCGCGGACTGTCCGGGTTCATCAGGGAGTGCCTGCGGCCATAGGAGAAATAGATCACCAGGCCAATGACGAGCCAAACCCCGAAACGTATCCAGGTTTCGATGTGCAGCTGGAACATCAGGAAGGCCGACGCCAGGACACCGAAGGCAGGGACAACGGGCATCAGTGGAAGGCGGAAGGTACGGGCGGCGTTGGGTTTGGTGTACCGGAAGACGATCACCGAAACGCAGACCACGACGAAGGCCGCAAGGATGCCGATGTTGGTGAGGTCCGCGACCTCCTTGATGGGAAAGACGCCTGCGAGGAACGCAGAAGCGATACCAGCGATCCAGGTGACGCGCTGGGGGGTGCCGTGGCGGTCGGTCTTGGCAAACCAGCCGGGCAGGAGTCCGTCGCGGCTCATGGAGAACCAGACCCTGGTGACACCGAGGAGGAACGTGAGCATGACGGTCAGGATGGACAGCACCGCGAAGACCGAGATGATGGTCGCGATCACGGGCAGGCCCACGCCGGTGAATGCCGAGGCGAACCCAGCTGTCGGGTTGATGTCCTTGTAGTTCTGCATGCCGGTCAGGACCAACGTGGCGGCAACGTAGAGCAGCATGGCGATGATCAGCGAAAGGATGATGGCCTTGGGCATGTGCTTCTTGCCGTCCTTGGCTTCCTCTGCGGCGGTACTCATGGCGTCGTAGCCAAACACTGCGAAGAAGACGGTCGCGGCGCCTGCCACGACGGGACCGAAACCACTGGGCATGAACGGGTTGTAGTTCTCGGTGTTCACGTAGAAGATCCCAAGCCCGATGATGAAGAGGATCAGAATGACCTTGATCGCCACGGCTACGAGCTCGAACCGGCCGAAAGCCTTCGTTCCTCGGCTCAGGATCCATGTGACCAACAAGCACACGAGGATTGCCGGCAGGTTGATGATGCCGCCCTTGCCCTCGTCGGCGGTGGAAGTCATCCAGGTTGGCATGTGGATTCCGATGCCGGAGAGGAAGGCATCAAAGTATCCGGAGATGCCGATGGCCACCACGGCCACGATGGCAATGTATTCAAGAAGCAGATCCCAGCCGATGAACCAGCCGATGATTTCACCCAACGCCACGTAGCCGTACGTGTACGCCGATCCGGCGCGGGGGATCATGCCGGCGAATTCGGCGTAGGACAGGGCCGCTGCGCCGGAGGCGAGCCCTGCGATCAGGAAGGAAAACAGTACTGCGGGGCCAACGCCCGGATTGCCTTCGCTGCCGTGGGCCACGAGGCCCGCCAGCGAGAAAATGCCGACGCCGATGATTCCGCCGACGCCGATGGCCGTCAGCTGCCACAGGCCAAGACTCTTGAAAAGTCCGCTGTGCTTGCTTTCTTCCTCGATGTCGTCGATGGGCTTGCGCCTCAGGACGGACTTTGAAGCCGTCTGTACATTCATGGGGGTACTCCTGCCGGTTGGCGTGGAACGGTGATGAGCTCGCAGTACATTATGCGAGGGGAATCACATTAGATAAAGCGACTTCTTCTGAGGTTTATCGTTTACTTCTCATAATGAATTGGGTCACGGGCAAATGAGGGCATAAAAAAAGCAGCTCCTGGGAGCTGCTTTTTCATTGGAGCGGACGACGAGATTCGAACTCGCGACATCCACCTTGGCAAGGTGGTGCTCTACCAGCTGAGCTACGTCCGCACATGTTGCCTGCCAGAGTGAATCTGGAGTTCAACAACAAACAAGTTGCCTTGTTCTGGTGGGCGATACTGGGATCGAACCAGTGACCTCTTCCGTGTCAGGGAAGCGCGCTACCGCTGCGCCAATCGCCCGTTTCCGGGTCCTGCAATGAGGAGAGCGGACGACGAGATTCGAACTCGCGACATCCACCTTGGCAAGGTGGTGCTCTACCAGCTGAGCTACGTCCGCACATGTTGCCTGCCAGAGTGAATCTGGAGTTCAACAACAAACAAGTTGCCTTGTTCTGGTGGGCGATACTGGGATCGAACCAGTGACCTCTTCCGTGTCAGGGAAGCGCGCTACCGCTGCGCCAATCGCCCATGCATCCAGCCAAAGCTGGAAGACATGGTTTTCACCGAGGTGGGTACGGGATTCGAACCCGTGTATACGGCTTTGCAGGCCGCTGCCTCGCCTCTCGGCCAACCCACCGTGTAAGCAGGATTCCGGGGAATTCTTGCCTCGACAGTGCCTTGCGAGCGGACGACGAGATTCGAACTCGCGACATCCACCTTGGCAAGGTGGTGCTCTACCAGCTGAGCTACGTCCGCAGTGCGGTTCCGACGGGCAACCCTGTAGGCATTCCGTCGCTTTCCGACGAGTAAAAACTCTATAGGAGGTTCCTGCATTCTCCAAATCGGTTGCCTGCTGTCGCGTGCGGTGACCGCCGGATCCTTGTATTGACGCGGATTCAGGCGAGTTGCACGCCTGTAATTCCACGGATGTAGTTCGGTACTCGTCGTCAGTCTTTCGTCCGTTTTGCAATCGGCCCGCGGTCCGTTAGTGTTTTCTATGCACCCGGGCGATTGGCGCAGTGGTAGCGCGCTTCGTTCACACCGAAGAGGTCACTGGTTCGAACCCAGTATCGCCCACAACCGGGAACCCCGCTTTGACTGATTGACTCAGTTGAGGCGGGGTTTTTCGCGTATTCTGCCCGCTCTCCCGAAAATAGCCAGGCCTTCCTGCGTCACGAATCGCAGTTGAGAAGCACCTTCCGTACGTGCGCGCAGAAGAAGAAGCAGAGCGGCCCCGGATCCAGGGGGAAACCGCCGGACCTTTTGAAGAGCTTGCCCTAAGAGCCCCGATCCTTGCCGGGAAGCTGGCAAGGCTGGCGCCGGAGCAGCTTGCAATGATCATCCCGCCGGAGAATTCTGTCGGCCCTCTATGACAGAGTCTTTATATGACTGCTCCACTGCTTGCCCACGCTACTGATTACGGCCGGATGTATGCCCGCTCCACCACAGAGCAATTCTCTGTGCCATCCATCACCACGGTGATAGGGCAACAGGCCCATGCCTTGGATGGTTGGTTCAGTTACATGGGGGCAAGCAGCCTGGCGGCGGACCCTGAGCTTCCGGCAATCCTTGGAAGTCCCGCGAAAGTGCGGCAGGCAGTCAACAAGGCTGCCAAAGCAGCTGAAAGCTATCGGGATGCTGCGGCCGCCCGCGGCGATCGGGTGCATACCTACTGCGAGCAGGTGGCGCTACGGGCGCTTGGACGCCCGCACCGTATGCAGGAATGCCGGGAGGAACTGGCCGCCAACGGTGAGCAGGCCTTTGCTGCCCGGTTCGATGAGTGGTGGGAGCTGTACCGGGTGGAACCGCTCGCTCCGGAGATTACTGTCTGGAACAAGACGGTGGGCTACGCGGGAACACTCGACCTCGTAGCCAAGATCAATGGACGCATCTGCCTTATCGACTACAAGACCAAGGGCACCACGCGCGATGGAACGGTGAAGTCCCTCGATGACAAAGTGGTCATGCAACTTACCGCCGGGATGAAAGCCGAGGAAAGCCTGGTGGATCCCGTCGCTGGTGAATGGGAACCATGGAGGTATGGGGACAATCCGATGCTCCTGGCAGTTGCCATTGGGGAGACGGAAGTACGGCCCATGCGGGCCAACCCGGAGATTCTCAAGCACCATTGGTGGAAGTTCTGTGCTCTTCGGCGGGTCTGGGAAATGTCTGCCGATGTCACCGCTGCCGGACAAGCATTGCTTCCGGTTGCTCCGCCGGTGTTCGCAGCGGCAGGTTCTGCACCGGTGCAAAGCGGCAGTGCGATGGCCTCCACTAAACTGGCTTAGGCTCCGCAACGCAGGGGCCGGTGTTTGACGATCGTGAGGACAGGCAACGCATGGCAATTTTGAGTATCCGAATTATCGGGGATCCGGTACTGCGTACCGTGGCCGACCCCGTCACGGACTTCGGTCCGGAGCTCGCCAAGCTGGTAGCTGACATGACCGAAACCATGGAAGACGTGGACGGCGCGGGCCTCGCTGCGCCCCAGGTTGGCGTCAGCCTGCGCGTCTTTACCTACCGGATCGGGGGAGTGGAAGGCCACATCATCAACCCAGTCCTGGAAAACAGCGAGGATTTCCAGCCGGACGAAGTGGAGGGCTGCCTTTCGATCCCCGGCCTTGGCTTCCCCGTGCGTCGCTACCGGACCACCCGGGCAACCGGTGTGGACTTCAACGGCAATCCGGTCTCCGTGGAAGCCGAAGGAATGCTCGCGCGTTGCTTCCAGCACGAGACCGACCACCTTGACGGCGTTCTGTACACGGACAGGCTTGAAGGTGAGGACCGCAAGGCCGCGCTGCGCGCCATCCGGAACGCCAACTATCACGCCATTACTGAGCAGACCACGTCCAAGCGTGCCACCACCGTGGGCTCGAGCTTCGGTGGCGGCAGCTTTGGAGTTCCTGAGTGAGGGTACTTTTTGCGGGGACTCCCGCAGTGGCCGTGCCGTCGTTGGATGCCTTGGTCAAGGCCGGCTTCGACGTCGTTGCCGTACTGACCAGGCCCGATGCCCCGTTGGGACGCAAACGCGTCATGACGCCCTCCCCGGTGGCGGCCCGCGCGGAGGAACTCGGCATCGACATTATCCGCGCAGCAAAGGTGGACGCTGGAACCACTGCCCGCATCGGCGAATATGCCCCGGACGTCGCCGCAATCGTGGCCTACGGAGGGATAGTGCCCCGCACTGCCTTGGATGTTCCGAAGCACGGCTGGGTCAACCTGCATTTCTCCCTTCTGCCTGCCTGGCGCGGGGCTGCCCCCGTTCAGCGCTCACTCATGGCCGGAGACGACATCACAGGTGCGGCAACGTTCCAGTTGGAGGAGGGCCTGGACACCGGTCCGGTTTTCGGGACCCTCACGGAGACTGTCCGCCCTGACGACACCGCCGGCGATCTGCTGAAACGGCTGTCCTTCAGTGGTGCGGTGCTACTGAGCCAGACGCTCTCTGCCATAGATGCAGGACAAGCGTCGCCACAACCCCAAACCGGGGAAGTGTCGCTGGCTCCAAAGCTCACCCTTGAGGACGGGCGCCTGGATTGGCAGAGGCCCGCACTGGCCCTGAACCGGCAGGCACGCGGCGTCACACCGGAGCCGGGAGCATGGACAACCCTTGAAGGGCAACGGGTCAAGCTTGAACCCGTGGGACTGAGGCCCGAGGTCAAGGACCTCGCGCCGGGAGCCGTACGCGTGGACGGAAAATCCGTGCTGGTGGGAACCGGCTCCCATGCAATTGAACTTGGCCGCATCCAGCCGGCCGGCAAGAAAATGATGTCGTCGGCCGATTGGGCCCGCGGCTTGGCAGCACCTGAGAGAGTGGTATTCGAATGAGCGAGTCCGGCCGCCGAGGCCCCAACAACAGCGGGAGCCGGGACGGCGGCGGGCAAGGCAATCGAGGAGCCCGGGGCGGGAGCCAGCGCAACGCCCAGGGCAGGGAACGGAACAGGGGGCCCCAGCGCGGCTTCACCAACAACGCCCCGTCGCAGCGAACCCGCCGCGCCGATCCCGCCCGTCTGGTCGCTTTCGAGGTGCTCCGGGCCGTCGCTTCTGAGGATGCCTACGCCAACCTGGTCCTTCCCGCACGGATCCGGGAGCACCGCCTGGACCGGCGCGACGCCGGGTTCGCTACCGAGCTGAGCTATGGGGCGTTGCGCGGGCAGGGCACCTATGACGCCATCCTGGCCCGTTGCGTGGACCGGCCCCTCGAGCAATTGGACCCCGCCATCCTGGATGCCCTCCGGATCGGTGCACACCAGCTGCTCTCGATGCGCGTACCTGCCCATGCCGCCTTGGACCAGACAGTTGGTTTGGCGCGGGCAGTGATCGGGGCCGGCCCGTCGGCGCTTATCAATGCAGTGCTCCGCAAGGTCACTGCCCACAGCATGGACGAGTGGCTGGACATCCTGCTGGACCACGAGACTGATGAAACCAGGATTGCCGCACTGCGCCACGCACACCCGGAATGGATTGTCCGCGCGTTGCGCCAGTCGCTGGTAAACCACGGGCGTCCCAAGAGCGAAATCGACGCTCTGCTGGAGGCGGACAATGCGGCTCCCGTGGTCAACCTTGTGGCCTTGCCCGGACTTGGCGACCTTGATGAAGCCTTCGAAAATGGGGCCACGGCCGGCGGCTTGGTGGAAGGTTCGGCTCTGTCCGCAGGCGGGGACCTTGGCCGCTTCGAGTCTGTCCGACGCGGCACAACGCGTGTCCAGGACGTCGGATCACAGCTGGTGGCACGGGCCTTGGCCGGCGTGGAGTTGGGGGAACGTCCCGCCGAAGGCGAGAAGTGGCTGGACCTGTGTGCCGGTCCCGGCGGCAAGGCAGCGCTTCTGGCTGCCCTGGCTTACCGCGATGGAGCTACCCTCCTGGCCAATGAGCCGGCGCCGCACCGTGCCAAGCTCGTCCAGCAGGCCCTTTCGGCCGTCCCCGGTGAAGCCTGGACAGTGCGGACGGGCGACGGCCGCGAGGTCGGCAAAGAGCACGGCGAATCCTTCGACCGCGTCCTGGTGGACGTCCCGTGCAGCGGCCTGGGAGCCCTCCGCCGCCGGCCCGAGTCGCGGTGGCGCCGCTCACCCAAGGACATTGGCGACCTCGGTCCCCTCCAGCGTGACCTCTTGAAGTCCGCGATTGACGCCGTCAAGCCAGGCGGCGTCGTGGCCTACGTGACGTGTTCGCCCCACCCGGCTGAGACCACTGCCGTGGTCAGCGACGTCCTGGCCAAGCGTGAGGACCTGGAATTGCTCGACTCGGGACAGGCACTTGACCACGTCAGCCTTACCGGCGAACTTGGCGCAGGGCATGAGCTCACTGCCCAGTTGTGGCCGCATATCCACCAGACCGATGCCATGTTCATGGCGATCATCCGCAAGAAGCCGTAACCGGACGTACCAGGCTGCAGCGGAAATGTCCTCCTGCTGCTGTCATCCCGCGAACCACACCGACCCGAAGGGGCTGCCTTGTCTCAGTGCTGTATCAACCCGAGCATCCTGTCTGCGGACTTCGTCAACCTTGAGGCGGAGTTGCAGCGGATCAGCAACGCCGATGCTGTCCACGTCGATGTCATGGACAACCATTTCGTTCCCAACCTGACACTCGGCTTGCCTGTGGTCCAGCGGATACAGGCGGTCAGTCCGGTTCCGCTGGACGCGCACCTGATGATTTCCGACGCCGACCGCTGGGCACCTGCCTACGCGGACGCCGGCGTCGCGTCAGTGACCTTCCACGCCGAGGCCGCCATGGCGCCGGTCAAGTTGGCCCGGGAACTGCGTGCCCGTGGATCCAAGGCGGGTATGGCCTTGCGGCCCGCCACTGCCGTGGAGCCGTACCTCGACATGCTCAGCGAACTGGACATGCTGTTGATCATGACGGTGGAACCCGGCTTCGGCGGTCAATCCTTCCTGGACATCACGTTGCCAAAAATCCGTCGCGCCCGGGCGGCAATCGAGGGTTCCGGCATTGGCGTGGCCATCCAGGTGGACGGCGGCATCACGGAAGAGACGATCGTCCGGGCTGCAGAGGCGGGCGCAAACGTCTTCGTTGCGGGCTCGGCAGTCTATGGGCATGAGGACCCGGCAGCAGCGATCGATCGGCTGCGCGCGGCAGGCCAGGCCGTCACGACGGCAAAGTCCTGACGGTCGTCACCGGATGTTACGAAGATAGCTGGGAATAGCCTGGCCGTGGCCGTAGTTATGGCACAATAACAACACACATACGTGCTCCGGGGTCGGTGTAAGTCCGAACCGGCGGTTATAGTCCGCGACCCGCGAGCCATTGATGTCCTGAGTGATCCGGATATCGATGGCGGACGGTTGAACCGGTGAAATTCCGGTACCGACAGTTAAAGTCTGGATGGGAGAAGCACGTGCAGTCATGCCGTGGGCGTTCCCTTTGTGACGCCCGGCATTGCGCTGTCGTACACCCCCGGAGCCATCGCGGCTAACTGGGAAGGAACGGCATGGACTTTCTGCGATGGCTCTTCGAAGCACAGATCCCCATTGGAGGATCTGCTCTTGTCTTACGCGAAGTGCTTGGAAACATCTTTGGGTTGCTCAGCGCCCTCGGCGGAATGCGCCGGAAAGTCTGGGCCTGGCCGGTAGGCATCATCGGCAACATTCTCTTGCTCACCGTGTTCCTCGGCAACGTCTTCGGCGCCGCTGCGCCCGCTACCCTGTGGGGACAGGCCGGCCGGCAGATGATGTTCATTGCCGTGGCGATCTATGGCTGGTACCGGTGGCGGCAAGGCCGGCAATCGAGTACCCAGGGCCGGGCAGTGATCCCGGGCTGGGCCGGCAACAAGGTCCGCCTGGTGCTGATCGGCGTGATGATCGCGGGAACCGCGGCCCTGACGCCACTGTTTGACGCCTTGGGCTCCTACCCACCCGTCTGGGCAGATGCCTGGACGTTCATGGGCTCGCTCCTGGCCACGTACGGCATGGCCCGTGGATGGACCGAGTTCTGGCTGATCTGGGTGGCTGTGGACATCGTGGGAGTGCCGTTGCTCTTCAGCGCCGGCTACTATGCCAGCGCTGTCATGTACTTGTTCTACGGATTCTTTACCCTGGCTGGGTTCTTTGTTTGGTGGCGTGCCGAAAAGCGTGAGCGCGGCGCTGTTCAACCAGTTCCAGTCGCCGCGGGAGTCGTGCGATGAGCTCATACGATCCGAATGAAGAAACCGCCATGGAAGCGGCGCTGACCGCCGCACTGGCAGGTCCGCGCGGAGCAAATCCCCTGGTCGGGGCAGTGATTCTCGGCGCCGGGGGCGAGCAACTCGCCACCGGCTACCACCGTGGCGCTGGAACGGCCCACGCGGAAGCCGACGCGATCTCTGAGGCCCGGCGCAAGGGAGTCGACATCAAGGGCACCACCATGGTGGTCACCCTTGAGCCCTGCAACCATGTAGGCCGGACGGGCCCCTGTGCCCAGGCAATCATTGCGGCCGGCATCACAAAGGTGATTTACGCCGTCGACGATCCGCATGACCCTGCCGCGGGCGGCGCCAAGACCCTGCGCGCGGCGGGGATCGATGTTACGTCCGGGCTCGGCTTCGAAGAAGCACTGGATCTCAACCGGGAATGGTTCGACGCCGTTGCGGCGAAGCGTCCATTCGTCACCTTGCATGTTGCACAGACCCTGGACAGCCGGATCGCCGCTGTTGACGGTACCAGCCAGTGGATCTCCAGCGCGGAGTCGCTGGAAGACAACCACTCTCTGCGACGCCTCATCGACGCGATCCTGGTAGGGACGGGAACCGTGCTCATCGACAACCCGAGGCTGACGGCGCGCACTCCTGACGGTGGACTCTCAACACGACAACCCGTTCGGGCAGTCATGGGCTTGCGGGACGTACCCGAGGACGCGGCGGTACGTGGAACTGACGGCCGCTTCCGGCACTTGGCCACCAGGGACCCCGAAGAGGCGCTGGGCATGCTTTTCGAAGAGGGAATCCGCCACGTAATGGTCGAAGGCGGTTCGAGCATCCTCAGCACCTTCCTGGCAGCCGGGTTGGTGGACGAGCTGATTGTCTACCTGGCGCCGACACTGCTGGGATCCGGGACGCCGGCCCTGAACGACCTTGGCATCACCACGCTCGCCGATGCCCAGCACTGGGTATGGGACGAGGCCGCGGGGGGAGCGGTACGCACCCTCGGCAACGACCTCCGGCTCCATCTCCGGCCAGCGGAACGCACCGCCAACACCACCAGGAATTCGATTCCGAAGAAGAAATTGGCTTCACATCCTGAAGCCGCGGAACATGTCACAGGAGGACACTGATGTTTACCGGAATCGTTGCAGAACAAGGCACCGTCCTTGGTATCGAGCATGACGACGATGCCAGCGCCACACTGCGGTTGAAAGCACCTACCACCACCGGGGACCTGGCGCTGGGCGGATCCATCGCCGTCAACGGTGTGTGCCTCACGGCCACCCGCATCGACGGCCAGGATTTCAGTGTCGATGTCATGGGCGAGACCCTGACGCGGACCACCATCGGGGAACTGGCAGCGGGGGACACCGTGAACCTGGAGCGTTGCGTTCCGGCCGGCGGCCGGCTGGACGGCCATGTGGTCCAAGGCCACGTTGACGGCGTGGGTGAGCTGCTGGAGCGTGAAGGCCTGGGTAACTGGGATCGCTTGCGTTTCGGCGTCCCGACCCCGCTGGCGCGTTACATCGCGGAGAAAGGTTCGATCGCCGTCGACGGTGTTTCGCTGACCGTGACGGCAGTCAGCCCGGCCACCGAAGAGGAGGCGTGGTTCGAAGTAGGCCTCATCCCCACCACGTTGGAAGAGACAGGGCTGGGGGCGAAGCCCGTGGGTGGGCACGTCAACCTGGAAGTGGATGTCCTGGCCAAATACACCGAACGCCTTTTGTCGTTCGCTCCCCAGCAGGGAGGCACCCGATGAGTGCGCCCACGAAGCCCCAGCCAACAACGGAGCAGCGTCCCGGCCTGGATCCGGTGGAAGCCGCCATCGAAGCCATGGCGGCCGGGAGGGCTGTGATCGTGGTGGACAACGAGGACAGGGAAAACGAAGGCGACATCATCTTTGCCGCAGAACATGCCACCCCCGCCCTCATGGGTTGGACCATCCGGTATTCCTCCGGCGTCATTTGTGTCCCCTTGGAAGGCGAACGTGCCGACGCCCTGATTCTGCCTCCCATGGTGGAAATCAACCAAGATGCTAAGGGTACTGCCTATACTGTTTCCTGTGACGCTGCGATTGGAGTCAGCACGGGTATCTCTGCCACCGACCGGGCCTTGACGGCGCGGATCCTGGCAGATCCGGGCAGTACTCCGGCGTCACTCACCCGTCCTGGGCATATTTTTCCGCTACGGGCCGTTAAGGGGGGAGTACGAGAACGTCCGGGACACACGGAAGCTGCCGTGGACTTGTGTCGTCTGGCCGGGCTCGCCCCGGTGGGTGTGATCGCAGAGTTGGTACATGACGACGGTGAAATGATGCGCTTGGACAGCCTGCGCGGGTTTGCCGCCGAACATGGATGCCCCCTCATCTCCATCGAGGAACTGGTGTCGTATGTTGAGGCGGTAGAGTCCCAGGCGGCGGATGTTTCACGGGTAGACGAGGAGAAGCGATGACCGCATCGACAACACGCAGCAGTGAGCACACGGATCCCGGGCCGCACCCGGTGAGCGGAGGACCCATCGTCCAACTGCCCACGGCTTTTGGCGACTTCATCGCGCAGGCCTGGACGGACCATGTCACGGGCGTGGAACACCTCGCCGTGAGCTCGCCGAACCCGCCCAAAGGAGGGCAGGCTCCGCTGGTGCGCCTGCACTCCGAATGCTTGACAGGCGATGTGTTTGGTTCCTACCGCTGCGACTGCGGTGAACAGCTTGCTTTCGCATTGGAGCTCATCCACAAAGAAGGCGGAACGCTGCTGTACCTGCGTGGGCAGGAAGGGCGCGGAATCGGCCTGGCCAACAAGATCAAGGCCTACGCATTGCAGGAGGCCGGGTTCGATACGGTCGAGGCCAACGAGCAACTCGGCTTGCCGGTTGATGCCCGCTCCTACAGCGCGGCGGGACAGATCCTGGCCGAGATGGGCCTCCATGAAGTCCGGTTGCTGAGCAACAACCCCGATAAGCAGCACCGGCTGGACAAGGCCGGGGTGACTGTCGTGGAGATGGTGCCTACCGAAGTGCCATCACGGGAGCAGAACCTCCGGTACCTGCAGACCAAGAAGGACCGGATGGACCACCGGCTGACCCTCGATGTAGAGCCGGTCAGCAATGGCAAGAAAACAGCTTCACCCCAGACCTTTGACACCAACCAAGACTGAACGGACCCACAGCACACCATGAGCGGACACGGCGCGCCCACCATCGACCTCACTACCCTCAACCCCGAGGAAACCTCGCAGCTTAAGCTCGCTATCGTGGCGGCAAGCTGGCATACCCAGATCATGGACGGCTTGGTTGACGGCGCCCTTCGCGCCGCGAAGGAAGCCGGCATCGCAGAACCCACACTGTTGCGGGTTCCGGGCAGCTTTGAATTGCCGGTTGCCGCCGCGAGGCTGGCACCGCACTTTGACGCCGTCGTGGCCCTTGGCGTGGTCATCCGCGGTGGAACCCCGCACTTCGACTACGTCTGCCAGGCCGCGACGTCGGGACTCACCGACGTCAGCGTCCGCACCGGCGTGCCGGTTGGCTTCGGCGTCCTCACCTGCGATACCGAACAGCAGGGCCTTGACCGGGCGGGCCTTCCCGGTTCCCAGGAAGACAAGGGCCACGAGGCAGTCACAGCTGCGCTGGCCACGGCAGTGAGGCTCAAGCAGTACAGCTGATACTCCTCGACGAAGGGGATGTGGGTGTGTGTTCACTCACATCCCCTTCGTCATGCAAGGCCCCAACAAGCGGCGTCGGCCCCGGAGCAAGTAGTCTGGAGGGCGTGAAGAATTTCGAGACGCTGTTCGCAGAACTGAGTGAGAAAGCAGCGACCCGCCCGGCAGGCTCGCGCACGGTAGCCGAGCTGGACTCCGGAATCCACGGCATCGGCAAAAAGGTGGTCGAAGAGGCCGCCGAAGTCTGGATGGCCGCGGAGTACGAATCGGACGAGGCCGCCGCTGAGGAAATCTCCCAGCTCCTGTACCACCTGCAGGTCCTCATGCTCGCCAAGGGCCTCAGCCTGGAAGACGTTTACAAGCATCTCTAGCCACGCCACTCCGCCTGCCCCCGGGCGGAGCCAGCCGCGTGGCCGATGTGCCTGAAACTTCCATTCCAAAAAGAAAGTCTCCCCAAATGCTCCGTGTAGCAGTCCCCAACAAGGGATCCCTGTCCGAAGCCGCCTCGGCGATGCTGTCCGAGGCCGGTTACCGCCAGCGCCGCGACTCCCGCGAACTGGTGATGGTCGATCCCGACAACGACATCGAGTTCTTCTTCCTTCGTCCCCGCGACATAGCCGTCTATGTAGGCCAGGGAACCCTGGACGTCGGCATCACCGGCAGGGACCTCTTGCTTGACGCGAAGGTGGAAGCCGAAGAATTGCTTCCCCTGGGCTTTGCGCCCTCCACGTTCCGGTTCGCCGGCCCCGTCGGCGACTTCACCGGCGTCGAGCAGCTTGAGGGCAAGCGCCTGGCCACAAGCTATGACGGCCTCCTGCGCGATTACCTCGCCGAACGTGGCGTGAACGCCACCGTCGTCCGCCTGGATGGCGCTGTGGAATCGTCCGTTCGCCTCGGCGTCGCCGACGCCATTGCCGATGTCGTCGAGACCGGCAATACGCTCAAGGCTGCCGGCATGGAAATTTTCGGGGATCCGATCCTGAAGTCTGAAGCTGTCCTGATCCGCCGTTCAGGCTCCGGTGGCGCAGCCAACGGGACGGCCAAGGAAATCGACATCCTGATCCGCCGCCTCCAGGGCGTGCTCGTAGCGCGACAGTACGTGTTGATGGACTACGACATCCGCAAGGACCTGGTGGAAGACGCTGCGGCGCTGACCCCCGGCCTGGAATCGCCGACGGTTTCGCCGCTGCGCGATTCCGAATGGGTCGCCGTGCGCTCCATGGTTCCCAAAAAGGAAACCAACCGCATCATGGATGAGCTCTACGACCTCGGCGCGCGCGCCATCCTGGTCAGCAGCATCCACGCTTGCCGGATCTGACCCACGCACTGATCGAGTAGAGCAAGCAGAACTGAGGAGCAGCACATGGCTGTAGCCGTACGCGTCATTCCTTGCCTGGACGTGGACGCGGGCCGCGTCGTCAAGGGTGTCAATTTTGAAGGCCTTCGCGACGCCGGGGACCCGGTGGAACTTGCCCACCGGTACGACAACGGCGGGGCGGACGAACTGACGTTCCTGGACGTCACAGCGTCGTCGGGAAACCGCGAAACCACGTTCGACGTCGTTCGCCGCACGGCGGAGGAAGTGTTCATTCCCCTGACTGTTGGTGGTGGCGTACGTGGCGTGGCCGAAGTGGACAAGCTCCTGCGTTTCGGCGCAGACAAGGCGTCCATCAATACGGCCGCCGTTGCCCGGCCCGACGTCATCGACGAAATCACCCGGCACTTCGGCTCCCAGGTGCTGGTGCTCTCCGTTGACGCGCGCCGTACCCGGGAAGGTGACGTTCCGACGTCGTCCGGTTTCGAAGTAACCACGCACGGTGGCCGGACGGGTACCGGGATCGACGCCATCGCCTGGGCCAAAGAAGCTGCTGACAGGGGAGTGGGGGAGATCCTGCTGAACTCGATCGACGCCGACGGTACCAAGGACGGCTTCGACCTCGAATTGATCCGTTTGGTCCGCGCCGCAGTGAACATTCCGATCATTGCCTCGGGCGGTGCCGGAGCGCCGGAGCACTTCCCGCCGGCTGTCCAAGCAGGTGCTGACGCTGTGCTGGCCGCCTCGGTGTTCCACTTTGGTCCCGACGACATGATCGCCCAGGTCAAGGCCGCGATCCGCACGGCAGGCTTTGAAGTCCGCTAGCTTCGCACAGAAGACAGCAACGCGAGGTCACTTATGGCCCGGAAATCCCCCGGGGATGGGCCATAAGTGACCTCGCGTTGTTTGTTCTAGAGGCCGATGTCCGCCGACTGCAAAAGCGCGACGGCGTCGGGCTGGCCTTCGAAGGTGACCAGGGCCTGGTTGGTGCGGCCGTGGGCGTGCATGAGCAGCTCTCCAGGTTCGCCAACGATGGCCACAGAGACGGGGGCGCGCTTGGCCACGTGGCGGGGTCCGGTGGGCCTGACCAGCACAATGCCGAGATCGACGCCGCGGTACAGGAACGCTGCGCGTTTGATGAGGTCGTTCCAAAGGGCATCCGAGTAGGCCTCATCCAGGGCCCTCGGCGCCCAGCGGTCGCCGGCCCGCCGGATGTCCTCGGTGTGCACGAAGTACTCAATGAGGTTGGAGGTTTCGTCCAGCGCCTTGATCTTCAGCGGAGAGAACGCCGGAGGTCCGGAACGGAAGGTTTTTACGAGGTCCGCATAAGCGTCCGGGTTCTTCAGCCCGGAAGCCAGCTTGGTGGTGGCTTTTTCCGAGGCCTTGCCCAAACTGGGAATCAAAAGGCCTATGCCCACAGCGATTTTCCGCTCCCGCAGGTACAGATGCGCGGCAAGGTCCCGTGTCCTCCACCCTTCGCAGAGCGTGGGGGAGTCAGGTCCGGCCGCCAGCAGGGTCTCGGCCAGTACTTCTCGGGAGGGATCGACGAAATGCATCACTTGTGAAACTAGCACGATCGGAGCACTCTTGCGCAGTGGAACCGCCGCAGAACCGGAGTCCCGCCAAAGGCACTAGACTTGATCTGATGTCAGAGCAGTCCGCCCCCAGCCCCTCTCCCGCCGTGGAGCTCTCCAGCGACCCCGCGGGCCCGTTGCCGCAAGAGATTGCGGGTGCCCTTAAGAGGGACTCCGCCGGCCTGGTTGCGGCCATTGTGCAACAGCATGACACTAATGAGGTCCTCATGCTCGGATGGATGGATGACGAGGCTCTTCACCGCACCATGACCACCGGGCGCGTCACGTTCTACTCCCGTTCCCGCCAGGAGTACTGGCGCAAGGGCGACACTTCCGGACACGTTCAGTTCGTGAAGTCCGTCGCCCTGGACTGCGACGGCGACGCCCTCTTGATCCGTGTGGACCAGATCGGCGCAGCCTGCCACACCGGAACCCGGACCTGCTTCGATGGTCGCGACTTCCCAGTCGTTACGGGCAACCGGGCTTAGGCACCCAGCACTTTCCACTGACGCACCACCTCAGACCAAAAGGCGGAGAACATAGCCATGCAGGACCTTGGAATCATCAGCCCGGGCCTGGAAGAGTTCCGGGAACTCGCCGTCCACAGCCGTGTCATCCCTGTCCGGCTCAAAGTCCTGGCCGATGCAGAGACCCCCATCGGGCTGTATCGGAAACTCGCCAAGGGCCAACCCGGTACCTTCCTCCTGGAATCAGCAGCCGTGGGTGGCGCTTGGTCGCGCTATTCCTTCATCGGGTCAAAGTCCCGTGCCACGCTGACCACCAAGGATGGCCAGGCGCACTGGATCGGCGAGCCGCCCGTGGGCGTGCCCGTTTCCGGGAACCCAGTGGAGGCTGTGCGCGATACGATCTCTGCCCTCCAAACCGACCGGTTCGAGGACCTTCCGCCCTTCACTTCAGGACTTGTGGGCTTCCTCGGTTGGGAAGCGGTGCGCCACTGGGAGCGACTGACGTCCCCGCCGGAGGACGACCTCCAGTTGCCGGAAATGGCACTGAACCTGGTCACCGACATGGCAGTACACGACAACGTGGACGGCACCGTCCTTCTGATTGCCAACGCCATCAACTTTGACGACAGCACCGAACGCGTCGATGACGCCTGGCACGATGCCGTGGCCCGCGTGAAGGGGCTCCTGGAGCAGATCAGCACGCCCGTTCCGCAGCCTGTCTCCGTGCTGGACACGGCAGCCTTGGACTTCGCCTCCAGCGTGCAGGAACGCTGGGACGAAGCCAAGTACCTGGACGCCATCGACCGCGGCAAGGAAGCGATCGTGGACGGCGAAGTTTTCCAGGTGGTGATCTCCCGCCGCTTCGAGATGGAATGCGCCGCGGATCCCTTGGACGTTTACCGGGTGCTGCGCAACACCAACCCCAGCCCCTACATGTACCTCTTCAGTCTGGAGGATGCAGACGGCCGGGAGTACTCGATCGTGGGGTCCTCGCCTGAAGCACTGGTAACGGTGACCGGCCAGGAAGTGATTACCCACCCCATTGCCGGTTCGCGTCCGCGCGGGAAGACCGTGGAAGCGGACAAGGCCTTGGCTACGGAGTTGCTCGCGGACCAGAAGGAACGCGCAGAACACCTCATGTTGGTGGACCTTTCGCGCAACGACCTCTCCAAGGTGTGCGTCGCCGGCACCGTCGATGTCACCCAATTCATGGAAGTGGAGCGCTTCAGCCACATCATGCACCTGGTATCCACCGTGGTGGGAGAGCTTGCGCCCCATGCAAAGGCCTACGACGTCCTTAAGGCCACCTTCCCGGCGGGTACGTTGTCAGGTGCGCCCAAGCCGCGGGCCTTGCGGCTCCTTGATGAGCTGGAACCCCACCGCCGTGGCATCTACGGCGGCGTGGTGGGTTACCTGGATTTCGCAGGTGACATGGACATGGCCATTGCCATCCGCTCTGCTTTGCTCCGCGAGGGCCGCGCCTACGTCCAGGCCGGCGGCGGAATTGTTGCGGATTCGCACAAGCCTTCGGAGGCGCTGGAAACGGTGAACAAAGCAGCTGCGCCGCTCCGCGCCGTACACACAGCCGGTTCGCTGCAGAATATTCCGGTGGATGCCGTTCGGGACGAAACGCCCGACGGCGGGAC
Organism: Paenarthrobacter sp. NPDC089307; assembly: GCF_040685055.1. Classification (NCBI taxonomy): domain Bacteria; kingdom Bacillati; phylum Actinomycetota; class Actinomycetes; order Micrococcales; family Micrococcaceae; genus Paenarthrobacter; species Paenarthrobacter sp. NPDC089307. The sequence continues at coordinate 192,618 of NZ_JBFBHE010000001.1, forward strand.
TGGAGCCCCGTGAGCGCCGGCGCTTCCGCCGCTTCCGCGGCTCCGACAAGAACTTCGCCCCGCTGGGCCCGCAAGTCCACGCTGGTCCTGGCGGCCGTAGTGCTGGCTTTGGCTGTTTTCGGAACGACTACCCAGACGTGGCTTCAGGTGCAGTTGGATCCCGCAGTATCGTCCAACGGCACCCTCGATGTCCCCGGCAACAAGGCGGCTACGGCAGTCACTGCGCTGGCTTTGGTGGCGTTGGCAGGCGGCCTGGCCGCATCCATTGCCGGCAGGATCGCACGGTGGATCATCGCCGTCATCATTGCGTTGTCCGCGGCCGGGATCATCCTCGCCGCCGCGACAGTCCTGGCTGATCCACTCGGCGCGGCCCAAGGTGCCATCGCTGCCGCAACCGGCCTTGCGGGCGGCCAGGCGGCAGTTGCGGCAACGGCGTTCCCGGTGGTGGCCATAGTGGCCGGAGCGCTGCTGGCCGTGTGCGCCGTGATCCTGCCGGTTGCTGGCCGGTACTGGAAGACGCGGACCAAATACGACGCCGGCGCCAGCGGCAGGCATGACGGCGAGCCTGTGGACGAGATTGACAGCTGGGACAGTTTGTCACGCGGCGAGGACCCCACGTAGGCAGCAGCCAGCAGGTTTCGGGCACCTCCGGGGCGATTTTGGCGCCCCGGTTGCCCAGGACGTCGGACGATGTCCCGGCTGACGTCAATAAATGGCAGAATGTAAGCAGTATTCATCCTGAGGAGATTTCACATGAGCAAAACCACAGTGTCCGCAAACCAAGCTGATTCCAAGATGGCCAGCCACTCTGACGCCATCGGTCACGGAAACAGCCCGGCTGCCTGGACCTGCGTGATTGTGATGCTGGTTGGTGCCTTGATTTCCTCCATTGCTTTCGTCATCGCCAGCACTCCGATTTTCGTCGGCGGCCTGGTTGTCATGGTTATCGGCCTTATCGTGGGCCTGGTAATGCGCAAGGCGGGCTACGGAGTGGGCGGCAGCAAGCTGCAGAACAACGGCCACTAATCGTGACCGTTCTTGATGACATCATTGTTGGCGTCAAGGAGGACATGGAGGCCCGCCGCGGTCTCGTGTCCCTTGAGGAGCTAAAGGACCGCGTGGCCGGGATTGCTCCGGCCCGCGATGCCTGGGCGGCCTTGGGCGGACCATCATCGGACCGAAGCGACCTGAAAGTCATCGCCGAAATCAAGCGCCGCAGCCCATCCAAGGGCGATCTCGCCTCCATCGCCGATCCCGCATCGCTCGCCGTGCAGTACGCCGACGGCGGGGCCTCTGTCATCAGCGTGCTCACCGAACAGCGCCGCTTCGGCGGTTCGCTGGCCGATCTCGACGCTGTTCGCGCCGCCGTCGAAACGCCGTTGCTCCGCAAGGATTTCACGGTTGACGAGTACCAGATCTGGGAAGCCCGCGCCCATGGCGCGGACCTCATCCTGCTCATCGTCGCTGCACTGTCCGACGCCGAACTGTCTCACTTCAGAGCATTGAGCCACGAACTGGGCATGAACGTCCTGGTGGAGACGCATACGGAAGAAGAGATTGAGCGGGCTGTCGCCGCTGAGGCCAGGATTATCGGCATCAACGTGCGCAACTTGAAGACGCTCGACGTCGACCGCTCGGTTTTCGGCTCGCTGGCCGGATTGATTCCTGCCGGGGCAGTTGCGGTCGCCGAGTCCGGAGTTCGGACTGCCGATGATGTGGCGCACTACGCGGCGGGTGGTGCCAACGCCATCCTCGTAGGGGAAGCGCTGGTCAGCGACTCCACCCCGCGTGAACGAATTACCGAATTCAAGGCAGCTGGAGCTGCCGCCATCGCCGTCAGGAACTGAGGCAGTTACTGAGTTACGGCAAACAGTCATGAGGCAGCCCGGACGCAAGCCCGTGGCTGCCTTGTGGCAGGTGGAACTACCCAAAGAACTAACTGGAACAGGACGGTGAGACTGATGGTCGACGCGCCAACAGCCGGCTCAGAAGAGAATGCGGCGGACGCATTCCTGCAAGGTGGCCCTTCGCTGCGCAACGCATCGGGACCCTACTTCGGCAGCTACGGCGGACGCTGGATGCCCGAGTCTCTCATCGCCGCCCTTGACGAAGTCCAGGACACCTTCGAAAAGGCCAAGGCCGATCCCGACTTCATCGCGGAGCTGAAGGACCTTAACAAGAACTACTCGGGCAGGCCGTCCCTGCTGACGGAGGCCAAGCGCTTCTCCGCCCATGCCGGTGGCGCCCGGATCTTCCTCAAGCGCGAGGACCTCAACCACACCGGTTCCCACAAAATCAACAACGTCCTTGGCCAGGCGCTCCTGGCCAAGCGTATGGGCAAAACCCGCGTTATCGCAGAGACCGGTGCCGGCCAGCACGGCGTTGCCAGCGCTACGGCCGCAGCACTGCTGGGACTTGAATGCGTGGTCTACATGGGTGCCGAGGATTGCCGCCGTCAGGCCCTGAATGTCGCCCGGATGCAGCTTCTCGGCGCCACGGTTGTTCCGGTCACCAATGGTTCCCAGACGCTCAAGGACGCCATCAACGACGCCCTTCGTGACTGGGTCTCCAATGTGGAGCACACCCACTACCTGCTGGGTACCGCAGCCGGAGCGCACCCCTTCCCTGCCATGGTCCGTTACTTCCACGAGGTCATCGGCGAAGAAGCGCGCAGCCAGATCCTCGAGCAGACCGGAAAGCTCCCCGACGCCATCTGTGCGTGCATCGGTGGCGGTTCAAACGCCATCGGGCTGTTCCACGCATTCCTGGACGACGCCTCCGTACAGATCTATGGCTTCGAAGCCGGCGGCGAAGGTGTGGAAACCGGCCGCCACGCAGCGGCCATCTCCTTGGGACGTCCCGGGGTGCTGCACGGCGCACGCTCGTACCTCATGCAGGACGAAGATGGGCAGACCATTGAGTCCCACTCCATCTCCGCGGGCCTGGACTATCCCAGCGTAGGCCCGGAGCACTCCTACCTCGCCGACATCGGACGCGTAACCTACGAGGCCGTGACCGACACCGAGGCCATGGACGCCTTCAGCCTCCTCTGCCGGACAGAGGGCATCATCCCCGCCATCGAGTCCTCCCACGCCCTGGCCGGTGCCATCAAGATAGGCCGCCGCCTCACCGAGGGCAAAGAAGACCCGTCCGAAGTGACCGTGATCGTCAACCTGTCCGGACGTGGAGACAAGGACGTGGAGACCGCCGCGGCGTGGTTCAACATGTTGGATGAAGAGGGGCACGTCAAGGGCACCACCCTGTCCACCCGCAAGCCCAAGGGGCCCTCGGACCGTGCGTCCGAGGCATCTGCGGACGACAACGCTGCGGACGATATCGAGGACCAGAACTGATGAACGAGCAAACCGCCAGCAAATCCGCGGCAGCCATCGACAAAGCCCGGGCAGAGGGACGCGCCGCCTTGGTGGGGTACCTTCCCGCCGGCTACCCAACGGTGCAGGAAAGCATCGAGGCCGGCATTGCGTTGGCCCGTAACGGGGCTGACCTCATCGAAATCGGCATCCCGTACTCCGATCCCGTCATGGACGGTCCGGTCATCCAGGCGGCCACCACGGAAGCGATCTCCAACGGATTCCGCGTAGCAGACGTCTTTGACGTGGTAGCGGGAATCACCGCAACCACCGATGCCGCCGTGCTGGTCATGACGTACTGGAACCCGGTCATGCGCATGGGCGTGGATGAGTTCTCCCGCCGTCTCGCCGAAGCCGGGGGAGCAGGGCTCATCACCCCTGACCTCGTCCCCGACGAGGCCGCTGAGTGGTTCGAAGCCTCGGACAAATATGGACTGGACCGGGTGTTCCTCGTGGCACCGTCGTCCACTCCGGAGCGTCTGGACATGACCGTCAAGGCCAGCCGTGGGTTCGTCTATGCTGTTTCGATCATGGGCGTCACCGGGACCCGGACTTCGGTCAGCAGCGCCGCCGAAGAAGTGGTGGCCCGCGCCCACGCGGCCGGTGCCGATCGGGTGTGCGTCGGCCTGGGTGTTTCCAACCCCGACCACGTCCGTGAGATCGCGGCCTATGCCGATGGTGTCATTGTGGGTACCGCGCTGGTGGCAGCCCTCCGCGATGGCGGGGTGGACGCCGTCGGGCAACTCACCAAGAACCTCAGCGCCGGCTTGGGCCGCGCAGCTGCAGAAGCCTAGGAAAAGGAAACAGCGAAGCGCATGCAGACCGTCCTCCACGCAGCGGCAATGGTCCCCCTGAGTATCCCGAGCCCGTCGTGGTCCGGTTTCGACATTCCGCTGCCGTGGGGGACTTTGCGCATCCACGCTTACGCGCTCTGTATCCTCGCGGGCATTATCGTTGGCCTCTGGCTGACTTCGGCGCGGTGGGAGCGGCGCGGTGCGCCTGAAGGCAGCCTCTGGGACATTGCCATCTGGGCCATCCCGTTCGGCATCATTGGCGGGCGCCTCTACCACGTCTTCTCCTCACCTGATGCGTACTTCGGCCCCGGCTTCGACGGAACTGGCGACCTCTCCCTGATCCCACAGATCCAACGCGGGGGACTGGGCATCTGGGGCGCTGTGGTGCTTGGCGTGGTGGGCGCCTGGATCGGGTGTCGTCGTGCCGGGGTCAGGTTGACGGCTTTCCTGGACGCAGCCGCGCCCGGACTGCTGCTGGCGCAGGCAATCGGCCGCCTGGGTAACTGGTTCAACCAGGAACTGTTCGGTGCCCCGACCACTTTGCCTTGGGGGCTGGAAATCGATCCCTCCAACGCGAACTTCCCGCCGGACATGGCGGCAGGGACGCTCTTCCACCCGACGTTCCTCTATGAGATGCTCTGGAACCTCGCTGGAGTAGCCATCCTCCTGCTCCTGGACAAGAAGTTTGCTTTCCGCTGGGGCCGCTTGTTCTGGCTTTACGCCATGTACTACACGCTGGGCCGTGTCTGGATCGAAGCACTGCGCATCGACGACGCCGAGCAGATTACGCTCTTCGGAATCACCACGAGGCTCAATGTCTGGACCAGCATCTTCGTCTTCGTTGCCGCTCTTGTCATCTTCCTGGTCTTGGCCCGGCGGGGCCGTCCGGTGCCGGACAGCCCGTACTTGCCGGGGCGTGAGCCGGAAAAAGAGGCCGAGGACCGCCCCTCCACGGTGACGAGCGTCACCAGTCATGATGTGGACGCATCTGTCTCAGATAGTGGTTTGCGTGATAATCTCCCTGATAACCAAAGTGATCCGGGCAACGTTGACGGGCCGCGGGATGCATCAGTTAAATCCGTCCAGGACACCACGTCCGCAACGGAACTCCCAGTTGATGCCAACGCCGCCAGGAAAGCATCCGGATCCTCGCCTAAGGCAGACGACACCAAGTAGTCGCCGTAGGTAAAGGGGCAACAGAGTCACCGCTCGTAGGGCCCAGTCCACAGCGTCGTGGCACCCCGGAAACCGGATCGCAGCATACCGATGTTCACTGGTCAAGCCGGGGCCAGAGGTCTGCGTAACTGTTCGTTGCGCTGGATCGGCTGGCCTACAATTCCAATAACTAGCGCTTTGTTGTGCCCGTCACAGGGCATGCAAGGTGGGGCCAATGTTGTCCCTTCCATACGCACGATCTCGAGGAAGGACGTCTCCCATGACCCATCTTCATAACCCCGGTTGGTCCGAAAACATCGAACCGCAGGGTGCCATGTCTCCGTTCAAGCGTTTTGCTGCGCTTCCGGAGGCCCAGGGTCTTTACAACCCTGATACGGAGAAGGACGCCTGCGGCCTGGCCATTATCGCCACGCTCCGCGGGGAACCGGGATACGACATCGTGGAAGCGGCATTGACCGCCCTCCGCAATCTCGAACACCGCGGCGCCGTGGGCGCCGACGAAGGAACCGGCGACGGCGCGGGACTGCTCATGCAGATACCCGACGAGTTTTTCCGGGCCGTCACAGAATTCGAACTTCCGGCGCCTGGCCAGTACGTGGTAGGCACCGCCTTCCTGCCGGCTGAAGCGCGGGAAGCTGCAACGGCGAAGGCCGGCATTGAGGCACTTGCCGCCGACGAGGGCCTGACGGTCCTTGGCTGGCGTGAAGTTCCCGTGGTCGCTGACCTCGTCGGAGCCATGGCGCGGGCATGTATGCCCTACTTCTCACAGCCGTTCTTTGCCTCTGCCAACGGTGAGCAGCTTGAGCACAATGAGCTGGACTCCCGCGCATGGCGGATCCGCAAGCGCGCCCAGAACAAGTTTGGCGTGTACTTCCCGTCGCTGTCCTCGCGCACCATCGTGTACAAGGGCATGCTGACCACGGCCCAGTTGGAGCCGTTCTACCCTGACCTTTCGGACAAGCGCTTCAAGACCAAGCTCGCCATTGTCCACTCGCGCTTTTCCACGAACACGTTCCCGTCGTGGCCCCTGGCACAGCCTTTCCGTACGATCGCGCACAACGGTGAGATCAACACGGTCAAGGGCAACCGGAACTGGATGCGTGCACGTCAGTCTCAGTTGGCCAGCCCGCTGTTGGGCGACACCCCTGAAGAGCTGTACCCGATCTGTACCCCGGGTGCCTCGGACTCTGCTTCCTTCGATGAGGTAGCCGAGCTTCTGTGGCTCTCCGGCCGCCCCATCACGCACTCGATCATGATGATGATCCCGGAGGCGTGGGAGAACCACGCCACCATGGATCCGGCACGCCGTGCCTTCTACGAGTACCACTCCCTCCTCATGGAGCCGTGGGATGGTCCGGCTGCTGTGTCCTTCACTGACGGCAGCCTGGTCGGCGCAACATTGGACCGCAATGGCCTGCGCCCTGGCCGGTACTGGATCACCGAAGACGGCCTGATCATCTTCGCCTCCGAGGTTGGCGTGATTGAAGTTGAGCCCTCCAATGTGGTCAAGAAGGGTCGGGTTGCCCCGGGCAAAATGTTCCTGGTGGATACCGAAGCCGGGCGCATCATTGACGACGCCGAGGTCAAGGCCGAAGTTGCTGCAGCCAACCCGTGGGCGGAGTGGCTCAAGGACAACCTGATCGACATCAATGAACTGCCTGAGCGTGAGCACGTACTCCACACTGCGGCATCGGTGAATATCCGTCAGCGGACCTTTGGCTATACCACTGAAGAGCTGAAGATTCTGCTCGGACCGATGGCCCGCACCGGCGCTGAGCCCCTTGGCGCCATGGGCTCTGATACTCCTGTGGCTGTTCTGTCCAAGAGGCCACGGTTGCTGTTCGACTACTTTGTGCAGTCCTTCGCCCAGGTGACCAACCCGCCGCTGGATGCCATCCGCGAAGAGCTGGTGACCTCCTTGAAGTGCGCCATTGGCCCCAACGGCAACCTGCTTGATGGCAAGCAGGTCCGCCAGCCGCAGATCTCGCTGCCGTTCCCCGTGATCAACAACGACCAGCTCGCCAAGATCGCGAACATCGAAAGCCCCGACGGCGACCGCATCGCCATGAAGGTGCGCGGCCTTTACCGCCCCGAGGGCGGGGAAGCGGCACTGCGTGCCCGCTTGACGGAGATCTGCGAGCAGGTTTCCGGTGCGATCAACCGCGGCGTGCAGTACGTGGTGTTGTCGGACCGCGACTCGAACGCCCAGTGGGCACCGATTCCTTCGCTCCTGCTTGTCAGCGCAGTTCACCACCACCTGCTCCGCAGCGCCAACCGCACCAAGACCGCGTTGGTGGTCGAAGCCGGTGACGTCCGCGAGACACACCACGTTGCCGTGCTCATTGGTTACGGCGCTTCGGCGGTCAACCCTTACCTGGCCATGGAATCGGTGGAACAGCTGATCTCCAACGGCGATGTGACGGGCGTGACGGCCGAGGACGGCGTCTACAACCTCATCAAGGGCCTGGGCAAGGGTGTCCTGAAGATCATGTCCAAGATGGGCATCTCCACTGTCGCGTCCTACACAGGCGCACAGACGTTCGAGGCACTGGGCCTGTCCCAGGAACTCGTGGACGAATTCTTCTCCGGCACGCACTCCCAGCTCGGTGGCGTCGGCCTCGACGTCATCGCAGCGGAAGTTTCCGCACGCCACCAGATGGCGTACCCCGAAGGCGGCATCGAGCACCCGCACCAGCCGCTCCTCGGCGGCGGCGAGTACCAGTGGCGGCGCGACGGCGAACCCCACCTCTTCAACCCGGAGACGGTGTTCCGCCTGCAGCACGCCACACGCGAACGCCGCTACGACATCTTCAAGTCCTACACCAAGGGCGTTGATGACCAGTCCGAGAACCTGATGACCCTGCGTGGGCTCCTCAAGTTCAAGGAGGGTGTCCGTCCGGCGGTTCCGCTGGAAGAAGTGGAACCGGTTTCCAGCATCGTCAAGCGTTTCTCCACAGGTGCGATGAGCTATGGCTCGATCTCCAAGGAAGCACACGAGACACTCGCCATCGCGATGAACCGTCTGGGCGCAAAGTCCAACACCGGTGAAGGCGGCGAGGACGTTGACCGCCTGCTGGATCCGGAGCGCCGCTCTGCCATCAAGCAGATCGCTTCCGGACGTTTCGGCGTAACCAGCCTTTACCTCACCAATGCCGATGACATCCAGATCAAGATGGCACAGGGCGCCAAGCCCGGTGAAGGTGGCCAGTTGATGGCGCAGAAGGTCTACCCGTGGGTAGCCCGGACCCGCCACTCAACCCCTGGCGTCGGACTCATTTCGCCGCCCCCGCACCACGACATCTACTCGATCGAAGACCTCGCGCAGCTCATCTACGATGCCAAGCGCGCCAACCCTTCGGCACGTGTCCACGTGAAGTTGGTTTCGGAAGTCGGGATCGGCACGGTGGCCTCCGGCGTGACCAAGGCGAAGGCCGACGTCGTGCTGGTATCAGGTCACGACGGCGGTACCGGCGCCTCGCCGCTGAACTCGCTCAAGCACGCCGGCGTGCCGTGGGAACTCGGCCTGGCCGAGACCCAGCAGACCCTCATGCTTAACGGTCTCCGCGACCGCGTGGTGGTTCAGGTCGACGGTCAGCTCAAGACCGGTCGCGACGTCGTCATTGCTGCCCTGCTCGGTGGCGAGGAGTACGGTTTCGCCACTGCTCCGCTGGTGGTTTCCGGCTGCATCATGATGCGCGTATGCCACTTGGATACCTGCCCGGTGGGCGTTGCCACGCAGAACCCCGAGCTTCGCTCGCGGTTCAACGGCAAGCCCGAGTTTGTGGTCAACTTCTTTGAGTTCCTTGCTGAGGAAGTCCGCGAAATCCTCGCCGAGCTTGGTTTCCGCAGCCTGGAAGAGGCCATCGGCCACGCCGAAGTCCTGGACACCCGCGAGGCCATCGACCACTGGAAGGCCGAAGGGCTGGACCTCGACCCCATCCTGCATGGGCTCGAGTTCGATGACGACGTGCCGCTGCGCAACATGACGGGCCAGAACCACGAGCTGGACAAGCACTTCGACCAGCGCCTGATCACCATGGCCCAGGAAGCGCTCAGCGACCGCATGCCCGTCAAGATCACCCTGGACGTCATCAACACCGACCGTTCCGTGGGTACGATGCTCGGCCACGTGGTAACCAAGACGTTCGGCACTGATGTGCTGGCCACTGACACCATCGACATCACGCTCAATGGCACTGCAGGCCAGTCCCTGGGTGCGTTCCTGCCGGCCGGCATCACGCTGCGCATGTTCGGCGACTCCAACGATTACGTCGGCAAGGGCCTCTCCGGTGGCCGCATCATCGTCCGCCCGGACCGTACCAACGTGTTCCAGGCCGAACGAAACGTCATTGCCGGCAACGTCATCGGTTACGGTGCCACCAGCGGCGAGATGTTCCTGCGCGGCCAGGTTGGCGAACGCTTCCTGGTCCGCAACTCCGGTGCCACCGCCGTCGTCGAAGGTATTGGCGATCACGGATGTGAGTACATGACCGGTGGCCAGACGCTGATCATCGGCCGCACCGGCCGCAACTTCGGAGCCGGCATGTCGGGCGGTACCGCGTACGTGCTGGACCTGCAGCCCGAGCGCGTCAACAAGCTCGCCCTGGATACCGGTGAACTCCAGCTCCTGGAACTCGACGCCGAGGACCGTGACATTGTCCACGGTCTCCTCACCAAGCACGTCGAGGAAACCGAATCCGTCCTGGCCGGCCGTCTGCTCGAGAACTTCGACGACACCGCCGCCCGCATCACCAAAGTGCTGCCGCGCGACTATGCCGCAGTCCTGCAAACCCGTCTCGACGCCATTGAAGAGGGCCTGGACCCTGATGGCGAAGAAGTATGGTCTCGAATCCTGGAGGTAACCGGTGGCTGATCCACGCGGATTTCTGAAAGTCCGGCAGCGCGAGACGCAGCCACGCCGTCCCGTTTCCGTGCGCATCATGGACTGGAAAGAGGTCTATGAAGCGCAGGAAAAGGGTGTCCTGAAAAGCCAGGCCGGCCGCTGCATGGACTGCGGCGTACCGTTCTGCCACCAGGGCTGCCCGCTGGGAAACCTCATTCCCGAGTGGAACGACCTCGTATGGCGGGACAAGGGTGAAGAAGCCATCGAGCGCCTTCACGCCACGAACAACTTCCCGGAATTCACGGGACGGTTGTGCCCGGCACCGTGTGAGGCTTCGTGCGTGCTCGGGATCAACCAGCCTGCGGTGACCATCAAGCAGGTTGAGGTTTCCATCATCGACCAGGCATTCGACAACGACTGGGTCCAGCCACTTCCACCGACGCGCCTCACCGGCAAGACGGTGGCCGTGGTTGGTTCGGGACCTGCCGGCCTGGCCGTGGCGCAACAGCTCACCCGCGTTGGCCACACCGTTGCTGTCTACGAACGTGACGACAAGATTGGCGGCCTGCTCCGGTACGGCATTCCCGACTTCAAGATGGAGAAGGAACAGGTCGACCGCCGCCTCGAGCAGATGAAGGCTGAAGGCACCCGCTTCCGTACCGGCGTCGCCGTCGGTACGGACGTGACCTGGGAGCAGTTGCGCCGCCGTTACGACGCCGTCGTAGTCGCCACCGGGGCCACCGTCCCGCGCGACCTGCCCATCCCGGGCCGCGAGCTTGAAGGCGTGCACTTCGCCATGGACTACCTCGTCCCGGCGAACCGTGTGGTAGCGGGGGAGACCCCGGAGAACCACATCGATGCCCGTGGCAAGCACGTTGTCATCCTTGGTGGTGGCGATACCGGTGCCGACTGCATCGGAACCGCGCACCGCCACCAAGCGGCCTCGGTGACCACGCTCGCGATCGGCAAACAGCCGCCGTCGGAACGCGCCGCACATCAGCCCTGGCCGACATTCCCCACCTTGTTCGAGATGGCAAGTGCCCACGAAGAAGGCGGCGAACGCACTTACCTTGCGTCCACCGTCGAGTTTGTGGGGGAGAACGGCAAGCTCACCGGCGTCAAGGTTGCCGAAACAGAGTTCGTTGACGGCAAGCGCCTGCCCAAGGCAGGTACAGAACGGATTATTCCGGCCGACCTGGTCTTCCTGAGCCTCGGCTTCACCGGTGCAGAGCCGGCGGGAATCACGGAACAGGTCAGCGCAGAATTCGACGGTCGGGGCAACGTAGCCCGCGACGGCTACTACATGACAAACACTGAGGGAGTGTTTGTTGCCGGCGATGCCGGACGTGGCCAGTCACTGATTGTGTGGGCCATTGCGGAAGGCCGCGCCTGCGCGGCCGCAGTGGACAAGTTCCTGATGGGAAGCACCATTCTCCCGGCACCGGTCGCCCCCACCGACCGGGCAATCGCGGTCTTATAGCGCCGGCAGGAACTGATCTTTTACTCAATCAGCATGAACTACTTAGGGTAGGTATATGAGACGCGCTAAAATCGTGGCAACTTTCGGCCCGGCAATCTCCAGCTTCGACAACACCCTCGCGGTGCTGGAGGCCGGCGTCGACGTTGCTCGCATGAACATGAGCCACGGCGACTACTCCGTGCACGACAACACCTATGAGAACGTCCGCAAGGCTGCGGCGCAGCTGGGCAAGCCTGTTGCCATCATGGCCGACCTCCAGGGACCCAAAATCCGGCTCGGCCGCTTCGTTGACGGCCCGCACGAGCTAGCCGTTGGTGACACGTTCACCATCACCACCGAAGACGTACCCGGTACCAAGGACATCTGCTCCACCACGCTCAAGAGTCTCACCGAAGACGTCAATGTGGGCGACGCCCTCCTGATCGACGACGGCAAGGTTGCGCTGCGCGCCATCGAAGTTGACGACGTCAAGGTTGTTGCCACCGTAACGGTCGGCGGCAAGGTGTCCAACAACAAGGGCATCAACCTGCCCGGTGTTGCCGTCAACGTCCCCGCACTGAGCGAAAAGGACGAGGACGATCTCCGCTGGGCACTCCAGCGCGGCGCTGACCTCATCGCCCTCTCTTTCGTTCGGGATGCCTCCGACATCAAGCGCGTTCACGAGATCATGGACGAAGAAGGCCGCCGCGTGCCGGTGATCGCCAAGATCGAAAAGCCGCAGGCCGTGGAGCAGCTCCACGAAATCATCGATGCGTTCGACGCCATCATGGTGGCCCGTGGCGACCTCGGTGTGGAACTGCCCCTTGAAGAGGTGCCGATCGTCCAGAAGCGCGCCATCGAACTGGCACGTCGCTGGGCCAAGCCCGTGATCGTGGCAACCCAGGTCCTGGAATCAATGATCGACAACCCGCGTCCGACGCGTGCCGAGGCTTCCGACTGTGCCAACGCAGTGCTCGACGGCGCCGACGCAGTCATGCTGTCCGGTGAAACCTCCGTTGGCCAGTACCCGATCGAAACCGTCAAGGTCATGGCCCGGATCATCGAATCCACCGAGGTACACGGCCTTGAGCGCGTCCCCCCGCTGGGCACCAAGCCCAGGACCCGCGGTGGCGCCATCACCCGTGCCGCCGTCGAGATCGCCGACCAGCTGGACGCCAAGTACATCTGTACTTTCACCCAGTCCGGTGACTCGGCACGACGCCTGTCACGTCTCCGCCCTGTCAAGCCGGTCTTCGCGTTCACACCCGTTGAGCACGTATGGAACCAGCTGGCCCTCACCTGGGGCATCCAGCCGGTGCTTGTTCCCTCCGTGGGGCACACTGACGAAATGACCGCACAGGTGGACAAGAGCCTGCTGCAAATGGATCTCGTGGACGAAGGCGACCTTGTGGTCATCGCTGCCGGTTCCCCTCCAGGACAGGCCGGTTCCACGAACTCCCTCAAGGTCCACAAGGTTGGTGACCTGGCCGACACGTCCAAGGTAGATGACGGTTCGCGCAAGGAACCCGTCGGCCCGTGGCCGGAGAAGAAGTCCAAGACCAAGAGCTAAGTCCTTCGCTCTTGAATGCGGGCCCCGTCTTTGTGGCGGGGCCCGCATTTTTTTGTTTGCTTTCCGGTGAGTACGACGGCGGCCGCGCACCTCATGTGAGGTGCGCGGCCGCCGTCGTTGTTTCGGTTCTTGCCTTAGTTGACCTGGTTGATGATGGTTTCGGCAACCTCACGCATGCTGAGGCGGCGGTCCATGGAGGTCTTCTGGATCCAGCGGAAAGCTTCCGGCTCCGTCAGGCCCATCTTGGTGGTCAGCAGGCTCTTGGCGCGTTCTACAAGCTTGCGCGTGGCGAACTGCTCCTGGAGGTCCGAAACCTCGTTTTCGAGCGCCTTGATTTCCTCGTGGCGGCTGAGTGCGATCTCGATGGCCGGGATCAGGTCTGCGGGGGAGAACGGCTTGACGACGTATGCCATGGCACCGGCATCGCGTGCACGCTCCACCAGTTCCTTCTGGCTGAAGGCGGTCAGCAGGACAACGGGAGCAATCCGGGCCTTCACGATCTTCTCTGCCGCAGAGATGCCATCCATGACGGGCATTTTGACATCCATGAGGACAAGGTCAGGCTTGAGTTCTTCGGCCAACTCCACGGCCTTTTCGCCGTTGTCGGCCTCGCCTACGACGTCGTACCCTTCGCCCTTCAGGATCTCGATAATGTCCAAGCGGATGAGGGTCTCATCCTCGGCTACGACAACACGTCGGGCCGGCTGGGCTGTAGACGTGGACTCCGTCTGTTCGGTCACGGGATCTCCTTGAAAAGGTTCGGCGGGTTCATGTCCATCTTAGTGTGGACTCATTGATGGCTGGTTTTTGTTGCATCAGCGCGTCCGGTTCTTTGAATCAGCCTATCTGCATGTAGAGTAGTTTCGCGTGCTGGGAACGGATCGCGTTGCTCACAGGAATGGGAGCAGTCAGCGAGAATTAACTTCCCGGTAATCCGCGCCCGAGTGGCGGAATTGGCAGACGCGCCGCACTCAAAATGCGGTATCGAAAGGTGTGTGGGTTCGAGTCCCACCTCGGGCACGGCATAACCCCTCGTCAGAGGGGTTTTTGCTTTTAAGTGTGGACAAATGTTGACAAGTCCCTCTGAATGGGAGTCCCGGACGGTGCCTGGCCGCCGGGGGCGGCCTGTTCAGTTAGGGATGGGGGAGCGGGATCAGCACCCTGGCTGGTGGGCGTTCCGCTGGCTCTGAGCTGGGGTCATCCGATTCCTTCTTCCAGTTCTGTCCGGTAGGTCCGGAGTGGCCTACACGTGTTCATGGACTGTGGGATCAGTTACGACATGACTTCGTGCGATTTCTGTTTCATCGGGTTGAGCCATGAGATTTCCGTCCAGTCACGGCGGTGAAAAGTGACTTTGTTGGGCCAAAGTGGGTGTGTACAGTGTGCACACTTAAGTCTGTTTTGTTTCTGACCGCGGTCTGCTCTCTATCTTGCCGTCACGAGTTCATTCAGCCCGCTGGACTCGACGACATGACGAAGGCGGAATCCGTGGTGCTGTATGCCTTGTAGGCAGCTGCATTCCAACGAGGGGCGGCAGGGCTGTCCTGTCTCTAGCCCGACGGACTGTCAGGATAAGATCTATGACCTTGGGCGTCTGCCGTCAGATAATGATGAAACAGGCTATAACCTGACGCCAACCTCGCAGGACCTGACGTCAGGTTGGGGTGCAGTCAAGTCCGAGTAGACATCTCTGCCTTCTGCCACCCCCAATCCACGATCAGTCGCCCTTTTCGACTCGTCCGGTTCGTTTCGCCAAGTATGTTCCGATGGAGGTTGTAACAGCGCGTGTGCCGATGGTGAGAGTAAAGGCTGTTGCGAGGCCGAGTATGGTCCAGGAGTAAATCTCCCTGCCCGGGAAGTCAGCCGCCGCGAGCCAACGGATGGCATAGTTCGTCGTTGCCGCCACCGGGAAGGTGAACACCCAAAACCCTGGTGTGTAAGAAAGTTTTAGGTACTGGGGGAGGAGTATGACCTGCAGTAGCATCATAATCGTCAGGACTCCTGTGAGGCAGAGTTGCACGGCGCCCATTGGGCCGGGGTGTGACACCATCCAGGCGATGTTTGCTGTTGCAGGAGCCGCAAGGTAGGCGGTCAGCCCGGGTTTGGCTTCTGGTGCCAGTTCGCCTCCGGTCATGAGCCGGACGGTGACAATCGTTCCGACGAGAAGCCAGAAGAGCATGCCGACGCCGAACGTGGCGATGGCGGCTTCATGGGCGTGGATGGTTGAGAATCCGATGCTGGCGACGAAGGATCCGGCCACGACAGGCAGTAGGTAGCCGGGGTGGATGGACTGCATTGATACTCCGCCGGTGACCCAGTGAGCAAAAAGTTGCGCGGCGACGATGGCCAGCGCTGTGATGAACGCGCCACTCAACCAGTCCCCCCAGGGCGGCAGGTATTGGGTGTAGTGGGAGGCAAGCAGGATCCCGACCAATGGGATAAACGAGGCGAAAGGCCCTGCCACCTCGTGCTTAAGGTCAGCGCGGAATGTTCCTTTCTGCCGCAGTCCCCGGACCACGTACATGACAGTCAGGATCCCCCACACGATGGTGGCTGCTCCGAAGATAATTTCCTCCGGCCAGACCGGGGCGCCGAGATAGCTCCTCGCGGCGGACCAGCCGCCGCCCAAACCTGCCAGGCCCAACGGAATCCCGAAACGGCTCAATGCGTGCATGCCGGGCTTGCCGTTTGTAGGCTGCACAGATTCCTGGCTGGCGGGGACAAGGGCCACAGCGGCGGCGCTGCGCATTATGCTGTCACTGCATCTGGTTGGTGGGGAACGACGAGGAGTGTGCTCGTGGCGGTAGCGAGGAGTTCACCGTCGGCGGTGCAGAGTCGGCCTTCGGCGAAAATCAGCCGGGAGCCGGCTTTTACCACTGACCCTTCTGCTCGGAGGGCGCCCTTCCGGAGTGTGACAGGCCGGAGGTATTTCACCGCCAGGTCAATGGAGGTATAGCCGAAGCCGGCGGCCAGAGTTGTGTGTGCTGCGCAGCCGAGGGCCGTGTCGAGGAGCGTGCAGGCCAGGCCGCCATGCACTATTCCTAAAGGGTTGTAGTGGGCTTCCCCGGGCCAACATTCGAATGCGACGTGTCCGTGGGTAGCTTCTGCGAGTTCAAATTTCATCAAGGACGCGATCGGCGGCGGCGCGATACTGCCGTTGCTGAGGCCTGAGAAGTAGTCCATGCCGGTTAGTTGTGGCAGTTTCTGGAGGGCGATCGAAGGATCGGTCCAGGTGAAGGTTTCCGAGCGCTGAGCGGAGGCATCGCTTGTCATGAATGTAGCCCTCTGGGTCTGAAGGTGTCTTTTAGGCTGTTGCCGCGGCGCTGGCTGCCAGCGCCGGGTAGAGTCCCAGGATGGGACCGGCGAGGCCAAGTTTTACGTCGGCAGTGATGTCGTCCACGATGACCTCGTAATCCCCCTGTTCGAGCCCATCGAATGACTTGCGCACCACTTCCTCCGGGGAAATTTTTGGGGCGTCGACACCCTTAGCCATGGCGGTGTCGATATAGGCGACGTGCACGCCGGTTACGTGCGTGCCCTGGGGTGCCAGTTCGAGCCTGAAGGAGTTTGTTGCAGACCACAGTGCGGCCTTTGATGCGCTGTAGGCGCCGGTGAGCGCGATCCAGCTGAGCGCCGAGTGGATGTTGACGATCGCTGAGGCCTCGTTGGTAGCGAGCACTGGGGCGAAGGCCTGTGTCAAGGCGACTGGTCCAAAGAAATTGGTTTCCATTATCTTGCGGAATTCCTCGTCGGAGATATTCACGAGAGTGTCTGATTCGACGGAAATGCCTGCGTTGTTGATCAGGACATTGACGTCCGGAGCCTGCGTCACGGCGTCCCGAATCGAGGCAGGACTGGTGACATCGAGAGCGAGAGGGATGACTCGGGAGTCATGCCACTCCCGGGGATGGCGGGCTGTCGCATAGACCTTGGCCGCGCCTCTGGCCAGGGCCTGTTTCACGAACTCGCGGCCCAAACCCCCATTCGCGCCGGTTACAAGAACGATGGCACCAGACAGACTTGGCATGGATTCTCCTAAAGTTCAGACAGGGCCGCGCGGTTACGTAGCCCTCGAATGTCACAGTAGCTTAGTAGGTTGGAATATCCAACCTACTTGTATGCTTAGAGAAAACACTGGAGCAGGGAGTGATGACACCAATCAATACCGCGAGGGTGGGACCTAGGGCGTGCTTCATCGCAGCAGGACTTGAGGTGCTGGGTGAGCGCTGGGCGTTGCTGGCGCTTCGGGAGATGTCCCTGGGCGTCCATCGTTTCGACCAGATAGCCCTCAATACCGGCGCCTCACGCGACATCCTGACAAGCCGGCTGCGGACCTTGGAAGACCATGCCGTAATTGAGCGCGTCCAATATTCGGAGCGCCCCCCGCGGCATGAATACCACCTGACAACGTCCGGGGCCGAAGTTGCTCCCATTCTCATCTCACTCGCGGCCTGGAGCAGTACCTGGATGCGCGACAAGACACCCCGCGCCTCTTACCGGCACAACTGCGGGGCCGACTTGGAACCGGTCCTGACGTGCGCAGCATGCGGCGAAGAATTCAAGCAGGGCAGCCTCATGCTGGGACCGCTGGTTTCAGCTGCCGACAGCACCCGTGAATCAATAGCGGATTCGCCAAGCGATTGAACATGCTGCGGCCGCCGCCCTGCAGCGGCCGCACGAAACGAGAAATACTGACAAGCGCACGCAAGGAGGAACTGGATGTCCGGCAATACGGCGGAAATGACGCTGGAGGCGGTTAACTTTGATGACCCCCGAGCAGCCCGTCTGCGGGACCTACTAACGGACGAGCTTCTGGCGAGGTATGGCACCGGAAAAGAGCCCCAACTTTCCGAAGCAGCGAGGAGAGCCTTGACCGTACCACCGCAAGATTTCATTGCCAATGTGCTCGTGATTAGCGGTGCTGGTGAAGCCATTGGGCACGGCGCCCTCCGCCGATTGAACGGGCAATGGGAGATCAAACGGGTCATTACTGACCCTGCAGCCCGCGGTACGGGCGCCGCGACGGCACTAATGGCTGAACTCGAAAGGATTGCCTCCGGTGCGGGCGCCTCTCGCCTAATCCTGCAAACCGGAGGTAAGCAGCCAGAGGCTGAAGCTCTGTACCGAAAACTTGGATACAGACAGATACCGGCCTACCCTCCCTACGATCACGCCATCCCGGCATCGATATGCTTCGAAAAAGAGCTTCGGCGGACGGAATCAGGGCCTCACACTTTGTGACTGTTCAACCGGATGGGCGGGGTTGGTTACCCAGTCGGAGAACGAGCCGGGATACAGCATCACATTATTGCCGTGTTCGAGCAGGACGAGCGCGACGTAGGCCGACGAAATCCCGCCACCGCAGGAGAGCACAATGTCCGTGTCTGTCTTGACGCCGGCACTGAAGAGGAGGTCGGTGGTGGCTGCATCCGTCACGTGTCGCCCGTCCGCGCCGCGGAAAGCCGTTTGTGGGAGGTTCACCGAGCCGGGTATGTGTCCGCTGCGCGCCTTCTCGGGATCTCCCGCGAAGTGCGCAGGCGCCCTCGTGTCGATAACGATCGCGGAACGCTTCGCAACGATTTGCTCGACATCGTCAGCTTCCACGGAGGCAAGGCCGCCCGCAGCAACAGTGAAGGTTCCCTTGGCGACAGGCGTGGCATCACTTCCGGGAACGAGCGGCAGACCGGCGGCCCTCCACGCTGCGAGGCCGCCGTTTAGCGTACGCACCTGCGTTGCGCCTGCCCAGGTGAGTACCCACCATGCACGAGCGGAAGGGCCGCCCGAGGTGTCGTCATAAACAACAACCGGCGTGTCATTGTCTAACCCAAGACCTCGGAGGCTTTCCTCCAGCGCGAGAGGATCCGGAAGTGGTCCTAGGGTCGCAGCCTCAGTTTGGACGAGCGTCTGCTCCAGTGCCACAAATCTGGCACCGACAATGTGGCCCTGCTCATAACGTGAGATATCCGAGCCCTTTCCGGGGTCGAATCTGAGATCGAGGACGACGGGTGGCCGGTCACCTGTCAGCGCGATGGACAGTTCCGAGGCCTCAATGAAATGGCGCATGCCTTTTCCTTTCTGGAGAGGTTAGGAGTCCGTGGTATGGCGACGCCAGCGTATGAGGCGCGCGTCCGCGAGGAGGAACAGCTGGTTCAGCAGGTACCCAACCAGCGCGATGCTGAAGATTCCGGCGAAGAGCGCCGTTACGTCTAACATCTGCTGAGCCTGCAGGATGAAGTAGCCGATGCCGCTGTTGCCGGCGAGCATTCCGGCCACGACGGCGAGCACGAGCGAGACTCCGAGGGCCTGCCGCATGCCGACTAGTATGAAAGGCAGCGCAGCGGGGATCGCCACTTCCACCTGTGTCTGCCACCAGCCGAGCTTGTAGGTCTTTGACGTCAGCCTCATCGTGCGCGAGACGCTGCGGGCACCAGCGTAGGAGTTCATGAGAATCGGGAAGGTGGCGCTTAGAGCGATCGTGGTGACTTCCAACTGCTGGCCGATTCCGAGGAACAAGATCAGCAGTGGGAAGAGCGCCGTTACGGGGGTCTGTCGAATCAGCTCGACGGCCGGTTCAAGTAGTGCCAAAACAATACGGATGCGCCCCATCATGAATCCGAATACGACTCCGATGACAGTTGCGAGGCTGAAGCCGAGGAGGGTAGTGACGACTGTATCCAGCAGCGCTGGAATTAGTTCGCGGCCCTGCATCTGGGCCAACCACTCCGAGAAGATGGCGGTGAGCGGGGGAAGCCCGGGTCGCGGCGCGAGGGTCGCACTGAACTGCCACATCAGCAGCAGTACAACGACGAGTATCCATCCAACGATGCGGCGTTCGGCAAGACGCCGGATTAACTGCGGCACTGGTCGGCGGGTGACTGGCAGGCGGGACTCAGAGCTCATCGCCAAGCACCTCGCTGAGAAGGCGCGCACGCGCGCGTGAAAACTCGGGCAGGCTTGGGGTACTTAGCTGATTGCGCGGCCGGGGGAGGTCAACGTGGATGTGGTCCTGGATCCCCCTGCCGTTTGGTGCCAACACGTAGATCTCGTCCGAGAGGTAGAGTGCCTCATCGATATCGTGGGTGACGAACACCACCGTAAGCCCGAGCTCGTGCCAGGCCTGCAGGACGAGGTCCTGCAAGTGCGAGCGGCTCAGGGCATCCACAGCGCTGAACGGCTCGTCGAGCAGCAGGATCTCCGGATGCGACGCCAGGGCACGGGCGATCGCGACCCGCTGCTGCTGACCACCGCTCAGCTCGGAAGGATAGCGGGTAGCTTTGTCGCCAAGCCCGACGTCGGAGAGGCGTCTTTGGGCGATTGCCGGCCAGTTCCTCCGATTCTGCTCGGTTTCAGGCAGCCGGTGGGCATGCCTGATACCGAACTCGACGTTCCTGCCCACGCTCTTCCACGGCAGGAGCGAGTCGCTGTACGACTGAAAAACGTAGCGCAACTGCGACGGGGGCTGGGATACTTCCGCACCGTCGATCGAGATTGATCCCCATGTTGATGTCTCCAGCCCGGCGATTAGCCGTAGCAGAGTCGACTTGCCGCATCCGGATCGTCCTACGAAGGAGACAAAACTGCCTCTGCGGATCTGAAGGGATACCGGTTCGAGGCCAGTGACACGGCGGCTGTCGGCGGTCAAATATTCCTTGCCTGCAGACTCCACGACGATTGTGCTCATCGTGACTGCCTGAGGTGCTCCGTGAGCGTAGTGCCAGCGTACTCTGTGCGGTGCAGGCCGAGGGCCTGCAGTTCCGGAACGACGAGATCGACGAACGCGTCGAGTGGAGTGCGGGAGTAGGGCGGGAACACCTTTACGCCATCCAGCACGCGCCCCTCGAACCGCTCCGCGATCCAGTCAGCGACGTAGCGTCCGTCGCCTACAACGCTGTTCTGATTGAGGTGCCCGGCGTTGGCTGTGTAGCGGAACAGGTCCTCCAGGGTCACGTCGTGCCCTCCGAAAGCGTCGAAAGCGGTCTGCAGCCAGGGGGATGTATGGAGCGTGTCATCGCTCAGCACGTCCGCTGCGCGCTCTCCTGGCGATACGCCAGTGACGTCCTGGCCCACCGCCTGCGAGACTGCGGCGGGCGCGTACTCGGCCATCACAAGTTGCTGGACTTCCCGGAACTTCGCGCGTGCTTCCGTCGTGGTCCCTCCTACGTAGAAGGTAATGCCGGGGAGCACTGCGACATCATCCGGGTCTCGACCCGCATCGATGCTCGATTGTTGAACGGCTCGGTAGTAGTCGCTGTTGTATTCGGTGCCGAAGTACGGGCTGAAGCGCACAGCTGCATGGCTTGCCCCGAAGGCCAGCGACTGAGGAGAGGTGCCAGCATGAATAAGTGGAATCTCTGGCTGGATAGGCGGCGGGACGTTCAACGCACCGTCGACGCTTAGATGAGTGCCAGCGAAGTGGATGGGGTGGAACGCATCAGAGTTGTACAGCCGCCCACTCTGGCGGTCCCCGACGAACCAGTCCTTGTCCCAGCTGTGCTGCAGGTCGCGAAGAATTGTCGTAAACTCCTCAGCCCTCTCATACCGGGTGTCGCGCTCCGGATGCGCCATACGCCCGTAGTTCGCGGCGGGCAGGTCGATGCCGGCCAGTCCAAGCACTAGGTTTAGTCCGAGACGCCCGCCGCTTAAGTGTTCGAGGGTGACTGCAGAACGGGCTGTGTCGTAAGGGTCAGCGTAAGTCGTGTTTGTGGTGACGACAATTCCAACGTGCGAGGTGCGAGCGGCCACGAACGCACCGAGCGCGAAACCCTCCGCTTTGAAGACGTCGTTCGTCCAAGTTCGTTCGCGTGACGGTTCGGAAGAGATGGCGTTGCCAACGAAGAAGTAGTCGAACAGTCCCCTCTCGGCAGCAGCCGCCGTGTCGGCCAGGTAGGTGGGATCCACCGGGTGCGGTATGAGCGCTTCCGGCAGGCGCCACGCGCTGGCATGGCGGCCGATGGGCCAGCTTGAGGTTGCGATGATGAGTTGCTTTCTGCGTGCCATTCTAGTTGGGTCTCTCGGGTTCGATGCGGGTGTGGGATGGGTCATCCGTATGGTCGACAAACAAACAGCCTGGCCGAAGCGGGTCCCGGGGATGACGACGTGGGCCCGTTCCGTACCCGTCGGTGGGATGCTTCACTCTGACAAGACCGGAAGGCGGGTAGCAGTCATCAGTGCTCGCGTCTTCTGGGCCGAGAGCATCAGGCGCCGCTGCTGCGTCCGACAAGCGCGCAGCGGACAGCTTCTCCAAACAACTCGGACACCGTGGACCAGTCGGCTGGGCGATCTGTCCCAAAGGATGGGACGTTTACTTTTGCCTGCTTCTTGACAGGTTGCGATGGGGGGACGGCGAGGTGGGGCATCAGTCGATCCATTCAGCAGGAGGATCAGGGACGAAGATCCGCGCGAAGGGAGGTCGAAAGCCCGAGGTGACGACCACAAGGCAAATCATCGACCAGCACGCAGACAGCGTCTCTGGATGATCTGCCGCGAGTCGACTGTCGCCGCGACACTTCGACCCTAAAGGAACCGCTGGTCCGCGCTAGAACTGTGTTACCTGCGATGACAGCTTCGGTCGTTCAAGGCTCGATCTCCACCGGAAGACGGGGATCTGCGGCGTACTCAGACCACGATGCCGTGAACAGACGTGCATCGACGCCGGCGGCGCGCAGGACGAAGGTAGCCCACGCACTCGCCACTCCGCCACCGCAGTACGCGCCCACCGGCTGTGTGTAATCAATGCCGTGCTGTTCCAAAGCAGCTTTCATCTCCGCTGAACTGCGCAGCAACCCGTTACGCCGATGAAGTGAGGTGGCCGGGATGTTGATCGCACCAGGGATGCGGCCGGGACGGCGGGTGGAGCGTCGCTGATCAGGCGTCTTCAGGGCAAATTGCGATCGCGCCCGCACATCCACCAGTTGGCCACGCCGGCCGAGCTCCATTGCGTCTGAAGTCGACGCTGCCAGATGGCTTTGGGCGCGCGGTGCGAAACCACCAAAGGCCGACGAAGGGACCTCTGAAGTCTCAAGTGGAAGGCCCTCGCGGGTCCATCCGAGGAGACCGCCGTCGAGGATACGTACCTTGTCGTGCCCGTACCACTGAAGTAGCCATGCCAGCCGCCCCGCTGAAATGCCTGTGTACCCCGAGTACACCACGACATCCGACGTGGTCGTGAGACCCCATCTCCGGGAGCTTTCGGCGAAGGCCTCTGGCGAGGGCACGGGGTAATGGCCGAGGCCGGGAGTGCGATTGCCCGCTAGATCATGCTCGAGATCGACAAAGGCTGCCCCGGGAAGATGCCCATCAAGGTACTCGCTGTACCGCGGACCGTCCTCAAGCGTGAATCGCACATCAAGCAGTAGCGGCTGCGTGCCGGAACTGAGCTCGTGATGGAGCTCAGCAGCAGAGATAAGCGAGCCCGCTCGAGTATGAATTGGGACGAACTGTTCTTGCGTAATGGGGTGTCTCCCCTCTGACTAGGTCGGAACGACGGGCTGCGGGACCGTTTGGTTTGCGCCCGGGACGGCGCTGAGCCATTCTGGCACTTGCGCTGTCCAGCCATAGCGGTTGTTACTGAGTGAGACCGTCCGTGACGTTAGGGCCTCGGTCCGATTGCCGACCCACCCCTCAGCTGTAATCGCGGGTAACACTATTCCGCCTATCAGTGGCCGTCTGCTTATGCTCGGGTCGTCGCGGCGACAGTCGATACGCGGCAGACCACCCACGATGCGCGTTCTGCGCGTGCTGGACCATGGTTTGCCTAAGATCGGTTCTGTCCTAGGTACTCCTTTTCGGCACTAACCGGCGTGCAAGGAAGACAGGACGATGACAGCCGCCCATTTCCAAGGAAACAACAAGCGCCGTGACGGATCGTCTCGCAAACACTTGGTTCTCGGTACCTTTATCGAAGGCATCGCCAGCGGGCACTGGCGGGACGAGAATCATCCGGCCGACGGAAATTCGAACATCGATTCGTTCATCGAGTTCGCCCAAATTGCCGAGGAAGGTACTTTCGATTTCGGCTTCATCGCCGACACGGCTGTGATCACGGAGGAATCGGCTTGGCAGTTCCTCAGCCGCGTGGAGCCGGTCACCGCACTGGCAGCGATCGCGGCGCACACCACCTCGCTGGGGCTGGTCGGTACGATCAGCACAACCTACTCCCAGCCGTATGACGTCGCGCGGCAGATCGCGTCACTGGATCTGATCAGCCGCGGCCGAGTCGGCTGGAACGTAGTGACGTCCTATATCGACGCGCACGCACAAAATTACGGGGCCGAGCGGCTGCCCGACAAGGCTGAGAGATATGAACGAGCCACCGAGTTCGTCGAGGTGGTGCAGGGGCTGTGGCGCTCCTGGGAACCCGACGCCTTTCCGCGCGATAGGGCGAGCGGTCTCTATGCAGACTGGTCCAAGGCTCATCCGCTAAACCATAACGGCCGCTATTACTCGGTCCGCGGGCCCCTGAATGTTGAACGATCTAGGCAAGGCGAGCCTGTTATCTTCCAGGCAGGCGCCTCGGAGGGCGGGCTTAGACTCGCGGGTAGATATGCAGATGCGGTGTTTCCCGCTGGGCTTACCGACTCACTGAGTGATGCCCAGAGCACCTACGAAGCGTTCAAGCAAGCGGCAGTCGACGCCGGGCGCGATCCCAGCGAGGTCGTCGTCATCCCCGGTCTCAGTCCTGTCGTCGGCGAGACCGAGGAGGAGGCTTGGGCACACTATGAAGAGCGCGCCCGTTTCGTCGGCGTCGAACACGCGCTGGGCATCGTGTCGCGGTTTTTCAACTATTTCGACTTCTCCACGATCAATATTGATGAACCATTCCCCGACGGCTTTATTAAGCACTCGGTCGGCTTTACTCCGACCGCAGAGAAAATCATCGAACGGGCCAAAAGCAAAGGCCAGAGCATTCGGGAGGCCGCGCTCGAGTTCGCTCGGCCTGAGACGAGCTTCGTCGGGAGTGCCGAGGCCGTGGCCGACAAGATCGAGGCATGGTTCCACGAGGGAGCTTTGGACGGTCTTCTACTCACCGCCGACAAGGAGAACCTTCGACGATTCACGCGCCTTGTCGTGCCGAGGCTGCGCGACAAAGGTCTGTTCCGACGTGAGTATGGACCGAACAGTACTTTGAGGCAGAATCTCGGCCTCACGTCTCCTAAATTCTGATCTCTGTAGGGACATATACCAGCCGCGTACCCCGGCTCGGGAGGACGCGCGTACCGCGGCTCGGGAGGACGACTGATCCCACTTCTGCGAAAAGGAACTCTTATGAAAACAAATCGTCTCCTGCCCGTTGCTTTGATCTTCGTATTGGGCTTGGTCGCGTGCAGTAGTACCAGCAACACCGGTGGCCATTTGAACGGCGCCGAATCGACGACAGTGAAGGTCGCCGCCGCCCCCGGAGGGATCATGCCCGTCTCATTCCGGGCTGCCGTGGAAGCTGGGATCTTCAGAAAATATGGTCTCGACGTAAGGGTGCAAGACGTCGCCACAGGCCTGGATGCGATCAGCGCTGCGGTCCAGGGAGGCGTCGATATCGCCTACTCGGATCTGTTCGGGGGCGCAGCAGCCCCCAGCAACGGCTTCGACGTCGGTCTCGTCACTCCGCTCAACGGCACGGCCGGCGGGAACTCATATCTACTCGTTAAAGACGACAGCCCGTTGCAGTCCGTAGCCGATCTCAAGGGGGCCACAGTGGCTGTCGGCGCACCTCCGCTATTCAAGACCTTGGCGTGGCTGATCCTTGACAACGCTGGCGTGGATGTGAAATCAATCAAATGGGTCATCGTCCCCGAGCAGACCACATTTGCATCTCGGCTTGCTACCGGCCAGGTCGATGCTGCCTACACGGGGTCTGCCATCAGTGCCGAGAAATGGCTGGCTGACGGCGACGTACGTTCCCTGGATGATCCCAAGAGACTGGCGGAGAGCATCGCAAGAACCGAGAGCGCTGCCGCCGGTTTCTGGGCGACGGGCGCCTGGTACGACGAGAACTCCGAGATCGCTGAGAAGTTCACCCAAGCGACCACGGAAACGAACACGTGGTTCCTCGACCTTCCGCTGGGGGAACAGGCTGCTCACGTCAAAAAGCAGACCGGCGCTGACCCGGTAGTGCTGGACAAGGCGTATCCCGGGCTGCTGCAGAAAATGACGGTTGAAAGCTTCAGCTCGAGCACCGCGCCGGTCGATGAGGCTAAACTCGCCGCTTGGTTCTCCGTCGGAAGGAAATACGCGGCGGTGCCCGAGATTTCGTTCGATGAATTGCTCCTACCGTCGTCACGAGCGAAGTGACCCCCTGCTTTCCACACGAAAGGCGGTACCAGCATGACGAATAAAACGACCTGGCCGTTCCCCTCCGACGGACTCGATACGTCCTATTTCAAGGCGCTGTTCCGGGGCCACGCTGGCGGCGTTTCTGTAATCACTGCGGAAGGCCCGGATGGTCCCGTAGCGCTGACGGTGACGTCGGTGGCGTCGATTAGTGTCGACCCTCCGTTATTGGTCTTCTCTTTGTCCGCGATTTCCTCGGCGACGCAATCCATCCTGTCCAGCGATTCGGTTGTCGTGCACCTACTGGACGCACACGACCTCGAGGTCGCCAAGTTAGCCTCCACTAGCGGCATTGACCGATTCGCCGACAAGGACAAGTGGACTCGCCTCCCTACCGGGGAGCCGCTCTACCGCGGCGTCCGCGCCTGGACCCGCGCAGAAATTATCACCCGTCTTGAGGCCGGGGGCTCAACTGTCATTGTCGCCCGCGCGCTGCAGGGAGCGATTGCTCGCGAACCCGAACATGAAGCCGGGCCATTGGTATACCACAACCGCACATGGCATCGGCTCGGAGACTTCTCCGTGATCACATGACGGGACCGGCGCCGTGCCACCGGCGCAGACTGAAAACCGGGGTCGTAATCGACGCCTCAAACCGGTCCCGCTGACACCCTGGCCGGGAACTAGTGGTTCCTTCTCTGCGCGGGGCCGGCCGAGCGAGACCGCGAGTAAAAGGCGACGTTACCGGCAGACTTCTCCGCCACTCAGGCAGCTAGCGAGACGTAGCATATGTATTCTCAAATATGATTCAAGCGGACTTGTTGGAGGCCCGCTCTTAAGATAGACAGCGCTTCCGTAGGCTTGGGGGATGTCAACGAGCACGGGGCTGGGCCACGTACGTCATCAGTTCATTATCTGGGGGCCGCCCCGGGCAGTGGACTTCCAGGAGCAGAGCCCGCGTCCGTGAAGGCCAACTGCAAGCGGACGGCCAGGGGACGTCGATGTGATCAAGGTCGAAGTAATTTAAGGACGTGCGATCTAGCTGTACTGCGCCATTGGGTTGGTGACACCCTGGTGATGGGTGTGGTTCCGATTCTTGTGTGGATTCGTTCAGTGTTGTAGTGCTGGAGCCAGGTCGCAAGTGCGGCTTGGCGGTGGGAGCTGCTGGTGAAGAACTGCCGGTAGGCCCATTCGGTTTGCAGGGTCCGGTTGAAGCGTTCGGCTTTGCCGTTGGTCCAGGGGCAGTGGGGCTTGATGAAGCGCTGGACTGCTCCGAGGTCGGTAACGGCCTGATGGAACGCGGCGGAGTTGCGCTAGGCGAAGGCGTTGTCGGTGATGATGCGTTCGATCCGGTGAATGACGTGGCCGGCGAAGTAGTCCGCGGCGTGGGTGAGGAACCAGGCCGCGGTGACACCCTTTTTTCGTCAGGTAGGACTTCTGCGTAGCCGACGCGGGTGTGGTCATCGATCGCGAGGTGGATGTAGTCGTAGCCGATCCCGCGTGCCCTGACCTGCTCCGAGCGGACGTGGACCCGCCAGCCGCTGCCGTCCGGGATACGCCCGAGCTTCTTGACGTCCAGATGGATCAGTTCCCCAGGCCGGGCCCGTTCATACCGGGTGGTGGTTGTTCTGAGAGCTCGGATCGGGGTACCTCAGCGGATCGCAGTCCGCCAGCGGCGGAACCCCGTGCCGGTGCAGGATCCGAGACACAGTCCGGGCCGGGACGCCGGTGAGCGCCGCGATCCGCAGGGGCCAGAACCTGACGCTGCGGCGCGCGTCCAGAACGGCTTGTTCACGGTCGGTACTCGTCCGGGTCGGGGTTGACCTCGGCCGGCTCGAGCGGTCCGGCAGCCCGGCATGCCCTTCGGCCCGGAAACGTCTGACCCACCGGTATGCGGTCTGCCGGGAAACGCCCAGTTCTGCCGCGACATGAGAGACCGGGCGGCCTGCAGCCACACGGTCAACGATCAGGCGTCTTCCGTGAACTGTTAGGCGGGCATTAACGTGGGACATGAGGACCTCCGAGCGCAAAGTGTGTGAATTAGACAGCTTCACTTAGCCCGGAGGTCCTCCTCGTTTTCAAGCCTTACATGTCAACAACGTCCCGGCCCAGTACATCTAGCGCCGTGTCAGAGATCTTCGACGTTCCGATAACTCGGTGACAATGAGACCTAAGGCGCTCCAGAGGTCAGTTCCCTGGTCCTCCAGACGTCCGCCCAGGATTGAGGCGCCACATCAGCAACTATGTGTAGGCATGTTTGGTCCGTTCCGTTCGAGTTTGCGCCTTCCGCTGCCCGTCGTGGTTCTTTTCCCCATCAGCGAGCCAGCTGCGGATATAGCCCGCTGAGTTGAGTAGCTGAAGGTAACTGCACGTTGGGTAGGCGGGCATGCACCTATATGGTCCTGTGAAGCATGACCGGATCTGTTCGGAGGTACAGGGTTCTATCCCCGATCGTCTGGGGCAGCAACCATATTAGAGTTCCCTCGTCATTAACGGTATCTACGGTCATATGTGAGCGAAGACCTCGGCGGTCGACCATTATTACTGTTTCCCCGGGGATTAGCTTCGTCCAATCCAGAATAGGACGGTCAAGAGGACGCTCATATGCGCGGATGGACTGCATGCGGCTCGTTTCAGGGGCGTAGAGGCTGCGTGGGAAAGGATGGTTGGATAAATGCCGCTGGAAGGGCGGGAATGTGGAACGCGGATTCAGGAATGGGAGGGCAAGGTGCGGTCAGGAGCTGGGCGTGCATGCTGGTAACCGCATTTCCCCTTATTGCTGCCGGTCAGGCCCGAATGTAGTCGCTTTTCCTGATTAGGAGCAGCCCGATGGTGGTGACCAGTGCTGTTCCGAGGAAGTACCAGGCCGGTGACGACACGTCCCCGGTTTCTTGGATCAGCCAGGTGGAGATGAACGGCGCAGTTCCACCGAAGAGAGCGATGGGGGTGTTGAACGAGAAGGCCAGGACCGTCGCTCGCATTTTGGCAGGTATCAAGTCCGCTAGGAGTGCGTTTACTGAAGACGAGAAAAATCCGAAAGTCGTCACGAGAGCCAACAGCAACAGAAAAAAGACGAATGTGGACGCGGTAGGTGAAAAAACGAAGAACGCCGGCATCGAGAAACAGCCGGCGATGGCCGCTCCCAAGAGCAGATTACGCCGGTCGAATCGGTCTGATAGGTGTCCGCAGATGGGCATCAGCAGGCCCGCGTAGATGAGCGCCGCAACTGACACCCAGAGAATTGTTCCAGAATCAAAGCCCATGATTGTGCGCAAATGAGTCGGGAGGTAGCTGGAGACCAGGTAGAAGATCGATGCGTGCATAACTATGAGCGAAAAGGTCAAGCCAAGGATCCGCGGTACACCTAAAGCTGACCGGAGGGGACTCTTCGCCACGTCTCCTGATTCTTCAAGCGCCCGGAACACGGGGCTATCCTCAAGCTTCATGCGAATGTATATGGCCACGACTCCCAGCGGCCCCGCCAGCAGGAAGGGGATGCGCCAGGCCCAACTTTGAATGGCATCGGTTCCGAGGGCAGCGCCCAGTCCATTGGATACCGCAGAGCCCACAAGAAATCCGAGAACGGCAGTGAGCATTAGCCAGCTGACTGAATAACCCCGGCGCTGGGGGCCAGCATACTCAGCCACGAAGGCAACGGCCGTCCCGACTTCACCGCCGGCAGAAAGGCCTTGGAGCAAGCGAACCACAACCAGCAGCAGTGGCGCTAAGAGCCCAACCTGCTCGTAGTTGGGGAGGACGCCGATCAGGAAGGTGGACCCCGACATGAGTAAGAGAACGGTCAATAGGGTCCTTTTTCGGCCAACCCTGTCGGCAAGCGGACCGAAGATAAGTCCGCCAATTGGTCTTACAAAGAAACTTAACGCGAAGACTGCGAAGGAGGCCAACAGTCCAGCAACCGGGTCGGTACTCGGGAAAAAATTCACTGCCATTGCCGAAGCAAGGAACCCATAAACCCCATAGTCGTAGAACTCTATGGCGTGCCCGGCGTTGGCGCCGAAAAATGCCCGGCGCCGCTGACGTTGAATAGGTGCTTGGTCAATTCCATGAGAGCCGCGGATGCCCACGGCGTTGTGGGCTGCGGAACCGGTCATGTTGTCTCCTAAAGTTGGCTAGGGTGGCTAACTAATGCCGTATGGATGCAGGACGGGTTCGAGCCCTTCCGCCGTGGTGGTACTGCCGGAGCTGCGGGCGACAAATAATTGGTTGCAGGAGTTCTTAGTCGGGTACTGGTGATTGGCGAAAGTTGCGCCCAGTCTGCTCGTACGCCGCTGGCGGTTCGGCCGTGCCGGCTGTCCTATGGCTGGCACGGCGGCAACTACTGGGCCGCGACAGAACGGCGACGGGGCCTGCTACGTGCGCAGAGAGTAGCCAAACGCAGAGGGAGT
Source organism: Paenarthrobacter sp. NPDC089307 (assembly GCF_040685055.1). Taxonomy (NCBI): domain Bacteria; kingdom Bacillati; phylum Actinomycetota; class Actinomycetes; order Micrococcales; family Micrococcaceae; genus Paenarthrobacter; species Paenarthrobacter sp. NPDC089307. The sequence goes on from NZ_JBFBHE010000001.1 coordinate 223,503, forward strand.
TGGAGCATTTGGAATCACGAAAGACGTTCGATCAACATGGCCATCCCTTGCCCGCCACCAACGCACATCGTTTCCAAGCCGATGGTCTTATCCTGTGTTCGAAGGTTGTTGATGAGTGCTCCCGTGATGCGGGCACCGGTCATACCGTAAGGATGTCCTAGAGCGATAGCACCACCGTTGATGTTGATCTTGTCCTCATCAAGTTTCAGGGCATCCGCGGAGCCCAATACCTGGACAGCGAAGGCCTCATTGATTTCGGCCAGTTCGATGTCACTAATGCTCATCCCTGCATGCGCGAGGGCCTGCTTCGTCGCTTCGATCGGGCCCAAGCCCATGATCTCGGGGGACAGTGCTGTGACTCCTGTCGAGATGACGCGGGCGAGAGGGGTGATGCCCAGTTCTCGTGCCCGGATGTCGGACATGACAATCAGCGCGGCGCCGCCGTCATTGATCGGGCACGAGTTTCCTGCTGTGACCGTTCCGGATTCACGGAAGACTGGTTTGAGCTGAGAGACCGCGTCATATGTTGTACCGGGCCGGGGGCCATCGTCAGCGGAGATCACGGTGCCATCCGGGAGCTTAATAGGGGTGATTTCTCGCTGGAAGTGGCCACGCCCAACGGCAGCCTCGGCCCGGTTCTGGGACCGGACTGCCCATTCGTCCTGTCGTGCCCGGGAGATTCCGGTTAGTGAAACGACATTCTCAGCTGTTTCGCCCATGTTGATGTACACATCAGGCAAAAGACCATCCCGGCGCGGGTCCGTCCAGGGTGTATTGCTGATGTTGCGAGCTGCAGTGCGTGCGCGTGATTGGTCAAAGAGGGAATGTTCGGTACCTGGGTGCTCGGAGCTGCCTCGGACGGTGCTCGAGACCGACTCGACGCCGGCGGAGATGAATGCGGTACCCTCGCCGGCCTTAATAGCATGGAAGGCCATACGGGTGGTTTGGAGAGATGAAGAGCAAAAGCGCGTAATGGTCGCACCGGGAAGGGCGTCCATTCCAAGCTGGACAGCCAACCGTCGGGCCATGTTCCCTCCTTGCTCCCCGCCGGGCAGTGCGCATCCGAGGAGGAGATCACCGATCTCATCTCGGGACAGCTGTGGAACCGTGGCCAGGGCTGAGTCAATGGCGGCGGCGGCAAGGTCTTCAGCCCGGACGTCCTTCAATGAACCCTTCATGGCGCGGCCGATAGGTGTGCGGGTGTGAGCGACGATGACTGCTTCAGGCATGGCAATAACTTTCTAAGGGCATCTTCGAGGTCGGTTAAGGGAAGGAGGGATGGGTCCCGGGTGCACGGGTGCAAGCCGTGCACCCGGGAGGTTCTTAGGGGAGAGGTGCCAGGGTCTCCAAATCGTACGGAATGGGCCGGTTTTCCTTGGCCCAAAGCTTCTCGATGTCGGACTCACCGGGCGGTGGGATGAGGCCCTGGGTACGCCATAGCTCCTTGGGGGTCTCGTCGATGTGCAGCTCCCAGTCGTAGCCACGGTCTTTGACGAAGGGCTCGAGTGCGGCCTCGAAGGCGGCCAAGGCGCCGAGTTGAATCTGTTCGTTCTCCATCTTCCGGGCGATGTGGTCGATGACGATGCGGACGAAGTTGTTTTTGGCCTTCCCGCCGACGTACATCTCGTTGGGGGCCATTTCTTGGAACCGGACGCAGACGTAGAATTTGGGCAGGTTTACCCACTCAACGTAGACATCGGTGATGGCCTCGGTAAGACGCTCTTTGTCTTCATCTGTGAAAGCCCCTTCGGGGGTGAAAATTTCCCAGTACGGCATAGCATTTCCTCCTGATAATTGATGGGTGGTGACGTTGAACTTGCGCACGGCATGGCGCGGTTGGCGAGATGTCTTAGCCGGTTTGTGAGAGAGCGTGAACGTAAGCTTGGATGGCGTCGTAGTCAGTGACGGCCCCCGGGGAAACCACGGCCTCCGGTCTTGCTCCGGCCAGGATCTTCTTGATCGGTGTCTCGAGTTTCTTGCCCGTCAAGGTCCGCGGTACCGCCGGGACGGCCGCGACGAGATCCGGTACGTGACGTGGCGAGAGTTCCTTTCGGATAACGCTCTTGAGCATGTTCGCCATCTCGACGCTCATCTCTTGACCGGCGGCGAGTACTACGAACAGCATCAATTCACCGGGCCCGCCCGTGTTGTCTTCGAGGTGGACAACAAGGCTGTCCTGAATTTCGGGAAGACCTTCCACAAGGTTGTAGTACTCCGCGGTTCCCAGGCGGACGCCGCCACGGTTTAGGGTGGCGTCCGAACGTCCCTGAATGACAAAGCTTCTCCGGGCACTCACGGTGACCCAGTCCCCGTGCCGCCAGACCCGCGGATATACGTCGAAGTAGGCCTCCCGATAGCGCTGTGCTCCCTTGTCGTTCCAGAAAGCGACCGGCATTGATGGCATGGGGGACCGAACGACGAGTTCGCCAACCTGGTCGGTGATTTCTTGGCCTTTTTCGTCAAAGGCTGTTACATCCGCGCCGAGGCAGGGACCGGAGATTTCACCTCGGTAGACCGGTAGCCAAGGATTGCCGGCTACGAAGTTGGAGCAGATGTCCGTGCCGCCGCTTTGGGAGTTCACGTAGACATCGGCCGATAACACCTCATAGAGCCAGTCATAGACTTCCGGCGGAAGCACGGCTCCCGTGACCGACAGCATCCGCATGGCGCTTAGGTCAAAATTCTCCCCCGGGCGCATGCCCTCTTTGAGGCAAGCCGACAGGAATCCAGGGCTGGTACCAAAGAGGGTGACACCATCATCGGCCACGCTGCGCCACGGTTCTTCAAGACCAGGAAAATGCGGGTTGCCGTCCGAAAGCACAATGCTTGCCCCGAGCATCAGTCCGCTCACCATGGCGTTCCACACCGTCCAGCCGGTCGTGGCCATCAGCATGACCCGGTCACCACTGCGGGTGTCGTAGTGGAAGCTGTGGAGTTTCAGGTGCTCGAGAGTGATACCACCGTGACTATGGACTACGGCCTTCGGCAGCCCGGTCGTGCCGGAAGAGAACAGCGTCCAAAGCGGGTGGTCAAAGGAAACGGGCTCGAACTGGAGCGGTTCCTTCGACCTCTGTGCCTCGAGCAGGACAGACCAGTCATGGTCCGGGTCTGAGACCTTGTGAACGCCGTACGACAGGCCGATGACGTTCTCTACCGTGGGCAGCGCTTCCCGGATGGTCTGGAGCTCGGTAGTCCGGTCCACCTGCTTGGCGCCGTACGCGTAGCCCGAGACCGCTATGAGGAGTTTGGGCCGCAGTTGAGCAATGCGGTCCACAACACTGCGTGCACCAAATTCGGGAGGGCAGCAGGCCCACACTGCTCCCAGCGATGCTGCTGCCAGCATCGCTACTACTGCCTCCGGTACGTTGGGCAGGTATCCGACGACAAAGTCACCACGGCGTACGCCCAAGGACCGAAACGCGAGGCGGGCCCGACGTACCTGCTCCGCGAGTTCACCGAAGGTCAGTTCGACCGGTTCGCGGGTCTGCGACCGGCCGAGGATCGCAAGCTGGCCTGGATCCTTGATGCGCCCAAGTATGCATTCAGCGTAATTGACACGTGCGGTGGGGAACCAGTTGGCGCCGGGCATGCTTCGCTCCGCCAGGACGTGAGTCCCGGCAGACCCTGGCACGTCGAAGTATTCCCACAGGGAAGCCCAGAACCCTTCAAGATCATCAATCGACCATGCCCAGAGGTCCTCGTATGACTGGAGCCGGTGGCCGCGGTCGGCGAGCCAGGCAGCATATTTGCCGATGCCGGTTTGACTGAGTTGGACGCCGGAGTAGGCGGGCCTCATGACCGTGCCCTGCCCAGGACTAGCGGACGCCGCTTCGGTGCGGCTGGCGAAAGTACTCATCGATGCTGATCAGTTGGCGAGGTGCTGGAGGAAGTGGTTCCTCGCAGCAGCGGCACTCTTGTCAAAACCAGGTCCCGTGTAGGCATCGAAATGGCCACCCGGACTGAAGATGAGTTGCTTCGGCTCACGTGCGTTCTCGAAAGCGTCGAGCGCGAACTGGTGGGGAGCGACGCCATCGTTGGTGGCTACGATCATCAGCAAGGGAGTCGGTGAAATCTGACTGATGTAACGTCCTGGTTCGTACTCTGTTGCAAGTTCCAGGCTTCGAGCGGTCACTTCGTTCTTCCAATTGGGCGCTCGGTTGGCCGCCGTCTTGGTGAACCACTCGTATGCATCCGTGGAGGCCATGAGGGCCGGGCCGCTCGGGTCCGGAGTGACTACGGGAATCATGTTGGGCTCACCGCCGGTGAAGCGGTGCTGCCGGTCGCCAGCGAACATTTCACGAGTGTGCGGGACGAAGTCCGGTCGAATAAAGTGGCTGAGCGTGCCCGATCCCGAGATGAACGGAACCTGGGCCACGACGGCCTTCACCCGCTTATCAATCGCTGCAACCATGAGGGCGTGGCCGCCAGCGAAGCTGGTGCCCCACAGCCCGATCCTCGACGCATCGACCTCGGGTCGTGTCGTGAGGTAGGTAATGGCGTTACGGATGTCGCGGTACTGCAGGACCGGGTCGACTTCCTGTCGCGGGGTGCCCTCGCTATCGCCGAAGTTTCGGTGGTCGTACACGAGAACGTTCAATCCGGCCTCGGCGAAGTATTCTGCGTAGTCGTCGAGGTGCATTTCCTTGACGGCGGTGACGCCGTGCGTCAGCACGATGGCCGGAGCCGGGGAGCCTGTGTTGCTGCTTGCGTGGTAGAACCACCCTCGAAGGGCCACTCCGCCTTCGCCGTTGAATTCAATGTCTTCGCGAGTCATCTTTGGTTCGCTTTCTCTCTGTCAGGTCCGATATACCAACGCTAAAATCTGTATGGTCTGCCTCATAGAACAGCCGTGCCCCTTAGTGGAACTAACGCGCCAGCGCTGTCCAGGGAAGGAGTCCGCGAGAGCACGGTTGACCGGCAGGGCATGGAGCCTATGCATTTCCTCATGCGATGCCGTGAGCAGCGCGGTAGTCGCCCGGTGACATGGAGAATTCTCTCCGGAATTCCCGCCCAAGATGGCTGGCGTCGCAGAATCCCCAGCGGTGAGCGATTGCGCCGATGTTCAGTGCGCTGTGAACCAGATCGTGGCGCGCAGCAGCAAGTCGATGGGCGCGCACGACCGATCCCATGGTGTCGCCGGTAGTGGCGAAGGCCCGGTGAACCGTCCGCGGTGCAACATTATGTGCCGCGGCCAAGTCGCCGACTCTTATGGTGCCCTGCCCGAGGTGTTCGGCGATCCAATCTTCCATTGCGCGACGGAGGAAGGGCAGGAAATCGGTATCTGCCACATCAGGCGCGTGGGCGGCACGGATCATCCCTGCAATGAGGACGAGAAGGGCGGTTCGGACGCTCTCTACGTCTGCAGCCGTCATCTCGGTCAGCTGAGAGTCGACGCCATGTATGAAGTCCTGCGCAAGCCGGGCAAGGGGGTTGCTGGCGGTGTCGACGCAGAGGACGTCGGGGACTCCTCTCCCAGTGTCATAAGGGCTGAGCGCTGTCTTTGGCACTCGAAGAGTGCGTTTCCTCACCTCGTCGGGGATGATGATTTTAGCGGCAGCCCGCGTGCTCATCAGCAGCAACATACCGGGCCGGAGAACGACAGTGTCATCCGACGTCTGCACCACCTGAAGTCCAGCGGTCACTGCTAACAAAAGGAGCGACTCTGCATCCCTTGATGCAAGTGCGCTTCCGCGGACGCCTTCCAAATCAGCAGGGCAGTACCAGTCGGTGAGGAGCAGATCGCCGAGATCCCGGCCTACGGCTGAGCCGTGACCCTGGAATTCACGGCCGGGACGCAATTCCAAGTCGGCCAGACGGTCGTGCAAGGCGCGTCGCCATTGGTGATGCTGCTCTTCCAGTGAAACTTCGTGAAGAGTATCCGATGTCGGCTGGGCAAGTATCATGTTGGTGCTCCGTTGTTGTCTCCGGCATATGTCCTGGCCACTGGGTGGACATGACATCTAATGGCATTTTCCGCTCAGGACATGACCTGATACTTGCTTCCACACGACAAGGATTTGCTTTTGCGCGAACGCGATGTACCAATGCGCTCTTCGGTCCTGCGTGGGCTACCTGCCCTAATCAATGACGCGGGTGGCAGGGGAAGAGACTTTCTAAGTGGGCACGGCATCTCAGAAGAGCTGGTCGCGCGGCATAACGCCTTCGTCAGCGCCCGATTGGTGGAAAGAATTCTGGAGGACGCTGCGGGCCGGTTCGCCATCCCGGACCTGGGATTGCGGATCGCGGGCCAGCAGGACCCGCATATCCTGGGACCTCTCGCAATCGCGATGGAGAACTCCCGCACGATCGGGGACGCTCTCGAGTGCGCCAACCGCTTCCTCTTCGTTCTAAGCCCGGCATTGTCCCAAACGCTGATCCCAGACCCACGCCAGAACTCGACGATGGTCGGAATTCAGCACGCCAATTCACTGGGTATCACCTCTGCCCAGTTCGTTGACTACGGGATCGGCATGGCGCATAGGGTCGTGACTTTAGTGAACGGCGGACGGCCTTACGGGCTTCGTTCTGTCTGGCTGCCCCATCCGCCGCTCGCACCCGCCCCGACATACCGTGCCCATTTCGGCGCCGAGGTCTCGTTTAACCGTCCTCACGCAGTGTTGCGCGTACCTCTGCAGCTCCTGAGCGTTCCCATCAGTGGGGGCAACGACCTCCTTCGGGAAATCGCCCTCGACTTCCTAGAAACCCACTTCGGGCACGAGGTCACCCCGGTCTCTGAGCTCGTCACCACCATCCTGAGAGGAAATCCCGGTCCTGACCGGCCAGATCTGCCAAAGGTCGCGCGAATTCTGAGCCTCCACCCTCGCTCACTTCAACGACAGCTCGCGGAAGAGGGCACTAAGTTCAAGGAACTGCTCGACCGGGTCCGGCGGGACCAAGCTCGTGACCTAATCGTGAACAGCAACCTTTCCCTATCCCAGATCGCCGTCCGCGTCGGTCTGCGTGAGCAGTCGAGCCTCACCCATGCGGTACAGAGATGGTTCGGTGTGGCGCCTTCCAGTCTCCGCCGCACGGCAGGCGGTTCTCCTGGAGGCGCTTTGGGCCAGAAGGACCAAGCGCTACCGGACGCGCAGTAGTCATTCGGGGAGTCAGCGCCTGCCCGGGGCGGGGTGCAGACGTCCCACGCCAATGGTGACCCGCTCTCAGGTTCAGGCGCTTTGGATACGCCACCAGTACCAAGCTCTTGCAAGAGTTGCGGCCACTCACGCCGGCCGACCGCTGAGTGACGGCTGCTCATTCGTCTGCGGTGACGACGTGCTAGGTGTGATCTGTGCCGGAATGTCCAGTCCACGAGTAACGTCGAGCGTGTCGGCTGGCAGGAGAGCGATCTGCCCCAGACCGTCGAAGAAGGACATCGGTCCTAACTGGGACGCTGCCGCGCACCCAGCTTCCAACAGCGCAGACCAGCTGTGCCCGGCCCACCTAAGGCCACTGCCGCGTCTTTGATCTGGCAGCGGCTCAAATGGTGATGCCACGACCAAGGCGCAAAGATTCCAACGAGAGGCGCGCAGATACTACGAAGCAAATTGTTGTCCGGCATAGCGTGAGAAGAATCGACCGGGAAGAACCGGCGGCGGCCCCTGGGCCGAGAACAGCAACTGGAGGATATTTTGACATCCGATACGCACACGCCCGGTGTTCCCATCCGCGCAACAGTCTTCACCGGCCGCTGGCCCGACGTCCCCGTCGACTACCCGGGAGTTCCAACCGGCAAGTTCTCGCCAACTACGGCCACTCTTATCAGCGGCGCAACTGAGGTGGTCCTGATCGATGCGCTGTACCTCAAGGATGACGTCCAGGATCTTGGTGATCTGATCGAGCGGACCGAAAAGAAGCTCACCACGATCTACGTCACCCACGACCACGCTGACCACTACTTGGGCTCCGGGCCTCTTCTCGAGCGATTCCCAGATGCGAAGTACGTGGCCCTGCCAGGTGTGATCGAATCCATGAAGCAGACCAAGGAGATCCAGGCGGAACAATGGCGGATGTTGTTCGGAGATGCTCACGTCGCGCCGGGACCCCTTCCGGAGCCGCTGGAAGGTGACACGCTCTTCGTCGACGGTTCCCCTGTGCGCATTATTGAGGTGAAGCAGGCCGATATTCACCCCACGAGCATCGTCCATGTCCCCGAAATCGATGTCGTCATAGCCGGCGACTCCATCTACAACGAAATCCATCAGATGCTCGGGCTTTCGGCTCCCGAGGAATGGAAGGACTGGCTCGCAACAGTAGACACCATTGAGAGCCTCCAGCCGCGGATGATCGTGGCCGGTCACCGCAGGCCCGACGGAGACGATTTCGCTGTTGACACCATGATCGCAAAGACCCGGACCTACATACACGACTTCACCGCCGCCTTTGAGGTCGCAAAGGATGCGGACGAATTGGTCGCCATCATGAGAGGGAAGTACCCGGAGTACGGGAACCTTTGGACGCTGGAATTCTCCGCCGCTAGTGCCATGGCGCGCCGCCAGGGCGCCGAGTACGCGGGAGCCCAGTAACGGTTCAAGGGTCATCCGGCCAAATGTGAGCTCCGGCCACTGATCCAAATTGCTCAGTTCTATCAAAGACAGGCACCCCCTTGGACGCAGATGTCACAGAACCACGTCGGACTCTGTTCATAGTCTGCTGGAGTACCGTCCAACCAGCGAGACATTTGGACGCCAGATCCTCATACGGTGCCTTCATCTCGACGGTCGCATCGACGCTACCGTCAGTCCCCTCCGCAGTCCACAAGATAGGAAGTCCCAATGACGTACAACTTCCAGGGTAAAACCGCGATCGTTACAGGCGCCGCCAACGGAATCGGCTTCGCCATTGCAAGCCATTTAAGCGAGGCCGGCGCCAACGTCGTCGTCGCCGACATCGATGGGGCGGCCGCTCAAGGCGCTGCCGACAAACTGCGCAATGCGACCGCCGTCGCCTGCGACGTGCGCGATGAGGGCGAGGTCAAGTCGCTCGTCGACACCGCTGTGTCAACATACGGCGGCCTTCACGTCATGATTCCGAACGCAGGAATCATGACGATCGGGTCCCTCATCGAGATGGACCTCGCCACCTGGCGCCGCGGAATGTCAATCAACCTTGACGGAGTCTTCCTGTGCATGAGCCATGGCGCGCGCGCAATCGTCGCCAGCGGCGGTGGAAGCATTGTGAACATCGGCTCGGTAACGGCACTGGGCGGGACACCGTTCGGCGGATCCTACGGAGCCTCCAAAGCAGCGGTCGTCAACCTGACGAAGACTGCAGCTATCGAGCTGCGCGGTCACGGCGTACGAGTGAACGTTGTACTTCCCGGCTTCGTCGCAACCAACCTGGTCAGCAGCCACGTGAGTGGGTTCGAATCCTCGTTAGGGCTCCCGCCGGGCGGCTTCGACGGGCTTATCAGTCAGAAGCAGCAGCGCTACGGCACACCTGACGAAGTCGCGAAGGCAGTAATGTTCTTCATCTCAGACGAGTCATCCTTCTCAACCGGCTCGGGACTGGTGCTGGACGGAGGCCTGGACGCTGGAGTTTTCTGAGCCATAAGGTTCCGGGCCGTGGCTCAACTGCACGGCCCGGAACTCGCTCCGTCAGTACCATGGCCACTCCTACTCCCCGCGTGGCGGTTTCGGAGACTACGATCCAGCCTTGCCGACGGGCTTTTTCTTGGGCCTCGCTAAGCAGCGCTGTCTTGCCGATGCCACGGGCGCCGGTGATGACAATCAACAATCCAGGGGCGCCGATCCAAGCCCAAGGCCGTACTCGAACTCGTCGAGCATTCCCTCGCGTCCGATAGGTTTCGGGGGAGTAGCCCCCGCCGTGGGGCGGAAGGGATCAGGCATCGGGGGCATCTGTGAGTCCTTGTGAGTCGCTGTGAGTCTATTCCCTCCCTCAGTACGGTGGACGGCAGCTGCGGCGGCGGCGTCAGGCTAGTACTAAGTTTCCTTTGATTGACAGCGGGTCATGACCTTCAGAGATTCCATCCTGACAGTTGCTGGGCAAGGAAAACGCGTGGGGAAGCGCGAGAACGATCGAAATCGTCCTGACATTGTGGCCGTCGTGAGTCCGTTTGGGCATTCGGCGCATCTGTTACCAGCTGCAACCGAAGCGGGCAGGGAAGAACGAACGAATGGGAGCCCGTCCGTTGGCCAAGTTCTCCCTTGTCAGGCAGCTCTAAGGTCAGATTTGGGTTCGACTTACTTGGAGGCACGGGTTAGATGGCGTCGGGTTCGCGTGGCAGCGAACTCGGCGAAGATCCTTGCCATGACCTCGGACGGCGCGGGATAGACCGGGCGCCTGTGACGGGCTCATCTCTCAACCTTGCCTCGTTGTTTAGCGCAAGGTGTGACATAAGCGGGCACGCCCTCTCAGTGGTCGGTGACCGGTCTAGTGCCGGCGCCCGCAGGGTTATCCTGCAACCGGAGGTAAGCAGCCAGAAGCTGAAGCTCTCTATCGAAAATCGGATACAGGCAGATAGCCACTATCATCCCTACGACTACGCCATCCCGACATCGATATGCTTCGAAAAAGAGCTTCAGCCTACGAAGGACCGCCTCCTGTACATCCTCGACCAGGAATAGACGTTGGGGCGTCGGCAAGAATGATTCCATTTCTGACTTGACCTTTTGCAACAACTGCCAGGAGAATATTTCTCCGCTGTCGGGAGCACGCCGGGTGCTGGTGGGCTGCTAGGGTGTGGCGCTCAGAAGTCCCAATGCCCCATACCAGGCCGGGCCTGGATTCACATGGAAAGGGTATCGACGCAGTATGGCCTCGTAGTACTCTGCGGGACCGGATACAGTCGCGAGAAGATGCTGTGCGTCCCTGAGATAAGCGCGGGTTTCTTCGATGCTTTTGGGGTCATCGGGTGCGCCTGGGGCTTTGTGGCCAGCGATCACGACCTTGGGCTCCAACGCTGCCAGCGTGTCCAGGGCCGCATGCCACGACGTGAATCCTTCTTCCGAGGATTCGAGCAAGTACTGGTGCACGCCGTTGTATACGCAGTCGCCTGCTACAACGAGCTCCATCGAGGGAACCCAGAGCGCGGTTGTGTCATCGGTGTCAGTGTGGCCGAGCTCGATCGGGATCAGCGTGTTTCCCTCGATTTCAAAGCCCTTTGCGGGAACGGACTCGGCGATCAAGGGTGATGGCGGGACAAGCCCCGGGAAGAGTGCATCCCACAGCTTCTCGCGACCTACAGTCGCTTCATGCTCCATGCGCCCGAGCGTGCCCGGTGTTGCATAGACTCTTACGCCGGGGAAGTCCGCAAGCAGTTCTCCCACGCCCAGCCAATGATCACCATGGGCGTGCGTGATGTAGACGTAGCGGAGTGTCTTTCCTGAACTTCTAATCCAGTTTCGGACACGCTCAATCTGCCCGAATGTATAGGGGGCATCGACAAGGACGGCATCCCGCTCGCCCGAAATGAGTGTGATCGCCAAGGGGGAAGAGACTATTGCCTCTCCGCTGGGAAGCCGCTGGTCTCCGGCACGCGGAGTGCCATCGAGCACCAAAACTTCATAGGACAGAGTTGCCATGCTTGTGTTTTCCGTTCTAGGTCAATGGAAGGGCTGGTTTGAAAAGGCATCGCCGTCGTAACGACTAAGGGAAGCTCGGCCCTAGGAGATTGAAGCGGTGGGGGTCGGGACGGAACCTGTCGTCTCGACCCCCTCCGCTATGAGTGGTTGACCCCGAATTATGCGGCGGTGCCCTGAACTGCTGCTGCGTCGCGTGTGGGGTTGAACGCCACAAGCGTGGATGCTCCTCCGATAACGGCGAGTAACCCGAACACCAGCCATGCCACGCCCCAGCCGCTTGGTCCGCCGCCGAACGAATCCACAATTGCGCCCGTCACCAGTGGTGCCAGAACCGCACCGACGTACATGATTCCCATGAATACCGCCAGCGTTCCGGAAAGCTGCTGCGGGGGCGCAACTTCGGAGATCCCGGCGTTCAGCACAGGAATGGTGACGGACGTGAGCGCATATCCGATGGCGAAGACTGCCACGCCGACTGCAGCTTCCGGGGCGGTGACCAGTACTGCCAGAAGCACACCGCCGACAAGCATGGCCACTCCGGGAAGAATACCTCTCGAGACCCTGGACGAGCCTCCTCGAGCCAAGAGTCGATCCCCGATGAAGCCAGCTGAAAGCATCGCCACCAGACCTGCAGCTCCGATGACAGACTGCAACGTGCCTGCTGCCAATTGTGAAAGCCCCAGCCCCTTTTGGAAGTACGTTGGCGCGAACGTCAGTGCAGCAGAGGCAATGCTGTAAGCAGCAAACATCGCAACGGCCCCACCGATGAAACTGCGGTTGAGGAAGATTTTGCGCCAAGGGACAGATATTTCGGTGGCGTGGTCCTTACCCTTACCCTCAGGCCTCACGCTCTCGGCGTAAGGCCCGTCCTTCCATGTGGTGACCCAGAGCGCGATCCACGCCACGGACAGCACAGCCAGGATCAGAAAGGCTGAACGCCAACCCCATGCGGCAATCACGAGTGCAATCAGGGGTGCGATGATGAGCGACGCAACACTGCTCGTGGAAATTGCGGCGGAGGACGGGATGCCCCGCTTGGCTCGTGGATGCCAGGAGTAGATGCCACTGAGGATCAACGCTGCAGCGGGACCTTCCCCTAGCCCGAGGACGATGCGCGAGAGCAGAATGACGATGAATCCCCCCATCGCCAGGACCGGAACCAGCATTGCCACGGCCCAAACCGCGGCCAGAAGTGCGAGTGCCCACTTCAGAGTTAGTTTGCGGTGCAACCATCCTGCGGAGAACCCGGTCAGAGTGAAGGCCACATAGAACAATGTCCCTACGAGCCCGATCTGGGTTGTGGACAGGCCGAACTCCTGAGCAATGGGCTGAGCGGCTATGCCCAGAATGGCCTTATCACCCCAGTTCATGACGTAGAGGAGCAGCAGAGTACCTGTGAAAGCCCAAGCCTTCCCGGCGCGGTAGGAATCCGCCCCTACTTCACCCTGAAGAAGTGCTGGTGCACCTGTTTTTGACATATAAGCCCCTTTGCTCAACATGTGATGGTCACTACATAGATACGTAAGGATCATACAGCTAATGGTCACTACGTTGGCAAGCATCTTTTTTTAGGCCCGCTGATTATTCGGAAGCAATCTAGGGTGTGCGACACGGAGTAAAGCGCGTATGCTCATTACATCCGCCTGGCAGATGAGATGCTTTCAGCGATGGCGCTGGATGCCTGTCTGGCCCCTAGATGAAAAGGAATGACAATGTCGCCATCCCAGAAGCAGCAGCTCGACGACACCTACACGGAGATCACCCAGTGGTTTTTCGAGGACTATCTCCCGCGATGGGTCACGGTCGCAGAGGTTAGAGACGACCCTTCTTTCATCCTCGATTACTGGGGAGCACCACTGTGGGTCGGTACAGAAGCCGGCCCTGTCGAGTTGGCCGCCACGGGAGAGGAAGTGATCGAGTGGTTGAAGGTTACCTTCGCCCGGCTCCAAGCCGCTGGCTACACGCATACGGCGGTGCCGGATCGCAGGGTCGTCGTTTTCAACCCCCACAGCGCCGCCGTCGATGTGATCTGGTCCCGACGCCGCGCTGATGAATCAGAAATCGAAAGGCTGGCAGTGCACTTCGTGATCGCTCGCCGGGATGACGGACTGCGCGTCGTCTCCATCGAAGCAACCAACACGGACGCCACGACACTAGACAAGGTATGGCCGATCCGGAGCGAGCAGGTGGCCTGATCATGATTAAACTAGACGAGCAGCGCGCCACGTCCGGGGTGTCCTATCTGAAGGCAGGTACGGGCAAGCGGGGAGTGATTGTGTTCACCCACGGATGGCGCGACAGTGCTCTCGGATGGCAGTGGGTCATCGACGCTTTAGAGCGTTCCCATGCCACTGAAGGTTGGCGCTTCATTGCTGTGCAACGCCAGGAAGCCGAACGCGACGAAACGGACAGCCCGGGTCTGCTTGAAGACTTCTCCGAGCAAGTTCTAGAGGCCGTCCACACCGAGCTGCAATCCGGCGAGGACATCATCGTGGTGGGGCAGTCAATGGGCGGCGCCGTCGCCGAACTTGTGGCCCGTAAACTCGGAGATGCCGTCCAGGGCCTTGTGCTCGTGACACCTGCGCCTCTGGCAGGATGGCCGCTCGGCACAGAAGAAATCGAAACATTCCGCGGCGGCGCCCGGGAGCTGGACCCACAGAACTTCGGCCAAATCAGGACCGGAATGGCCCATCGCGCCGACGAAGACACTGTACTACGCATCGTCGAGTCCACTCCTGCGGAGACAGAGAAGGCCTCACTCCAATCTCTGATGGCATGGATCGGAGGACACCCGCTGGGTAAAGACCCTTCGGCAGTTGCCGCTCCAACCCTCCTTGTCGTATCGGACGACGCCTTCTTCCCTGAAGAGAAGCTCCGCAGCCAAACTGCACAGCGGTTTGCAGCGATAACTGTAGAGAAAGTATCCGGGACCGGCCACTACCCCCATCTCGAGGACCCAGGTGCCTTGGCAGAGATTCTGGGGAAATTCATCTCGGGCGTCAGTTCGCAGGTGTAGGTCCCAACGCATCGGTAGCAAAAAGAAGGACAGGAGAAGGCAGTTATGACAGTAACGCGAGAAGAAGTGTGGATACCTGTTGAAGGAGGTGTAAGCCTGCATGCATGGTTGTTGTCCCCGGAGGACGGTGAACATCCGCGTCCTGCCATTACGCTCGCCCACGGGTTCGGGGGACTCATTGAGGGTGGCCTCATGCACTACGCCGAGTACTTTGCCGAAAAAGGGTTCGTGGTTCTGGCGCATGACCATCGCGGGTTCGGCCTAAGCGGGGGCTGGCCCCGCCAAGACATCGACCCATGGCAGCAAATCGATGATTGGCGGTTCGTGGTCACCTTCCTCGCCAATCTACACACTGTAGACCCGAACCGTATAGGCTTGTTCGGCTCCAGTTACGCTGGCGGACATGCGCTCGTCCTCGCAGGGAGCGACGCCCGCATCAAGGCCGTGGTTTCACAGATTCCGACCATAAGCGGATACGAACAGGGCCGGCGTCGGAATCCCGCCTCCGAAGCCCGGGCCCATCTGCAACAGCGGTTCCACGACGACATGCTGGCACAACTGCGCGGGGCGGAGCCGGAAAGGCAACTGCTGGTCTCCACTGATCCGTCCGTCCCGAGCGCCTATCGAGACCCCGAGATGGCCGCCTACGAAGCCCGCCACCCCCTCGACAGCCCGGCCCGCTATGACCACCAAATTACGCTGCGATCAACACAGAAGGCGCAGTCCTACGATCCCGGCGTGTGGGTCACGCGGATCTCCCCGACTCCTCTGATGATGATTGTCGGGCTGCAGGACACAGTCACTCCTACCGACCTGGCACTGGAAGCGTTCGAACGTGCCGGCGAGCCAAAGGAGTTGGTCACCTACGACGGTGGTCACTTCGAAGCATATTACGAATACTTCGACGTCACCGCTGTGGGCGCCGGTGACTGGTTCCGCCGACACCTCCTTAGCTGAAAGAGTGGCCGCACCCGACCGGGTGCGGCCACTTTGTTCGTCCCTAAGGAGCATCCGGTAGTATGTCCTTACCTTCGGAGGTGAGAAATCTGTACAGCGCAACCGACCGTTACAGCCTGAAACCCGGCCCGGGAAACCTTGGGCTGGTTCAGGACTTTGTCAACACTATTTCTGCGGGGCGGACCATCAGGGGCGTCGACTTGCTGGATACACCAGAGGATGCTTCCGCGTGGGTCTCCGCCGCCTGGCGGGAACTAGACGACCGCGAGAGCGTACCTGTCCTCGACGAAGAAGACCTTGAGCCCCTTCGTCGCTTCCGTACCGCGTTGATGTCAACGCTGGCAGGCAGTGATGGGACAGGAATTGCCGCTTCGCCGGGACCGTCTCCAACCGTCACGGCCAGGGCAACTCTTGCGTTGGAAGATGGTCAAGTCCGTCTTGCATCCGCCGCTGCCTCAGGACACCGGGCTATTGTTGCTGAAGTCCTTCGGGCTTTGTATGACGCGCAGATGGAGGGACAATCCCGCAGGCTTAAGATTTGTCCGAACGAATGGTGCCGTGTCGCCTTCTATGACCGGTCCAAGAACAACGGAGCGGTCTGGCACGACTCGTCCTCCTGCGGCAACATCGCCAATGTGCGTGCATCGAGAGCACGGCAGCGTGATCGGACGCACGCTCAGTTCTCTGTCAATTGACCAAAGATCCCAACTCGAGGCATATGGTGTCAGGGCCGAAGCGGGAGTGTCCACGGGCGTGAACTCCGGTTTGCAGTTTGCTGTTTTCACCTCGCCTCCGGTGTTGGAACGCGAAACACCGGGGGTGCCGTTCGGTCACCCGGCTACTTCTTCCCCGATGAACACAACGTTGATCTATGGGACTCGTGAGGCGATACTTGTCGATCCCCCCTGGCATCTTGCCGCTGTCGAGGATGCGATCAAGTGGGTTCAGTCCTTCACCAGTCGGCTCAACTTGATCTACATCACCCATGGCCATGGCGACCACTGGTTGGGAGCCTCTGCCGTTCAAAGCCAATTCCCTCATGCGATGGTGAGTGCCACACGCCAGACCCGTGACTATATGTACCGGTACTCCCGGCTTCGCGGCGAACTGTGGGACAAGCGGTTTCCTGGTCAGGTCGCGAGCGGATCCATCATTGTCCGTCCCAGCACGTCGGACCTTCTCTTGGAGGGTGCATCCGTCCAGGTGCTCGAGCTCGGACACACTGACACCGATGACACGACTGCGCTGTGGATCCCTTCAATCCGGCTCATTGTGGCCGGCGATTCGGTCTATAACCGTTGCCATCTCGCTCTCAACGAGGTGAGGGATGGCGGCGCTGCACAGTGGCTTGCCGCTCTGGATAACCTCGATCGCCTTCAGCCCGAATATGTGGTGGCGGGACATGCCGCTCCCGACGTTGACCATAGTCCTGACGCCATCGAGGAAACCCGACGATACATCACCGACTACACCAGAGCTCTCGAGTTGGGTTTGCCCGCCAAGCAACTCTTCGCCTACATGCTGGGCAGATATCCCGAGCACGTCAATCCTAAAGCGCTTTGGCGAAGCATTACCGCAACAGCAGCCCCATAATGGCACGGTGTGGGGTCCGCCTTTGCGAAACCCCACAGCCAATATCTCAGGCTTCCTGGGCCCCTACCAGGCCTAGGGCCCCGTACCAAACAGGAGATGCGTTAACCCGGTGCGGGTAAAGGCGAAGCATCTCATCATAAAAATCGTGCGGAGTCTGCGCTCGATCCAACGCATCGCGGGAATCCAGCAGGTACTGCCGCGTCTCCTGGATGCAACGAGGGTCATCAGGCGCGCCCGGCGCCTTGTGCCCGGATACCACAAACAGGGGATCCAGCGACTCGATGATGTCAATGGCAGCCAACCACGCGTCTAGTCCGCCGTTGCCGGTCTCAAGCAGCATCTGATGTGCGCCGTTGTAGATTGCGTCACCTGCCACGACAAGACTGATGGAAGGGACCCAGAGTGCAGTCGTGTCATCGGTGTCGGTATGCCCAAGGGCAATTGGCTCCAAGGCTTCCCCCTCAAGAGACAAGCCTCCGTCCGGAACGGGTTGAGCGATCACGGTACTTGGCGGAATAAGCCCCGGCAGGGAGCGATCCCACAACTGAGCTCTTCCATCAACCGCCTCGGTACGCATCTTCGCCAATGTGCCCTCTGTGGCGTACACGGGAACTCCCGGCAAGTGCTTCAGCAGTTCCTCGGCGCCCAGCCAGTGGTCGCCGTGCCCATGGGTGATATAGACAAAAGCCAGCCTCTTGCCGCTGTCCTGGAGCCAGCCGCGAACACGAGCAATCTGCCCGTATGTGTAAGGGGCATCCACCAACACTGCATCTTTTTCACCGCTGATCAGCGTCAGTGTAAGCGGCGAGGTTACGAACCGTTCTCCGGTTGGGAGTTGTCCTTCCGCCCGAGGCGTCCCATCTAACACGAGGGTCTCGTAAGTAAGTTGAACCATGCTCGATTACTCCTGAAAGTCTAGGTGTGGCTACTGCGCCAAAGTAAGGATCATACAATGATAGCCGGTTACGTCCATGGTGTATGCAGGAACTACCCTGCCACCGCGGAAATACGAGCAGCTGCGCCAACAGCTGCGCCAACAGTACGCATTTCCGGTCGTCGCAAGGGCCGACGTGGGCGCTACGCCCCCATGGCCCCGGCGGGAGCCAGCCGGTCCTGGTGATGAGCCAGGAAGCCGACCGCGCCCCCAAACTAAGTCCGACGCATGGGGGATAGAGCGCCGCGCCTCAACTATCTTGGCGCAGCCAGTTCTTCGTCATGCATGCCGATCTCGAATAACGCTCGGCCTGGCTGGATACAAAAACCGATGACTCGGCTGCTGTATGGTCATCGACGACCACGGCCGGCGGCGGGCTTTTGATCACCGCGAAGGTGTTGGGATCGCCCCTGCTCCTGGTATTGCGGTCTGCGCGTAACCCCTGGCCAGTTGATGTAGCCGATGGTGGTGAGGATGGGTGCTGCGTGTTGTGGGGCTGTGAGGGTGTAGGTGTGGGTGAGGAGTTGTTTGGCCCATTCGATGCGTGACCAGTCGGGGGCTTGGGTGGTTTGGGCGAAGAGGATGTGTTCGGGTGGTTGGTTGATGCCGGGGATGTCTGCCATGAGCCGGTCCCGGATGTGGGGGAACTGGTAGTAGGCGATGAGCTTTAGGACGTCCGTGTCGGTGGGGTAGTCCGTGGTCTCGAGCATGCTTGTCCAGAGCCGGTGGGCTTCGTGGGTGGCTGCCGCTGGTGGTCCGTTGAGGATGGTTTGCATGTGGTGTTCGACGGCGGTGGCTGCTCTCGCTGGTCCGTCGCCACTGGGAGGGTCACCTGGTTCGAAGGTGCGATGGTGCTGCCGCGGTAGATGAATTCTGCGTTGACCCTTGAGTATTCGGTGGTGCTGATGGGGATGGCGATGTTGCTGCCGGGCGTCTTGTCGTAGGGGGCGTAGGTGGTGTTGGTGACGTAGATGCCGTCGCGGATGGTGATGCCTTCGTGTGCGAGGACGCCGGTGAGGGCTGCGATGGTCGCCCTGCGCGGCCTTGCTTCTCCTGTTTCTGGTCGTTCTGTCGTGTACAGGGCGAAGACGATGCCGTTGGCTCGTTCGTCGGATGTGAGGTAGGCGGCGACGGTTTGCGCGAAGTGGACCTCGTAGCCTGGCTCCTTGGGGAGGTCAATGCGAAGGGTGGCGCCGACTTTGTCTTTGTTCAGCGTGATGCAGACGAGGCTCTCTTGGGGCCAGAAGCCCAGGGTATGGCCGATGAAGCTGAGCAGATCGGCGGGGTCTTTGGTGGTGAGGGCGTTCATTGTCCTGACTCCTCGGCGCTTTTGGATGTTGCTAACGGGGCCCGTTCTGCGGGAGCTCCAGCTATCCATAGGCGTTTGACAGGCCAGCACTATGATTGCTGCGTGTGCAGGCGCCCGCCGCGTTATCCTGCAAACAGGGGGTAAGCAGCCGGAAGCTGAGGCTCTGTATCGAAAGCTCGGATATAGACAGATACCGACCTACCCTCCCTACGATCATGCCATCCCGACATCGATATGCTTTGAAAAAGAGCTTCGGCCGCCGAAATCAGGGACCCGCGGTGATCTTGTTTAATACTTTCCGGGCGGCTAACTGGCCGCCCCCGATCAAAGCTCCGTCCGCTCGCTGTGTTGACAGTTTGACGGAGAGGCCACGGCTTATGATGGGCAAGGAGTGTTCATATATGCCAGCCCTGACTCCCGACAGAACCTCGTCCCCCAGGTATGCCATCTCGCCGCCCAAAATGACGGTCCGGGGATTGTAGAAGTTGGCAGCGGTCGCTAAGAGCTCTCCGGTCAGCGATGCATACTCTCGAATCCGTTCCAGCGCGGCGGTATCACTTTGTCGAATTCGGAGTCTCAGTGCTTCCATGCCGGAGCTTTGATCTTGATCATGGAGAAGCCCCACATCTCTAAGAACAGAGAGTCGGGTAACTCTTTCCCCGACGCATCCTTTACGTCCGCAGGCGCACAGTTTCCCAGACCTGTTTCCGATCCTCATGTGGCCTATATCCCCTGCGACACCGTCGGCTCCCCGATATAGTTCGCCATCGGCCCCCACGATTCCGGCTCCCAGCCCGGAGGAAAGGTGGACGTAGATCATGGGACCGGTTTCGCGAGCTTCCGGAGACTCGGCGACCGCCCTTAGGTTGGCGTCATTTTCCACGGTCACAGGTACGTCTGTATGGAGTGCAATCGCAGCGCTTAGTGGGAAGTTATCCCACCAGTAGCCGGATCTGGAAACGGATTCTGCAACATTTCGAACCGTGGTTACGGGAGAAGGCACGCCGAGCACAAGCCACCGAAGATCACCTTTTCTTCCGGCATCGTCAACCGTACCCATCACCTTGGAAACAATGCGCGCAGTGGTTTCCTCCACCTCTGCGTCCTGGGCGATGGATATCCACGACCGCCCGAGAATAGTCGACCGCAAGTCCAGTACGGCTATTTGCGCAGAGGTCACATCAAGCTCGACGACGGCCACCACCCCGGCCTTGTCGCCCAGCTGCAACCTTCTTGAAGGTCTCCCGGTGCCCTGGTTCTCTTCGGCGCTTTCGACAAGGAGACCTTGGGTGATCATCCGGTCCACGTACGGGCCGACAGTGGATCTCGCAAGCCCGGTGCTTTGTCACGCCAAAGGCGGCGTGGACATTGTCAACGCCTAAACCCCCGTCGGGGCCCTACGTCCAGAACTGCCCCGCAGCCATACCTGTTGAAGTACATCGACCCTGGGCGCTCGAAGCTGAATAGGTCGAGCTTGCTCAGTGGCCCGCCCTGCAGGGCCACGACATCGCTTCGGGCAAATCGGTATGAAGAATCCACGACGTCGACATAGCTCAGGTCGTGCAGTTGATGGCCGCGACAACTCGCTCCGCGAGTCGGATGGCAGATAACCAGCCGAAGTTCGGACTCCACGGGCCCTGCAAGCTGAGCGAATTCGCGCGAACTGTTTGCCTCGGGTCTGGGCCGCCCCGTCAGGGCCGCCCAGACCCGGGGCAAAGGGGGCAGCATCTGCCAGTCCCTCTGTCCTGTCAGGCTGCGATGTTGTCCTTGATCCACTCGGTCAGGCTGGTGACCGGAATTGAGTGCCTCGCGTTGAAGGTGTCGTCCTTTGGCCAGGCCACTCCTCGGCCTTGGGCAAAAACGGCACGGTACTTTCGTGTCATGTTATCCGGGTCGTTGGCCAGCTCGTCCAGGAGGAAAGGCACTGTCCATTCCACAACCTTGAACGGGCGCTGAAGCACGGATTCAAGGGTCCGCGCCAACTCACCGTATGTGATGGTGTCACCGGCAAGGTAGACGATCTCGTTGCGGATGCGAGGTTCAGCAAAGAGGATTTCAGCCGTGAGGACACCGATGTCTTCGGGGGTCGTTACGGTGACAGCTGTATCAAGGCTGCCCAGCGCGTTGACAGTGTCGCTGGGGAGATCGACCATCCCGGAGCCTGGTTCGAAGAGGTAGTTCATGAACATTCCGGTGGAGATGATCACCCACTCGGTTCCGTTCTGGGACCTGAGCAGATCCCGTACGTCCAGCTGCGAGTCGAAGATGTCCTGGGGGCTTCCCCGACCGATAACGTCGAAGTCAACACCGAACTGCCAGGGGAAGTATCGCGGGAGTTTCGCTTGAAGAGCGGCCTGCGCAACTTTCATGGGCGTGTCGAGCCCGGCGGTAATGCCCGTGCAGCCGATCACGGTGTCGTAGTTCGCGAAGATCGTCGCGAGTTCATCGACCGAGTTCTTGACCAGGTCGCCCTGGACAATCCTTACGCCCAGGTTTCGGATCTCGGCGAGGTCGCGCTGCTTATCCGGCGCAACGGATTCGATAGCACTCGCCCGCAGGAGCACACTGACAGTTGAGCCGTCCACGTCTCGTGCCCGCCGTGCCACGTTGCGCAGGACGGGCATGCCGAGTTCTCCCGCTCCGATGATGAGGATGTCCCGCGAACGGGCGGACGGAATTTCTTTAGTCATTAGCGCAGAGTCCTTACTTGTATTCACGCTTTATTCAGCAATTGCTCAGGTGGAGGAGGAGTCGGACCGCCCGACGCCGTAACGCGTACGCAGCGTCCGAGCGTTATACCCCGAACGCTCATGCTGTGCACATCTGATGTGCGCGACGGTGCACCTGTCCTCCATTTCATGCGAGAGACTCGTTGTCTCTCTTCCCTTGACCTATGAGACCCGCGTAAGAGCGGATCAGCGGGCGGTATGAAAGTTAGCGTAAACTTTGACATTAGTGTCAAGGTCAAGTCGATGGTCGAAGCGAAAGGATGTCCACGTTGAAGATCGGTGATGTCGCCAAGGAACTGGGCGTCCAAACTCGGATGCTCCGCTACTACGAGCAGCAGGGGCTCATCGATGCGTCACGTTCGACCAACGGGTACCGCGAGTACTCTGACGAGCAGATCGAGCATGCCCGTCACGTCCGGGCACTTATAGCGGCCGGCCTGTCGACGAAGATGATCAAAATAGTGCTCAACATCGAAACTCCAGCAACCCAACGTCAATCCACTGTGGGCAATCGGGCTCTGGCGGAGGAGCTTGCTCAAGAACTACGCGTTGTGGAGAACAGAATCGTGTGCCTGGAAAAGAGTCGTGATGCTGTCATCGACTACCTTCAGCGGACAAATCACGCAGATTTGCTGACATCGACCTAACTTCCACGTGCCCTTGCTTCGTGAAATTTTTAGATTGTAACCATGCGTGGGCTACGAACGCTGAATGTCCAAAGCCTGTCTTGTGAGGGGTTGATCAATCGGGAGTGCAATGCCGCCAGCCGCTTGGGGGAAATCCGCGATCCTGAACTGACAGTCACAGGCGTGAACTGACCGATATCGCTTGGTACGGCGTGAATGGAATAGATCCCGCTTAGGATGAACATCCCTGACGTCCAGGATTGACTCGCGAGATGTCGCCCGGGGGTGGGCAGATGAAGGCCATTTTGCTCTCCGGTGGACATGGACGCCTGTCCCCTTGCGTGAGGAACGGCCGCTTTCGAGATGCGATCCGGCCCGTGACCGGTCCCGCCCGTGATGCAGGACCGGTTGACTTGGTTTAGTTCAGGGCCGGGGTGTCCTGGGGGATGACGCCGGAACCGTACAGATCGGTGGCGAGATCCTGAAGGGCGCGCAAGGCGACCCGCTGAGTAAAGGGACCATAGGAAACACGTGCAACACCAAGTTCTTGGAGCTCGGCTGCGGGAAGCGCTCCGGGGGCGCCAATCACGGACAATTTGCCCTGTCCGAGGCCTGCGACGAGCGCCTCAATAACGTCGCGTGTCAGGGCGCCAGGGACGAATACCAACGCGGCGCCTGCATCCAGGAAGGCGCGACCACGAGCAATGGCGTCCTCGATGCTGTCCTTAATCGGGCGCTGACCGCCCTTGGCAATGGCGTCGGTGCGTGCGTTCAGCTGGAACGCGATGCCCTCGCCGTTGGCGGCGTCGACGATCGCCTTCACCCGGGCGACAGCTTCATCAAATGGGCGCAAGCGGTCTTCGACATTGGCGCCCACGACGCCGATGCCAATCGCCCGGCGGATAGTGTCGGCTGGGTCTTCGTAACCGTCGTCGAGATCTGCGGTGACCGGAATTTCAACCGCGTTGACGATCCTCTTCACGCCATCCAGCGCGACATCCAGGGGCATGGTTCCATCGGCGTAGCCATACGCGGCCGCAATCGAATGCCCGGCGGTGGCAATGGCTTTCGTCTCAGGAAGGGCTGCAACGGTCGAGGCGCTGATTGCGTCCCATACGTTGACTACACTCAGGATTTCCGGTGCCTCATGCAGAGCCTTCAATTTCTCTGCCCGGGCGTTGATGTTGTATTCGGTCATGGTAGTCCTCCGTGGTCATGGCTGGGATCACTCGGCAGAGTCACATACGCAATGGCGCCGTCAATGACAATTCGGGTGGAAAATGTGCAGGGGGAGAGCACGGGCAAGAAACGCTGCATATGCAGCCTTCTAGGGGGCTTGCTGCACAACAGGTTCGGGTCGTAGCCGGGGCGAGCCCGCACTGAGGGGCGAAAGGGCCGTCGCAGGTGAACCTGCTTCAGCCCGAAAAGGTATCTCTCGGGCTCACGCACCCATTACGTATCCTTGAACGGTGTGGTCGACACGCCGCTGGGGCCGTTTTCGCCTTCTGGGCGGGTAAAGATTGTCGTCGGTCATTCGGTATCGGAGGGCGCCGACGAGCTGGCCTGGTTCGAGCCAAACCTCGTAGTTGTCCGCAGCCTGGAACAATTCACGCCCGTAAGGCCCGTCCGCTGCCATCCAGATCATGCTTGAGTCGGGCATTACGGCTTCCACCGTTCCCGCGCGGACCAACGCTCCCCGCTGCCTTATCTCTACGGGGACCCCGTCCAAGCGGTGCCACTCAGATGCGGGATATAGCATCATCGAATTGCCCTTGCATGAAGCCCGCCGGCGCCTTCCGCATGAATCAAGAGATCATTCTCCTTCGATTGGGCCGTCCTTGGCAGTTGCTCCGTGCCTGGACTCTTCAATGAACGCCAGGACACGGGCCGGACTCGCCGTTCCGCCCACGATGGGTAGGGGAGTGACGACGATGAAAGCGCCTGCGGCCGGTAACTGGTGCAGGTTTTTCAGGGATGTGACCCCGTATTTGTCGTTACCGAGAAGGAAATGATGCATGGGGAAAGGCGGCTCCAAGCTGAAGCCTGCACCGGCGTCGATCCCAACGGTTTCGACACCAAAGCCGGCAATGTCGGTCCCCTCAGCGAGCCAATGCGCGCACTCTGCAGAGACGCCGGGTGTATGCGGACCCGATTCGTCAGCATTGAGGAAAAGAGCTTCGTTGTGTCCGAAAGCATCCCATCCTGTGCGGTAAAGCAGCCATGCACCCTTGGGCAACTTGCCGTACCGGGCTTCCCAAGCCTTGATGTGGCGGACCTCAAGCAGGAAATCGGGGTCTGCAGCGGCTTCAGCGGTCGCATCGATCACAACGGCGGGGCCGACGAGTCTTTCGGGTGGCAGTTGTGAAATGTCCCGTCCTTCCCTCCCACTGACCCAGTGGATGGGCGCGTCAACGTGAGTGCCAAAATGTTCGCCCACGTGAATGTTGTTGTGCGCCCACATCGGTCCGCGTTCGTCGTATGCCGCGACCTCTTCGAGACTGAGATCGATGACGTTGGACAGAGGTGCCGGCAAGCGCAGGGCCGGAGTTTCAGGGGTCAAGGGCGTTGTCAGGTCGATGACGCGGATGCTTCCCTGGGCAAGGCCTTCAATCAGGTTGGCCAGCACATCCGGCGTTGGTGTTGTGTTGGTCATATGTGTGATGCCTGTGTGCTCAATGTGGTGCCCTTCCTTAGTGGCTTTAATCGGCATTAGTGGCCCTTGAATGCTTCCTCAAGCCACCAGGACGCGAAGCTGACGGTCTTTGCATCGATGAGCAGCGGCTTGTCACGGCTTCCGTCGAGCCACTGACGCACTGGCTCCAAATCCTCGGGATTCCGCACGGTCTGAGCTGCAAAGCCGTAACCGCGCGCGATGGCTGCGAAGTCGGTGTCGGGAAAAGTAATAAGCCCCAGAGCGTCATCGTCCTCGCCGAAGTGGTGTACTTCCGCTCCGTAAGCAGAGTCGTTGTAGACGATGACCACCAGCGGGATACCCAGCCTCACAACGGACTCCATCTCCGCTGCCGCCATCAGGGCGCCGCCGTCTCCGGTGCCGAGGACCGGGAGCCTGTCCGGCTGTGCGTATGCTGCCCCGATTGCACTGGCCAGACCCAGCCCCACACATTGGAAGGCCTGGCTGAAGACGAGCCCGTTCTCGTCAGGAATATCAAGGAAGGCACTGGGATATCCGAGGAAGTTGCCCGAATCGACGGCCACCACCCTTTCCTTGTCGAGCATCCCGTCCAAAGCAATGGTGAGGGTCCGGGGATCGATGCGCTCTCCGTCGCCCAGGTCCTCGTAAGGGACGTCCTGCCATCGGCCTTCGGACTTGATGGCTTGTGCGATCTCTTCGGTTCGGTAGCCAACACGGGAGAAACCGCGGCTGCGGAGCTCAACGGCTGTTGCTGCTGCCGTAAGCCCTGCGTCGCCCAAGACGCCGAAGTCCACGGTCCGGTGCTTGCCGGGGGCCAGTGGATCAACGTCTACCTGCACCACAGTGGTGGCCGGGCCAATGAGTTCGCCGTGGCGCATGGTCCACATGTTCAATGCAGAACCAAAGGAGATGATGAGGTCGGAGTCCTGGATGGTGCGAGCCGCCAGCGGTGTACTGAAGCCACCGGAAATGTCCAGATAGAACGGATCGTCATTGAACAGCCCGCGTGCGACCGCCGAGGTTGCCAAAAGGGCTCCCGAAACCTCCGCAAGTTCGCGGAGCTGAGGTCCGGCACCGCGCCCCCCGCGGCCGGCGATGATGACGGGACGATTCGACCGCTCGATGAGGTCGGCTAGGTGGCTGATGTCTTCGGCAACTGGTGCGGTCACCGTTGAAAGGGAGGCCCCGCTGGCAGCTGAGGCAGCAAACTCCTCAGTGGTTTCGGAGTTTTGGATGTCCAAGGGGAGATTGATCAGCACAGGAATGCGGCGCGTCACTGCCGTCCTGTAAGCAAGGGCAACGTCCCGGGCGGCAGTCTCCCTGGAGATACGGAAGCTGGCGGCTCCAACGGATTCAACCAGATGGCTCTGCTCGATGCGGAAATTGGAATGAATAGCCGAAGACGCAACTTCGGCGGCGAGAATCAGCATTGGTGTGCCGGATTTCGCGGCTTCCGCGATGCCGGTAATGGCATTTGTCAGCCCGCATCCCTGGTGCAAGGAGATTACAGGGACTGAGCTGCCTACTCGTCCAAAGGCGTCCGCCATAGACGCGGCTCCACCCTCGTGACGCGCCGCCACGTACGTGGCGCCGCCGGCAATGAGGGCCTTGGTCACGTCATAGTTGCCGCTGCCGACAACACCAAAGACTTGGCGAACGCCAAGCCCTATCAGCGTTTCGGCCACTTTTTCAAAAACACGCATCTGATTGGTACCTCTGGTTCTGGTTGCTGGAAGCTCTATACGAAAATGCTGCCTGCGACGGGCTCGTCTGGCTAATGCCTATTTCAGTCAGGGAGCCTGAATAAGGCATAGCTGCGGATGAGGTCACGCCATCAGGAAGCCGAAAGGGTCTTCCGGATTTCGACAGCTACTTGTTCAAAACAGCGCAGCATCAACACCACTGCCGGGCTCGGCAGCCTGTCCTGCAAAGTGGTCACGCCAACCGTTTGACTGATGCCTTTGATTCTCGCTCCGACAATGCGAAGCAGGGGATCGGCGGTGCCGATAGTGCGCGGCTGGAGCGCAAGAAAGTCCGTTTCGGCGACGATGGCACGAAGCGTCATGGTAGAGGAGCAATCTACTTGTTGTTCGGGAAGGTCCAGGCGTTCACGGGCAAAGGCGCTCTCGAGTTCCCCGCGCAGTGCCGTCTGCGCTACAGGCATGACCCACGGGTAGTTCCGTAATTGGTTCAAGGCGGTCTCGCCCCGCTCAAAAACAGGATGACCATGTCGTGCCACGACCTCGAAGGGCTCATGGTACAGCGCCGCCTGCTGCAATTCAGGAACGTCAGGATGCGGGGTAAGGCGCCCAACGACTATGTCGATTTCTCCCGCGACCAGTCCGTTGGTCAATCGATCAGGAGTTGCTTCGTGGACGTGGACGCTGACATGTGGCCTTTGTTGCTTTAGCCGCGCAATCGCTTTGGGCAGCAGCAGGTTGCCTCCTGCGACATACGTGCCGATGGTCACTGAGCCGGCGCTGGCGTCCGCCAGCTCTGCTATGTGCTGGGTCGCTTGCTGGAGGTGGCCGACCACTGCCCGTGCGTGACTGATGAAGACTTCGGCAAATGGTGTGGGGCGGACCCCGCGGGCGCCCCTTTCGAAAAGAGGCGCCCCGAGGGCATCCTCAACTTCGCGCAAACCGCGGCTGACCGCGGGCTGCGTGATGTACAGGTGCCTGGCCGCGCTGACGATTGTCCCGTGATCGGCGATAGCTAAGACCAAGACCAGATGACGGATCTTCAGGGGGCCATTCAGTAAGGTTCTGATGTCCATGCCGATGATGATATGCCCATATGGACATGGCTTGCACCCGAAAAGGCATTCGACGGACATGGTTTGCGTCCAGCAGACTGGTGATACAACCCACACCGACGAACCGGGAGAAGCACCCATCATGGCGATTCCTACTCTGCGTAACTTCGTCGGCGGAGCCTTCCTTGACGCCGCCGACAAGACTTTTGAAAAGATCAGCCCCGTCGATGGCAGCGTTGTCGCCCACGTTGCCGAGGCCGACCGCGGCACTATTGACATGGCGGTTAAGGCCGGTCGGAGCGCACTGCAAGGCCGCTGGGGGAGTTCCACAGTCAATGAACGCGCAGCCCTGCTGCGGCGTATCGCGGATCGCATCGAAGCACGATTCGACGATCTGCTCGCCGCCGAAATCGCCGATACCGGCAAACCGGAAGCACTTGCCAGGGACCTCGACGTAGCCCGTGCAGCAGCCAACTTCCGCGCGTTTGCAGACATCATCGCCGCCGAAGGCCTGGACTCCTTCCTCACCGAACTTCCCGACGGCCGACGGGCCCTGAACTACGCTTTGCGCCGGCCGCTGGGCGTAGTCGCCGTAGTAGTGCCGT
Source organism: Paenarthrobacter sp. NPDC089307 (assembly GCF_040685055.1). Classification (NCBI taxonomy): domain Bacteria; kingdom Bacillati; phylum Actinomycetota; class Actinomycetes; order Micrococcales; family Micrococcaceae; genus Paenarthrobacter; species Paenarthrobacter sp. NPDC089307. Next base: position 252,220 of record NZ_JBFBHE010000001.1, read on the forward strand.
GGAACCTGCCTCTGTTGCTGTTGACCTGGAAAGTGGCTCCCGCAATCGCCTGCGGCAACGTGGTGATCGTCAAGCCATCGGAGGAAACGCCGTCGTCCGCGACCCTCCTGGCTGAGATCATGGCCGAGGCCGGCGTACCCGATGGTGTGTTCAACCTGGTCCACGGCTTTGGTCCAGGATCGGCTGGCGAATTCCTCACCACGCATGAAGGCATCGACGGAATCACCTTTACAGGGGAGTCGTCCACAGGTTCGGCCATCATGCACGCGGCGGCGTCCAACGTCCGCCCGGTCTCTTTTGAACTCGGCGGTAAGAATGCTGCACTTGTTTTCGCAGACGCGGACCTCGAAGCTGCTGTGGACGGGCTCACCCGGTCGATCTTCACCAACACCGGGCAAGTCTGCCTCTGCACCGAGCGGGTCTACATCCAGCGTCCCATCTTTGACGATGTCGTAGCTGGACTTTCTGAGCGCGCCAGAGGCCTGACGCTCGGTCAGCCCATGGATCCCCGGACCACCACCGGACCACTGATCTCCCTTACTCACAGGCAAAAAGTTCTCTCATACCTCGAACGCGCTAAGCAGCTAGGCGGTGAGGCAATTGTGGGCGGTGGGATCCCCAATCTGGGCCACGAACTCAGCGGTGGCGCTTGGATTGAACCGACACTCTGGACCGGGCTCAGCCACGACGCACCCGTGATGCGCGAAGAAGTCTTCGGCCCCGTCGCGGGCCTGATTCCCTTCGACGACGAGGAAGAGGCCGTGCGCCTGGCCAACGACACAAAGTACGGCCTGGCTGCTTCTGTTTGGACCACCAATCTGGAGAGAGGACACCGGGTTGCTGGCCGCATGAACACCGGAATTACATGGGTCAACACCTGGTTCCTACGCGACCTGCGCTCACCCTTCGGCGGAGCCGGTCTGTCCGGTATCGGCCGCGAAGGCGGAACCCACTCCCTCCACTTTTACACCCAACCCACCAACGTGTGCGTAAACCTGAGCGAGGCAACACGATGACCGCAACCCACCCAGCCCCACCAATCAGCGAGATAGCGCGCAGACTCGATCAGGCCGAACGTAAAGGTATCGCCATAAATCAATTCGGCGACGTGCTGTCGCTTGACGCTGCCTATGAGGTACAGACCGAATTGCGGGACCTTCGCTTGGCGCGGGGAGAGCACCTTACGGGCGCGAAGCTGGGGTTCACCAGCGAGGCGAAGATGGCGCAGATGGGCGTGAAGGAAGTAATCGTTGGATTCCTCACCTCGACCATGGAAGTGCACAACGGCGACCGGCTTCGGCTTGACGGGTCCGTTCACCCACGCGTTGAGCCCGAAGTCGCCTTCCGCTTCGGCCAGGCCGTCCCGCCAGATGCATCGGAGGAGCAGATCATTGCAAGCGTGGACGCAGTGGCACCCGCGCTTGAGATCATCGATTCGCGCTATCTCAACTTCTCGTTCAGTCTCGCTGACGTCGTTGCTGACAATACCTCGGCCAGTCGCTACGTCCTGGGCGAGTGGGCTACCTTTACGGACGATCTTGCCGGCCGGACGGTAACACTGCTTGTCGACGGATCCATCACCGAAACAGGGACCACTTCGGCTATCCTCGGTGACCCCCTGAACGCACTGCGGGAGTTTGCCCGGATGTACCGCCGCCACGGAGCCGGCCTCCCGGCCGGTGCAGTACTGCTGGCAGGCGCAGCTACTGCTGCCGTTCCGCTCTCACCAGGGTCCACCATCACGGCCATCGTCGCCGGCATCGGCAGCGTTGAACTGGAGACGGCAGGAGCTGACGCATGAGCGGGGCAAAACTTGTAGGGGACATGGCAAAGCCCCGTGGCCGCTTTCCCCACGTCAAGACTGCCGGTGACGTGATCTACGTTTCCGGGACAAGCAGCAGACGACCGGACAACACCTTCGTTGGTGTTGAAGCAGACGAACTGGGCACCACGAACCTCGACATTCGTGCGCAGACCCAAGCGGTCATCGAGAACATTGGACGCATTCTCCAGAGCGTCGGCGCCTCTCTCGACGACGTCGTTCAAGTCACTGCTTTCCTCGTCAACATGAATGACTTTGGCGGCTACAACGAAGTGTACGGACAGTATTTCGACGAGCACGGGCCGGCCCGCACCACCGTCGCTGTCCATCAACTTCCACATCCACACCTTCTCATCGAAATCCAGGCGATAGCCCACAGGAGGCAACCGCCGACAACACCAACACAACAACTGGAACAACAAGGAGCAGGACAATGACCACAAGCACCAACAAAACAAGCATCCTTCCCGTTTTCAACTTCCAGCAGTGGCTGGCCGAAAACGAGGCCTCACTGAAGCCGCCGGTAAACAACAAAGCAATGTGGACCCAGGTCGATGACTTCATCGTCCAGGTGGTCGGCGGCCCGAACCAGCGCACAGATTTCCACGTCGATCCCTACGAGGAGTGGTTCTACCAAGTAAAGGGCAACATGCATGTCAACGTCGTCACCGACGAAGGCATCAAGAGGGTAGACGTCCGGGAGGGCGAGATGTGGCTGCTCTCGGGCAACATCCCCCACTCACCCCAGCGACCCGAAGCCGGGTCCATCGGCATCGTGATCGAGCGCATCCGGGAGGAAGGAACCACGGAGAAGTTCCAGTGGTACTGCCTTGAGTGTTCCGACCTCATTCACGAGGTCGAACTCCAGGTCCGGGACATCGTGGAAGACCTGCCGCCCGTATTCGAGAAGTTCTACGCCAGCGACGCTTCCGCGCGCACGTGCAAGAACTGCGGGGCTGTCCACCCCGGCCGGGGCTAAGCAACCCCTCCGGAAAACGCATCTAAGGAAAAGATCCCTGTGACCAACCTTTCACCAACCATCGACATCCACACCCACTACGTGCCGAACGGGTGGCCCGACCTTGCCCAGGAAACTGGCGCAAACGGGCCTTGGCCGTGGCTTCGCAGCGATTCGGAACGGGAAGCGATGCTCATGCTGGGCTCCGCTGAATTCCGGCCCCTCCGCTCTAACGCCTGGGCCGCCGAAGAGCGGCTCGCCGCCATGGATGCGGACGGTGTGGACGTACAGGTTGTCTCACCTACCCCAGTGTTCTTCTCCTACGCCCGCGATCCAAAAGAAGCGGTCAAAGTGAGCCGGATCTTCAATGATCTGGCGTTGGAGGTCTGTGATCCAGCACCCCAACGCCTCATCCCTTTCTGCCAGGTGCCGCTGCAGGACACGGATGCTGCGTGCCGTGAACTTGACCGGTCACTGGAGAACGGCCACGTAGGCGTTGAAATCGGCAACCACGTGGGCGACCGTGACCTGGACGATGAAGGCATCATCACCTTCCTGCAACACTGCGCAGACCGGAATGCCGCCGTTTTTGTGCACCCTTGGGACATGCCCACTTCACCCCGGCTCGATCGATGGATGGCACGCTGGTTAGTGGGCATGCCCGGGGAAACACACTTGTCCATACTGTCGCTCATCCTCGGAGGGGGCTTCGACAGACTGCCCGCCCACCTACGCCTGTGCTTTGCACATGGAGGTGGCTCCTTTCCCTACTGGGTAGGGCGCATGGACAATGCCTGGCACCAGCGTCCGGACCTCATCGCCACATCCGAGTTCCCACCATCTCACTACCTGAACCGGTTCAGCGTGGACTCAGTAGTTTTCAATGACGCCTCCTTGCGGCTACTTACCGACGTCATGGGAAGCGAGCACATCATGCTGGGATCCGATTTCCCCTACCCCTTGGGCGAAAGGCCCGCGGGAAACCTCATCAGAAAGTCTGCCTTCTTGACTCAAGAACAACAGAGTCAAATCCTGAGCAGTAACGCACAAAAATTTCTCGGGATGGACGTCGACGCTGACGTCCGGACCTTCAACGAAACACCGGCCAGTGCTTGATGGCTGACCCGAAGGATCCCCGCTGTCGTGGATCTTCGCCCCTAACCCCCCTTTCTCCCAGGAGACGCTCATGTCACAAAAAGCCCCAGGCGCCAGCGACGCCAAAAGCCATGGAATTAAGCGCTATATCGTTGCATCCCTCATCGGGAATTCGCTCGAATGGTACGACTTCTTCCTCTATGCGACGGCGGCTGCCATCGTATTCGGAAAACTGTTCTTCCCGGCCGGCACTGACCCGCTTGTTGGTACTTTGGGAGCCTTCGTAGGCTTCGCGGTTGGGTTCGCTGCCCGTCCTTTTGGCGGGATTCTCTTCGGTCACATCGGTGATCGGGTGAGCCGGAAAACGGCCCTGGTGTTGACCCTGACCATCATGGGTATCGCCACCTTCCTGATGGGCCTGCTGCCCACGTACCAGCAGGTAGGCATCTGGGCCCCCATATTGCTGGTCGTTCTGCGCGTTCTCCAAGGCATCGCTGCCGGCGGTGAGTGGGGCGGCGGCGTTCTGATCATCAGCGAAAACTCATCGGATAAGCGCCGCGGCTTGTTTTCGGCCTTCAGCCAGGGCGGCGTTACCCTCGGATTTGTCCTCGCCTCGGCAGCTTTCTATCTCGCCCAGCTACTTCCAGAGGAACAATTCCTGGCGTGGGGCTGGCGCTTGCCGTTCCTCTTGAGCATCCTGTTGTTCGGCGTGGGAATGTACATCCGGTTCCGCTTGCCGGAGACCAAAGAATTCGAACAGGTCAAGAACGACGGCGAACGGGCGGCGTTGCCGGTACTGGCGGCACTGCGGACACACCCCAAGGAAATCCTGGTCGCCATGGGTCTCCGGATGGCAGAAAACGGTGGCTCCTATCTGCTGCTGTCATTCTCCCTTGTTTACGGTGTGCATGTGGGAGTCGAACGGGGAACGCTGCTGTTGGGCGTCATGCTCTCGATGCTGTTTGCGTTCTGCACCATCATTTTCTTTGGGCATCTATCCGACAAGATCGGCCGCCGAAAAGTCTACGCAATTGGGGCCACCGCACTGGCACTCATGGCCTTCCCCTTCTTCTGGCTCATCGATTCGAACTCGCCAGGCCTTATTGTTCTCGCCTACTTCATCGGAAACGGAATTTGCCACGCCGCGATGATCGGGGCCCAGCCCGCCTTCTTCCACGAACTGTTCAGCCCCGAAGTCCGCTATTCAGGAATGGCACTGGGCCACGAAGTAGCAGCTGTTTTTGCCGGCGGACTGGCACCATTCATCGCTACCGCACTCCTGCTGACCTACAACAGCTCAACGCCGGTTGCCCTGTACGCGATCGGCCTAGCTGCCATCACACTGATTGCGTTGGCCTTTTCCAGGAACGTGGGCCAGCACCGAACATCCCCTACGGATACCCAGAAGCACATCGACGACATTAGAGTCGGCCGCCGCTAGCCTCGTCCATTCCCGGTGGAGCCCCCACTGTGGCACTCCGTGGGCTCCACCCAACTGAACAGAAGAGAACCAGACATGGCAGTATCCATCATCGGCGCCGGCGAATCTCCGTACACGCGGCATCCACAACCGGGGACCACAACATCGGGCACACTCGTTGACGCGGTGAGCCGCGCGCTCAAAGATGCCGGGCTTCCCCCCAACGACGTCGACGGTTTCGCAGTATCAAGCTTTACCTTGGACCCAGACCACGCTATCGACCTCGCATGGAGGATGGGTCTGAAGCTGACGTGGCTCATGCAAGATACCAACGGTGGTGCCAGCGCCGGGAACATGCTGCAGCACGCAGTCCACGCCATCGAAGCGGGCGATGCCTCGGTTGTTGTACTCGCTGCGGGCGATCTCATGGACCATGGTGCCTTCGCCAACCTCGTTGCGAAGTACAACCGGGCCACGGCTGACCATTTGACCCCGTTGCCGATGTCAGGTCCCAACGCGCTTTTTGCCATGCTGACTACCCGCCAGATGGAGAAGTTTGGTCTGACTCGGGAGGACTATGGACGCATTGCCGTGGCCCAGCGGCAGTGGGCGGCCCTGAACCCAGGGGCGGTCTATCGAGCGCCCCTGACGCTTGAGCAGTACCTCGATGCACCGATGGTCGCAACGCCCCTGGGCCGATTTGACTGTGTACCCCCCGTTACCGGTGCCGATGCGATTGTGCTGGTTGCAGATGAAAGAGCAAGGGGGCGCCGCCGGGCGAGAGTTCTTTCAACCACTGCGTCCTATAATTCGGACCACCAGAAGGGTGACGGTCTGGTCACCGGTCTGCGGATGTGCGCACCGTTGGCGTGGGAGAGGGCAGGTGTCTCTCCGCAGGATATGGATGTCATTAGTGTCTACGACGACTATCCCGCCATGGTCGTCGCGCAGCTCGCGGACATGGGAGCAATTATTGATGGCGCGGACATCCCGGACTTTATCCGGGCCCGGATTCAATCCAGGGAACTCGCCCTCAACACTTCAGGAGGGCAGCTCTCCGCCGGTCAGGCGGGATCAGCTGGCGGAATGCATGGCCTGGTGGAGGCCACACGGCAGTTGCGGGGTCAAGGAGGAGACAGGCAGGTGCAAGCGAGACTTGCCGCAGTAAGCGGTTACGGCATGGTGTTGTACCGCTACGGCGCCTGCGCAAACATGACAGTGTTGGAGGCCGCCGAATGAGTGCCGTATTCCAAAGATGCGCCAATTGCCGGGCTGCCTACTTCCCGTTCCGGCTCATCTGCTCCAACTGCTCCGACACCTCCTTCATCGAAGATGACATCGATTTTGGAGTGGTTGAAAATGTCACACTGCTCTCCAACGGGCAGCAAACAGCCACCATCGTCTGCCCGGAGGACCTTCAATTCATTGCCCGGATTCTTGGGGGGACAGCCAGGGCGGGCGACCGTATCAGCCTCACCAATACGGACAGCCAAGAGACGGCCCTGGCTGGCTACGTACCTTTCCAGAGATATTAAATTTAGGAGAACCATGTCCGAAGATACCTACCGTGCAGGTTCAGGTGCCGCCTCCATGACGGTTCCCGGCCTGTTGATGGACCGGGCACAAGAACACCCGGACGCGCCGCTTTTGCGCTGCGGTTCCGTTAGACGCGATGGTCGGCAAATGCTCGAAGCTGTGGCCTTGGCCGGGGGAGTGCTGTTGAAGCACGATATTCGCCCGGGTGATCGTGTCGCACTGATGTCCAGCAACCGCATCGAACTTCTTGATCTCATCCTGGGGTGCGCATGGGTGGGAGCAATTGCTGTTCCCATCAATACGGCCGCACGAGGAGAGCAGCTTCATCACATCCTTGCCAATTCCGAGTCATCACTCCTTGTTACGGAGTCGGCGCTGCTTGAACATGTGGATAGGCTCCCGGACCTTCCTGCATTGCGCCAGATTTGGCTGTTTGATGAGGCAGCTTCAGCGCTTGATAGTCGCTACCCTGTCACAGGCTTGCCCGAGACAACATCCACTGCTGAGCCTGCGCCCGTACTACCCGGGGACACGGCAGCGATCCTTTACACATCCGGTACCACCGGAGTGTCCAAAGGCGTTCAATGCCCGCATGGGCAGTTTTACTGGTGGGGCGTAAATGTCTCTCGTCAGCTTGAAATCACAGAGGCAGACGTTCTGTACACCTGTTTGCCGCTTTTCCATACAAACGCCCTGAACGCGTTCAGCCAGGCATTGGTCAGCGGTGCCGAATACGTCCTGGGACCCCGATTCTCGGCCTCGCGGTTCTGGTCGGATGTTCACAGCGCAGGCGCGACATTCACGTATCTGCTCGGCGCCATGGTGAGCATCCTCGCCAGCAAACCACCTACTCCACTGGACCGGGCGCACGGAGTGGTCGCCGCGCTCGCGCCGGCAACACCTGCCGGGTTGTTGGCATCTTTCCGCGATCGGTTCGGGATCACCCTGATGGACGGCTACGGTTCAACTGAAACCAACTCAATCGTGGCCTCCAGCCGTAGCGAGCAAAGGCCCGGCTACATGGGAAGAGTGCAGCCCGGTTTCAGTGCCCGTGTCGTCGACGAGCACGGGTTGGAAGTTCCCGCCGGACAACCAGGTGAGCTGCTGCTGCGCAGCGACCAACCCCATGCCTTCGCCACTGGCTACTATCGGATGCCCGAAGCCACCGTCGCGGCTTGGAAGGACCTCTGGTTCCATACGGGGGACCGCGTCGTGGTGGAAGCAGACGGCTGGATGCGGTTCGTGGACAGGATCAAGGACGTCATCCGCCGCAGGGGCGAGAACATTTCCTCAGCCGAAGTAGAACACGTCCTTCTCGAACACCCTTTGATCAGCGAAGCCGCAGTCTACGCCGTGGACTCCGAACTCGGTGAAGACGAAGTCATGGCTGCAATCATCACCAAGGAATCCCTGGAGTTCAGCGACATCGAAGCCTTTTGCGAGCCTCGGCTTGCGAAGTACGCGATCCCGCGCTTCATACGCATCGTTCAGGACCTCCCGAAAACCGAAAACGGCAAAGTGCGGAAGACCGTGCTGAGAGAAGAGGGCACTGCAGCAGCCCAATGGGACAGGGAATCGCAGCCGCACAAGCTATCCACGCCGGCATTGAGCCCCACGGGCCATAGATAAGCCAGTCGAGGACCGTCCATGGAACCTCCAGCTGCCAACAACGACAAACCGGCAAGTCTTCACGCGCTGATAGGAACAACAATGCATATAACCACCAAGACCGGACAGCGGCGGGAAGAGGTCCTGCAGGGCTTCGCCCAAGAGCTGCTTACCGCCACAGTTACCCGAGCCCCTGTGCCACCCTTGCGTGATCGGCTGGCCGCCATGACCATCCAGGATGCGTACGAGGTTCAGGCCGATCAATTGAAGCAACACCAGGCAGCCGGTCGGATCCTCGCCGGAAGGAAAGTCGGCTTGACCTCCCAAGCCATGCAAGCACAACTTGGCGTCGACTCGCCCGACTTCGGTTTCTTCTTCGAAGACATGGTCCATCACGACGGAGCACAAATCCCCAGCGACAGTTTCATCTCTCCAAAAGTTGAGCCAGAATTCGGCTTCCTGCTCAAAGATGCACTTCAGGGCCCCGGCGTCACCTACCAGCAAGCAGTTGATGCCGTGGAAGCCGTCTACCCTGCGATCGAAATCATCGATTCACGCATCGCTGACTGGAATATCCGATTGGTGGACACCGTGGCGGACAATGCTTCCTGCGGCGCCATCGCAGTCGGCCGAACGCCGCTGGATATCCGCGTCGACGAACTCAAACAGGTCGAATGCACCCTGCGCATTGACGACCATCCGGTGGAAACCGGTACTGGCCAGGCTGTCATGGGTGACCCGATCCTGGCGCTGGTTTGGTTGGCCAACATTTTGGGAGAACAAGGCGTTGCCGTGGAAGCCGGACACCTTGTCCTCCCGGGATCATTCACCAAGGCCCTTCCGGTGGTTGCTGACAGCAGCGCGACCGCAGACTTCGGCGACCTTGGATCCCTGACAATCCACTTCACCTAGCCCACGCATAACAACGGCTACCAATCAAAGGAAACCCACATGGCCAAGAAGACCGCCGCAATTGTCGGTTCAGGCAACATCGGGACCGACTTGATGTTCAAGATCATGCGTCGCTCGAAAAACGTCGAAGTCAAATACATGATCGGCATCGACCCCAACTCTGACGGCCTTGCCCGCGCAGCCCGCCTCGGCGTGACAGTCTCTTCAGAAGGCGTCGAGTGGCTGCTGGCGCAGGAGGACAAACCGGACTTCGTGTTCGAATGTACTTCCGCTAAAGCCCACGCCGCGAATGCCCCGAAGTACCGAGAGGCGGGCATCCGGGCCATCGACCTCACCCCTGCCGCGGTGGGTCCTTACGTCGCTCCGGTAGTCAATTTGGAATCCATCACCGACACCATGAACGTCAACATGATTACCTGCGCCGGCCAGGCGACGACGCCGATCGTTGCCGCGATCTCGTCGGTAGTCCCAGTGGATTACGCGGAAATCGTGGCATCCATAGCATCGAAGTCTGCCGGCCCTGGCACACGGGCCAACGTCGATGAGTTCACTGAAACTACCGCAGAGGCGCTCCAGCTCGTCGGTGGTGCCAAGCAAGGCAAGGCAATCATCATCATCAACCCTGTAGAACCGCCCATGATCATGAGGAACACCATCTACTGCGCCATACCGGCAGAAGCGGCCGAACCGGGTCCAACCCAGGAGCGGATCCGGGCTGCGATCAACGAGGCTGTCGAAAAAACACGCGAATACGTTCCCGGATACGAACTGCGAATCGAACCACAGTTCGATAGCGCCCGCGAAGATTGGAACGGCGCCGGAAGAGTCGGCGTGTGGGTCCAGGTCAAAGGTGCCGCGGACTACCTTCCCGAATATGCCGGCAACCTGGACATTATCACCGCGGCAGCAACCCGCACTGCAGACTTGCTTGCCGAGAAAATGGACGAGTCTGAGCTCGTCACAGCCTCCACCGAGAACACCAGGAGCCAATCATGACCACTACCGAAAACAGCGGTTCCAGCATCCGCCTGACAGATACCACCCTGCGTGATGGTTCCCACGCAATGAGTCACCGATTCACCGAAGCGCACGTAAGAAGCGTAGTGCGGGCCCTCGACGATGCCCACGTCGAAGTGATCGAAGTGACCCACGGAGACGGCCTGGGTGGCTCGTCCTTCAACTACGGGTTTTCCCTGACGCCGGAACTGCAACTCATCAAGGCCGCCGTCGATGAAGCCAAACGCGCCAGGATAGCCGTGCTCATGCTTCCGGGCCTCGGCACCATTCACGACCTCAACCAGGCATACGACGTCGGCGCAACAGTTGCGCGGATCGCGACCCACTGCACCGAAGCAGACATCTCCACGCAACACTTCTCCCACGCACGGGATTTAGGCATGGAAACCGTAGGGTTCCTCATGCTCTCCCATCGCGCCAGCCCTGAGGAACTCGCCAAGCAAGCCCGCATTATGGCGGATTCCGGATGTCAGTGTGTCTACGTCGTCGACTCTGCCGGTGCCCTGATTCTTGAAGATGTCGCGGATCGGGTCGCGGCCCTGGTGACCGAACTCGGTGCCGATGCGCAGGTAGGGTTCCATGGCCACCAAAACCTGAGCTTCGGCGTCGCCAATTCGGTCTTCGCTGTACGCGCCGGTGCGCGGCAGATCGACGGCACTCTTGTTGCCTTGGGAGCAGGGGCAGGCAATTCGCCCACGGAAGTACTTGCTGCAGCATTCGATCGGCTCGATATCTCGACGGGCGTAGACACCCAGGGTCTGATGGCCGCAGCGGAAGACATTGTGAAACCCATCATCACCCGCATGCCCGTCATGGACCGTGCTTCAATCATGCAAGGCTACGCCGGGGTCTATTCCTCATTCCTTATCCATGCAGAGCGGGCAGCAGAACGCTACGGGGTGCCGGCCTGGCAGATCCTCCAGGAAGTGGGCAAAGCCGGCTATGTAGGAGGACAGGAAGACATGATCGTCGACGTGGCATTGAACCTGCAGGCGGCCGAAACCAACTGAAACCCCTACCAAGGACGCTATGCCACACGCAATCGTTGCCACCCGCGCCGGCGGGCCCGAAGTATTGAACTATCTAACGGTTCCACGTCCTGTCCCTCAGCGGGGGCAGTTGCTGGTGCGGGTGGCCGCTGCTGGGATCAACTTCAGAGACGCCCTTGAACGAAGAGGCACGCGCCAGACAATTTATCCCTACATACCCGGCACGGAAGCCTCAGGCACTGTTGTAGAAGCAGCGGAAGGGGCTGAGGAATTCAACGAAGGCGATCGCATAGCCACAGCAGAAAGTGTCGGCTGCTATGGGGAATACGTCCTGGTCGACGCGGAAAGAGCTTTGCCGATACCAGGTGACATCGACGATGTCACCGCGGCCGCATTAACTTTCCAAGGGCTGACTGCCCACTACTTGATTAATTCCTCGTTTGCTGTCGGCGACCACCACACGGCCCTGATCAACACAGGCGGAGACGAAATGGGCTTGCTCCTTATCCAGCTACTAAAGGCCAAGGGCGCCCGGGTCATAACTACTGCGCCGACGGACGAGCGGGAAGTCCTCGCTCTGCAGGCTGGAGCTGATCAAAATCTCCGTCGCGCCGACTTCAACACGGACGTCCGGAACCTTACCGATGGCCGCGGGGTCGATGTTGTGTACGACTGCGTCGGTAGGCAGACCTTTGCTGAGTCAATTGCCTCGCTCACCGTTCGCGGCACCTTGGTGTCATTTGGCCAACACTCGGGTCCCGTCCCTCCTGTCGACCTGCAAGGAACGATAGCCGGTAAGTCAATCACCCTCATGCGCCCATCCATGGCATCGTTCTTGCAAAATGCCGTCGAGCGGCGCTGGCGCTCATCGGAGATCTTCACTGCTGCTGGGAGCAATGCACTCAAAGTCCTGGTAAGCACTCAATACCCCCTATCAGACGCGTGCCGCGCGCATCAGGAACTTGAAGAGGGCCGACTCCAAGGGAAAGGCATTCTCATACCCTAGCTATCGGTCCTTAGTCACACCGGCAGTACCAGCAGTGCGTCGAAAAACCCCTGGAGGTCAGGGGCTTCTCCTGACCGCTGGTCACGCGCGGTGTGAAAACCTCATCCAGCAGCGAAGCTGCAAAGGAAGCAGCCCGTCGATTTCCGGGGGCAGATTTTGAGCGCCCCTTCGTGTGAGTCGATCGAGCGAAGTATCGTCTGAGCAAAAAACGAGGTGTGGACAATGTCCACACTTTCCGCCCCGGACTGGGTTGTACATCGGGCGGATTGAGCCGTACTTGGCATGTTTCCGCCGCTTCCCAGTGTTTGCAGGGCCCGGAATCTCGTTCGAGTCCCACCTCGGGCACGGCATACCCCCTCGTCAGAGGGGTTTTTGCTTTAACGTGTGTACATTCTGGTTGGTCAGGTCCCTCTGACACTGGCCGCGGGGAGTGCCTGGCGCCGCGGGTCGCCTCTTTGGTTGTGGGGGGAGCGGGTTCAAAGCCCTGGCTGGTGGGCCCTCCGCTGGCTCTGTACTGGGGCTATGCGTTCCTTTCCTGGTTCGTTCGGTAGGTCGTGGTTGTCCTACACCTCTTCATGTGTAGGAATGCTGAGAACGACATGACGACAAAATCCTTCGTCAAAGATCCTGGGTTCGGCTCGTTCCTGGAGCGATGAGACCTGGCGGATGGATGCCTTTGTCAGGCTAAAGGGGGTTTGGACATTGATGCTCCAATTGTTGTCAACGGTTGTTGGGCCACACGGCCGCGCAGGCCACCGTGGCCGCCGCTCCGGCCTCAAGGGTCGCTCCTGCGATCGCTGCGCGACGGCCATGCGGCCGCCCTTGACCCCGGTGCTTGCGTGGCCATGGTCAGGCAGGCAGCACGCGGGCCAACCCGGGATCCGACATATGCGCTGTTGCAGGGGACTGGCAGTTGGGCCAGACGTGGAGGGCGTCGGCGGCTTGCTGAAGGGTCAGCTGCTTGGTCGTGCGTACCGTCCGGAGTGTTCAGGCGTCGGGTCCCGGTTGCGGGTGGAGGAGTTGGTCGTAGATTTCCCGGGCGACGTAGCGCTTGAGGCAGCGCATGATTTCCTTGGTGCTGTTGCCTTCCTGGCGTCGCCTGACCACATAGGCCCTGGTCCTGCTGTCGTACCTCATCCGCACGGGGACCACGCGGTGGATGGCTTTGTTGCCCTGCCGGTCGCCGCCGCGGCTGAGCCGGTGCCGGGAGGTCTTTACCGATGATGCGGGGACCGGAGCGACGCCGACCAGTGCGGCGAAGTTCGCTTCGGAGCTCACGCGTTCGGGGTTGTCTCCCACCGTTACGAGGAGCTGGCTGGCGACGTCGGTGCCCACGCCCTGTAGATCGCGGAGCATCGGTGCGTGGAGGGCGAGGATGGCGTCGAGTTCGGCGTCGATCAGTGCCAGTTCCTGGTGCCGGTAGCGGACGGCGAGGCGTTTGAGCACAGTCGCGGTGCTGGTGAGTGGCTCGGAGGCCGGTCCGGCGGGCCGGGTCTTTTCCAGCGCGGCCATCAAAGCGGGACTGCTCATGGCCCGGTATCTGGCGCGGATCGTTTCCGGTGCGGTCACCAGGATCGCCTTGACCTGGGCCATCACGGCGACCCGGGCGCGCATTGCGGTGGCGCGCTCGGCGCAGTACCCGCAACGATTCCACGGCTCCGTCCCGGGATTTCGGGGTGGCGCCGGCGCGGCAGGACAATACCGATTCGGCAGCCTGATAGGCGTCGAGCGGTTCGGATTTCCCTGCAGCCGGCGGGCCTGCCGGTTCGGGCACATCACCTCCACAACGTGAATCCCCTCGCGGACGAGTACGCGTGAGAGTTCGGCACCGTAGCTGCCCGCCCCTTCCACACCCGCGGCGAGGACCGGACCGAACTCTGCGATGAACCCGATGATGCCCTGGTAGCCGGACCCCGCGGCAGGGAATTCCCTGTCGGCCAGGTGCCTGCCGGTGTCGGTGATGAGGGCGACGTGGTGGGTACCGGCGTGGGTGTCGATCCCGGCGATGACTTTCAGAGTTCCTTTGCCATGATGAAACCCTGACCTTTGCATGCGATGAGAAAAGGGCACGCCGGCCCGGGCGGCAGACAAGACAGTAATGGGACTCTTCCGAACAGGCTCCTATAAGGTCATGTCCACCTGGCCGCCGCGTTTACTGCAGGTCGTATCTTTCCGCGGCTTCCCAGGGCGGACACGGCAGAGAATCCCGTTCGAGTCCTTCTGCCTCTGGTTCACGGCCCAGCGGCAGTCCATGACGAAGTTCTTTGCGCCAGAGGGCCCGATAGTGGAGGGAGAAGCCGAGGCGGCTGTACAGCCAGGGTAGTGGCGAAGCGTTGGACGCGGTGGAGGAAGCCCTCCCGGGCATCGGCTGCGCTCCCGCACGGGACACGCCCCCTTCGCCGCGCGGCGAAGGGGGCATGTTTCGAGGGATCAGGCTCCGACGATGTTGTGCTCGGGACCGAATCCGAACTTCGTGATGTTCTCTACGGAGTCCTCGCCGATCACCAGGATGTCGTGCTCGCGGTAGCCGCCGGCGCCCGGGAGGCCGTCGGCCACGGTGATCATCGGTTCCATGGAAACGACCATGCCCGGCTCAAGGACGGTTTCGATGTCTTCGCGCAGTTCCAGGCCTGCCTCGCGGCCGTAGTAGTGCGAGAGGACGCCGAAGGAGTGTCCGTATCCGAAGGTGCGGTTGGGCAGCAGGCCGTGGGCTATGTAAATCTCGTTGAGTTCGGCGGCGATGTCCTTGCAGACCGCGCCGGGCTTGATGAGCTCGAGGCCGCGGCGGTGCACCTCGACGTTGATGTTCCACAGTTCAAGGGAGCGCTCGTCCGGCTGGCCGAGGAACAGCGTGCGCTCAAGGGCTGTGTAGTATCCGGAAGTCATGGGAAAGCAGTTAAGCGAGAGGATGTCGCCCTTCTCAAGCTTGCGGGTCGTAGCCCAGTTGTGAGCGCCGTCAGTGTTGATGCCGGATTGGAACCAGACCCAGGTATCGCGGACTTCGCGCTCCGGGAAGGTCCTGGCGATCTCGTGGACCATGGCCTCCGTGCCGATGAGTGCGACTTCGTACTCGGTGATGCCCTCGCGGATCGCATTGCGGATGGCCTCGCCGCCAAGGTCGCC
The DNA here is from genome assembly GCF_040685055.1 of Paenarthrobacter sp. NPDC089307. Classification (NCBI taxonomy): domain Bacteria; kingdom Bacillati; phylum Actinomycetota; class Actinomycetes; order Micrococcales; family Micrococcaceae; genus Paenarthrobacter; species Paenarthrobacter sp. NPDC089307. The sequence continues at coordinate 267,706 of NZ_JBFBHE010000001.1, forward strand.
GATGCGGGCGCCGTGCTTGATGACCTCGATCTCCTCTGCGGACTTGATCATGCGTTGGCGCATGGCGTCCTGGGAGACATCGAAGAGCTCTGCGTCAGGGAAGGCGGCAGCGATCTTCGCGCGGGTCAGCGTGGGGAGGGCGTCGTCCTCGACGCCAATCCGGGCGGCCTTGACGCCGCGCTGACGCAGGGCCTCCTGGATGCCGAAGTAGAAGTTGTCGCGGCGCCAGTCGGTGTAGACAATGTTCTCGCCGTAAGAGGTTCGCCACGGCATGCCGGCGTCGATGTTCGCCGTGATGGTCACAGAGTCCTTGTGGGTGACGACAAGCGCGTAGTTGCGGCCGAATGTGGTGTAGAGGAAGTCCGAGTAGTACTTGATGCCGTGGTAGCTGGTCAGCACCACAGCGTCGAGTTCCTTTGCTGCCATGATGCGGCGCAGGCCGGCCAGGCGGCGCTCGAACTCGGCATCGGAGAACGTGAGCTTGCCCTTGGTTCCGTTGTGGAGGACCTTGAGGCGCTCGAGCTCGGTGACGTTCGTGACGGTTGTATCGACGGACATGGGTGTCTCCTTTTCAGAGGATGTTGTGTGGTTGGAAGGATGGTTTGAAGGGGGAGCGGTTACGGTTAGCCCAACCGTGAAGCGAGTTCCGGGCCGATCGCCTCTGCGAGTGCCTTGGAAGTCCGGGCCAGCAACAGCTGTCCAGCGGATTCGCTGGCAGCCTTGGCCGAAGAAAGGCAGCCCGACTCGGGCGTGAGCTCTGCCCGGACCGGCAGCATGTCGTAACGGGGAAGCTGGGCGGCAGGCGCGTCCATGACCCGCTCCAGGCGAACGAGCTCCGGGTGAAGGTGGAGCATGAGGGAGGTCTCAAGGACGCCTCCGTGCTCAACGTCCCACCCCGGGAATGTGCCCTGGTAGATCTCCTCTATGGTGCCTTCGTCGACGAAGTCCCAGTAGGAGAGCAGGATGGCGGCCACGTCCTGGCCACGCAGTGCCAGCTCCGTCGTGGCCTGCTCAACCCCTTCGTACAGGAACTGGTAGTTCTCGAAGTGGCCGTTGAGGAACACCAGACGGCGTGCGCCATGCCGTGCGAATTCGAGGGTGAGCGTCCGGGCGATCGAGATCAAAGTCGCCGCGTCCAGGCTCGTGGTGCCGCCGAGGTGGTTGCCGCCGCCGGAGCGCTGCTGCGATTTGTACCCGTACAAAATCGGAGCGGCGACGAGCCCCCCAACGGCCCCGGCGAGGTGCGCGCCCATGGCCTTTGCGAGGAGGACGTCGGTGTTTAGGGGCAGATGTGGTCCGTGCTGCTCGATCGAGCCGACTGGAATGACAATCGGAGCGCCGTCAGCGATTGCGTCGCGGTAGGTGAACGCGTCGAGTTCTTCCATGTAGACGCTTCTGGGCATGGTTCTCCTGGGAATTGGGGCGGCGGGGGTTCATACCCCGCCGCCAAGGTGGGGTGAGGATCAGGGAGTGGTGATGTTGCTTGTTGCGGAGGCGACCCCGCTGACGGGCGGCCGGACGGGCGACGCCGGCCTCCCGCCGTCGTCCGCTGTGTCACCAACGGTCGCGTCACCGTGCGCATCCAGGTACTCCTGGTCGTCGATTCCTTCCTTGATGCCGAGCGGCACGCCCTGGTGGACGCGGTTACGGAACCGGGGATAGGCGAGGGCGAAGTACAGCGCCCCCGAGGTGAGCGAGCCGGCCAGCCAGGAGAGGTCCACGCCGCCCATGGCCGTGGCAATGGGGCCCTGGAAGATCGGCAGGGCACCGTACATGAACAGCCATGTCATGACCAGGCCTGCTGCGAACGCGACGAGCGCACGCGGGTTGACGGCCTTTAGCCGGCTGTCGCGCGGGTTCAGGAACAGATATTCAAAGTTCTTGTGCCGGCGTTCAAAGACGAAGTAATGGACTGCCATGATGCCGCCCCACGTGGCGACCCAGGCAGCGATTGCGATGACCCAACTGTCCAGGAGGGTTGCGAAGTCCTCCGCGAAGAGGAAGAGGATCACGGCGCACATCGAGAAGCCGCCGACGATGATCGAGATCTTCTTGCGCGACATCTTGATGTCGAGGGCCTGGGTGGCCACGCCGAAGGTATAGAGATTGATGATGTTGGTGGCGATCGGACCATGGATTACGAGCAGGATGACCGGGATGGCCATGGCTCCGAAACTCTTCACGATCAGCTCACCGGGGTCGGCCGTGCCGTTCATGGTCGCCAGGCTTGCACCAAGGAGGCCGAGCCAGATGACTGGCAGGAACTGGCCAAGGACCGAGGTGAGGTAGAGCTTGCGCGGTGCGATGCCTTTGGATACGAAGCGGGAGTAGTCCGGAGCGTAGGTGAACCACCCAATGCCCCATCCGATGCCGATCGCGGTCATGATGCCGGACATTGCGGCGAGGCGCTCTCCGCCGCTGAGAACGGCGCCGGCAGGGCCTGCGTAGCTCCAGTCGATGGGCAGCTGGGTCCAGGCCACGATGGACATTGCCACGAGGACCAGGAGGGTCGGTGGCATGGTGATGCGCTCGAATTTGGCGATCGCGCCGTAGCCGCGGTAGCAGATGGCCACTTGGATGCTCATGATGACTGCCGCGACGCAGATCTTCCATGCCAGGTTTTCCTGTGCGGGGTCCACCCAGCCGATCATCCCGAAGAGGGCCATGACCAGGTCGAGGATGACCCAGGTGTTTACTGCGGACCAGCCGACGGCGACGATCGCCTGGATGGCGGCTGGGATGTAGGCGCCGCGACGGCCGAAGGCGCCGCGGGCCAGCAGCATGCCGGTCGCCCCGGTCTTCTGGCCGAGGAGCACGAAGAAACCGAATCCGACCATGCCGATGATATTGCCAAGGACCAGTACGGTCATGGTGTCTGCGAGGCCGAGGCCCATGTTGATGCCGAGGGCGCCAAGGATCCAGTTGATGGGGGCAACGTTGGCCCCTGCCCAGATCCAGAACTGCCCGGAGAGTTTTGTGGTGCGGGCCGACTCTGGAACAGGCTGCAGCACATCCTCGACGAGGTGGGTGGCATTCTCAGAATGGCTCTGAGGACGAAGGCTCATGTGAGACTACTTTCTCTTGTTTTCGCTGGGGGGAAGCGAGTAGCCGGCTTCTTCCACTTTAGGGCTGGATGCGCGCAGCAAGTAGACTCACTCTGTCACCTGCAAATGCTCAGCGGGGATACATAATGTCGCCGTTACGAGATGTGCGTTACATGTATGAGCAATGGGAAAGGAAGAACGTCATGGCAGTTCCCCTCAGCGAAGTCCTGGCGAGCGAGGCCCTCCTGCCCGGCCAACCGGTGATCCTGGCTGGACGGCAGGTGATTGCCCGGCGGATGGTGCGCTGGGTGCACTCAAGCGAGGTCGTGCAGATTGCACCGCTGCTCCGGGGCGGAGAGTTGCTGTTGGTAGGCGGCCAGAATTTCCTGGCCCTGCGCGAAGGCGCGCAGCTCGAGTACATCCGTAGCCTCTCAGAGCGCGGGGTCGCGTGCGTCGCCTTCGAAACAGCCGGCGGCCGGAGCATTCCCAGCGATGTGCTCGCCGCAGCCGAGGATGCTGGACTCCCCCTCGTGGAACTGCGGAACGTTGTGCCATTTGTCGAGGTCGCCGAATGGGTGAACCGCCGTATCGTCTCGCGGCAAGTCGAGGCCCTCCAAATCGCCGACGCCCTCTCGCAGCAGCTCGCAGAGCGGATGGCTGCGGGCGGCTCCCCACTCCTTCCGATCCTTGAGCTCACGGCGAACGCCCTGGATGCCTCGGTCGCCGTGATCGACCCGCGAGGGGTGGTGATGGAATCAGCCGGTGTCGAGCCGGACCGCGCCCATCCGCCGTCACTTAGCGTCGACTTGAACGTCGGCGGCATCGACATCGCCAGGCTTGAGATTTGCTCCACTTCGGAAGACAGGGATCTCCTTGAGACCGTGGCCCAACGTATCCGCGGCATCGTGGCGCTTGCCCTGTCGCAACGACACCGGCCAAGCCTCGCCAGAATGGCCGATGACGCGCTAATGCGGATGATCGTGGCCGGGGGAGGGGGAGACCAGCTCCACGAACTATCCGAGGCCGCAGGGCTACCGCCCGACGTCCCTGTCGCAGTCGCCATTTTCCGGTCGCGGGACTCTGGACGTCCCGCGCCAGAGGCCGAGCGCGCACTTCGCGCCAAAGGCGGCCACGTCCGCCTCCACGCTCACGGCGATCTCTTGATCGCCCTCGTGGCGTTCGATCGCGGCAGCAATGTCGTCGCCAGGCAGGAGCTGATCGGCACGCTCCGCGAATCGCTTGCGGGTAATAGGGCTCTCGGCGCGATTGGTCCGACGGAACCGTCGATCCGTGGGGCGTCACGATCGCTCATCGAAGCGCGGACCACCCTGCGGCTCGGACGCGCATCGAAATGGGAGCACGCCGTCTACGACAGTGCTGACTTCGTAGTGGAGCGTTTCGCCGAGCGGGAGCTGCCGCGCCATGCCGTAGATGCCTTCGTCGAGGAGACCCTGGGGCCGCTGATGGAACTTGAGCAGCGGCGCGGAGGCGAGCTTGTGCGGACCCTCGACGTATGGATCACCGAGGGTTGCAATACGGCGGAGGCAGCCCGGGTCCTCTTCCTTGAGCGGCAAAGCCTCCATAAACGGCTCGCCCGGATCTTCGAGGTCCTGGGCGGCGATCCGCGCGGAACCGGCAGGCTTGGTGCGCTGGCGTTTGCCGTCAAGCTCGTGCGGGGAAACGCCCGGCTAAGCGACGGCGCCCGTGCCTGAGAGCTCGCAACGGAGGTTGTGCTGAGCGTACCGGGCGGGTCGGCTGTTCGAAAGGTCAAAGCGAGCCAGGGCCAGGTCAAACGTATTCGGTTCCATCCCAACCAGAGACATGAAGTGGCTTGTGAAGTCGTCCAAACCCAAACCTAAAGCAAAGAAGCCTCCGCTAACGATCGTTCACGAGACACTTTTGGGAGGGTAGTCGGAAGTGTTGGCTACGCTAGGTCCGCTGGATATCGGACCGGTTAAGGCTCAGCACCCCGTGGACCGCATCGAGCCAACGGCAAAACTGAAGAGAGATCCTGACCGGAGACGCCGCGGCCAAGGTCGAGGCCGCGGTGAAGGCTGCCCAATCGGGCGCATCGATCCAAAGGATCGAAACCGACGCCGATGCAGCGGCGCACGAGGCCCACATCACCCAGACGGATGGGCCCGCAGACCACGGTGCTGCTCGATGCGAACTTCGCTGCCACCTGTACTGACAACCAGCGTCCTGGCGGCAGAGGAGGCAATGGACCCGGTGGCGCTGTGGACGCTAGGAGGGGTTGTCCTTTGATGAGTCCTGGTCCTGGTGGGGCCCGGTGCGGTTCTTGCTGTAGGGCGCCATGCGCCGGGGTGGGAGTTCCTTGATCAGTTCGTTGACGGCATGGGAGATGAGGTCGCGTTCGTGGGCGGGGAGTTCCAATGATCCGTTGAGGTAGGCATCGAGTTCGTACTCGCCGGCTTCTCCGGTGAAGCTGAAGTAGCGCATCCAGACGGCGTTGAGCCGAAGGCCGGCTTCTTCCATGGCTTGCCGGGTTGCTTGTGCTTGTCCGTTTGGTTCGTCGAACGACTCCACAGGATCTCCTATTGGTTGGTCATTCCGTTGACGATCTCCCGCGCTACTTCATGCAAGGGTTTGTCTTCGCCTTTGGAGGCAGAGAGCATGACAGACAGCGCTTCAGGGGCTGTGATGTTCATCCGCTCCATGAGCACACCTTGGGCCCGTGAAATAAGGTCGCGGTTGGACAGGGCTTCAACCAGTTGTGAGCTTATCCGTGCCGTGGCTTCCCTGTCCCGGGCGTTGCCGAGCATCACAGCGGCGGGGGTGGCGAGCCGTTCGATCAGGAACACTGAGTGATCATCGAACGCTCCGGGGGAGGAGGAGTAGACCTTGATCGCGCCGATGCGTCGGCCTTCGGTGGTCAGCGGGGCGCTGAGGACCGAACGCAGCGGAAGATCGGCGAGCTGTGACGTCCATGCGGGCCAGCGAGTCTCTTCCCAAGTGTCTTCGATGATGATGGCACGTTGCTCTGCCCAGGCGCTCAGGCACGGCCCTTGCCCGAGCTGGTATTGGAGTTTGTCGGCTTGCAGCACTACCGGGTCGGTTGCGCCTGTGCTTTCACGGCGGCCGCGGGCGTTGATGATCGACGCGCCGGCGCCTGTGGCTGTGGGGACTGAGTCTTTGAGAACGTAGGCCAGGGATTGCACGGCTTTGGAGGCGTTCTCCTCTGTGAGGGAACCGCCTGCCGTTTGTCCTGCCAAGGCAGCAAGTTCACTTGCCAGTGGAAGGGAATTGTTCATTGCTTTCTCGCCTCTATCGTGCCAAGGACAGCCTTGGCTACCGCGGATGATGATGGGAGGAGCAGCTCCTTCCCTTGTGAGCGCTACTAGGGTGAATCGAAATACGTTTCGGGTTTCGCGCCGTCAAAGCGTTTTAGGATCGAGAGGGCAACGTCCCTGAGTTTCACGTTGCGGTTGCTCGAGGCTTTGATCAGAATCGCCACTGCTTCCTTGTGGTTGCAGCCTGTCTGGGCCATGATCACACCCGAGGCCAGATCGATGGCAGTGCGTGACTCCAACGCAGCCGCCAGATCCGCGGATTTCTCTGCCTGGGTTTGCAGCCGCACGCTCAGGCTCACCGCCCGTGCCGCTACCGAGGTGAACTCCTGCAACGTCGTCTTTGCCAGTTCAGGAATCGGTCCAGGATCCGTGCTGTAGCAGTTAAGGGCTGCGCCACCAGAGGATTGGAGCGCAATGGGTACGGCCAGGACAGAACGCATCGGACTGTTGGCCATGGATTTTGTATACCTGGGCCAACGTTGTTCTGTCCGGAAGTCCACGACCTCCACGATTTGCCCGGAGGCTATGGCTTCCAAGCACGGTCCTTGCCTGGATGCGTACTGCGCCTCGTCCATGACAGCGGTCTCAGGATCACTCGCGCACACTGTTACCGGTTTGCGTTCGCGCAAAACGGTCACGCTGCAATGGCCCTCACCGAGGACGTGGCCCAGCTCCCGGCTGGAGATCTGGATCAGCCGCTGCAGGAAAACAGTCATGTCCGGACTGTCCAGCAGCACATCGATCAGCACGTCGGTCTGCGCGTCTGTCAATTCCCCGTTCACCGCAACCCCCTGTCTGCTGCCACCTGCCGTACAGCCTTCTCCAGTCCATCTTTCCTACCCGAAAATAGAAAAAACAAACACAATGACACCAACATCATGCAGCCGCCGGAGCGGGTTTCGATCACCCAGTTGCATACATTCACGTAGGCCAGGAACCTAGCGCTTCCACTACTGATCCTAGTCCCGTCCCTCGTTGGTCGGACCTTCTTCCCGTGAAACGAGCCGCTCCCACAGATGCTTAATCCAAAAAGACAGGCACACCGCTAAAGAGGCCCATTGCGCCATCGAACCATTACAGAACGCCGCCACAGCGACGAATCCACATTGTGCGGATCCTGCCGTGGGAGTAGTCCCTTCACGCCTCGTAGCTGCCGATGCGTTTCTTGAGGAGATCTTGAGAGCAGGTGGCATGAATCTTGAGTGATGGGTGTCACTGTATAAGTGTCTCGCGTAAGCGCAGGCATTCTGGGCGGTGGCCCGTCAAGCAGTAGGCGGGCCCCCAGATCTTTCATGCTGGCTGCGCTGCAGTGATGTCTGCCTTTATCGTCCCCGCCTCGGTGCGGAGGAGACCGGTTGCGTGGTAGTTAAGGCCTGTGATTGGTGGGTCGCCACCAGGCCGGCTTCCAACTGACCTTCTGTCGTGCGGTCGTTATTTGTGCCTTAGCGCTTGGTGGTGGTCGCTGTTGGTTTGATGGACCTCCGGCGGCTGAGCGCCAGGCCGAGGGCAAGCATGCCCACGCCCAGGATCAGGTGGAGCCAGTTGTCAGCGCTGTTGACCGGGACGAAGTTGGCTTGGGATTCCTGATCGATGAGCAGCCCGTAGATCCATAGGGCCAGGTAAATGACGCCACCACCGACAAGATAGTTGCGGGCCTGGCCGGCGGTGCGTGACATCAGGATGCCCGCGACCCCGAAGAGCAGGTGCACGATGTTGTGAAGTATCGAGACCTGGAAGACTCCCAGCAGGAGGGCGTCCGAGGCGTGGCCGGCGAATGAGAGGCTCTGGTAGTTGGAGGTGACCCCGGGGATGAAGCCCAAGACCCCTACGAGCAGGAACACGGCTCCGACTATCTGGGCCGCTCGTTGAATCGTGGCGCGGCTCCGGGGCGGATTGTTGGTGGGTGTCATTTCTTCTCCTTTATTGAGGGCTTGATGGTTAACGTGGGTGGGTACCGATGGCCATGGGGACATGGTAAGCAGCCTTATTATTTTTGGCTATAGGTGTGGCTTGAGTGCCGGGCCGTCATTCATGGCTTACAAGGAGGTCAGGCCTTGCCAAGCGCCTCCCAGAGGAAGGCAAGAGTGGCCGCTCCGGAGTGGAGCATTTCCACGCTGACGCTTTCGTCGCTGTCGTGCCAGTTGTCCTCAATCAATCCCGTTCCGAAGAACACCACGGGCAGGTCCAAGGACCTCGACAGCAGTTCCGCGGGGCCTCCGCCAGCATTGCCCATCCGTCCGACTTTCTCCACACCGAAGCCTTTCGCCATGGCTTTCGACAGGGCATTAAGGACAGGATTCTCGGGAGTCCTGTACGGTTCCTGCGCAGTTTCGGTGTCAATGGATAACTCGTAGCCGTAGCTATCGCTCTTTGTTGTCTCGAACCAGTGCCGGACTTGGGATGCCACTTCGGCAACGGTCTGTCCTGCGACCGTGCGGATGCTGATGTCCACTGAGGCCATGGATGGCACTGTGGCCCGCTTCACTCCAACGGGATCGCCGGCTACAAGGGCTATGACTTCGAGTGCGGGACGCTCCCATAGTTGTTCAAGGACTGAGTATCCTGCTTCGGCCATGATGCTGCGGGTCCGCGAGCGTTCCAACCACTCCTGGGGATCGAAGGGAAGCGCAGCCAGCTCTTCGCGGCGTTGGGGGGAGATTGACTCCACGGAGTCGTAAAACGATGGGAAGGATATGCGTCCCTTTCCGTCGTGGAGTCCGGCGAGCATCCTGCTCATCTCCAGGGCAGGGTTGGGCGCAGGGCCGGACACCGCACCGCTGTGGATATCCACCAGCGGCCCGTAAACCTCGAAATGCACCGGAACCATCCCTCGTATTGAGGTGCAAACCGCCGGATGCTCGGGTTTCCACAAAAGGGTGTCGGAGAAGATCACCGCGTCTGCTTTCAAGCGGGCACGGTGAGCCTTGATGATGGCCGCGAGACCGCCCGAGCCGGCTTCTTCCTCACCTTCGACGATCACCTTCAGGTTTACAGCCGGAGCATCGGAGCCCGTGGCCGCCAGGTGGGCTTTCAGCCCCCAGATGTGGGCCATGACCTGGCCCTTGGCATCCGAACTGCCCCTCCCGTACAGGCGTCCGTCCCGAAGAACAGGAACGAAGGGTGATGTCTGATCCCAGTTTTCTTCCTTGACTGCGCGGACGTCGTGGTGACTGTAAATCAGGATCGTGGGCGCCCCTGGGGCACCCAACCACTGCGCAAAGACGGCCGGCCCATCGGCGCCCTCCCAGATCTCGGTGGTCGGGAACCCCGCATCCCGCAATTCTCCTGCCAGCCAGTTGGCCGAACGCGTGAGGTGATGCCTGCGCTCGGGAACACCGGCCACTGAGGGTATCTGCACCCATTCCGACAAACGGTCGATGAACTGCGGCTTGTGATCGTCGAGATACGAACGGACATTTTCGTTGTCGGTCATTCGCTTCGCCCCTTAAGCCGATTCGAGGGACGAATGCCGTCGGTTATCGCGAACAGAATCGGCGGCAGCGTGGGTCCGGTCGACGGCGTCCCTCACCACCGCGCCAAGGTCACCGGTTTGCTTCATCACTTCGCGCTGACGCCGCGCGCCCGTGCCTGAGAACAACATCTGCTTGATCGCCTCCGTGACTTGTTGCTCTTCTCCGTTGGCGGCCAAAACCGGCCGTATATGGGTCTGGAGGGTCTGAAAGGCTTCCTCCGCAGGGCACGGCGTGTTCAGCAAGGGATGCAGGAGCATCCCGTCGACGCCGGACTCACTGGCCTTCCACGAAGCCAGGCGTAACTGGTCCGCAGAAAGCCGCGGCGCTGGTATGCCTGCGCGCCATTCCAGCGCCGCCTGTTCAACGAGGGTCCTGACTATGGCAGCGATGACCGCCGCATGAGAGGCCTCCATGCAGACATCAGCAATGCGGACCTCCACCGTGGGGTGGTTGCGTGAGAGCCGCGCATCGAAATAGATCATCCCTTCATCCACCAGCACACCGGAAGCCAGCAACGACTGAACGTAACGCCGGTACTGGCCCTCGGACCCGAACCGTTCGGTAGGTCCCGCCGTCGGCCATCTGCTCCACGCCTGATAGCGGAAACTTGCATAGTCACTGTCGGATCCCTGCCAGAAAGGTGAATTGGTACTCAGTGCCAGTAGAAGCGGCAGCCAAACACGGATCCGGTCAAGCACAGCCACGCCTTCCTCAGCTGAGGTGATCTGAACATGTACGTGGAAGCCGCACGTGAGCTGCTCCCGAAGAGTCAGGCCGAACCGGGCGGCCATGTCCATGTAGCGGGGCTGCTGAACAAGGGTTGGAAGCCCACCGAACGGGCAGGTTGCCAACGCTGCCGCCCTGGCCCCGACCTTGCCGGCAGCTGCATCGGCAAGAGACCGTCCAGCCCGGATGGAGGCCTCAAGCTCCTGCAACGTCGAACACACCGGGCCAACGGCTTCAAGCTGCTCCTGTTTAACTTCAAGAGTCAACGCTGACGCCGACGCCGGGAGGTCCAAAGCCTGCATCAAGGCTTCCTCCGCAACAGGCATTGTTCTGCCAGAGGACGGATGGACCAGGAGGAATTCTTCTTCGACTCCGAAAGTCCGGGCCCTTCCGGGACGTGACCTGCGGGGTGTGCTGTTCAGCGAAACGTCCATGACGACCGTCCTTGGAGGTGGCGGCATCCGCAGAGTGCGTTGCCGATAGGCGAACGACCCTATGCACGAGCCTCCATCAACAACCCCGATAATAAGGATGCTGATTAACTCAGGGTAACCCGCGCTTGCTCCAGCCGATAGCCCCCGACAAAAAAAGACCTGCCCTCCCATGCCACCAGTGTCCGTCATGGGTTCCGTTGAAATTCCACGTCTTGGCGAGCTGCTGAGGACAACTACACCGGTCACGCCGATGCCCACATCCGGCCGCGACGTCTGAAAGAGATGCACGCTGACAATCAAAGTCGCGATGAGGGAGTGCGCCTGCCAAAAGTGCCCCAGTTTTTAGGAAAAGGATCACTTGGTACCGGGCTGAAGGTCGGCTCTGGGCGCGCAATACTCTATAGTCGCGTGATGCTGGACCGATCACGTCCTGGTAGAGCGGTCGCAGTGTTGGAGGGAAGTTTCGAAGGCGTTCCAATCAAGGGTGGACCGCGCCATCGAACAGGCACCAGCTAATTTATAGCCCGAATAGCTACAGGCGCCACGTTCTCGTCTCGGGCCAAAAGTGTCCGGCTGCCGGGCTTCTGGAGCTGTCTTGAGGTTCTTCTTCTACCATTGGGCGCGTGGACACCGAGGAACAGAACGAAGACTTCCAACGCCTTCACCAGCTCATTACCGGAACGACGGATATCAAGGGCTTCCTGAACGGCATGACCGGCTACGCGGCCACCACCCTGTCCCGGGCTACCGGGGCACACATCGAATGTGCTGTGACGTTGTGGAGGCGTAAACGCGCGCTCACCATCGCCGGAAGCAGCCATAACGCAATCCTGCTTGACGGCATCGAACAAGCCCTCGGTGACGGCCCCGTCCAAGCGGCGCTGGAAACGTCCAAACCTGTACTTCTTGCCGACACTGGCGCTGACCCGCGTTGGCCCAAATACTGCAAGGACCTTGCCCTTGCCGGTGTCCGGAGCGTTCTCGGGGTGCCCTTGGACCTAGGCAAGGACGCCTCGGCTGCCCTGAACTTCTTCGCCCCCGATACCGGCTTGTTTACCGAAGAGGCCGTCGAGGAAGCCACGGTATTCGCCGAGATTGCAGCCCAAGCCTTGCGTCTTGCGCTGCGGATCGCAGCTGCTGACCTGCTGGCCGACGATCTCACATCGGCCATGGAGCGACGGACCTCCATTGATCTGGCCTGCGGGGTGATCATGGTCCAAAACCACTGCAACCAGGAGGAAGCCTTTGAGTTCCTGCAGAAGGCATCCCAGAACCGGAACGAAAAACTCCACGATGTCGCTGAGGGCATCATTGGCCGACTAACGGGGAACAAGGTCCGGCCTGCCACGACGCACTTTGAGAAGTAGGGAGAGCTTGGTGGCACCCAACCGGTGCGTGCAGCGCCCTTGGTTCTCCCGATCATGGCCTCGTCGTTGGATCTGGCGCCCTCACCAGCCAAGGATGACAAAAACGAATCCAAGTTTCTCTGCATCGACTAATGATCTGGGGAGCGTACCACTCTTGACCGTGTCCCAGCTCCAAGGAAATGGGACGAGGTTCTGTTGCTAGCTCAGCCTGTGTGTTCACGGGCGGAGACACAGGTCCGCCCGTCGTTGCAGCAGTACCAGGTTGTCGACAGACCAGTTTCTGGACCTGACTGGACTCTGCGAGAGGCAGACCGACCCCAAGAACCCTCCTTAGAGATGGCGGCTTCTTGAGGTCGGTCGTGTTGGGTTTGCACGGTGTTTAGTTACCGAAATCTGGCGGGAGAGTAGAGAGGTCTCTTCTCGCCCAAGTCGGGGAGCGGTCGAGTTAGGGCAGATGAAATACAGCAGGCTTCATGTAGCCCAGCCACACCCAGAAGATCTCTGGTAGGGAAGCGAGTTCGTGCCAGGCTGTGGCCGGCGTTTTAGGCCCAGATGACAAGATTCTCGTCCTTCAGGCAGACGTAGCGGCGTTCGTCTGGCCCCCAGGGTTCGATCCAAAAGCCGCTGCCATCGAGCATTACTTCTCAATGTGTCCCACTTCAAGAGAACTGGGGCCAACAGTTACCCTGCTCATTCATCACGCTCAAGATCTGGTCCAAGCTTCCCTGCGCTAACTGATTCCCATCAGCTGCTGGGCAGTGGCCCACTCTTGGGTGTTCCACTTCCAAGGAAGTGCCACCCCTCTATAGAGCGTGGTTAGCTTTATCTGTGACCAGAGTGCTGACCAACCCTGCCGATGACCTATGCGATTTCCTGCTGACGGCACTCCGTGTATGGAGCGGTCCAGCGTCGTCGTCGGACTATTTCGCTCGAAAGCTGGACTTTGCGGACAACACGGCCTTCCACTCGAAGCGCCACAGCCTTGTCGATGCCCTGGACAGCGGGGAAGGTCTGGACTTCAGTGACCTGCCAGTGGCAATCCGTATCGCTCGTATTGCTGTGACCGATGATTACTACGGCGCCGGGTGGGAGTGGCCTATTGTCACGCGCTTCTCGGTTGAGGAATCCAACGCGATGCTCCTCGCCCTGGAAGCCATCTCCGAAGACAGGAATGGCTGAACGTTCCGGCCAGCGTCCCCTCTTTGATCGTTCCACTTCCAAGGAAGTGGGACACCCGCGGAGTGGTTTTGCGGCCCGCTAGCCTGGGTCCCATCATCGTCATGTTGGATGTTTTTGGTCGTTGCAGGGCTACCTCTTGGTGTGCCTTCCCCTTACACTCCCTGTGACTGTGCCCGTTGCTGCAGGCTTGGTCAGCGCTGTGGTGGCCATACCAAAGGCGGACGCCAGCACCGAGGCCGCAGCGCGAGCGGAGGCCGCCCAGGCAATGGCGCAACGGGCATCAAGGGCGGCTCATTTCGGCCTCGCCTTCCAGGGGAAGGCGAACGTTGGCGTGTGGTGGTGTCGGCCTGTAGAGGTTTTACGCACTGGGACCTGCACAAAACCTCGGACAGACCAGCAAAGGACATCGACGCGGAATAGCATTTCATTGAGCTCTATTTGGAGCATTTGCGGCAAACGGGACACTCTTTGAACACGGTCAAGTCGCGTCCTTGCAGCTGTGGTGGGATTTCCTGGTCCTGGTCGGGCGGTCTTGCGAGCAGTTTCGGCTTGAGGACATGTGAGCCTTCCTAGCTTGGCTGAGGACAGGGGTGCCACCTGGCGTGTCTGTCCTGCACCCGAAGCCCGCTGCCTCAAGGATTGCCAATCCGACCGCCGCTCTGCGGATTCAGGCGGTGCGGTCGTTTTACATCTTTCACCCCAGTTCTAGCCATGTCTGGAGTCACCGCGACAGCGTGGCGATCATGAATGACCCCCTGCCCCGTGTGGGCCCCCGCAAGGTGTGTCAATGATGTCCGGTCGATCCTCCTGGCGCCGGACAGCACGGGGGCTTTGCTATTGGTGGCTCTACCAAGAGCGACGTCTGATATCGATGTCGGCTTCCTGCTTTAGCGAGCTAGTGCCTGGGCTGGGCTGACCGTTGTGGCTTTGGCCGCAGGCCAGGCGCCTGCGAGCACACCAGCCGTCGTTCCTGCGGCTACGGACAACAGAAGAGTAACGGGATCTAAGACGGGGACCCATCGATTAATTGCCGAAACAACGATAGTAGTGATCAGTCCAAGGGCCGAGCCTATGAGCCCGCCGAACGTGCCTAGGGCCACTGTTTCCCCTAAGAGTTGCATGAAGATATCACCCCTACGCGCACCGAGGGCTCGCCGCAAACCAATTTCGGGAGTTCGAAGAACCACGCTTGCGGCAGTTGCGTTAGCGATAGATACGGCTCCGATTGCGAGCGTGATCAGGCTGACCATGAGGCTGAGTTGAGTCACACTCCCTTCAATCTCCTGCCGGAGTGTCTTGGGGTCCGGTGGAGCTGCAATTTGCAGAAGTTTAGGGTTGTTCGGAGTTACCGCGTAAGGGACCTGTTCTCCAACTTGGGCAGCAGCCCCAGCGACGGTTTCGATTAGTATCTGCCGTTTCGGGACTTGGTCCCCGGAGACGGCGTTTTTTTGGAAGCTGGAAACCGGAATGATTGCTCCGCCGGCAAGAGCTGGAATTCTCTCTGTATCGCTGTAGATACCAATGACTGTGTATCCGAGATCGTTGATGAATACAGCGGCTCCTGTTTGCGTGACACCGATCTTCTGAGCCACGGCCTTTGAGAGCATGATTACAGCGTCCGCTCTCGCCTCATGCCCGGAGTCGAACGGCCGCCCCTTGAGCAGGTGGGGAGCGACCGCGGCGAGGGCCCCTTCATCCATTGCGTACATTTCTACAGGGACAGGCTGACTCTGTTCTACGAAAAAGCGATTGACGTCGATGGCACTCGCTGACATGATCCTGCCCGCGTGTTCCACGCCGCTAAGGTTGCGAATTTCAGTGACGGCCGATGGTGAGAACCAAGTGTCCGCTTGCTGGACGCTTTCTTCCTTGGAACCGGCTGCAGTGTCGGCCACGACTGTAACCTCCGTGGCGCGTCTGACGTCAAATGCTGCAGAAACCTGGTTGCTCGCCGTGCCTGTGATTCCAAGAGTTGCGACGAAGGCAGCGCAGCCGAGTAGGGTGCCGATGGCCGTTAGGAGGGATCTCGAATAATTGCGGCTGACAGAACGCCAGGATTCGACCACGAGATCTCGAAAGGTGAGGCGTGTCGGTGTTAGGCCCAGACTTGCTGCCCTAAGTCGCCGTGAATTTCGCTTTGCGAGTTGGTTTCTTGGGTGCCAGTTAGACATGTCGAAGCGATTCATTTTCGCTGATGATTCCGTCCCGGACGGTGACGCAACGCTTCATCTGCTGCGCTAGATGCTGGTCGTGTGTCACCATGACGATTGTGAGCCCAGATTCGTTCAATCCGTCAAGGAGGTCCATCACCAATCCTGTGTTCTTGCTGTCTAGATTGCCGGTTGGCTCGTCGCAGAACAGGACGCGTGGCTCTGTGGCAATAGCTCGTGCGATTGCCGCTCGTTGACGTTCACCGCCAGAAAGGTGCCTCGGATCGGCGTGTGCTCTATGTCCGAGGCCCAAACGTTCTAAGGCCCTGGTGGCCCGATCTATGCGCTCTTTCGGTTTAACATTTGAGTACACCATGCCTAACTCGACGTTTTCAGCGAGTGTGCGCCCTGCTAAGAGATGGAATGCTTGAAATACGAATCCAAACCTCTGCCCCCGGACTGTTCCCCTAATGAGGTCGTCTTCGACCGCCACCTCGACGCCTTGCAGCTTGTAACTGCCCATTGTCGGAGCGTCTAACAACCCCAACACGTTGAGCAGCGTGGACTTTCCAGATCCTGATGGCCCGACGATCGCTATCTGGTCTCCCTCATAGATGCGGAGACTGGTCGGGCTCAGCGCCACGACAGGGACGACGCCAGCGTACGTTTTGGACAGGCCGGTCAGCTCGATTAACGGGACTTCGGTTTGGCCCCTATTCAAAGGTTCGCCCAACTACAATTCGGTCCCCTTCACCTAACTGCGAGGGATCTGTTGGGATGACCTTGACCCAACCGTCGACGTTAGTACCCACGCTGACCGCTATCGTGTCGTCAGGTCTGGCGGCAGGGATAACGTAACTGGTCCCATTGGCGTTGGAGTAGACGGCCGTAATCGGGATTACCAGAACCGGTGCCAGCTCACCACCTGTAGTAACGGTAACTTTTTGCGTCGAACCAGCCGCCCCTACTGGCGGTACGGACGAACTGTCGACAAACCTGAGGTCAATCCGTACACCGGTTCCCAGCCCCGCTATTTCGCCAGGTTCCGTGCCTATCGACTGGACTTCCATCTGGATCATTGTGCTGCCGTCGACGCTGGTCAATTGTGCCTTGTCACCAACTTTCAGTGTCGCAGCTCTTTCGGGTGAGGTCGACGCGGTCACGATATTGCTTCCACCGTCCAGTGTCATTAGTGGGGCATCAGCTGCCATGATCTTGGTTCCGATGCCTACCGAGAGGCTCGTCAGGACATTCTCTGATTTTGGAACAGCGGCAACGTTCCGAGCCGGGAGGTAAACAACGTCAACAACCGGTGCCCCGCTTCCAGCCGCTGGTCCTGCATCAGAAAGACCGCTCCTGGACGCAGGTGCTTTTCTTGGAACTTCGTAGCCGAGGTCTGTGTAGAACTTCGTAAGACCCCTCTGTGTCACAACGTCAAACACTGAACTTTGACTAGTTGAATACCCAAGGGCTGCAAGAGAAAGCTGTAGCTGCGCTACGTCCGGCCCGATGTTGCCTGCTTCGATGTCGCGATAGGCCGGGAACGGCCAGTTCATTGCAATGAGTGGCTCCCCGTTTGTTTCAAGAACTACAGCACCGACGCCGAATCGGCTTCCGATGCTGAGCGGAGTCGCCGTCACAACAGGAGCCTTCTCAATCAATGCATCTGAGGGCTTGAATGCGAAACTCGGACCCGGCGCCAGAACGCCACGCATGACAACCTGCGAGGTCAAGGATCGCTTTTCCACGACCGCCGTGACAGGTTCCGCAGGTGGAGGCGCCGCATCAGCAGCGATTTGAGCCGGCGACTTGAGTAGTGGCAATGCGATCAGTGCCACCGCAACTACTAGAGCGATAAGTAGGCCACTGAAGCCCATCCAGAGGATAGTCCTACGACGACTATTTTTTGGCACGATGGGACGCGGCGAACGGTTCCCGCAGTCAGCGGTCGAATCAATTGATTCAAACTCGGGCTCATTGGTGCTCATGTACTACTCCAGACCTACAACCCCGGCACATCTGCCAGTGCTGCTCATATGGCCAGCTGATGCGCTAACTCTGTTGAGTTGCCGCTGCGGCCGACTTTGCTAGCTCTTTGATCAAAGGGTTCAACTCGGACAATTGCCCTTCTTGGGCAGCTATTGCTGAAGCTTTGGCCTCCGTCAAAGTTTGCTGCCACTCACGTTGCGCCCCTATATCGACGGAGCATTGGTACATCACCTCAGCGGCGCGTGACTCCTCGGAAGTAGGCATGTACGCTGTGCCGGGTCGCCCCGGGTTGATAACCACGCTGCCGCCCTTAGTTAAATCGGGCCAAGGAGGTTCGGATGCGTTACCAGTAGGAATCTGGAAATCGACCTGCCAGACCGGGTTCTTGTTGGGTCCGTTCTTGTCGACAGGTGTTCCCTTTTCGGACATGCAGGCAAAGACGCGATCGTTGAGGGCGGGCCTCATCTTTTCGGCAGCAGCGTTGAGCTCACTCGCGAGTGTGTTGCCGAGAGTTGTGTAGTTGCGGATCAGGGATGGGTCTCCACCGATCTTCTTCACAGCCCAACCATGGCAATCCTGTTGAACAGCAGAAAACGCCGCATCCATGACCACCACAGAGCGAACGAGTGGCGTCAGATCGTGTCCAAACCCACGCATTCTGGCTTCTTCAGCGGAGGCACGCCACGGCATTTCGCCATACGAGTTGAACGTGGAGGAAAAGTCAGGCGTCTCAGCCAGCGTTCGGAAATCATCGGCTTTCTGATCCGGAAGAACCTCAAGGAATTCAGGGTAGCCATTTGAAGAATAGCATTTGAATTGCAGTTCAGTAAGAGATGAGTTTATGTTTAGCAGCTCTTTACTTAGATAGCCGTTATACGGATCATTTTCGTCGACCTTCGTCGAAGGCTGGCTGTAGGGCCTGCTAGCCTGTGGTGTGCTGGTTCCTGTGACGCTCGGGGCATTGGAGCAGGCTGCCAGCCCGAGGACAGAAATGGTGATTGAAGTCTTGAGAATGAAACTGAGCTTCATGAGAATCTGGGAGACAACCTTCCAGTATTGTCCGGTGAACGACTTGGTTCCAGGGCGATGCCATTGGGCATCGCCCTGGAACTTGCCTCTAGCGGATGTGAACGGTGATGACGTTCACGGCTCCACCAAAACTACCGCGCCACCATTTGGGACGCAGGGGTGAGGTGGTCTCGGGTGTAATGCTCGACTTGTAAGTCACCATGCCCGAGTTGTTTCCCGTCGAAAGGGTGATTGTGTTCAGCACTGTCACGTACACATCGCCATAGTTGGCAAAGCAAAACGCTTCGCCATTGGTCTTAATGGTTTGGTAGTACGCGTTGCTGTTGCACGGCGTCACCATGTTGGCCGCCTGAGCACCCGGTGCGGTGAACAATACGGCGGAAGCGGCAACTGCCAGCCCTGCGCCGAGTGTTTTAATGGTTCTACTTATTTTCATAATCAACCGATCATTTTGGACTAATTAAAATTAGGTCCGCTCCCTTGCAGTGTTCCTCGTACAGCTGAAGAACTCTCCCCCCCAAAGGGATTCGATCGCATCAAGTGCAAACCAATACTAAGATACTACATTTTTCTAGAGGCGATTCGCCAAGTAAGGTCCGTCTGCGCGTTCGGTTTGACATGAATTTTTCTATTCCTTGTGCTACTCTCTGGCCGCATTTCGGCGGCTGTTAACTGATGCGAGCGATATCCACGTGAATACCATTCGATTAGCGTCTTACCTTCACGGCGCTGGCATAGCTCGACGAGTCTGTGTAACTACAATGCTTGTCTCTTGGTTGTGGGCGACCTGAGTTTGACGTCCCATTCGAGTAACTTGGCATGACATCACACCCTGAGCGTTTCAGCGAACAGGTCCTGCGTTGGTTCGGGTGGACCGCCCCGTTTGCCACTGAATCTGCCATGGCAGATCTGTCGCGAGTGCTCCAGTTCACAAAGGCCGTTGGCCGTAGCTTCTACGGCTAACGTTCGGGTCGCTGTCCAGGCGGTTGCCGTGCCGGCGGGGATGTGGAGTTTCCTGTTTCGTCGACGGCGCCCATGCGGAGTAAGGGCTGGCTTTCTGGGTCCAGGATGGCATCGGTCCTCACCTCGTTCTCTATTCTGTCGGTAGCCGTGCCGGTGCGCCCGTTCAGTGCTGCCGGATGTTCGGGTATTGTCCTTGCCGCGCAGCGGGATCGGTCATAGCAAGGGTGGAGTCCGCTGCCCGATTAAGAAGTTCAGTGGCTTGAGCCTTCACAGTGTCAACGCAACCAAGGCTCGCGGAGGCCAGGACCGCTTGGAAATACCGGTGGGCTGTCATCCAGTCGGCTCGCCTGACGCTTCAAGGCGTTCAACTCGGTCGGGCGGTTACTAGTGGGCGCGCAAGTAATAGCTCCAAACACGCCGTACCCATAAAATTTCGTTCGGTTCGTCTAATCGTGTTATTTTTTTCTTTACTGATCACACGGGTCAAGATCTGGGGGACTTTCAATGCATGACTTCAAGGTGTCGATGCCGCATGACGGAATCGATCGTGCCGGCAGTTATCAGGACGCCTGACATTCGGTCACATTCAGATTCTGCTATCTGCACTTAGTGGCACTGACAGGCAGCCCATCTTCATCAGGTGCAGTTACTAGTAGCGTATCCAATACGTTGTGACTGCAAACAAATGTGCGCAGTGACATTTGCCTGATTCATCAACAGTCGTCACATTGGGACCACACTGCAAATGTCTTCTTGAACATCAAGATGATCAACTTCGCACGGGCATTATTTTAAAATAACTCAAATGGGGGATTTATGCGATTTCTAAGCAAGTCGGCTGTCGTTCTGACAATTGTTCTGTCAGCGCTGGCCGGCAGCGGAGTAGGAGCGGCGAACGCCTCGTCCGGCAACACTTCGTACGTCGGAGGCACGACGTCCGGCAATATTGCCTACCTCGGCGAATCCGCAGCGGGTCAGAAGATCGACGGCGGCCAAGTGATTACCCCAGAAAACAGTCACAAGCTCTCCGACGACGAGGTCCGGAGTCTGTACAGCGTAAAGGACTTTGTCCTTCGTGGGGCGAGCCTGGGCGAGGTCAAGAAGTTTTATCCGGCAGCCACTGCCGCAGAGGTGAAGACGATCAAGCGCGAAGCTGCTACCCAACCCCAGAAGCGGATTACTAACCCGATCTGCAACAACGTGGACTTCTACAGCATCGTTCGCGGCGCGGATAAAAAAGAGTGGTGCTTCGCGAACGCAGGAAGCATGAGCTTCTACATGCCGGGAATCACGGCACTGTGCCCGGGGAACAATAATGGAAACGTTACGTATCAGGCTTCTGATGGCAACTACTACACCAGCCCGAGGCGGGGTCCGGTAACACCGAGGACAACGTGCTTTTACTTTAGTGGTGCCGTTACTGTAACAGGTGTATCCATCTACTAGGCATTCCGTCCTTTGCCGAGGAATGAACGAACGCAGGACTTTGACCGCCGTCAAAGTCCTGCGTTTTTGTGCCTTCTGTCCGACGTGCTTCCCGACAAGTGCCACGAGACTGATGGCTTGGTTGGAACGTAAGTAGGTTTGCGAAAGGCTTACTGGTCGCCATCCGAAATGATGGGGAAGCCCTTCTCATCTACCAGGAAATCCTCAATGACTTTTCCTGAAGCTGTATCGATGATCACCACCGACTGCTTTGGCCACGCCGCGTCCGGAACAACGACGAACTCCACGTCTGAAACCGACATTTCCTGTCCAGCAGCACTCTTGGCGCGGTTGAAGACGTCAACAATTTCACCGCTTGTGGTATTAACGGCCACCGTCTCCCGAGGCAGATCGGCGGAGTTTCCGGCGACCGGAGTCGAGGTCCACCACCCTTCGTATCCGCCTAGCACCCGATCCTCCATGGGTGCTTTAACCATCAAGGAATCATCCTGCCGACTCGCGGCGTTGGCTTGAACACCGACGACCACGGCGGCAGCCAGGACTGCGGCAGCGCCCACGACACCTAATATCAATTTCATGTCTTCCCCCTTAGTAAGGCGCGACAGTGCCATGCTGCCGCGCCGTGACAAATCGTTGAGACGGCACTTTACCGACGCACAAACGATGCCGACTAACACCGCAGTCGAAGAAATACCCATCCCTGGTCCGTCCCTGAGGTCCGCCCTCCACTGCTCTTCGCGAATAGCGCGAAGTCTTGCTGGCGTCAACGCGACGCACATCGCCAGGGCGGCTACTGCAGGCTTCACGCCCGGCCTCCTGCATACTGGGGCAGCGCCGGGGATGGTCGCGGAACGGAAGGAAGTCGCGACTGAACCTGCCTGACATAGGCGTGAGCCAGCGGGCGGGCGTCTAACCTGAGTCGGTAATACCGGCGACGAGGCCCCTTGCGGCCGTCCTCCTCTTCCCATTCCCCCTCAACCCAGCCCGCCAATTCAAGGCGCTCCAGGATGGGGTAAACCGTGCCCGGCTTCTTAGCCGTGTCTTTCACGATTTGCAGGCCCCATACTCTGTCCGCTGACAACAAAGCCTCCAGGACAAGCGCGGTGGCGGGTGTGACGCGTCCCAGAGTCTCCATCACCCTAATCTAGCTATATAGACTTAGAAGTCAAATTGGACCCCCGGAGTCAGCAGCGGGTTCATGTGGGGAGATGGGTGCAATGCTCGGTGGTGTGCGATATTAACCTTGGGGGCGCTGCCTTGGGGGCGCTGTTGGGCAGGGCTCGCGAGGCATCAGGTCTCGATCGTAAGGCCGTAGCGCGCGAGCGCGGCCTTGGGCAGCAAGCGATCAGCACTTGGGAACGAGGCGCGTCGCGCCCACGTGCGCGTCAATTGCCCTAGCTGAGCCAAGTTCTCCATCTTGACCTTGCCACCGTTCGGGCTAATGGAGAGTACGATTCACCTACGACTACAGCTGGTCAACCAATGCCCGGCGTGTTGCCTTTGGAGCAGCTCAGTGCTGAGGCGTTCGAAGCCTTTGTGAGAGATCTTTACCTGCCAACGAGTGCCGATCCTGATGTTGGAGAAGCTAACTCAGCGATGGAATATGTCAGCAGGGTCGAGTCCTAGCGATAGAGCTCGTACGGCTCCCAGCCTGCACGGCAAGTTCATGATTAGACCCTAGGCCCTGACGCTAGGACAATTTGCGTTTCGTTAGCCACGGGGCTGCGGCTACACCGTGCGGGCTTGCGCATGCAACGAATGTTTTCTAGCGGTTCGTACTGTCCCGCCTCCTTCGGGGAGGATAGTTTTGCGCAGGGAGGGCAGAAGGGGAGTGTGCACAATGTCCACACTTTTCGCCTCGGACTGTCCCGGATTCCACATGTTTCCGCGGGATCCCAGTAATGGCAAGGCCGGGAATCGCGTTCGAGTCCCACCTCGGGCGCGGCATGATCGCTCTTCGGAGGGGTTTTGCTTTAGCTCGTGTACAACGCTCGACAAGTGCCTCTGACTCATCGGCCCGAATAGCGTCTGGCCGGCCGCTATGGACTGTTTGATTTGCGGGTCGGCCTCCGGCCCTCTTTGATACGTGGTTATCGCGCCGAGCGTTTCGCTTCGGTGTCCATGGAGTCCTGATGGAACTCATCGATCGCCAGTACGGCGCCGTTAAGACGCTCCGATGTTAACGAGGACGACGGCGGGAGTTACCTCCCGCCGTCGTGAGCAGTTTGGCTTCCTGCCGCGCATTTGTTGGCGCGGCCCTCAGCCGTCAAGCTTGGAATGCTCGCCCAGACGGTGCCATGAACGGTTGTGGTAGACCAGGGCGTCGCCGGGTTCGCCGGCTTGGACATCACGCATTACGCGGGACTCCAGGGCGTGAACGGCGATGATGGTGGAGGTCCCTACCTCCATGCGATTGATGACGGCGCAGCGCACCCAAGCGCGGGCATCGTCATACACAGCTTCACCGGTTGCAAGGGTCGACCAGCGGTGCGTCTGGTCAAAGCGGTCGGCGCCGGGCGTCGCTCCAAACTTCGCCAAGTCGACGTCGTGCGCGTCCAGCAGGTGCACGACGACGGTTTCTGCGCGCGAAAGCACCTCCGACGCAGAGGACAATGCCGATACCGAGAAAATCAGCAACGGAGGTTCCGCACTCACAGACACGACCGACGATACCGTCAGCGCCACCGGTCCTTCGCCGGCGTCGGCCGTAATGACGGCGACACCTCCCGGATGGCCTCGGAACAGTGCCTTGAATTCGTCGGCCGAGAGGGAAGTCGGGAAGCTTTGATTCGGAGCCTCGAGCCAAGTGTCTGTGGGGTAGGCGTGAAACATCGTTATGACACCTTGGGGGCGGAGCGGGCGAGTTCCTCGCGAATGATGTTCGTCCCGGCGCTGAGAGCACTCAGCTTCGCCAGTGCGACATCCCGGGGGAACGGCGCCATGCCGCAGTTGGAGCTTGCGATGAGCTTGTCCGCGTCGACGAACTGCAGGGCCTTGCGGAGGGTGTTGGCGACGTCCTCCGGGGTCTCGATGGTCTCGCTTGCGACGTCGATTGCCCCGAGCATGACTTTCTTGCCACGGAGAAGCTCGATGAGGTCCATGGGCACGTGGGAGTTCTGGGATTCCAGCGAGATGATGTCGATGCTGGAGCTCTGAAGCAGCGGAAACGTTTCCTCGTACTGCCGCCACTGTGAGCCGAGCGTCGCCTTCCAGTCATTATTCGCCTTGATCCCGTAGCCGTAGCAGATGTGCACGGCCGTCTCCGCACGCAGCCCTTCCGCCGCTCTCTCAAGCGCGGCCACGCCCCAGTCCTTGACCTCGTCGAGGAAGACATTGAACGCGGGCTCGTCGAACTGGATGATGTCCACGCCGGCCGCTTCCAGCTCCTTCGCCTCCTGGTTCAGGATCGCAGCGAACTCCCAGGCCAGCTTCTCGCGGCTCTTATAGTGGTCATCGTAGAGCGTGTCCACCATGGTCATAGGACCGGGAAGAGTCCATTTGATCGGCCGGTCGGTGGTTGCGCGGAGGAACTTTGCGTCTTCGACGAATACTGGCCGCTCGCGGCGCACCGGTCCGACGACGGTCGGCACGCTGGCGTCGTAGCGATCGCGGATGCGCACGGTCTTGCGCTGTTCAAAGTCGACCCCGCTGAGGTGCTCGATGAAGGTCGTGACGAAGTGCTGGCGGGTTTGCTCGCCGTCGCTGACGATATCGATGCCGCGTCGGCTCTGCTCGTGGATGGCGATGCGCAGCGCATCCTGCTTGCCCTCGAGCAGGGCATCTCCCTCAAGCTTCCACGGGGACCATAGGGTCTCCGGCTGGGCGAGCCACGATGGTTTGGGCAGGCTTCCGACAACGGTGGTGGGCAAAAGTGTGTTCATGATTGACGAGTCTCCGTGGGTCAGTTGACGAGAGCGGGTTGTTTGGCGGTCCACTGGTCCAGCAGGTCCTTGTGGGGCGTGATGAAGTGTTCCTCCGTGTACTTCGCCTGAGTGACCGCGAGCTGGGCGCGCTCGACGCGGTCGTAAGCGATCTGGGTCCGCGAGTAATCCTGCTCTCCCAGGCTCGGCTGGTAGAGGTGGGCGGCGGCCGAGTTCGCGTTGTAGATCTCCGGGCGGTAGATCTTCTGGAACGTCTCCATGGTGCTGATGGTGCCGATGAGCTGCAGGTTGGTGTAGTCGTTGAGCAGGTCGCCCCGGAAATAGAAGGCGAGGGGAGCAACGCTGCCGCGTGGCATGAAGTAGCGAACCTGCAGCCCCATCTTTGCGAAGTACGCGTCCGTCAGCGAGAACTCGTCCTGCTGGTACTCGACGCCCAGGACAGGGTGACGGTTTTCCGTTCGCCGGTAGGTCTTGCTCGTGGAGACGCTGATGCACACCACAGGCGGCTGCGGGAAGCGTTCCCGGGCGGCCGGGGAATCGAGGAATTGCTGGAACAGTTTGCCGTGAAGGTCGCCGAAGTCCTCGGGAATGCTGGGCTTGCCTGACTCCGCTGCTGCCGCTGGCAGTACGACGCTGAAGTCGAAATCACGGACGTAGGAGGAGAAGTTGTTCCCCACGATCCCATGGTGCCGGACCCCGTTCAGCTGGTCGACGATCTGGATGTCGAGAACCTCGAACAGCGGGAACTGCTGATCCGTGCCCTCCGCAGTGAACTCTATCTGAACGGAGACGATCTCAAGCTCGAGCGTGTAACGGTCCCGGTCCGGATTGTCCCAGTCTGCGAGATCATTGAAGCGGCGCCGAATCATGGTCAAGGCGTTGCGGAGGTTCTCCTGGCGGTGCTCGCCACGTGCCAGGTTGGCGAAATTCGTCGTGATCCTCGAGCCTTCCGACGGGGAGTAGTCCTCGTTGAAGGGGGTCGTGGTGATGCTGAAGGTGAAGTCGTCTGCCATGTTGCCAATCCGTTGTTGATGGCCGGAGACGGCCTTTCAGAAGGTGGTGTATCCATGGTGCAACCTTCCGAGGGCTATCAGGTAACTAGTGGTTGCTATGCGGGCATATAGAATCTACCTATGGCCCAAATTTCGAGCGGATTGACCTTGCAGCAGCTTCGCTACTTCATAGAAGTTGCCGCTGAGGGATCGATCTCCGCGGCCGCCGATCTTCTCTACGTAGCGCAGCCGACAATGTCCGCCGCGATGAAGGACCTTGAGGCCCGGGTGGGCCGTGCGCTCCTGCTCCGCTCCGCCCGCGGAGTCACCCTCACCGCCGACGGGGTAGAGTTCCTCGGCTACGCCAGGCAGGTCGTCGAGCAGTTCGCTCTCCTTGAGCAGCGCTACCTTGGCAGGCCACCGCGGCGACGTCTGCTAGGGGTGTCAACGCAGCACTACTCGTTCGCTGTGGACGCCTTCGTCCGGATGGTCAAGGCGACTGAGGTGGCCGAATACGAGTTCTCGCTGCGTGAGTCCCGCACCTGGGACATCATCGAGGACGTCCGGACGCTCCGCAGCGAGATAGGCATCCTCTACCGGAACGATTTCAACCGGAAAGTCATCGACAAGCTGCTCCGGGAATCCGGGCTCGCGTTCAATCCGCTTTTCCTGGCCGATCCGCACATTTTCATTTCACGGAAGAACCCGCTCGCCTCAAAAGAGCGTGCGACCCTCGATGATCTCGCCGGATTGCCGCGGCTAACCTTCGATCAAGGTGCGAACAACTCCTTCTACTTCGCCGAGGAGATTCTCTCCACCTTGTCCAGTAAGCAGGAGATCCGGGTCTCCGACCGTGCGACGATCTTCAACCTCATGATTGGGCTCCACGGCTACACGATCTCGACGGGTATCATCAGCGGGCAGCTCGACCCGGAGATCGTTGCCATCCCGCTCGACGTTGACGAACGCATCGAGATCGGCTGGATCGGTCACGCCGCGATTCCGCTTACCGACCAGGCGCAGCGCTACCTTGGGGAATTGCGGGCTGTCGTCGCTGAGTTCGGCGTAGCGCTGCTTGACTAAGCCCGACGTCGCCGGTTGGCTGCTTGCTGGGGCGAGGCGGCTGGACCGGGGGCGGCCATGTGAACACGAGATGACGGTCTAATCCGGTTGGTTCGATTCCCTGCGCAGTGCCGCCCACGCCTGGAAACCGCCGATGAGGTCCGTCGCATGAAGCAGCCCCAACCGTTGCAGTGTGTGCGCGGCAAGGCTGGAACTGTAGCCCTCGTTGCAGACGATCACGATCCGCCGGGAAGCGTCGCCGGCGGTCGGGATGCGGTGCGGGCTGGAGGGATCGAGCCGCCATTCAAGAACGTTCCTGTCAATGACCACCGCTCCCGGAAGCTCACCATCACGGTTCCGCTGCTCCACCGGCCGTGTGTCAACGACGAGGGCGCCGTTTTCGATCTCCCCCTCCAGATCCGAGGGGTGGACCCGCTCCAGCCCGATGCGGCTCTCAGCCAGTAACTGGTCGATCGTTAGAATCCCGGGGGAGTCACTCGCAGCCAAGCTCCCACGCCTGGCTGCGGGCCCGCCTTCGGGACTATGCGGTATCGTCGTGATTTTCTCCCTCTGGCTGCTGCTCAGTCAGTCTTTCCTCCATTAAACGAGAGAATGAACGCCCGGGATACGGAACCGGTCCCAGGTGCCCACCACCTCAAAACAGCCGACGACGGCGGTTGCGCGGCCGCCGTCGTTAATCCGCCACCGCTGTGGACGCCACGTGCCGGTAGTCCTGTTGCTGCCGCCATGGTTTGGGTTATGCTCCACAGATGGTGCCGCGGAGTTTTCTTCAATGGCCGGTCGTCCGTCAACTGGGTACGGGCGACCTCTTGGGCCGTGGACCGGCGGTCACGTCTGCCAAAACCAAGGCAATAACCCCGCGAACAGCAACTGCCGACCGCGTGGTGCAAAGCGTTTGTCCCTATTGCGCCGTTGGGTGTGGACAGCGCGTCTACGTCAAAGACGAGAAGGTCATCCAAATTGAGGGCGATCCGGATTCACCGATCTCCCGCGGCCGCTTGTGCCCCAAAGGCTCCGCCAGCGAACAGTTGGTCAACTCTCCGGGTCGCCAGACCAGAGTGCTCTACCGTGCACCGCGGTCCACTGAATGGGAACACCTGGAGCTCGATACCGCCGTCGAGATGATCGCGGAAAGGTTCATCGAGACGCGCCGCAGGACGTGGCAACAGCACGACGATCACGGCCGGCTACTGCGCCGCACCATGGGCATAGCCTCTTTGGGCGGCGCCACTTTGGACAACGAAGAAAACTACCTCATCAAGAAGCTGTTCACGGCCGCAGGGGCGGTGCAGACCGAGAACCAGGCCCGCATATGACACTCCGCCACGGTTCCCAGTTTGGGAGCCTCGTTTGGACGCGGCGGTGCTACGCAATCGCTGCAGGACATGGCCAACGCCGACTGCATCGTTATCCAGGGTTCCAACATGGCCGAGTGCCATCCTGTTGGCTATCAGTGGGTGGCGGAGGCCAAGGCACGGGGAGCCAAAGTCATTCACGTTGATCCAAGGTTCACGCGGACCTCGGCGGTCTCGGACAAGCACATTCCCATCCGGGCCGGGTCCGACGTTGTTCTGTTGGGTGCCCTGATCAACTACGTCATCTCCAACGACCTCTGGTTCAAGGAGTACGTCAGTGCCTACACCAATGCCGCCACACTGGTGCACCACGATTACCGCGACGCCGAGGACCTCGGCGGCCTGTTCTCCGGGTTCGACCCGGAGAAGGGCGCGTACGACACGTCTTCGTGGGCATATTCGGAACGGGGCGATGGAAGCATTGACGAACCGGGTCCCGGGTCCGAACACGGTGCCGATGCGACTGCCCGGGCCGCAGGCCACGCCTACGGCAGCGGTGGCCCGCCCCTGGAGCACGCAGAGGTTGAGCGTGACGACACACTGCAGGATCCGCGGACCGTCTTCCAGATCGTGAAGCGGCACTATGCGCGGTACACCGCGGAAATGGTGCAGGACATGTGCGGCATCAGCGTTGCGGACTTCGAGTACTTGGCCCGTGCCATCACGGAAAACTCGGGACGGGACAGGACCACCTGTTTCGCCTACGCCGTGGGTTGGACCCAGCACTCCCTGGGCGCGCAGTTCATCCGGGCTGCGGCCATATTGCAGCTGCTGCTGGGGAACATGGGGCGCCCGGGTGGCGGAATCATGGCCCTGCGTGGGCATGCCAGCATCCAAGGCTCCACGGACATTCCCACCCTTTTCAACCTGCTTCCGGGATATTTGCCCATGCCCAGTGCCGGCCGCCACGACACCCTCGAAAAATATCTGTCCACCATCGGTTCGAAACAACAGAAGGGTTATTGGGCCAACGCCGACGCTTACACCATCAGCCTGCTGAAGGCCTGGTGGGGCGAGGCCGCGAACGCGGACAACGACTGGGCCTATGACTATCTACCCCGGCTGAACGGAGCCCACGGAACCTACGAGACAGTGATTGGCATGCTCGAGGACGAAGTGGAAGGCTACTTCGTGCTCGGACAGAATCCCGCTGTTGGGTCGGCCCACGGCCGTATGCAGCGCCTGGCGATGGCGCATTTGAAGTGGATGGTGGTTCGTGACCTGAACCTTATTGAGTCGGCGACGTGGTGGAAGGACAGCCCGGAAATCGAATCCGGGGAGTTGCGGACCGAAGATATTGAGACAGAAGTGTTCTTCCTCCCGGCAGCAACCCATGTGGAGAAGGCCGGGTCCTTCACGCAGACCCAGCGGCTGCTTCAGTGGCGGCACAAGGCTGTGGCGCCGCCAGGGGAGTGCCAAAGCGAGCTTCAGTTCTTCTTCGAGCTCGGCCGCAGGATCCGGGAAAAGCTTGCCGGTTCCGACGACGAACGGGACCGGCCACTGCTCGACCTGACCTGGGACTATCCCACGGACGAACATGGCGACCCGGACGCGGAGGCAGTGCTGGCGGAAATCAACGGCCGTCATCTTGATGGGTCCGACGCCGGGAAACCCCTCTCCGCCTACACCGAACTTCGGGCCGACGGTTCTACTGCGGCTGGCTGTTGGATCTATACCGGGGTGTACGCTGGCGGCTTCAACCATGCGGCCAACCGCAAACCAGGCCAGGAACAGGGGCCGGCTGCTCCGGAATGGGGATGGGCGTGGCCAGCGAACCGCAGGATCCTCTATAACCGGGCATCGGCGGACCCTGCCGGTAAGCCGTGGAGTGTGCGCAAGAAGTACATCTGGTGGGATCAGGACCAGGGTAAGTGGGTCGGAGACGACGTGCCCGACTTCCCGCTCGACCGTGCGCCAGGCAGCCATCCTGATCCTTCCGTCGGTGGTCCCGAAGCCTTGAGCGGCGACGATCCGTTCATCATGCAAGCCGACGGCAAGGGCTGGCTGTTCGCGCCCAAGGGCCTGTTGGACGGACCGCTGCCCACCCATTACGAGGCCCAGGAATCGCCGGTGGCCAATGCGCTCTACGCGCAGCAGCAAAACCCTGCGCGGCTGGTGTTCCCCCGGGCCGATAACCCCAGCGCACCGAGCGCGGGGACCAGTGGCGCGGACGTCTACCCCTATGTCTTCACCACGTACCGCCTCACCGAGCACCACACAGCGGGCGGGATGAGCCGTTGGCTGCCGTACCTGTCCGAACTGCAACCTGAGATGTTCTGTGAGGTCTCGCCTGAACTGGCGGCAGAACTGGGACTGGAGCCTTACGGCTGGGCCACGATTATTTCGCCGCGCTCCGCCATCGAGGCGAAGGTGCTGGTCACCGACCGGATGGCACCACTGAAAGTCGGCGGCCATACCGTCCACCAGATTGGGCTGCCCTACCACTGGGGTGTCGGAAACAACGCCGTCGTCAGCGGTGACGCCGCCAATGACCTGTTGGGTGTAACCCTGGATCCCAACGTCCAGATACAGGAATCGAAGGTTGCCACCTGCGACATACGTCCGGGGCGCCGCCCGCGCGGAGAGGAACTTCTTGCCTTGGTTGCCGAGTACCGCGAGCGGGCCGGAGTGACTATCGAGACCGGCAACGCTGCCGTCACTGACCCGGCAGCCGAAGGCATAGACCCTGCTATCAACCCCACGCTGGAGGACTAAATGGGCCAGTTGTCCGGACCGACCGACCCCACCACCGATGCCCACTGGGAGCACAACCATCCGCGCAAGGGGTTCTTCACTGATACGTCGATCTGCATCGGCTGCAAGGCCTGCGAAGTCGCCTGCAAGGAGTGGAACCACAACCCGCAGGATGGAAACCTTGAGCTGCTCGGGTCCTCCTATGACAACACCGGATCACTTGGCGCCAGCACCTGGCGCCATGTCGCTTTTATCGAGCAGGGCCAGGAACGGATAGTCGAAGCACGGGAATCAGGCCGCGCCCTGGTCAATCTGGGAATGCCACGCATCGGTCCTCCGTCCCCGGCATCGCCGGCGGGCACCGACCTCGCCGAGGCGGACACCACCCCGCCGGACACGGCAGACTTCCGCTGGCTGATGTCCTCCGACGTCTGCAAGCACTGCACGCATGCCGGATGCCTTGACGTTTGCCCCACTGGAGCTCTTTTCCGCACCGAATTCGGCACGGTGGTAGTGCAGGACGACGTATGCAACGGCTGCGGAACCTGCGTGGCGGGGTGCCCGTTCGGAGTCATCGAGCGACGCAGCAACGGCACGGTCAAAGTGCCCACCAGCAGGAATGACCAGCACGGCCAACATCCCTCAACACCCAATGTGGGCATCGCCCAGAAGTGCACGCTGTGTTACGACCGGTTGCTCGACGACGAGACGCCCGCCTGTGCCAAGGCGTGCCCCACCACGTCCATCAAGTTTGGCGACCACGACGCCATGGTGGAGGCGGCAAAGGATCGCGTGGCCGAGTTGCATGCCAAGGGTTTGACGGAAGCCAGGCTGTACGGCGCGAACGAAAACGATGGCGTCGGCGGAACAGGTTCGGTCTTCCTGCTGCTGGACGAACCGGAAGTCTATGGACTTCCGCCGGACCCCCGGGTGCCGACAGCCGATCTGCCAAAGATGTACCGGCGGGCCGCCATGGCGGTTGCGGGGATGGCCGCGGCGGCTGCCCTGGCTTTCCTGGGAGGACGCGCGTGACCCTCTCGGAGTTCGATAATGTGCGGCCCTCGGAACCTGCCCGCCGACGGCGGCAGGAAGGCAAACCCGGAGCACGTCGTCGCCGGGACGTCAGCGACGGCTTCCGGGAGATGCCCATGGTTCCCGAGCCGGAGTTCACGTCCTATTACGGCCGGCCCGTCGTCAAACCCGCGCCTTGGGGCGATGACGTGGCTCTTTACCTTTTCCTTGGCGGTGTCGCCGGAGGTTCGGCATTGCTTGGTCTTGGTGGACAGCTGACCGGGCGTCCGATTTTGCGACGTAATGCCCGGCTGGGCGCCTTGGGAGCAGTGGGCCTGGGCGCCGGAGCGTTGGTGAAGGACCTGGGCAGGCCCGAGCGCTTCCTGAACATGCTGCGGACCTTCAAAGTGACCTCTCCGATGAGTGTGGGCTCCTGGATCCTCAGCGCCTTCAGCGCCGGCACTGCCGTAGCGGCTGCGGCCGAGATTGACCGGCTGCTCGGTTCCAGGCTCCCGCTGGGTCCGTTGCGGAAGGTGCTGCAGGCTGTCGAGGGTCCGGCAGGGTTTGAGGCGGCCGTGTTCGCGGGTCCGCTGGCGGCGTACACGGCTGTCCTGCTGGGCGACACCGCCACACCAACGTGGAACGCCGCTCACGAGGAACTGCCGTTTGTCTTCGTGAGTTCGGCCTGTCTCGCCTCAGCCGGACTGGCCATGATCACCACGCCGGTACGTGAGGCAGGTCCCGCCAGGAAGCTTGCAGTGCTTGGCGTCCTGGGCGACGTGGCAGCCATGAAGGTAATGGAGCGCCGAATGGACCCGATAGCAGCAGAGCCGCTGCACCAGGGCAGAGCCGGAGCCATGCTCAGGTGGAGCGAGCGGTTGGCGGTTGGCGGTGGCCTCGGCGCGCTGCTGGCTGGTCGCAACCGCGCAGTGGCCGCAGCGTCGGGGCTCGCGTTGCTGGCCGCCTCCGCCCTCACACGGTTCGGAGTCTTCGAGGCGGGTCTGTCCTCGGCCCGGGATCCCCGCTACACGATCGAACCGCAGAAGAAGCGGCTGGCTGCACGCCGCGCTGCCGGCATCAGCAACGACGGGATCACCACCGGCAGCTGATACAGCCGCAAGCTCTAGCGGATCTCGATGCCCAGGGCGGCAGTGGTGTGGCCAATCACCGGGTACCCCGGCAGTTCACCGACCACCAACAGCCCACCGGAGGTCTGGGCGTCGGCCAGAAGCAGCAGATCGTCTTCAGTGATGCCGGGCGCGGACGCCAGATGTGGACGTACCCATTCGAGGTTCCGTCGCGTCCCTCCCGATACAAAGCCGTCACGCAGTGCTTCCAGGGCACCATCGAGCAGTGGCACTGCCTTTAGATCGATCACCGCGCCCACTTCAGAGGCGCGGACCATCTTGTGCAGGTGCCCCAGAAGGCCAAAACCGGTCACATCCGTGGCCGCACGAACGCCCGCGGCCACCGCCGCTTCCGACGCGTCACGGTTCAGGGCCGCCATCGTCTCCACCGCCTCAGCGAAAACCTCACCGGTCTTTTTGTGCCGGTTGTTGAGAAGTCCGACGCCGAGGGGCTTGGTTAGCGTGATGGGCAACCCGGCCTGCGCGGCGTCGTTGCGCAGAAGCTTGTCGGGGTGGGCGACTCCGGTCACCGCCATGCCATACTTCGGCTCAGGATCATCAATAGAGTGCCCGCCCAGCACGGGGCAGCCTGCTTGGGACGCAACACTCAGGCCGCCTCGGAGTACTTCGGTCATCAATTCCATTGGCAGGACGCCCCTGGGCCAGCCGACCAGGTTGATCGCAGTGACGGGGCGTCCGCCCATGGCGTAGATGTCCGAGAGGGCGTTTGCGGCGGCGATCCGGCCCCAGTCGAAAGCGTCGTTTACTACCGGGGTGAAGAAGTCGGCCGTGGAAAGAACCGCCAGATCGTCTCGCACCAGGACCGCTGCGGCGTCGTCTCCACTGTCGAGTCCGACCAAAACGTCCGCCCCCGGTTGGCCAATCAGGCCGCGGACCGCGTCTTCGAGTTCGCCCGGCGGGATCTTGCAAGCGCAGCCCCCGCCGTGGGCATACTCGGTGAGCCGCAGCTCTTCCCCGGTGCCCCGATCGACGTCG
The DNA here is from genome assembly GCF_040685055.1 of Paenarthrobacter sp. NPDC089307. Classification (NCBI taxonomy): domain Bacteria; kingdom Bacillati; phylum Actinomycetota; class Actinomycetes; order Micrococcales; family Micrococcaceae; genus Paenarthrobacter; species Paenarthrobacter sp. NPDC089307. The sequence goes on from NZ_JBFBHE010000001.1 coordinate 301,956, forward strand.
TTTGTTGTGGTCTGAGTCTCATTCACCTGTTCAGCGTACCCTCGTAAGCAACCTGCTATATTGAGGCGCGGTGGCGTCCGGGTCCTGGTGGGCCCCCCGGTCTTCAAAACCGGTGAGGCCGAGCATCTCGGCCTGGCGGGTTCGATTCCCGTCCGCCACCGCCAAACATCGGCATGCTGATGCCGTGACACGAGGAGGGCTGTGGACAAGGTCGATCCCCGCCGGCTGATTCCCCGCACGAATGACCTGTTGGCGCTGCCGGTCGTCCTCGAAGCCAGCACACGGATGAGCGCACAGGTCATCCGCGGACTCGTACGGGATATCCAGGACCAGGCCCGGCGCGGCGAGCTCCCACCCGCCCAAGTGGTGCCGGCCCTGGAGGCCGCCGTCGCTGGCCATCAGGCGACAAGCCATCGTCCTGTCCTGAATGCCACTGGCGTCATCGTCCACACGAACCTGGGCCGCGCACCCCTTTCTGCTGATGCGGTTGAAGCGGTTGTTGCCGCCAGCGGCTACGTCGACGTGGAGCTCAACCTTGCCAGTGGCGGCCGGTCCCGCCGGGGAGCCGGTGCGAGGGCTGCATTGCTCCTCGCTTGTCCTGCCGCTGAGGACGCCCTGGTGGTCAACAACGGAGCAGCTGCCCTGGTCCTGGCCACCACGGCCCTGGCCTCCGGCCGGGAGGTGGTGGTGAGCCGCGGAGAATTTGTTGAGATCGGTGCCGGCTTCCGGTTGTCAGACCTGATTGAATCCACTGGTGCAAGGCTTCGCGAGGTGGGTACCACCAACAGGACCCACCTGCGTGACTATGAAAACGCCCTCAGCCCGGTCACCGGTTGCGTCCTCAAGGTCCACCCGAGCAACTTCCGCGTGGAGGGATTCACGTCGTCGGTAGCGCTCCAGGAGCTCAGCCCGGTAACCAAGGCAAACGCAGTACCGCTCGTGGCAGACCTGGGCAGCGGACTGTTGGCCCCCGACCCCCACCTCCCCGATGAACCTGATGTTGCCTCGGCCCTGGCGGGAGGGGCCGACGTCGTCATCGCCAGCGGTGACAAACTTCTGGGCGGCCCCCAGGCCGGGCTGCTGTTGGGCCGTAAGGAGATCATCGAACGATTGGCCCGGCACCCGCTTGCCCGCGCCGTGCGGGCGGACAAACTTGCGCTCGCTGCCCTCGAGGCGACTCTTGCGGGCGGACCGCCGCCGGTCGTCCAGGCGCTGCATGCCGACGTCGGGCAGTTGCGTCGCCGGACCGACAAACTGGCTCATGCCCTGGGGGTTCCTGTCGTCGCCCATGACGGCCGGGTGGGAGGTGGCGGTGCTCCCGGAGTTCCCTTGCCGGGATGGGCGCTGAAGCTTCCCGAGAATCTCGCAGTTCGTTTGCGTACCGGAAACCCGGCTGTCCTGCCGCGTGTTCACGACGGCGCATGCCTCATTGACCTGCGCTGCGTTCCGGCTGCGGATGATCAACGGATCCTCGCAGCGGTGCAGCAGGCCCTGGCACTCCTGGCGGGCCCCGATGCCGGAGGGGCTGGCTGAGCAGTGCACGTCATAGCCACCGCAGGCCACGTCGATTCCGGTAAAAGCACCTTGGTCCGCGTCCTGACCGGCATGGAGCCGGATCGTTGGGAAGAGGAGCGCCGCCGCGGACTGACCATTGACCTGGGCTATGCCTGGACCACCTTGCCGTCCGGACGGGACGTGTCGTTCGTAGACGTACCGGGGCACGAAAGGTTTCTGGGGAACATGCTTGCCGGAATCGGGCCGGCGCCGGTTGTCTGCTTCGTCGTCGCCGCCGACGAAGGGTGGCAGGCACAGTCAAGCGACCACCGCGATGCAGTGGCTGCTCTCGGCATCGAGCATGGGGTGGTAGTGCTCAGCCGAACGGACAGGGCATCAGGCCCTCGGATCGCAGAGGTAATCTCGCGGACCCGCGCAGAGCTGGAAGGGACCGGTTTACAGGACGCGCCCGCAGTAGCCGTGTCCGCCGTCGACGGGACAGGGCTCGATGAGCTGCGTGCCACCCTTGACGATGTTCTCGCGCGCGTGCCTGCCGCTGCCCTGACAGGTCGCGTTCGGTTGTGGGTGGATCGCTCGTTCACCATCACCGGTTCAGGAACAGTAGTTACCGGAACGCTCGCTGCGGGAACGTTGAGCCAGGGGGACCGGCTGGAGCTGCTCGGCCACGACCGTTCCCGACCCGTAACGGTCCGCGGCCTGCAGAGCCGTGACACGGCATGCACCTCGGTGGAACCGGTCAGCCGGGTGGCATTGAACCTCCGTGACCTCGCCGCAACGGATGTCCGGCGGGGAGACGCGCTGGTTACTCCCGGTGCTTGGCCTGCAACTGCGGTTGTCGGCATCCAGCGCATCACGGGAGTGGGCTATTTGGAAGTGCCGGAGCAGCTCACGGTGCATGTCGGCACGGCGTCTGTGCCCGCACGATTACGTCGCTTCGGCGCTGACCACGCCCGTCTCGTCCTCGACAGGAAACTGCCCCTCGTTCCCGGGGACAGGCTGGTGCTGCGGGACCCGGGGAGCCGCTCTGTGCTCGGTGGCGCGCGTGTCCTCGATGCTGATCCGCCTGCCCTGCGGCGACGCGGCGACGGCGCCCGCTGGGCCGAGCGGCTTGCACGCATGGATCCCAGTGGAGACGTCCAGGCAGAGGTAGCGGCCCGCGGAGCGGTCCACGTCCAACAGTTGTTCAAGCTTGGACTCCTGGCCGGGCTCGACTCCGACGCGCCGCCCGGCGTACAAGTCATAGGCGGTTGGTGGGTACACGCCCCCGTACTCGAGGCCTGGCAGCATCGGCTCCACACCGCAGTCCAACAGTTGCAGGAACGAGATCCCCTGGCTCCCGGTCTTTCCATGGGCGCGGCGCAGGACCTGCTCAAGCTGCCCGACGGAAAGCTCCTTTCCCACGTCATCAAGGGTGCTGCCTTGGAGCAGGACGGCGGGCACATTCACCTGCCGGGCAGCCACGACTATCTTGGTCCCATCGAGCAGGCCATTGCCACTTTGGAGAGCAGGCTGAGGGCCGAGGCGTTCCGTGCTCCTGAATCCGATGAGTTGGCAGCTCTGGGTCTGGGTGTCCGGGAACTTGCCGCTGCAGAACGCAAGGGTCGCGTGCTGCGGCTGCGTGACGGGGTGGTGTTGCTGCCAACGGCGCCGGCGCTTGCGATGCGAACGCTCGCCCGCCTCGAGCAGCCCTTCACCACGAGCCAGGCACGCCAAGCGCTCCACACAACACGTCGGGTGGCGGTTCCGCTGCTGGAATACCTCGATTCGCGTGGCTGGACGGAGCGCCTGGACGCCGGGCACCGCAAAGTGGTGCGCTGACTTCCGGAGGTCGGGGGAGGGTAGGACTGCCCGTCCTAGGAAGAACAGGGGCAGGAAAACCTGCTGACCACGCCCCGCGATGTGCGTATCGTCGACTCCGACAGGACCACCTCGATGAGAGAACTGAGGAGAGTTATGCAATACCGCACATTGGGCAATAGCGGGGCCGTGGTATCGAACTACGCGCTCGGAACCATGACGTTCGGGGCTGAAGCCACCGAGGAAACGTCTCACGCGATCCTGGACGAGTATGTTGCTGCAGGCGGCAATTTCATCGACACGGCGGATGTTTACAGTGCCGGCGTCTCGGAGGAAATCATCGGACGGTGGCTCTCGAGCCGACCGGAACAGAGGGACCAAGTGGTACTGGCCACGAAGGGACGCTTTCCCATGGGCAAGTTCCCGAACGATGTGGGCACCTCACGCCGCCACCTGACCAAAGCCCTCGACGATTCCCTCCGGCGCCTGGGAGTGGAGCAGATTGACCTCTACCAAATGCATGCGTGGGATCCCATCACGCCGCTGGAGGAGACTCTCCGTTTCCTTCACGACTCCGTCAGCAGCGGCAAGATCGCGTACTACGGTTTCTCCAACTTTCTGGGATGGCAGGTAACCAAAGCGGTCCACCTGGCAAAGGCCCATGGCTGGAGCGCGCCGGTGACCCTGCAGCCGCAGTACAGCCTGCTGGTGCGTGAGATCGAGTGGGAGGTCGTCCCGGCGTCCCTCGATGCGGGCATCGGCCTGCTGCCGTGGTCGCCTCTGGGCGGTGGGTGGCTCTCGGGCAAGTACAGGCGTGACGAGTCACCCGTTGGCGCAACCCGGCTTGGGGAGAATCCGACCCGGGGCATGGAAGCATGGCAGGCCCGCAACGACGACCCCCGCACCTGGGACATCATCGAAACCCTGGAAAAGATTGCTGCTGACCATGGCGTGAGCGCCTCGCAGGTGGCGTTGGCCTGGTTGGTGGACCGGCCTGCGGTGACCTCCGTGATTCTCGGCGCCCGCAGCGTGGAGCAACTGTCGGACAACCTTGCGGCCGCAGAGCTTGAACTCACGCCTGAGGAAACTGAGCTTCTGACCCAGGCAAGCCAGCCGCGCGTCGGGGTATATCCCTACGGACCCATGGCAATCCAACAGCGCAGCCGCAAGATCGAAGGCGGCAGGTAACCTCAAAAACCAAGAACAGACGGCGTTGGCCCAAGGCCGACGCCGTCTGTCGTGAGGTGGCTTTGAATGCCAACAGTAGTACTGGTTAGGCAGCCGCCTACGGTTCTCCGGGGTCTGCGGCCGTAGCGGTGTTGGCGTTCCATCGGGCGGCGAGGTCCGCGGAGGTGCCGTCGTCGGGATGGCGCTGGACGTCGTCGGCCTGTCGGGAGTAGTGGGACGTGAAGCGGGAGTGGACCGAGGCGCAGAAAACGCAGCGATACTCCCGTCGCCAGCATGGCCATTAATGAACTGTCTGCCCACGAAGGCGATGGTTCCAAATTCGGCCGCAGAGTGGCAGTTTCCAGCCCCACCTCTCCCCCCCGCGAAGCGAGAACTCGCCGCAACATCCGCTTATTGGCGACGGGGCAGCAGGACGTTACTGGCTCTGAACCCGGTTGTAGTTTGGCTTAGGACATTGAACTGGGTCGACCAGGAATATGACTAAGAATGGACTTTGAGAAGCCGCCATCGACACAGATATCTTGACCGGTGACATAGCCGGATAGAGGGCTCACGAGAAATTCGATCACGTTGGCGATGTCCCTTGGATCTCCGATCCTCCCCAACGGGATGATATCTTCCCGTGCCTTCTTGATTTTGGGATCTTCGTACATCTTTTCGGTCATCCGTGTCTGGGTCATGCCTGGGGAGACCACATTTACGCGGATGCCGTCGGGCGCCCATTCCAAGGCGAGCGTCTGGGCCAACATCGTCAGGGCAGCTTTGCTGGGGCTGTAGGCTCCTGACCCGGCATGGGGTTGTTGGCCTGACATGGAGGAGGTGAAACAAGCGGCTCCGTGGCTGTCCTTCAAGTGCTGGTAGCTTGCTTTGGCGAGAAGCCATGATCCGCGGAGGTTGACGGAGAACATTGCGTCCCAGTCCTCAAGGGAGACGTCGCATATGGCTCCGGGGTTCGCGATTCCTGCGTTGGCTACCAGCGCGTCCAGGCCGCCGAATTCTGCAACGGCAGCTTTGACCAACTGGCTTGGCAACTCGGGATCGCCGAGATCACCTGCCAGTGCGATGGCGGTGCCTCCGATCGCCTGTATTGACCGAACAACCTGCTCTTGACTGCTGTTTGATTCGTGTCCGCATACGGCGATCATTGGCTGCACTCCACGCGTAAGAGCCGCTTCCGCGAGTCTCAGGGATGCTGCTGCGCCGATTCCGCTGCTTCCGCCACTGACCAAAGCCCTCATTACACAAACTCCTCTTAAAGGTTTTTTCGCATTGAAAATTCACTCTCAACAATGCAGTTTCTTACGGTTGGAAAATTCTTGGTACCGCTCAATGCCGGGCGTGGGGCTAACTTTCCAGTTCCCATCCGTGGTTCTTGAGATCCTGCATTGCCTTTGCGAATTCTTGTACCGGGTTCTCCTCCCGAATGATCTCCAGGACAACGTTGCTGACTCCGCAGGTGTCCCTGACGACGCTGCCCAGACCCTCCCAGTCGATGACTCCTGTGCCGATGGGGTCGTGCCCCCAAGTGTCCGTGCCGGTATCCGAGATATGCACGAGTCCGATGGATTCATGGTGCTCACGCAGAGCCGCTACGGGATCCTCTTCGATGTAGGCAGCATTGGCGACGTCGTAGACGATCTTGACTGCATCGTCGTTGATGGTGCCTACCACGCCTGCCAGGTCCCGAATGGTGGGGGTGAAGCAATACGGTGTGTTTTCGAACAGCAGCCGTACGCCCGCCTGCTTGGCCAGAGGGATGAGGTTTTCCAGGCTCTCGTACATCCATCCATAGGTGTTCTCGAGGGAAGGTGAAATCATTGGGCGGCGTGTGCCGGGGGAGATCACGACCTCGGAGGAGCCCCAAGCTTCGGCCAGGTCAATTACTGACTTGATGTGTTCAATGCTTTTGCGTCGCATGTTGGCGCCCGGGCTGGCCAGATTGATGTCGTATCCGCCGGCGTTCAAAGACCGCACTTTCGCACCGTACTTGCTGAGTCTGGCTCGAATTGACGCGCGTTCGGAGCTTGGTAGTTCATCCGGCCAGCAGTGAGGAGAACTTACTGGAACTTCGAACGTTTTGTAGCCGTTGTCGACGAGTTCGGCGATCGCATCGATGGCAGTCGCTGACCACAGGTATGAAAACGTATTGATAATCATGCTGTTCACGTAGGAGAAGTCCTCTCGGTTTCGCGCCACGTAGAAGAAGGCCTCTTCTTATAACGCGCTATGAATTTTGCACTGGGGCCGAGCTGCGACAGCTCATTGCCGAGTGTTTATTTGGAGTGCCTGGATACGTCGACCATGGACGTTGTTCCCGAAACCAACTGTTCGCCTTTGAGTACCTCCGGGTCAGCGAGTGCCACGGTGGAGCGGTCCCCACGGTTGCCGGTCTCCGGCAGCGTGAAGTAGACGACGAGGCAGAGGGCAACGACGACGATCATGTAGACGGCGACGAGCATCGGCTGCCCGGCTCCGACGAATGCAGCAGCGACCAACGGTGCGGTGCCGCCGAAGACAGCAATCACGATCTGGTGCGCGAACCCGATGCCTGACACCCGAACTGATGCCGGAAACAGTTCGGCCTGGATGGTCGGGTACACCGACTGCCAGATACCGAGCACAACCCACCCTGAAGCCGATACCAGGACGTATACCCAGAAGCCCGGCTGGTTGAGGATCAGGAGCAGGGGGTAGAAGAGAACGATCATGCCGATGGCGCCGATGATTGGGAAGATTTTGCGTCGACCTAGTCGGTCCGAGAGCGCACCGCAGAGCGGCACGATAATCACCAGCAGAACCAGCCCGATAACGTTTCCAGCCAGGGTTGAGGACAAGTCCCGGCCTGTGGTCAGTTTGGCGTACGTGGGAAGGAAGGTAGCCCAGGTGTAGTAAGCCACGGCCGGGGCAGAGAGCGCGGCGGCCTGGAGCAGCGCTTTCGGGTGTTCGCGCAGGAGGTCCATCAGTCGGGCCGCGCCGGATTTTTGATCGACGAGGGCTTCGGCTTCAAACTCGGGGGTTTCTTCTGCCCGCGCCCTGAGGATTAGACCGACGATGCCGAGCAAGCCTCCCACAACGAATGGGATGCGCCATCCCCAGGCGGCGAGGTCGGCCGTCGAGAAGGATGAAGTAACCATTGCCGCGGCGCCGGTAGCTGCGAGGGTCGCGAGACCGCTCGCCATATTGGAAAACGAACCGAACAGTCCCCGGCGGTTTGAGGGAGCATGTTCCACCATGAAGGCGATGGCGCTCTGCGCCTCACTGCCGGCCGAGACCCCTTGGAGAACGCGTGCAACCAGGAAGAGAACGGGCGCTGCATAGCCGATTGTTGCGAATGAGGGGGTTAGGCCGATGATCAGGGCACCGAGTGCCATCCCTGAGATGGCCAGCGTTAGGATGAGCCTTCGACCGAAGCGGTCAGCCAGCGGAGAAATAATGATTCCGCTCAGCGGCCGTACAACAAACCCAACGGCATAGGTGAGCAGGGCGGCGATCAGGGAAGCGAAAGCGGAGTCGCTGGGGAATATCTGGGAAGAGAATACTGCCGCTAGCAGCCCGTAAATGTACCAGTCGTACCACTCAACGAAGTGGCCGATCGTGCCCGCCACCAAGTTCAGGGTGCGGCGCGGATGCTTGGGCGTTTCGGGACGCCCCGAAGTGTCGGGACTGCCGACGGCTTCATTTGAGGTCTTCATTGAACTCTCCATGTTTTCACGTTTAGCGCTGTGGTTATAGTGCTTGGTTCTGAGCACCTCGTGTGCGGGTCGGGCCGCCCAGATGGGTCCGACTGGATAACGGATGGCCGAGGACGGAGGCTGTGCGGCGCTGCTTCCTCTGTAGCGGTAAAACTTTCAATTGACCTCCAGATCCCGAATGAGATCGATTGCTGAGATCGGTTGCATTCAACAATACGGATGCGATGTGATGCTTGTCAACGTTCGGCCCCTCCGAAGCGTCGAAGCCAAAGCCGGTTGCACCTCACCGCGAGGCGGCATCAATCGACGGGAGGTGAGCCTCGTTGTTGAGGTCCTGAAACTGCACGCCGGACCAGGTGCATTCCAGCTTGCCGTAGGTGGCCCAATAGTCGTCCCAGTGCGCAAGTTTCCACTGATCGCGCTCAAGGCCGCGGCGGGTGAGCCGCGAACGCAGAACGTCTTGCGGCACCCGGACCCTTATCACAGTGATAACGGGGGACGGCCAGTTGAAGTCATTTGCCGCCCTGGCCAAATAGTCCGGGTCGCCAAAATAGGCCCCGAAAGGGGCATCGAGGACCACGGACCGGCCGAGGCGCAGGTTTATCCCGGCCACATCCATGAGGGTCGCGTACTCGAGAGGCAACAGGTTTGCGCGATAGAAGTCGTTGGACTCGCGGTCGGTTGGGTCATGGCCGGTGGCGGTCAGGGCGAACTCGACAAAACGGCCGCTCACCCGGTCCTTGTCCAGGTATGCCGCCTGGTGCTTTTCAGCCGTTTGTTGGGCAATGGTGGTTTTTCCTGAGCCGGCCGGTCCGATGACGATGAAGACTTCCGTGGACATTACCGGCGGGCCTCTGCTACTGCAGCGAGAAAAGACCTGGCTGCTTCGGTGACGCGGGTAAAGTCGCCGTCCGGCTGCCACGCCTTTGTTACATAGCTGCCGACGCCGACGCCTGCCACGCCAGCGGCGAACCATTCGCCCACATTCTCCAGAGTCACGCCACCAGCAGGCATGATGGGCAGATGTGCCAGTGGTGCCAGCGCGGCTTTCGCATAGGCCACACCGCCCGCTTCAGTGGGGAAGAGTTTGAGTATGTCAGCGCCTGCCTCGGCAGACTCGACGAATTCCGTAGGGGTGTACGCTCCGCTGATTGTTGGTATCTGGTAGCGGTTTGCTGTACGGATCATCGCAGGGTTCAGTTGCGGACTGACCAGAAACTCGGCCCCGGCGCGAATGCACTCGTACGCGGCGTGCTCGTCGAGTACGGTTCCTGCGCCGACCGCCACACCGCTTGGTCCGTGCTTGGCGGCCAGCCTGCGGATCACGTCTACGGCACCGGGAACCGAAAGGGTGATCTCCAGCGCCCGGAAGCCTCCTTCGATGGCGGCCTCCGCGACCTTTTCGGCGACTTCGGCACTATCCAGCCGGACGATCAGTACGGCCCCGGACTCGTCGATGGTCTGCAGGGTGCGAAGTTTTTTGTTCATGGCGGCCTCTCTCTGGCCGGGTGGCATCTTTTTATCGAGCGGCCCGGCTCCATTGATGTTCGTTGACAAACTCTCCCACCATCCATAGTGTTATTGCAACCGATCTCAGCAACCGATCTCATACAAGGGGGTATTGCGGTTGACTAATGTACGAACGATTATTCTTGGCGCTTCCCACTGGCATGTCCCGCTCTGCGCGCAGGCCATGGCCGAAGAGCACGACATGATCGCAGTAGGCGACGATGACGTATCCCGTGTGCAGGTGCAAAGACTCGCCGCTGGCTGGGGAGCGCCGGTTGAGGCTGACTGGCGGAAACTGGTAAATTTGCCCGACGTCGGACTCGCCTACGTCTTTGGTCCCCACGAGGGTATGGCGGAAAAGTGCTTGGCCCTGATCGAGCGGGGTATTCCGTTCGTGGTGGAAAAGCCGTTGGGCACTTCCCTTGACGAGCTGGCCACTGTGCGGCGAGCTGCCGAAGCAGCTGGTGTACCGGCCACTGTCCCCCTGGTCCAGCGCGGCGGGCCCACAGAGAACTGGTTGGCCAAGGCCGGCAGACCCACTTACCAGCGAGCGTCATTCATTGCTGGCCCTCCGGCCCGGTATCTCGATAATGCCAATCCGTGGATGCTGGACCCGGTTAAGGCCGGGGGCGGCTGCCTCGCGAACCTGGGCCCGCATTTTGTCGACCTGTTCCTCCGAGGGTGCGAGGAGCCTGCATCGCAGGTGGATTCCCGGCTCTCATCAGTTCTTCACGGCCAAGCCATCGAGGACCATGCCAGCCTGATCATCACGACGCCGAAGGGACGCGAAGCGATTATAGAGGTGGGCTACGCGTTCCCTGGCTCACCGCTGAAGCGGTACTGCAGCTTTACCTCGGTCGGGGACAGTGGATTCGCCACCGTTGATTCCGATGGCACAGCTACTTTCACGGCACTGGATGGAACGACGGACGTTGACAAGATCAACGTGGACAGCGACCCTCTCTACGATCCTTTTGTGCGCAGCGTCGCCCGGACACTGGAAGATGGATTCCGGGGCCTGCCCACGCTGGCCCAACTCGAAGATGTCATGCGCCCCATTTGGCAGGCCTATGACGACCAGCACGGAGGAAAAGAACATGCCTGACTTGAGTATCGACGTCGTCGCAAAAGCCGCCGGTGTCCACCGGTCAACGGTCTCCCGGGCGTTCTCACGCCCGGAGGCGGTGAAGAGCGAAACACGCGAACACATCCTCCGGGTCGCCGAGGGACTCGGCTACACGATGAGTCCGCTGGCTCAGGCGCTTCGGCGGAAGACCAGCACCATCATTCCGCTGATCGTTCCGGATATCACAAACCCCTTCTTCGCGGAACTTGCCAAAACGATGACACAGGCAGCAGACGAGCGCGGCTACCAACTGATGCTCTGCGTCACCAACGGTGACCCGGCAAAGACTGATGGATATTTCACGGCAATGCAGGCCATGTACGCCCCATTCGGGATCGTTGCTCCATCGACCAAGGTTGATACCGAGGCGTTGAAGCGCTTTGATTTCGGCCACAAGGTTGTGGTGATCGACCGCGTGGAGGGTGATACCTCCGTGCCCACCGTCACGGTAGACAGCCGCCGAGGCATCATGCTTGCCCTGGAGCACCTGCACGGCCTGGGGCACACCAGGATTGGTTATGTATCCGGCATCGCGGGCACCCACACTGCCCAGGATCGGATGGACGCCTACTTGGATCTCACTGCTCAGAGCGGGAGCGCACCCATAGTGTTGGACAGCGGGTCTGATCTGGATGCGGGTACACGCGGTGCCGAGCATTTCCTGGAGATGGACAATCCGCCCACCGCGATCATCGCCGCCAACGACATGGTGGCTTTCGCCGTGATCTCGGCACTGGGCAGCAGCGGCGTGCGGGTACCGGAAGACGTCTCGGTGGTCGGATTCGATGGTCTGGCCCTCGGCGCTCGGTTCAACCCAGCCCTGACCACGGTCCGCCAGCCGATCGCGGACATGGGACACATCGCCATCGAACTGGCTGAAAAACAAAATCTGGACGGGTCGGTAGATCATATCGTCCTGGAGCCCGAGCTTCTGGTCAGGCGTTCCACCTCGGGGCCGCGCAAATGAGCGCGGTACAGGAGCAAAGGCTCCGGAGACTCCCGGGGCTCCAGCACACAGACCACGTCGGGTTGACCGTTCCAAACCTTGACGAAGGGATCCGGTTCTTCGTCGACGTCCTCGGAGCCGAAGAGCTATATCGCTCCGAACGCGGGCCGGACGAAGAATTTATGCCAACGAATTTCGATGTCCCTGCCGATGCCAAGCTGACACTTGCCATGCTCCGCCTGCCACCGAACCTCAACATCGAGCTTTTCGAGTGGAGCAGCGCTGAGCGGCGTGGGACGCCACCCAGGCATTGCGACGCCGGAGGCCACCACTTGTGCTTCGTCGTGGACGACGTCGATGACGCCATCGCCGTCCTGCAGGAAACACCAGGGGTACGGGTGCTCGGTGAACGCAAGGAAGTCGCTGGCGATAGTCCGCGCGTAGCCGGCAACCGCTGGACCTATTTCATAACGCCCTGGGGCCTGCTGATGGAAATCGTGGATCGATCCCGCGTCCCGGCCCCACCCAGGCTGGTCGGTCCCCAGGACTGGACGGCAGCACCAAACACTTCAGAAAGGACATAGAACAATGCGGCTAGCGGGTCACACACTAGGCACCCCGAACCACACGGTTCCCCAAGCACTTAGTCTCTTCCGGGCCGCGGGGCTCGATGCAGCCGAAGTCATATACCAGGATGACTATAAGTCTGGTTTGCCCTTGGGGGACCGGCACTCCGCAATGGAGGCACTCAAAGCGGCCCAAGGCGAAGGTATACCCATCGTGGGTCTGACGCCCTACACCACCGCCATCAACTCACTGGACAATACCGAATGGCACAAGGCCGTCAACGAATTCCGTGGAGCCATAGACACCGCACAACTGCTCGGCGCTGACCGGGTGCGTGTCTACGCCGGTTCGTGGCATCCTGGAGATACCGGGCACGCGGCACGGTGGGGTCAGCTGCGAAAGGCGCTGGAGACCCTTGCCCCCGAAGCCCAGCAAGCCGGCGTCGTCCTTTGCGTCGAAAACCACTTCGGCACCATGACGCAGACCGCTGCGGACACCGCGGCCCTGGTCCGGGAGATAGCCCAGCCGTCCGTCCGAGTGCTCTACGACCAGGCCAACCTGACCTTCACCCACGACGAAAGCTACGAAGAAGCCTTCGCCGTCCAAGGTGACCTGATCGGCCACGTCCACGTCAAAGACCTTGTCTTCACCGACCCGACGGCGACCTTCCGAGCCTCGGAGACGGCCCGGGTCAACGCTTCGGAACGCGCGGTCCGTTCCCGCGTCGTCGGAAGCGGCGTCGTTCCGTGGTCCCCAATTCTCGCCGCCCTGCTGCGACACGGCTACGACGATGTGCTAAGCATCGAGCTTGAATACCGCTGGCACCCCCAAGACCTACCCGCGCCCGAGGACGGATTCCGGGAATCCGCCTCCGTCCTGCGCTCAATGCTCACTGATCTTGCTGAAGTAAGGAACGCCTGATGAACACCAACCGCCTCCGCGTCGGAGTTATTGGCGCGGGCAACATCGCCACGATTGCGCAGCTGCCCACCCTCGTACAGCGGGACGACGTCGAGTTGGCCGCCTTGGTTTCCCGGCGCGAAGATCCGAGCAGCCTGGTCCGGCGCTGGGGCTTCAACGCCGCCTATAAGAGCGTGGAGGAGATGCTGGCCGCACAGGAACTGGATGCAGTGTTTGTGCTGACCCCGCGCTCCGAGCACGCCCACGCCGTCGAGCTCTGCCTCAATCGCGACGTGGACGTGTTCTGCGAGAAGCCTCTTGCCCCGGCGACCAAGGAAGCAGAACACCTGGCCGACCTCGCCGACAAGCGAGGACGGATACTCATGGTTGATTTCAACCGGCGCTACGCACCCGTATACAAGGCTGGCCGGGAAGCCTTTGGCGACAAAGGGGCTACCTTCTGCGTTGCTCAGAAGAACCGCCCTGGATCCGAATACCGTGCGACGTTCGAGAACGCCATCCACATGGTCGATCTCCTGCGCTGGTACTGCGGGGGCGAACCTGAGCACGTGGCCGCCCACGCCGCTGGTGAGGATCCCTGGGAAGAAGACGGAATCGCAGCGACCATCCGCTTCAGCACCGGCAACACCGGTGTCCTGATGGCAGCCCGAACAGCGGGAGCATGGAACGAGAAACTGGACGCCTACGGTGATGGGAAGACCGTCGAAGTCAGGGCACCCGAAACCGTTTCCACCACCATCAACGGCGTCACCACTTCACGGGAACTGAGCGCCGAAGCGTACGGCTGGGCTACTGCGACAGACACCCTCGGATTCTCGGCCGCCGTTCACCATTTCCTGGACCGGGTGGCCGACAGGGCCCAGCCGCTGACTTCAGGCCGCGAAGCAGTACGCACCCAGCGCCTATTGGACCAGATCCTCGCCGCCGCCGGACTGCCCACAGAGGAGCAAACCGGCCGCGAGTGGGCGAGCCACGCAGTCAACGCAAGCTGAACCGTCCGCCTCTGTCAGAGTTGCACAGGCCTCTGGAAGCGGGCTCTTTGGAACTGGTGGCCTGAGCCAGCCTGTCGTGTATAGGGAGGTGCAACATGGCTCCACGTCGCCTGCCTGTGCGCGGACTACGGGTCAGGGGAACAGCCGGGCGACCTTTTCGGGGGCGTCTGATCGCGCTGGCAGGGATCCTTCTGGTTGCGTTCAGCGCACGGGAAGCGGTCTCGGCGGTGTCGCCGCTCCTTGGCCAAATGGGCGCAGACCTTCCCTTCGATGCGGTGACCACGGGGATTCTTGGGATGTTGCCAACCGCCGCCTTCGCAGTGATGGGTTTCCTTGCGCTGCCGCTTCTGCGGCGCATCCAGCTCGAACACCTGCTGCTGGTAGCGATCCTGCTGACAACATGTGGTCAGGTCGGCCGCGCAGTGGGATGGAACGTCTTGGTATTTTTGGTCTTCACGTTCATCGCCATGCTCGGGATTGGCCTGGTAAATGTCGTGGCTCCGCCCCTATTAAGGAAGTACTTTCCCGACAGAATCGGGATTCTCGCAGCGCTGCATGTCACTCTCCTGGGCGTCAGTACGGCGGTGGCCGCCCAATTTGCCATCCCCTTGGGGACTCTATATGGCTGGCGGTTCTCCATAGGAATCTGGGCTGCCCTCAGCGCGGTTGCCGCGCTCCCTTGGCTGATACTTCCAGTGGCCGGACGGAGCGCTACCCGCTCGCGGACCTCACCAGCGATCCCTAAGGAGGCGCCTCCTGCGAACGGGACCAAACCTTGGCGATCATCAATCTGTTGGGGCACTGCACTGGTTTTTGCTGGTTGCTCCAGCAATACTTTTGCGGCGCTCACCTGGCTGCCGGTTGTCCTCGTGGACAGAGGGATGAGTCAGGAAAGTGCTGGATCGATGCTGGCACTCTATTCACTCCTTGCTTTGCCCGTCGCTCTGATTGTGCCCGTGGTTGTAGCAGGAATGTCCCGCCCGCTACCTGTCGCCGCCCTGTTTGCCCTCGCCTTCGCTGTAGGTTACGCAGGCATCATCTTTGTTCCACCAGCATCGGCAGCGGTGTGGGTCGTCATAGCCGGATTGGGCCAAGGTGCCTACTCCTTCGCGTTGACCATGATCAATAAGCGAAGTCGAACTCAGTCCGGTTCAGGAAGTTTGTCAGCGTTTGCCCAAGGAACCGGCTACGCCCTGGCAAGCGTCGGCCCGTTCCTTTTCGCGCTCCTTCACAATCCAGGGGACGGCTGGCTGCCCTCATTCGGCATGCTCGGTGCCTGGCTCGTGGTGCTTGTGGCAGGGGCCATCATGGTCAACAAGCCACGCATGCTTGAGGATCACTCGCCGGTTCCGAAGCGGGCTCCCGCGGAAACACTGGCCGGTCCACAGACGAACGGAGCGGGCTGCAGACAGGAGGCGGCAGCCAACACCGGCGACACGCGATCCCAAGAAACCTAACGTCATTGACAGCCAAATGGAGACGCAAGAGTTTGGCGCCGCCGATCTACGCAACAAATCTCGTTTTTCCGACTCAACTCAAAGGAGAGATTTCATGAACACCACTTTTGCAATCGGCCCTATCGTCCTGGGGCCAGCGTTATGACGACGGCGGCACAGCCGCCACGCGTCGCGGTAGTGGGCGCGGCCGGGTGGGCAGGATCCCGTCATGCCCGGGCATTCCACAAGGCGGGTGCCACTGTCACCCATCTTGTGGAGAAGGGCGAGCGGGCGGTCTCGTTGGCCCGGGAACTGGGGGCGCAGGTAGTGCCCGGCCTCCAGGAGCTTCATCCTGGTGTCCTGGACCTGGTCGTCGTCGCCTTGCCCACCACCCTGCAACCCCAGGTATGCGCGGATCTGCTGAACAGGGGATTTCGGGTGCTGACGGAAAAGCCAGTGGCAGCAGATGCAGAAGGTGCAGCGATCATGGCCGCCGCTTCGGGAGTAGACCAACGACTGATGGTGGGGTACACGCTTCACCAGCATCCGGCCGTCCCACTGATTTCCCAGTGGGTCAAAGACAACGATGTGATTGCCGTGCACGTTCGATCTGTCGCCCATAAGGAGAACATCGACTCATGGCGTGCTGATCCGAGCGAGGGTGGTGTTGCGGTTGTCAATGGCATTCATGCCATCGAACTTGTCGCTTCGTGGTTCGATGGCGACCCGAAAGTTCTGGCCACCAGCGCCAGCAGCAGACTCTACGGGACTGCGGTACCCGAACACGTCGTTTCCACGCTCGAATTCCCCTCCGGAGTGGTGTTCACCATGCAAAGCTACTGGTCCCCATGGCAGGAACCCCAAGGGCTTAACCAGGGGGATTGGAGCCTCGCCATCGATGTTCTTGCCGCCGGCGGCCGCATGTTGTGGTCAAACGATTCCCTCCGTTCGTGGGGCCGTGACGGCGGACAACACGAGGAAACCTTCGCGCCCTCCGACCTCTTCTTCCGGCAGGCAGAAGTGGCCCTGGGATTCTGCACAGGTGAAACCCCTCCCGTGACATTCGCCAAGGCACTACGCGCCACGGAAATCGCCGATGCCCTCCGGACAGCGGCGGCCTCGTCCGCACCGGAGGTGCCAGCCCCCTAAGCATCATCAAAACCCGAACGGACGACAACCCATCAGTAAGGAACGAACATGAAGCAAGCACATCACGCTCCGATTGCAGGAGCAGTGCAGTCAAGCTGCGCCCAGAGCGGAGAGAATCGATGAGCCTCAAAGATCAGGTGGTTCTGGTAACCGGATCAAGCGGGGGAATCGGTGACGCTGCTGTCAGCGCACTTGCAGCGGCTGGCGCCATGGTCATCGGCGCCGACCGTTCTCCCAAAGAGGACCAGTCCTTGGAAACGTTCTACTCCCTTGACATCACCTCGGAAGAACAATGCGCAACAGTCGTACAGGACATTGAAGCCAAATACGGCCGTGTCGATGTCCTCGTCCACGCAGCCGGAGTACTCGGGCCCACTCCGGACATCATGGAGACAACTACCGAAGAGTTCGACTCCATCCTGAGAATCAACACAACCGCGACGTTCACCATGGTCCGGGAGACCGCAAAATCCATGCTTGGGACCGGCACAGCGGGCGCCATCGTGGTCCTGTCCTCAGTTGCGGCCAAAGAATCACGCCTCAACTACTTGCCCTACAACGCGAGCAAGCTCGCCGTCCTCCACATCATGTGGTCCTTTGCTGAATTGCTCGGACCTAACGGCATCTCGGTGAACGCCATCGCACCAGGACCGGTGAACACCCCCATGTGGGCGCAATTTGCCCGGGATTCCGGGCCGGACGCAGCAGCGAATCGAGCGAAGAGGGCAGCGCAGCTGCCGATGCGCCGGTTTGCCGAACCCGATGAGGTTGCCCGGGCCATCCTCTTCCTTTCTGATCCCGACAACCGCTACATCACCGGAGTGTCCCTCGATGTGGCAGGCGGAGCACATCTGGGAATAGGAACCTGAAGCGCCCGACAGGGGGTTCAAATTGGCCCCTCGTACGGCTTCGCACTCGCCTCATTCACCCAGGGACTAAACCTTTAGGGCTGCTCTCATCCTGACAGGCAATTCAGCAATCAGAGACGGGTCCTTGACCTACCCAGGAGACACATAATGCGACATCACCACACTGCCCTGCACGTTACGGACATGGAACGCAGCGAGCGCTTCTATGTTGACGGCCTGGGGCTCACGCGTTTGGATGCGTGGACGTCGGGACCATACATCGGAGAACTTTACGGCCGTCCCGACGTCAAAGTCAGAGCCATGCTTCTCGCTACCACTGACGGAACCTTTCGTTTGGAACTCGCCCATGCCGAGCCGCTACTGCCCGCCGTCAATCCATCAGAGGCTCAACCGGGCACGGCCCACCTTGCCTTTACAGATATTGACGTCCGAGAGGTTTACACCCGGATGACAGCGCTCGGTTACAGCGCGGTATCCGAACCCGTTGCCCCGTCCTCAGGCCCCATTGCCGGCGGGTGGCTGGTTTATCTCCTCGATCCAGACGGAAACCGCGTAGAGCTGATTCAGCCGCCAGACTGGCGCCCGAACGAGGACTCGTGAGTTGCTCGATCCCTAAGTGCCGCAACGTCTTCCGCCTTTTCGATTGAGCCCGACGGCGGTATGGGTACCGAGCGCCGGGCCGGTCCTCACGTGCCTAGCCGGAGGATGCGATGAACAAGAGCCGGTGGTTAGTCCGGGTGGAGGGCAAGGGCGGAGGGCCCTCCGCTCCGACTCCAGGATCCGTCAGGGAGTAGGACGTCAGTGGTGCTGACAGGGCAGGCCCCGTGACCGCCGGGAGGCGTTCACGGGGCCTGCTTTTGCGTTGTGGTGGGCTGCAGCTGAAGGGTGGCTTCAGTTATCCCTTAACACCACCGGAGGTCATGCCGGCCACAAACCATCGCTGGAAAGCCAGGAATATTGAGAGAACCGGGATGAAAGCCACGACGATGAATGCAGCGAAGAGTCCCCAGAAGCTACCAAAGCCGGTGGTTATGTAGCGAACGATACCGTTCTGGACGGTCTTCATGTCTTCTGTAGTTGCCAGGACTGTGCCTACGAGGAAGTCGTTCCAGACGAAGACGAAAATGAAGATCGCTACGGCGGCGATCCCGGGGCGGATGAGTGGGAGGATGATTCGCCACAGGATCTGCATCCGGGAGCAGCCATCTATTGCAGCCGCTTCCTCAATCTCGACGGGGATATTCTCAATGAAGTTGCGCAGAAACAGGATGGTTTGGCCGCAAATGATAGCCGTGTAGACGACGATCAGCATCGGATAGGTGTTGATCAAGGCGGTCTTGACGAACATGGAGTACAGCGCGATAAAGACCACTATCGCCGGGACCATGGATAAGACCAGGATTCCGGACATCAGAGCTTCCATGCGGCGGCTTCGGTATCTCGTGGCTACATAGGCTGCCGGGATGCAGATAGCCAGTGCAAGCACGATGGAGCCGCCAGCATAGATGAGGGAGTTCGCAAAGAAGCGGACGTTGGTCGAGGTAAGTAGCCCGACAAAGCCCTCGAAAGAGATGGGGTCCGGTATCCACTTTGGCGGGAACTCAAGTGTGTCGGAGGCGGTTTTCAGTGACGTGGACACGATCCATGCAACGGGCGGCAGCACGACGGCGGCCGAGAGCATGATGTATGCCCAGGCTGGAATGGCGCGAATGGCGGCGCTGGACCTGCGCGAGCGGCGCGGGGTTGTAGTGCTCACAGGCTTTCCTTCCGTCGGAAGCGAATTGCGACGAGAGTCAGGACGATGTTGACGGCAAAAAGCAGGATTGCTGTTGCCGATGCTCCGGAGAGATCGAACTTGTCAAACATCTGGTTGTAGACCCGCATGGACAGCGTCTCCGTGGAACCGATGGGGCCGCCTCTGGTGGTAACCAGGATGATGGTCACCATCTGTACGTAAAGCATGAGCAGAACGACGACGACGGAAACGATGGTGTTGCGCAGGTAGGGGAGCGTGATGTTCACAAACCCGTGCCAGACGCCGCCGCCGTCCACTTTGAGGCTTTCGCGGAGTTCCTCCGGAATTGTCTGGAGGGCGCCCAGGAAGAGGAGCATGGCTTGAGGGTAGGACCACCACGCCGTCATCAGTGTTACTGCCACAAGGGCGCTGGTAGGGGACGAGAACACATCAGTGGGACCGAACCCGAGGGACTTGGTGATAGCGGAGGCTGGCCCGTAGTTTGGGTTAAGGAACCAGAGCCAGATTGTTCCCGCTGTGGCCTGTGACATGAGCCAAGGCAGCAGGAATAAGCTGCGGACCGTACGTTTGAAGCGATGGAGGTTGTTCAGCACTATCGCAGATAACAGCCCCGCCGGTAGTGCAATAACCAGAGCGCCAAGGGAGAACACCAAGGTCGTCCAGATTCGGCTTGGAAGGTCTGAGTCCGAAAACAGCCGGACAAAAGAATTGAGACCTGAGAACTTGCCTATTTGGTAGTAAGTCGTCTCGTGGAGGGCTGTCCATGCTGTGTAGATGAGCGGTCCCACAAAGACGAACAAGAAGACGACGCTCACGGGAACTACGTAGAGCCACACCATCCGGTCCTTACGGACCCGGCGAATGGCTTGGGAGCCCGATGGTGAAGCAATGGTCCGGCGCGAGGTGCGGATTGGGCTTTTAGTTGACATTTTCGGTCCCTTCCGGGGGAGCCTGACTTCCCAGGCTCCCCGGCGGCTACTTCTTGTTGGCGGCATCCTGCGCGGAACGGATAAAGTCGCTGCCTGACGAACCGTTCAAAGTCAGTTTCTGACCGGCCTGGGAAAGGCCGGTAGCAAGTGCTGTCCACGTGGTGGAATAAGTGCGCGGCTCACTGTTGCTCTTGACGTAGGCGGCTATGTCATTGACGGTTTTAGCTTCCGGCGAGGTGAAGAACGGTTGCTCGTAGGTAGCGGCACGGGTAGGTACCTCCCCTCCCGTTGCCATCCGAGCGCCGGCCTCGGGGCCTGTCATGTACTCGATGAACTTCCAGGCGGCCTCGGTGTTCTTGCTGCCGTTGCCTATTCCCAAGGTCCAGCCAATGGTGGTACCGGTGGTATCGCCAGTGCTTGCCTTCGGTAAGGCAGTCCATTTGAGATCCGGATTCTGCTTGCCAAAGGAGACGGCCCGTTCTGTACCCAGAATCGCCATTGCGACGGTACCGCTTGCCATGCCATCCGCAACGGTCCCATATGTATCCGAAACGACGTTGCTGCCCAGAGCTTTCGCGTCCCTGAGTTTGGCGAGGAACTCACCGAACTCGTTGCCCTTGGATGTCGCAAAATCCGCTTGTCCGTCCTTGTTCCAGATATCCTGATCGACCTGCGACATGAAGCAGTTAAAGAAGGTACTGATGATGGCTGAGTTGTCAGTGTCGGAGAAACCGGTTCCGAAACCGGTGAACCCGGCAGCGGCAGCCTTTCGTGCGACGTCGACCACCTGATCGTAAGTAGTGGGAACGGCCGCCCCGATCTGCGACAGGATCTTTTGGTTGTAGTAAAGGGCGCAGGTCCGATACTCATACGGCACGGCGACCTTTTTGCCATCCGGACCGGCCAGAGTGTCGGTTGGGCGCAGCCAATCGGTCACTTTGGAGGCCGCATCGGGCAGCGGAGAATAGACGCCGGCGGATGCCATTTGAGGAACGACGGGCGTGTACATCTTGAAGACATCCGGTGCCTGACCAGCTGCGGCAGCCTGCGGCAGCCTGTTCAACATATCCCCGAGGGAAACGACGGAGAGGTTGATTTTGATGTCCGGGTTTGCCTCCTCGAATTTCGCAATGTTCTCCTTCAGGGCGCTCGAGCGAGGATTGGCCTGACTGGGATCGAGGAAGTCCCAGTAGTTCAGCGTCACGGGCCCTTTGGGTTCAGACGCTGAGGGTGAGCAGCCACTGAGGGCCAGGCTGGCTACGACGGCTGTTGCGAGCGCCAAGCCCCATCGCTTTTTGATCATGAATTTCTCCTGTGAACGGGTGTGCGGAAGCGGAACCATGCCGTGCTCAACCGACGCGTGCCAATGAGGGACGCCCGACGCTCTGGAGAAGTTGATGCGGTCATCGATTCTCTCCTTTGAGATCGGTTGCATTTCCGGAAAATAGCAGTGAGATCGGTTGCTGAGATCGGTTGCACTAAATTTAGAGCTGTTAGGTGGCGCTGTCAAGGAAAGATTTGATGTGTGCTCCGATGGGGCAGGGCAAGCGCGTCCCGGTGAATTGTCGGTACGTAGTATTTACACCCCTAATCACAGCGGGTGACATTATTCAGGGCGGCTCTCCCGATCCGCAACCCGGTTTCGGCAGTTCGAAGGCTGAGTCTCAGCAGTAGACCACCGTGCCTGAAGACGAGCAGGCGCGGCGGTGGAATAGCCTGATCAACTTCCATTGCGAGGACAGCTCAGGGACAGTTATTCTTCGAGTGTGGAACTGACCGTGACAGCGGTGCGTGACGGAAACCTGGAAATCCATCCCCACCACGGAGATGGCGGGCTTCGGCGCTTAGGGCTTGATTTAAGTGCATTAGCCCAGCGAAGAGATGCCAGGTGAAGTCGATGCCCTCGTACATTGCCGTCTTCCACCTGGGCGCTTCTCGCGAGGTATCCATGTCAGCCCAGTTAGGTCTTTCCCATCCGCCGACGTGCCCGGCCCGGCGTTTCGGGCGGCAGAATTGCCGCCGTCAGGGGTTTACCCGTGCCGCTTACCGAACGCATGGTCTCCGCCCGATGGGTGATGCGTTTCCCTGCAGAATCCTGAGGAGATCACCCTGTTCGTAAGAGTCCATGAGCAGGCGGCTGAAGCGGTCGACGTCGCCTGCGAGACCTGACTGCACACGTCAGTGGACGCGAGCGCTGTCTAGCGGAAAACCGTTTGACAGCGCAGTGGAGCCTCCTTGAGCGGTCGTTAGGACCAACCATGCAACGCATATTTTCGTCACGGCCCCTCGTGCTGCTTGCGGGCTTATCCCTTGCAGTCGCCGTATCCATCGTGAGCGGGCTCCCGTCGCCCGCGCCCGCGGCAGCTGCCGTACCTCTGGCTACGGACCGGATTGTCAGCACGCACCAGAGCACCCCATCGACACGAATAGTCTCGCCCGCCTTTACGACAAGCCAGACGAATGAACTCCTAATTGCCTTCGTCATGTCGGACGGGCCTCAAGCCCCCGGGGAGACCTTCTCCTCGGTCGTCGGTGGCGGCCTCTCGTGGAGGTTGCGCCAGCGAACCAACGCCCGACCGGGCACCGCGGAGATTTGGCAGGCTGTCGCGCCGACCCTTCTGACAAACGTCACCGTTACAGCCACCAACTCGGGCTCCTACCAGTCGTCGATGACTGTTGTCACCTTCGTCGGCGCGGATTTAGCCACTGACGGCGCCGTTGGAACAGGAAACGCAGCCTCGGGGGCGCCCAACGCTTCCCTGACCACAACGCGGGCAGGCTCCTGGGTGTGGGGGGCGGGAAATGACTGGGACAAAGCCGTCGCCCGTACGGTCGGCGCCGGACAGACAAAGGTCGATGAGTACCTCTCAAGCCAAGGCGACACGTTCTGGGTCCAGCGCCAAAGCGCGATAACGACGGCGGCACCTCCTACCGTGGTGGCGATCAATGACACAGCACCCACAACGGACAAGTGGAACCTGTCCGTCATAGAAATTCTTCCGGCCTCGACGGCAACAGGTGACACCACCGCGCCCGTGATCTCTTCCATATCTGCCGGCACGCCCAGTTCCAGCGGAACAACCATCACTTGGACCACCGACGAAGCTTCGAACTCGCAAGTGGAATACGGCACAACCACGGCATACGGCCAGAGCACGGCTCAGAATTCCACGTTGCAGACCACGCATTCGCAGGCGTTGTCCGGGCTCTCGGCCAGCACCCTCTACCACTACAGGGTGAAATCCGTCGACGCGGCAGGAAATCTTGCCGTCTCGGGCGACGCGACTTTCACCACTGCGGCCGGGTCCAGTACGGACCCGTCAGTGGTCGGCTCGTGGGGCCCTGTCGTCGCTTGGCCGGAGGTGTCCATCCACGCGGCACTGACACCCACCGGCAAGGTTCTCACATGGCAGGGTGACTTCTCCCAAGGGGGCCAGCAGTACTTGCTCGATCCCGCAACAGGCAGCTACATCCAAGTACCGAGCGCAGCCGCCGATCTTTTCTGCGCAGGGCAAGCGGTCCTTTCCGATGGCCGTATTCTCGTCGTCGGAGGAACCTCGACAAAAGGTGGACTGGGTATCCGCGATGTGACGGCATTCGACCCTGTCACGGAAACCTGGCAAACCCTGGCGCCCATGAACCACCCACGGTGGTATCCAACAGCGACGACGTTGGCCGACGGACGGGTCCTGGTGACCTCGGGTTCGAACGCCAGCTTGACGGACCTCGTGACCATCCCGGAAGTCTATTCACCCACCACGAACTCGTGGACCGACCTGACAGGCGCGGACCGCAGCATCCCGTACTACCCCTTCATGTATCAACTGCCCGACGGACGCATCCTCCAGGCAGGGGCGTCCGAACAAGCCACCTCGACCCTGGCCCTCAATGTGTCCACGCAGCAATGGACCACGGTGGACTCCCGCGTCCTGGACGGCGGCTCGATTGCGAACTACGCGCCGGGCAAATTCATCAAGGCCGGATCGGCCTCGGACGGGGGCTTCACGGGGCAGTCCACCAATACGGCCTACATCCTGGACATGAACGCGCCAAGCCCCGCGTGGCAAGCCACGGCCCCCATGACGTTTCCCCGTAGCTTCGTGAACCTGACGAACCTGCCCAATGGCTCAGTCCTTGCCACCGGAGGCGGAACGGACAGGTCGGGTCAGGATGTCACCAAAGCCGTGATGCAGGCCGAGGTCTGGCAACCGGCGGCAGGAACGTGGAGCACCATGGCGCCGATGTCGGTTCCCCGCCTCTACCATTCGGTTGCCGTCTTGCTCCCGGACGGTCGGGTCTTCGTATCCGGCAGCGGCGGGGACGACGGGGTTACGGACCAGAGAAGCTACCAGATCTACTCTCCGCCGTACCTCTTCAAGGGCCCACGGCCAACCATCTCCAGCGTACCGGGCAGCGTCCAGTACGGTTCGACCGCGTTCATCGGAACACCGGACGCGGCCCGGATCCAATCGGTGTCCCTGATCAAGTCAGGATCCGTGACCCATGCCTTCGATGAGAACGCGAGGGCCCTGAACTTGAACTTTTCGCAAGCCTCTGGCGGTCTGAACGTCCAAATGCCTGACAGCGGCAACTACGCCCCTCCTGGGTATTACCTGCTCTCCATCGTTGACGGCAATGGTGTTCCGTCCACAGCCGGCATGGTCCGGTTGCCGGCGCCGGGCCAGGACACCACCCCTCCAACGGCGCCGGCGGGCCTGACTGCCTCTGCCTCTGCCGGGCAGATCGCCCTGACGTGGACGGCCAGTACGGACAACGTGGGTGTCGTCTCGTACCGGGTTTCGCGCGACGGAACCGTGATCGGGACTTCGCCGTCGACCAGTTACACCGACAGTTCGGTGGTCGCCGGGACGACGTACACCTACACAGTCGCGGCCCTGGACGCAGCAGGCAATGTCAGCCCGCCGTCGAACACTGCCACGGCGCAAGCCGTTGCAGCACCTCCCGGCGTCACGATCGACAAGATCGTCTCGGTCCACCAAGGCACCAGCACGACGACGATCAGCGCCCCGGGTGTAACAACCACCGGCTCCAACGAACTCGTGGTTGCCTTCATCAGTTCGGACGGACCAAGCTCCGCGAATTCAGGCCGGATAGCCAGCGTTGCCGGTGCAGGACTGACCTGGACGCTGCGACAAAGAACGAACACTCAACCGGGCACCGCCGAGATCTGGCAAGCCGTCGCGCCTGGCCCGATTTCGAATGCGACTATCACCGCCACACAGGCCTCGGGCAGTTGGCAGGCCGCCATGACCGTCGTCGCCTTCCGTGGGGCAGACACCACACCCGGATCAACACTGGGTGCGAACGCCTCCTCGGGCGCACCAACGGCCACCCTCACCACCACCAGGGCCGGATCCTGGGTCTGGGGCGTCGGTACGGACTGGTCCAACCCGATTTCCCACACGCCAGGGGCGAACCAGACACTCGTTGACCAGTTCCTGGCGCCAGCGGGAGACACGTATTGGGTCCAACGACAGAACGCCGCCACACCGACAAACGGCGCGCCCGTGACCATCAACGACACATCCCCAACAACCGACCGGTGGAACCTCGCGATCATTGAAATTCTCGCCGCACCCTAGCCTTTGGGCCCGACACGAGCCTCAGCAACCCGCTTGCGGTGGCTGGGTTTGTTGGGCGACCGGCGCGTCTGAGCGCCGGGGCCGGGCCGAGGCAGGGATCAAAGGGTGGTGTTGAGGTGTATTCGCTTTGTTGAACCACCACTAACGGGAGGTGCTGTTGCCTTCGACGTCGTGCAGGTGGTGAACGCCGTCGTGCAGGAAGTACTGTGCGAACGTCACCATGGTGAAAGCAGCTCCGTTACTACGCGTGCCGGTGCGATCCCACTGGGAGCGCCCCACGGCGGCGAAAGCATCGGCGATCTTGTTCCCTGCGGTTACAAGTTCCCGCGAAACCTGCGCGGGGTCCTGGTTCGCGTAGTCTCCTTCGATGGCCGCCTGGTCCTGGTCCCAGTCAGCGAATTGGGCGTCATCCTCGGCAAGCATCAGCTTCAAGCGCTCGTTGAAGATTCCGTAAACGTCCCGTACGTGGCATCCGTACTCCAGTGCAGACCAGGTGCGCTCATCCGGTCGGACAGCTGCGTCTTTTTGTTCCAACACTGTCTGCCAGCGTGGCAGCATCTGTCGCACAAGCCCGGGTACGGTGGAGGGATCATTCGAAGCCGCGTCAAAGCGGCATTCGGGGCATGGCCTGGAGAGTACCCAGGTCCAGTCTTTCTGGTCCGGCACGATTGTCATGCGAGCGCTCCTCTTTACCTTTAGGTGTTGTCGAGTTTCGCCAGGAGAGATGCAAGTTTCCGGCGTTCGGTGGTAGATAGGTTTACCAGCAGCTCGTGCTCTTTTTGAACGTGGGCTGACAGGGCATTGTCGATGGCTTCCAGGCCCTGTTTTGTGAGTTGTACCTGCTTACCCCGCCCGTCCATCGCGCTGGGAGTGCGGGTAACCAACCCGGCGTCTTCCAGTTTGTTCAGCCGTTGTGCGGTGGCGCTGGAGGTGACCATCGAGCTGCCCGTCAACTCCTTTGGGCTTAGCACGAAGGGGTCGCCTGCTCGACGCAGTGTGGCCAGGACATCAAAGCTTGCGGTGTCCAGCCCGTGCTCGGCGAATGTGCGGGACAGTCGTTCCTCGAAGCTCTTTGCAACCCGCGCCATCCGCCCGATAACCGCCATGGGTGAGACGTCGAGGTCGGGTCTTTCCCTGTTCCACTGCTCAAGGATTACTTCCACCGGATCAGTCATGGCAGCAAGAGTAGCAAGTTGCTAAGTACTAAGCTAATGCACTAAGTACTTAGCAGTATCACCCGCAGGGGGAGTGCATGACGCCCCAGTACCTGGCAGATGATCGTTAGGCGGTTGATGGCGCACTCCATGTCCGGCATCGCCGATCCCCGCGAAAGTGAGATAACACTGCTCATATGGCGCGGACATGGTGTGAGAGCCGACTTCGGACGGTAGGGTCGAACGATGATTGGGAGCGCCGATGAAGTAGTGGTTAACTGTCAACACCCGGCGTCGCTGGCGGCTTTCTGGGCTTCGATCCTGGGCGGCGAACCTGTACACCAGAGTGCAGCATGGTCATTTATAGATCCGCCGGGATGGACCCGGTTAGCCTTCCAGAGGGTCCCGGAGACCAAGCAGGGGAAGAACCGCCTGCACATTGACGTATGCGTGGACGATGTACCGACAGCCACAACGGCCGCTGAGGCGCTCGGAGCTGTCAGGATTGGCGCAATCCACAGTGATGCTGTGGGCACTTTCCAAGTCCTCCTGGATCCGGAAGGCAACGAATGGTGCGTCGTGCGTTCAGCCCAAGCGGACAGCAGCGGTTAAGGCGGCATGGGCTCGCGTGCCAGGGTCTTGGCGCGTCTCTACCTCAATCACGTCGAAACCAGCTTCACTGAGAAAGTGCGTCATCTGCTCTACCGACCAGTAGTAGGCCGTTGTAACAGCGTGCGGGAAAGGCATGCCAGGCGAACCCTCGAAGAATCCAGCCAGTAGTTGTCCGCCGGGGGCGAGGGCACGAGCAATCTCCCGTAGCGCCAACAACAATTGTTCTGGCGGCAGGTGAATCAGGGAGTACCACGCCAGCACACCTTTCACTGATCCATCTGCTGCGTCCAAGTTGAGGAAGGACCCCAAGCGAAAAGGGACGTCGGGGAAGCGCATGCGTGCGTTTTCGATAAATTCAGGAACGAGGTCGAGCCCTTCAACATTCACCGGCAGTCTCCTCCGGTTTTACCGTCACGTAGGGTCCGGAGTTTGTGAGCCCAGCGCGTTATGGAACTGACTGAGCATTTCCTGGCGGTAGCCCTCGATGTCACCATCCAGAGCAAGCTCAGCCAGCTTTTCGTGCTCAACGGCTATTTGATGGAGGTCGGTGTAAGTCGGGTGATCGGCTGCGAAGTAAAGACGAAGCTTGTTCTCCCAACCATTCCAGAGATTGCGCAGTGCCGCATTTCCGGAGTATTCGTAGAAGAGCCGGTGGAATCGCAGATGGGCATCAATGCTGGCAGGAATATCGCTCGTATCCGTGGCGTGGTGGAGTTCCTCAAGGGTCTGCTTGAGTCGAAGGCTCTCCGCATCCCGCAATGTCGGCGCAGCGAGTTCGGCAGCATAGGGTTCCACAAGCATGCGGATCGATGCGATCTCAGCGATATCCCGAGCGCTGACTTCCACAACGAATGATCCCCGGAAGGGGACCTTGACCACCAGGCCTTCTTCTTCAAGCTTTGTCAGCGCCTCACGCAGAGGCGAGCGACTGATGCCGAGGTCCGTTGCAATGTGCGTTTCGCGCAGTTGCTCTCCGGGCGCGACGGTTCCGTCCAATATCGCGGTTCTGAGCACGCGGTAGACGCCGTCCGGTGTGGTCGTGCGCTGTTCCTGCCACTCAAACTTGCGATCCACCGGGGGCCTCCTTGTCGATTGTCGATTATACAGCGCCCAAAGCTTGCCCATCTCGGACCGCACCGCGCCATTCGCCGTCGACGATCAACGTGGGGGGAGGAGCCGGGGACACGCAGAGTGGTCGTGTAACGCTTCAGATGGTGGTGGGGAGCGCGGAAGTTGCAACGCTGTATTGGAATCAGGCGGTCCTGAACCGTTGCGGGCGCACGAAGTCCAGCCCTCCGATTGGCTTGTAGCCGAGCGCTTCATGCGCGGCGATGTAGCCATATCCGGTGGCGTTCTTGAAGCCGCCTCCCGAGAAGCCTGTGGCGAAATAGATGCGGCTTGATTCGCCAAGCCGCCCCAACAACGGGTTGCGGTCCTTGGTGTAGAGGTCCGGAAATGCGTCTGAGCGAACAATTGTTGGAATCAGGTCCGGGATGAAGTCCGAGACCGTTTTCAACGTTTCGGCGATTTCCGTTTCAGAGAGATCCCTGGGGAAAGCGTCGGGATCAGCGGCGGCTTTTCCCCGCCCGTCCAAGGTGGCTTTGACTGTAACCCCATCGACGGCGGGCGCCCCATATATTGCGCTGTCCTCATACATTCGACTAAAGACGGGGAATTTTTCCGGCGAAAAGCGGGATGCATCGCGGGCAACGAACCACGATAGGAAGACCCTGCGTGTTTCCGTGTGCGCCCGAAGATTGTCAGGCATGAATCGCCGGGACCAGCCCCCAGAGGCGACGATGATATTTTCGAAGGTCCAGGACTTGTCGCCCGAGGTGATGACAACGCCGTCGTGGGTTTCAGTGATGCTGTCGATCGGGGTGTTGATGTACACGGCTGCTCCGTTGGCTTCCGCTGCGCCAACAGCCGCAGTGACAGCCCGGTCTGTGCGCAGGACCCCCGCATGTGGGTCATAGACCGCGATGTCGTCTGCGCGCAGCTTGTGCTGCGGATAACGTTCGACGAGATCTTCACGGCTGAGGATCTCGTGGGCGGCCCCGTTGAGCTGAGCGGTGTGCAAGAGCCTGCTGATGTAGGACCCGCCTGCGGTGCCTATGGACAGTCCGCCGCACCGTGTAAGGATGTCCTGTCCGGTATCTGCTTCCAGTTCAGCCCACAGATCATGTGAGCGTTCCAAAATGGGGTAGAGGTCGGGGGTGCCAAGGTAGATCATGCGGAACAGGCGGGTGTCACCGCCCGTGGCGCTCCTCCCATGCGCAGGGGAGTGCGCCTCGAATCCGGAGACGGCGCCGGTCAGGCGGGATGCCTGCCACAAGGCCATGCTGCCAACACTACCTAGTCCAATGACTGCGAGTCTTCCATCCATGCTCTGTTCACCCCTTGGTGGATTGCTGCTTCGGTGATTGCTGATTTGCCGCCTGGAGTCTAGTGATGCTTTTCATGATGCTTCCCTTCAAAGAAGTCAGGTGAAAACACGGGTAGTTGTGCTATTCGTGGAGGCCGGCCAGCCTGCTGCCGAGTTTGGCCAGGAGCGACGTCTTGTCGGAATCCCGGCGCTCCTCCCATTGGTCAGCCAGGCCGAAGAGACGGTACATGCCATGGACACCCAGCCAGCGGATAGGCTCCGGTTCCCACTTGCGTGCGCGGTATCCCACCCAGGGAAGTGTGGTCCGTTCGGTCTTGTATT
Organism: Paenarthrobacter sp. NPDC089307; assembly: GCF_040685055.1. Classification (NCBI taxonomy): domain Bacteria; kingdom Bacillati; phylum Actinomycetota; class Actinomycetes; order Micrococcales; family Micrococcaceae; genus Paenarthrobacter; species Paenarthrobacter sp. NPDC089307. The sequence continues at coordinate 332,424 of NZ_JBFBHE010000001.1, forward strand.
CGAAGGCCAACTCCGCGAGGGTCCGGCCACCGACATAGGCTGCCGTGACGCCGTGTCCCGCGTAGCCCGTTGAAGACCCGATCCCCGACGACCGATCCCATTGGACACCGCCGTTCCAGTCGCGGGTCACGCCCAGAACTCCTGACCAGGCATGCTCCGCCTCGAAGGGGATGCCGGGGAAGAATGTCCTGAGCTTTTGCAGGATCAGATCTACGGTGGACTGGGCCGTTGAGCCAGTTCCTCCGGTGCCTGAGCCGTAGCGGTAGGGAACGCCCCGTCCGCCCATGGTGATTCGTCCATCCGCTGTGCGCTGCGAGTAGATGAAGGTGTGCGCTGAGTCGCTGAGGCACTGGAGGCCGTTCCAGCCGATTTGTTGCCAGGCTTCGTCTGACAGCGGCTTGGTCACGATCATGGAGGAATTGATCGGTATCAGGGTTCTGGTGCCAAGCAACGGGCCCGAGTAGCCTTCCGTGCAGATGAATGTCTTGGCAGCATTGACTCGTCCGTCGGCGAAGGTGAGGGTGTTTCGCCCAACGCTGTTGACACGACTGTTTTCGTGGATGCTGACCCCCATGGACGTGAGGGTACCGGCGAGGCCGTAGACCAGTTTCGCGGGGTGGAATCTCGCGCAATGCTTGTAATAGAGCCCGCCATGGACGGTGGAGATGTTGATCCGGCTCTGAAAATCATCCCGATCGAGCATTTGGATTTCGTCTTCGGTCAGTCCGTATTTCAGGTCTGCCGCGCGTCTGGCCATCAGACGGCCATGGCCGGCCTTGGTGTGGGCGGCCACCAGGGCTCCGCCCTTGTGTTGGTCTGCGTCAATGCCCTCAGCATGGAGGATTTCCAGGACGGAATCGACGCCGGCCACAAACTCCTGCTGCAAGGCCCTGCTCGCTGCTGCCCCGTCTCCGGAGGCGCGTGCGAAGGTGGCACGGTTTCCGGGGGCCATTGCTGAAAGCCAGCCGCCGTTTCGTCCGGAAGCGCCGTAACCTATCTGTTCTGCCTCAAATACAGCCACCTTGAGTGAGGGTTCGAGTTTTTTGGCGAAGTACGCGGCCCATAGCCCCGTGTAGCCGCCGCCCACAATGGCGAGGTCCACAGAGTCCTGTCCGGCGAAGCGGGGGTAGGTAGGCTTTTTGTCCGCGAGTCCGGCCATCCAGAAGCCGAGGTCTCCGTTTCGGGGCGTTGTTGCAAGGGCATTCATCGTTGTCCTACTTTGTGTGGAGCCGTTGGAAAGGGAGCTGTTGGGTTAGAACGCTGTGTATCCACCGTCAACGGGCAGAACAGTGCCGGTGATGTACGAGGATTCAGCTGACGCCATAAAGAGGATGGCGTCAGCGATCTCTTCGGGGGTGGCGAGGCGTTGGAGCGGGATCTGGCCTTCGCGTTCCCGGCGGTAGGCCTGGGGGTCGTCGCGACGTTGGAACGAGGCCTCGATGACCGGGGTCATAGTCAACCCCGGAGCGACGACGTTGACGCGGATATTCCGTGAGGCCCATTCGATGGCGGCTCCTTTGGCGAGCATGATGAGGCCTCCCTTGGCTGCCGAGTACAGGACTTCGTCGGGCTTGCCCACCATGCCGAGCCGTGAGCCGACCAAGACGAACGATCCTCCGGTTGCCGGGATCAAGGGCGCGAAGTGCTTCATCATCAGGAACGAGCTGAGCAGGTTGCTGTGGAGCACGCTCTTCGCGTCCTCGTAGCTCATTTCCGTCAAGGGACCGCTGACCTGCAGTCCGTGGTTAAGGACGACCACATCCACAGTGCCGAACGACCCCGCCGCGTTGCGGGCCAGGCTTTGGACGAACGCTTCGTCGTTGAGGTCGCCGGGGATGTACAGGTCCTCGGTCTGGGCGCTGTCGAGTTGGTCCCTGCGGCCGGTAAGAAGCAAGCGGGCGCCTTCGCGGCGGAAATGTGAACTCACTGCCTCTCCGATTCCGCTGCTGGCTCCGGTTACCACAGCGGTGGTCCTATCAAGTCTCATGTCGCTCTCTCCGTTGTGATGTAGATGTGCTGGTGATGGATCAGTTGAGGAATCCACGGGCATCCACTTTCCAGCGCTCCAAAGAGGTGCCCGCGCTGTCGGTGACGATCAGCTCTTCAAAGTTGATGACTACCGGGCAGACGTGATTGGGCACGATCGGAAGTACGGCGCCGACGCCTGGGCTGAAATCGCAGGCGGGCAGCGGCAGGAAGCCGTGGTACTCGTTCAACTTGGACAGGATCGCCTGAGTGCCAGCGACCGAACCGTAGCCCGTTTCCGGGCTGCCTTCCCGGCTCAGTGCTTTGGTGCCGACGTCGAGGATGACCTGATCGGGAACCCAATCGCTGACTACGGTGCCGGCGAGGAACAGTGCGATCTGGTCTTCGGTGCAGGAACCAAGCCTGGAGTTGTTGAGGTCGTTGAAGACGTACTCGCCTGGCCGGATCTCTGTGATGATGCTGCTGGTTGCGTATTCGATGGTTGGTGTGGATCCTGCGCTGACTACATCAGCACTCATGCCTACCGAAGAAAAGCTGCGCACGGCGGCGATGAGCGCGGCTTCCTGGTCCATCGCGGCACGTTTGCGCGCTTCCTGGCTGGAGCTGCCGTGGCCCGGATACGTGAAGACGCCGACCGGGGCAAGCCCTCTCCTGCGGGCGGCACGTGCGAGGTCGCCTGCAGCCTCGGGAGGTGCCCCCGAACGACGGGCACCGCAGTCGACCTCGATCACTACCTCCAGCCGTTCCGCTTCAGAGCCCATCGCATCAGCGAGGGCATCGATTGCCGCAAAATTGTCGACGCCGGTCCGTAGCCGCGTGTTGACAGCAAGCTTTCGGATCCGCACGCCTTTGGTCCCCGAAGGCCAGATCGGGTAGGCAATGAAGATGTCGTCGAAGCCGGCTGCAGCAAACACCTCCGCCTCACCCACATTGCCCGCGGTGATTCCAGCCGCGCCGGCCTTTACCTGGCGCCGGCCAATTTCGATGCACTTGTGTGTCTTGATGTGTGGCCTGACGCTAAGGTTCCGCCCGGTGGCGAAGGCCTGCATGCGATCGATATTGTCCTGCAGCACATCGACCAACACGATCGGCACCGGAGTATCAATTCGATCGAGCAAGCTGTCCAGTGCCTGTTGAAGCCTGTTCACGCTGTTCTCCTCATGGATCATGTGATTGGGGGAGGAGGCCTTAAGGGTGCTCCCTCGTTGCTTGTGGACGGGGACTTCGTTCCACCGGTCCAGGACCAGGCCACTACTCCCAGTTCCTATACGGCCGTACAGACCATCTGGATTTCCACAGGGCTATTGAGCGGTAGGCCGGCGACGCCAATGGCGGTCCGTGCATGCCGACCGTTCTCACCCAACACCTCAAGGAGCAATTCGCTGGCGGCGTTGGCGACGCGCGACTGCTGGCCAAAGTCCGGGGCACTGGCCACGAAGACCAGCATTTGAATTATCCGAACCCGGTCCAGATCTCCCACTGCCTGCACAGCGGCCGCCAGACAATTAAGCCCCGAATGCCTTGCCAGATTCCGGGCTGTTTCCAGATCCACATCGCGACCGACAACCCCTTGTCCCAGCAGCACGCCATCCTTGAATGGCAGCTGCCCTGAGATATGGATGCTCGAACCCACGGCGCGGTGATCTACGTAGTAGGGGTTCTCGGCAAGGCTGGGAAGCTCCAGTCCCAGAGCGTGGAGTCGATCCGAAGCCGAGGCGGCCTTAATGGTGCCCATCTGTACCACGGTGCCTCAGGAGCCTTCGGGACGCGGCAAGCCGAAGAGCCCAGGGAGATCGGCGATGTCCGTGATGCGTTCGTAGCCGAGCCACTTTTCGTCGTGCTCGAAGCCTCGGTCAACGTACACCTTATTCTTAATGCCCAGGGTCGCGGCAGGTCGCAGGTCATACATCGGGCTCGCGGAAACGTGCACGATCTCGTCCGGCGTCACTCCAAGCTTGTCGAACATGTACTCAAATGCACCGACCCGTGGCTTGTACATTCCCATCTGCTCGGCGCTGATGACTGCTTCGAACGGTGCCTTGAGATTTTCGGATAGGCGAGTGGCATGCGCCGTGTCGCTGTTGGTGATGATGACCAGCGGCACAGCCGCAGCCAGGCGGTTCAGCGCCTCTGTGACACCCGGGTAGGGACCCCACGTAGGGATGGTCTCGTACACGGCGCGAGCGTCTGCCGGGTCGTACTCCATGCCAAGCCTGCGCGACGCGCGTTCCATGGAATTGGCGATGATCTGGTGGAACGGCATGTAGTTACCCAAGCATTCATCAAAGCGGTAGGCCTTGCATGCCTGCAGGTACTCCTCGGCGATCTCGGCCGGGAGCCTATCGCCCAAGACCTCACGGAGCGCGTCGTTGATGCTGAACTTGATCAGCGTTCCGTTCATGTCGAATGTAGCGAACTTCGGTGTGGTTGCGAATGCCATTTTTCCTCCGGTCAGGTTTGTCGATTGTCGACGACGATGATCAAAGCGTTCGTCGATTGTCGACAATACGCCGGGTTAGCTGGGTTGTCAATGATTGTTGGAGAGCGTTCGCCGGGTCGCCGGTCTGGCTATTTCCCGGGCCCACTCGAAATTATTCAAAGCACCCTTTCGTAGATTGTTGACAATTGCTACGCTGGTCTCATGTCTTCCTGTCATCCCCACTCCACCATCTAAGCGAAGGAAATCTCCATGAAGAAGCGACGCCCTGCTGCCTCGGCCCTGGACCACTTTGAGACGGCCAGCACCGGCCACCACTGCCCAAAAACCGGATGGTGGTCGCTACGTTGGCATGAAGAAGCCGCGACATTCATTACCGAGGGCCAGATCATGCCTGCGGTCGACGGTGTTCCAACCGTGTGGGTTCTGCGAAAAGCGGCGCACGGCGGCCAGCCAGGGACAGTTTCCCTTGTTGGGGCGTAATCCTGGCACAGCAGGCCGACCCGTTCGCTCGAAGAGTAGCGCGCTCCCGGCGCCCACTGATGCCGGCATCGGCCTAGTCCTTCCAGCGCTGCCCTGCCTGTTCCACGAGCTCGGTCAGCCACGGTCGGTGTCCTTGATGGAACACCATCCCCTCCGGCAGTCCCTGCACTTTGGGGACCGAATCGGCAATATCGATGGTTACCCTGCCGCCGGCCATGGGCGCGTTGGTGATATGCAGATCGCCGTAGGAGGCGGGTAGCTGCGGATCCATCCAGAAGCCGCCATTGGACACGTGGGCGTCGTACCTCATCAGGCTCGTAATCAATTGGATGGGTGAAGTCGCTGCCCAGGCCTGCGGTGAGCATGCTGTGGGGTAGGGCACGGGTTCGCTGTAGTCCTCCCGGCTGAATCCGCAGAACAACTCGGGGAGGCGGCCCTCGGAGTAGTCGGCCGCATCGAGCAGGGCCGTAGCGATCCGTTGCGCTTCCTCTACGAATCCATAGCGCATAAGCCCCGCCGCAATGACTGCATTGTCGTGCGGCCAGACGGATCCGTTGTGGTAGCTGGCGGGGTTGTAGGCGCCCATGTCGGTTGCCAGCGTGCGGACGCCCCACCCACTGAACATCTCGGGCGACATCAGCCGCTCTGCCACGGCAGGCGCCTTATCTTCGTCCACCAAGCCGACCCACAGGCAGTGACCCATGTTGGAGGCGCACGCGTCCACCTGCCGCTTGTTGCCGTCCAACGCGATCGCGTAGTAGCCGCGGTCCGGCATCCAGAATTGTTCGTTGAAACGTGCCTTCAACTGGGCCGCGCGATCGGCGAGTTCGCGCGCCAAGGGTGCGTCACCGGCGTCGTAAGCCATCCAGGCGCGGGCCATGTACGCGTCATAGACGTACGCCTGGACCTCGCACAGCGCGATGGGAGGCTGGGCGAGCCGACCGTCTGCGAAATTGATCCCGTCCCAAGAGTCTTTCCAACCCTGGTTGATCAGTCCGCGATCGTTAAGACGCTCGTACTCGACGAAACCATCGCCGTCCCTGTCGCCATAGTCCCTGACCCAGTCCAGGGCCCGGTCTGCGTGGGGCAAAAGGGCGGCAATGGTGTCCTTGGCGAAGCCCCATCGGCTCACCGAACCCAGAACCACGACGAACAGGGGAGTGGCATCGACGCTGCCGTAGTAAATTGACTTGCCGCCCAAGGCCAGGCTGCTGGAGACGTCCAACCGGACCTCATGCAGGATCTTGCCCGGTTCTTCTTCAGTCACAGGGTCAACGACCGTTCCCTGGCGCTCGGCCAACGTTTGCAGTGTCCCCAAGGCCAACGAGGGATCCACCGGCATGGCCATTTCCGAGGCCCACAACGAGTCCCGACCAAACAGCGTCATGAACCATGGGGCTCCGGCTGCCACCACCACTCTTTCCGGGTGGGCGGGGTCCTCGATGCGGAGGGCGCCGAGATCGTCATAGCTCCGCCTCAAGGTCCTCTCGATTGAGCGGTTGCCCATCTGCAGGACGGGAATTTTGGCTACCCATTCCTGCCGGCGTTGTTCGTTTCGGGATAGTTTGCCGACGGCGGGACGCGTGTAAGGCGCTGCGGGTGTGGTCCCTTCCACGCCAGGCATCACCCTTATGTCGGTGCTCCACTGTCCGCGGGCCGGGATAACTGCGCGGTACGTGAAACCTTCAGTGCCAGCGTCAGCGAACTCACAGCTTATGACGACTGCCTTGCTGACTTCCTGCCAGTGGGCGCGAATGGTCAGTGTGTCGGCATCGGTCTCGCGGCTTTCTTCCCAGTGCGTTTGTACTCGTGCTTCCTTTACTTCGAATACATCGGCGAAGTCGGAGGCTGCGGCGATTTCGATGAGGCATTCCACCGGCTTCGAGGAGTAATTCCTCATGGTGATGTGCTCGGCCATTCCAAAGCTCAATTCACGTGACCGTTCCACGATGAGTGGCGTATCGGCGTATCCGTCGGACATGGTGATGCGGCCGGCGAAGACTGCCCTGTATGGTTGCGTCGTTTGGGCGGTCAGGGGCTCCACAGGCTGACCGTTCACCGTCAGGCTCCATGCTGAGAGGATGCGCGTGTCCTGGAAGAAAAGCCCATGTGGATGGTCCGGGCTGATGTCGCCGCTGGGCAGCGAAATGCAGAAGGTGGTGCCCTCCACCAGGGTGACCGTCCCGGCACCCAGCGGGCCAGCGGCGGTATCGGCATTCCATCCAGCCATTTCCGGCTCCTTCGGCGGTGCGGCTACGTCCTTCGAGTGACGCTACTCTCGCGGGGCAGGGTGGACCAGACCTTTGAAATCACGTTGGTTTCCAGCTCCGATGAACTGTCCGATCAGTGCATTCCTAACCACAAAAGATGCGGATGGTGGATATTCCGCTTGGAAGCTATCGTCGATTGTTGACAATTGCTAGGATTGACTTAGTGTTCCCCAAGGACGGAGGGCACGTAAACGCAGGGCCTCAGGCCCGGAAGGAGCGGCAATGGTCAAGGCCACTGTCTTGAACGACGCATTCACAGCCAACCCCGGGGAACCCATTCCCAAGTCAACAACCAGCACGCCCGGTCAGACCGAAGTCTCGTTCCGCCTGTGGGCCCGGGACGGACACAAGACGGGTATCTGGGAGGTTACGCCCGGAGTTTTCAAGAGCACTCGCCCCGGCTATGACGAGATCTGCCAGATCCTCAGTGGCAAGGGAACCATAACGGAGGAAGACGGGAACAGCTTTGACATTGGTCCTGGTACGTTGTTCGTGACACCGGCCGGTTGGACGGGTACATGGACAATTCACGAGACGCTGCGGAAAATGTGGGTTGTGACTGACGTCCCCACGAAATAGAAGGCAAAGGGAAAGGCCCGGTTCGCAATGAGCCGGGCCTTTTCCATCATGACGTGAAATCCATAAAGCCTAAGCGGTTATGCCGGTTACTTCCGGCCTGGGAGTAAGGTCCTCTATGGCCTTTTGCATGTGGCGTTTGATGGCCTCCTGAAGGCCATTTCGATCACGTGCCTCGAGCAGGTCCAGGATCATCTGGTGTTCCTGAACAAGTGCATCAATGCGCGGATACGCCACCTCAAGGGAGAGGATGCACATCCTGGATTCGGCAGCAAGGGTCTCGTAGATACGGATTAGCCGCGTGTTCCCTGTTCCGGACACAAAGGCCGTGTGGAACTGCATATCCAGCCGGGCAATAGCCTGCCAATCCGACGCCGCGACCTGTTTGGCCATGTTTCGGATGATGCCCTTGAGTTCCCTGCACGTATCAGTCACCTGATCCGGCTTGGAGTCCAGAAGTGTATTGGCGGCGGCGAGCTCCACTGCTTCGCGTACTGCGTAGATCTCCCGGATGTCTTCTGCGGAGAGCTCCAGGACGAAAACGCCACGATTGCGCTTGCTCACCAGGATGCCTTCCTGGCACAGTCGCTGCAGGGCTTCGCGGAGCGGACCCCTGGACGTGCTGAGCTGGCTGGCAAGCGCTGATTCATTGACCTGCTGCCCAGGGCTGAAAGCTCCCTGCACAATCAGCTCACGTAATTGGTCAGCAATCAGCTGCGCCGTGGGCCGGCCCTCCAAAACGAACATTCCCTCCGGTGCCGCCATTGACATCCCCTCATTCCATGCTTCGGCAAGTTGAATCTATTAGACCGCTGCTGCGGTGTACTTGTATTCCAAAAACTCGTCAATCCCAATTTTGCCGCCTTCGCGACCCAACCCGGACTGCTTGACGCCGCCGAACGGTGCGGCGGGATTGGACACCAGTCCGGTGTTCAAGCCAACCATTCCCACCTCCAGGTCGGCGGAGAACCGCAGAGCTTTGTCCATGCTCTCGGTGAACACATACCCCACCAGGCCCCACTCAGTATCGTTGGCCAGTCGGAGGACTTCGTCTTCGCTGTCGAACGGTGTGATCGCCGCGACCGGACCGAAGATTTCCGTCGACATCAGAGTGGCCTCCTTGGGAACATCCATCAGCACGGTGGGGGAGTAGAAGTACCCCGGGCCTTCCGGACGGCTTCCTCCGGTCAGAATCCGCGCACCCTTGGAGACTGCATCTGCGACAAGGCTTTCGACCTTATCCAGGCCTTTCTGCTCAATAAGGGGTCCGACGTCGGTCCCCGCCAAAGCGCCATTGCCTACTTGCAATTCTGACATCTTTTTCGAGAACTTCTCGCCAAATTCTTCCACTACGGAGCGGTGGACGAAGAAGCGGTTGGCGGCGGTGCAGGCTTCTCCCATGTTCCGCATCTTGGCTTTCATGGCTCCGTCGACCGCCTTCTCGATGTCCGCGTCGGCCAGCACAATGAAGGGGGCGTTTCCGCCGAGCTCCATGGAGGAACGCATCACGTTGTCGGCAGCTTGCCGCAGCAGGATCTTTCCCACCTCAGTGGAACCAGTGAAGCTGATCTTGCGGGCGATCCCGCTGTCCGTCCACGTCCGGACCACGCTGGAAGCGCTCGACGTCGTCACAACGTTCAGCACGCCGTCGGGAAGTCCTGCTTCCTTGAAGATGGCAGCGAGCGCCAAGGATGTGAGGGGCGTCAGCTCCGCCGGCTTGAACACCATGGTGCATCCTGCAGCAACGGCAGGAGCGATTTTGCGAGCACCCATGGCGAGGGGGAAGTTCCAGGGGGTCACCAGCACGGAAGGCCCTACTGGTTCCTTGGTGATGAGGATGCGGGTGTTGCCATCCACGGAGGTGGCGTTGTCGCCACCAATCCTGACAGCTTCCTCCGAAAACCAGCGGAGCATCTCGGCGCCATAGGCCACCTCGCCCTTTGCCTCCGCCAGGGGTTTCCCCATCTCGGCTGTCATGATTGCTGCCAGTTGGTCCGTATTTGCAATGACGAGGTCGAAGGCGCGGCGGAGGATGTCCGCCCGTTCGCGGGGAGTGGATTTGCCCCACGCTGCCTGTGCCCGCCCGGCGGCCTCAATGGCCGAGGCGGCATCATCGGGACCGCCGTCCGCGACGTGGGCGATGACTTCGTTCGTGGCGGGGTTCTCTACTGCAAACGTGGCACCACTGGCGGCCGGCTGCCAGTGACCAGCGATGAACAGGTCCGTTTGCAGTGAGCTGGGATCAAATGAGTGGGACATGGTGGCTCTTTCAGTAATCAAGGGGACTAGGAGGTGGCCGACTTCAGCGCTTGCGAGAAACGGGACAAGCCGACCTGGATCTCGTCACTGCTGACGTTCAACGCCGGGATGAGGCGGATGACGTTGCCGTGCGGCCCGCAGGTGAGGAGCAGGAGTTCTTCCTTGATGGCTGCCTGTTGGACCGCCAGCGCAGTTGCGGCATCAGGGGTCTTGTCCGCTGCCGTGAATTCGACGCCTTGCATCAGGCCCCGGCCGCGGACGTTGCCGATTCCGCTGAACTCGCCTTGGAGGGTCTCCAGCCCTGCACGTAGTTCGTCACCGCGGTGAAGAGCGTTTTCCACGAGGTTTTCGCGTTTGATGACGCCCAGGGTGGCGACGCCGGCTGCTGCTGCGACGGCGTTCCCTCCGTAGGTTCCGCCCTGTGAGCCCGGCCAGGCCTTGCCCATGAGTTCTGCGGAGGCGGCGATTGCCGAGATGGGAAAGCCGCTCGCCAGCCCCTTGGCGGTGATGACGACGTCGGGCGTTATCCCCGCCCAGTTGTGTCCCCAGAACTTGCCGGTGCGGCCGACGCCAGCCTGGACTTCGTCAAGGATAAGCACGATGCCATGCTTATCCGCGCGCTCTCGCAGTCCTTGGAGGAAGGCGATGGGGGTGGGGATGTAGCCCCCGTCGCCGAGGACTGGTTCGATGATGAAGCCGGCCGTGTCGCTTGGGGCGCTGATGGTCAGCAGGAGGTGGTCCAGTTCCTTGAGCGCGAATTCGACGGCGGTGGCTTCGTCCCAGCCATACCGGTACCAATGCGGGAACGGGGCTACATGGACGCCACCCATGATGGGGGAGAAGCCTGAACGGAACTTGGTTCCGGCTGTCGTGAGCGACGCCGCGGCGACGGTCCGACCGTGGAACCCTCCCTGGAAGGAGATGATGTTGGGCTTGCCGGTGGCCATGCGGGCCAAGCGGATGGAGGCTTCTACTGCTTCGGAACCGGAAGTAGCGTAGAAGACGCTGTCCAAGCCCGGGGGCAATACGGCACCCAGCAGCTCGGTGAGTTCCAACAGCGGTTTGTGCATGACAGTGGTGTATTGCGCATGGACAATCCTGCCCACCTGTTCGCGGGCTGCGGCAACAACATCCGGGTGGCAATGACCGGTGCTGGTGACTCCAATGCCGGTGGTGAAATCAAGGTACCTTTTGCCGTCGGTGGCGTGGATCCAACTACCGGACGCATGGTCCACGACCACTGGAGTGGCCTGCTTCAGGATGGGGCTGAGTGTTGCCATGGCTTCATACTTTCTTAGGAACTGTAGATTGTCAACAATACGCGATATTGAGGGGTGCTTCTGACCGATGCGAAGCTCGCTAGCGCTCCTGAAACCTCTCCGGGCGAAGGAAGTCCAGGCCGTCGAACCAGCGTTTACCGAGTGCTTCGCTGGCTGCAATTTCTCCGTAGCCCGAAGCCATTTTGAAACCGGCCCCCGAGAAGCCGGTGGCTGAGTAGATCCTGCTGGAGCCGCCGAGGAAACCCATTAGGGGATGTGAATCGGAGGTGTAGAGGTCCGGGAACGCATCAGAGCGTACGATGCTTGGATTCAACCCCGGGAAGAATTCCGAAACTGTCTCGGTGGTCTCTCTGATCTCCGCCGTGCTGAGTTCGCGGGGTACTGAATCGGCAGCGGGTGTTGGTGCCCCGCGACCGTCCAGCGTAGCTTTGACGGTTACGCCGTCCACTGCCGGTGCGCCATACATGGAGCGGTCACCCGAAATCCTGATGAAGATCGGGAACTTCTCCGGGGCGAACTGTTCGGCGTCACGGGCGACGAACCACGTGAGGAAGATCCGCCTGGTTTCCGTGTGGGCCTTGAGGTACTCGGGCATGAGCTGCTTGGACCAGGCGCCCGAGGCGACGATGACCCGGTCGAAAGTCCAGGAGTCGGCACCGGAAGTGAGAACGACGCCGTCGTCGGTCTCGGTGATGCTCTCAATAGGAGTGTTGGTCTTGACTGTTGCGCCGTTGGATTCCGCTGCCGTGATGGCCGCGGTGATGGCGCGGTCGGTTCGCAGAGCGCCGGCGAAGGGGTCGTAGACGGCGACGTCGTCGGCGCGGAGGTTGTGCTGCGGGTAGCGTTCGGCCATCTCCTCACGACTTAAGACCTGGTGGGCGGCACCTGTGATTCGTGTCGTCTCGAGCAGGCTGCGGAGGTAGGGTCCGTCGTTTGTGCCGATGGAGAGTCCGCCGCAGCGGGTGAGGACGCTTTGCCCGGTCTCTGCTTCGAGTTCTGCCCATAGTTCGCGGGAACGTTCCAAAATGGGGTAGTAGGCGGGGTTTCCGCGATAAATCATACGGAAGAGCCGTGTGTCTCCGCCGGCTGCACTGCGCGAGTGGGCAGGAGCATGGGCTTCGAATCCCACCACCGAATCGGACAGCCGCGAGGCTTGCCATAGTGCCATGCTTCCGATGCTGCCAAGGCCAATGACTGCTAGCTTTCCATCCATGGCTTACAGCACCTGCTTAAGGAAGGTCTGGGTACGGGGTTCTTTGGGGTCGGTGAGTATTTGGCGTGCGTCGCCGCGTTCTACAACGAAGCCTTCATCCATGAAGAGCAGGGTGTCTGCAACTTCACGGGCGAAGCCCATTTCGTGGGTGACAACCACCATGGTCATGCCTTTTTTGGCGAGGTCCTGCATGACGCTGAGGACTTCTCCAACTTTTTCGGGGTCCAGGGCGCTGGTTGGTTCGTCGAAAAGGATGATTTCGGGATCCATTGCCAGGGAGCGGGCGATCGCCACGCGTTGTTGCTGCCCGCCGGAGAGCTCGGCGGGGTAGCGGTCGCCGAAGGCTCCAAGGCCGACGCTGGTGAGCAGATCCTGGGCACGTTTCGCGGATTGCTTCTTGTCGGCGCCTTTGACCAGGACTGGTCCGGACATGACGTTCTGACGCGCAGTCATGTTGGGGAAGAGGTTGAATTGTTGGAAGACCATACCGACACGGGTGCGCTGTTCGGCCAGTTTCTTGGGTGGCAAGGCGTGGTAGGCGTTGTCCGTTTCGTAGTAGCCAAAGTCTTCACCGTTGACCTTGAGCACTCCGGAGTCGACGGTTTCAAGGCCGTTGATGCAGCGCAGGAGGGTGGATTTGCCGGAGCCGCTGGGGCCGATGATGCAGCAGATTTCACCGCTGGAGATGTCGAGGTCGATATCGTGAAGGACCGTTTTGGGTCCGAAGGATTTCCGGATTCGGCGGGCGTGGATGGTGCCGTCGTTGCTCATCGTGCGATTCCTTCCGGTGCGGTCAGTACGACTTTCCTGGCCTTGCGGGGGACCTTGGCGGAGGTGTGGGAGTATTTCTGCTCGAGCTTGGACTGCGGGTAGCTCAGCAACAGCGTCATCACGAGGTACCAGAGGCTGGCCACGATCAGCAGCGGAATGGTCTCGTAGGTGCGTGCGTAGATGAGCTGGGCGCTCTGGAGAAGTTCGGCTACTCCGAGGACGGAGACCAAGGAGGTTTCCTTGAACATGCCGATCACCTGGTTGCCGGTGGCGGGGATGATGGAGGGCATGGCCTGGGGAATGATGACTTTTCGCATTTTCATGGATGCGCTCATGCCCAGGGAGTCGGCAGCTTCAATCTGTCCCTTGCCGACCGAAGAGAATCCGCCGCGGATGATTTCGGCCATGTAGGCCGCTTCGTTCAAGGTCAGGCCGATCAGGGCTGCGGTGATCGGGCCCATGAGGGCGTTGGTGTCGATCGCCGTGCCGATGTCGGTGAAGGGGATACCGATGGTCAGGTTCGGATAGAGGGCTGCGATGTTGAACCAGAAAATCAGCTGGACCAGGACAGGGGTGCCGCGGAACAGGGTAATGAAGAGACCTGCCGTGGCCGCGATGGGCTTGATTTTCGAGGACCTCATGATGGCAATGACCAAGCCCAGGAGGGTACCCAGCACCATGCTGGCCACGGTGAGGAAGATGGTGAGCATCAGCCCGCGAAGGATTGCCTCGTGGGTGAAGTACTTCGCCACGACGTCCCATTTGAAGTTCGGGTTCGTCGCTACGGAGGCCAGGATGCCCAAGCCAAGAACAATGCAGAGGACCCATGCGACGTACTCAAACGTGCTCCTGCGACGAATTCGAGGTTTGAGTGTCGCGTCCATACCGTTCATTGCCGGTTTGCTTCTCTCAATAGTTGCTTGTCTCATCGGTGAACCCGCTAGTTCAACTTGGCGTCAGTGATGGCGCCGGACTCAAGTCCCCAAGTCTCCAGCGATTTCTTGTACTCCGGGCTGTTCAGGACTGACTGGATGGCTGCCTGAAGAGCAGGGGTCAGGGGTGAGCCCTTCTTGACGCCGATGGCGGTAAGGTCGCTGGCGCCGACGTCAACCTGCGGGGTCAGGATGGTGAAGGCGTTGGGCTGCTGCTTCCCGGCCCACGCAAGCGAGGTGGTGTCATAGAAGATTCCGTCGATGCGCTTGGACGCCAGCTGAGTCAGGGCTTCCTGGACGTTGGGCAGTGTCACTGCGTTGATCGCCGGTTGTCCCTTGGAAGTGCAGGTTTGCTCGCTGAGGGCCGGGACGCGCTTAAGCTGGCCCGTCGAACCTTGGGTAACGGCAATGTTCTTGCCGCACAGGGTTTCGTTGGTGAGCTTCAGTGGGTTACCAGCGGCCACGGCCACGGAACTGCCGGCCTTGAAGTAGTCGATCATGTCCAGCACCTTCAACCGCTCGTCCGTTTTGGACATGGTCGTGGCGGTGAAGTCGTAGCGCCCACCATCCAGGCCGGGAACGATGGTGTCGAACTTCGTGTCCTGGAACTTCAGTTTCAGCCCGAGCTTCTTGGCTACCAGGCGGGCGATGTCGGGGTTCAAGCCGATGGCAGTCGAGTTGTCCTCGGCCAGGAAGGTTGTCGGCGGGTAATGAAGGTCCATTGCTACCGTCAGTTCACCTTTGTCCTTATAGGATGCAGGCAAGAGGCTCACAGCTTTTTCGTCGGGCTGGACGCCCTCGGAGATGTCGGTGGTGCTGGCTGCTTTGCTGCTGCCTGCAGAGTCGCTGTTGGCGGTGCCGCCACATGCGCTCAGTGCCAGCAGAACGGCAAGCCCGGCGGCGGCAGTCTGAGCCTTGGTGCGAATCTTCATAGTGCTTCCCTTCGAGGGGTAGGGCGGTGGGGAGGGGGAGTCTTGAGTTGAAATGTGATCCGGATCTCTCCGTCATCTACTGCAATGCAACCCCCTCAACAGTAGATTGTCAACAATTTACAGAAACTTTTTCCCCGATTCGGCAGATGAGAATCATTCTGTTCTTCCGGTTAAAACTGTTGACAATTGACAATTTTGCACCCTAGAGTCGAGGTATCGCTCGAGCAGCTCCCAACCCGCCCGCCCGGACATGCGGCGGACGCAGCCCGCTCGACACCTTTACATGGGGCCAACGCCCGCTTCAATCTCCCGACAAGAAACGGAATCGACATGGCAGAGACCAATTCCCGGCCGAAGTACATCTCCTTTGACATCTACGGCACGCTGATCAACTTCGACATCGATCCCACCACCCGGCGTTTGCTCGACGGGCGTATCTCTGAAGAGCAGTGGCCGACGTTCAAGAAGCAGTTCCGCGGATACAGGTTTGACGAGGTCCTGGGGAACTTCAAGCCATATGAGCAGATCCTTCAGGATTCTTTTGATCGAGTGTGCAAGCGCTGGGGCATTGGACCCACCGAAGGTGCCGGCGCAGCGTTTGCCGAGGCTGTCCGTGGCTGGGGCGCCCACGACGACGTGCCGGCCCCACTCAAGCTCATGGGGGACAACTACCAGCTCGTGGCCCTCTCGAACGCTGACGATAGCTTCCTCGACATCAGCATTCCCAAACTCGGCGCTAACTTCCACGCCGTCCTGACCGCTGAGCAGGCCCAGGCCTACAAGCCGCGTTACCAGGCCTTCGAGTACATGCTTGACACCCTGAATGCCAAGCCGGAGGACTTCCTGCACATCTCTTCCCACACGCGGTACGACATGCATCCCATGCACGACATGGGCTTCCGTAACCTCTGGATGCTGGACCGCGGCTATGACCCGATTGGTCATGGCTACGACCTCAGCACTGCCAAGTCCCTGGACGAGATCAACAAGCACCTCGGTCTCTGAACCGACGTCGAGGCGAAAGGCCAACCCTGTGAAACTTGTTCCCTACTGGCTCGATACTGCAGAGCCCTCCGGCGACTACCGCCGCACTCCGGTCCCGGAAAACGTTGATGTTGCAATTATCGGTGCCGGTTTCACCGGGCTCTCAGCGGCCCTCGAATTCGCCAAGCAAGGCGCCAGCGTGGCAGTGTTCGAACGCCACACTGTTGGCTGGGGCGCATCGGGCCGTAACGGGGGCATGGCAACCACTGGTTTGGCCATTGGCTTCAGCACCGCCGTCAAGCGCTACGGCGCTCCCCGGGCCGTTGAGATGTTCCGTGAGTACAACGACGCCATCGAAACCATCGAGAAGCTGGTGCACGACAACGGTATCGACTGTGACTTCCAGCGGTTCGGCAAGCTCTCTCTGGCGTTCCACAAGTCCCACTACGACGGCTTCCTGAAATCCCAGGAGCTGCTCGCCAACTTGGTAGACCACCACGTAAAGGTCATCCCCAAGTCAGAGATCCACGGCGAAATCGGCACGGACTTCTACCAGGGTGCCATGATGGATCCGCTGGGTGCGGGACTCCACGTAGGAAAGTTCGTGCACGGCCTGGCAAAGGTGGCAGTCGACAACGGCGCAGCCATCTGCGAGAACGCGGGCGTCACAGAGCTGAAGAAGGTCTCGGGCACAGTCCACGACGTCCACACCACACGGGGAATCACCAGGGCCAAGCAGGTGCTGGTCGCCACCAGCGGCTACACGGGCAACGTCACTCCGTGGCTGCAGCGCCGCGTGATCCCGGTGGGCAGCTTCATCATTGTCACAGAGCCCTTGCCCGAAGAGGTGGTGAACCGGATTCTTCCGAACAGGCGCCAGGCGTCCGACAGCAAGATGCTCACCTACTACTTCCGGATTACTCCTGACAACAGGCTGCTGTTCGGAGGCCGCGCGCGCTTTGCCCTGTCCAGCCCGGATTCGGACGTCAAGAGCGCCGAAATCCTGCACAAGGCCATGACTGAGCTCTTCCCGTACCTCTCCAACGCCAAGGTGGACTACATCTGGGGCGGTCTGGTGGATCTCTCCATGGACCAGATGGTCCATGCCGGCCAGCACGACGGCCTCTTCTACTCCCTCTGCTACAGCGGCCACGGTGTTCAAATGGCGGCTCACATGGGTAAGCGAATGGCCCACTACATGGCTGGCGACAAGTCGGCAAATGTGTGGGAAGACCTGAAGAACCCGGCGGTTCCAGGCCATTTCGGCCCGCCATGGTTCCTGCCGTTCATTGGCGGAGCCGCGAAGATCATCGACCGAATCAAGTGACATCCCGCTAGTCAGTCAAGGTAAAGGTTTCCATGAGTTCATCAACAACCGCCGCTGGAGCGCGCCTGAAAACAGCTGGAGAAACGGCCTACAGACGGGCAAACGTTGCGGCGCTTCCCGGTGGCGCGTTCCTCGAAGGCCTGTGGCAGACGGCGGACAGGATGCTGGAAGTACGGGACCCTGAAGACGGCGTGCTGTTGGGCACTGTGTGTTCTTCAACCCCTCAGCAGGTCCGCCGGGCGGTCGCCCACATCCATCGCCACCTCCTGGACGATGAATGGCCTCTCCGTGAACGCCGCGAGGCTCTGGAACGGGCTGCAGTGCTCCTGGCTGGGCAGTCTGGACGGTTTTCGGAGATCATTGCCGCCGAGAGCAGCAAGACCATCAACGAGGCCGAGCGTGAAGTTCGCCGTTGCATCGAGACGTTGCGGCTTTCGGCGGCAGCGTCGAGCGAACTGGTGGGGGAAACTCTCGGCTTTGAGGACAGCATGGCCGGAGCCAACAAGATCGGCTGGTACAGCCGGAAGCCTGTTGGCATCATCGCCGCCATTACGCCCTTCAACGACCCGCTGAACCTCGTGGCACATAAGCTGGGCCCGGCGCTGATCGGAGGCAACGGCGTCGTACTTAAACCCTCAGGCCGCACGCCGCTGACCGGGCTGGCTTTCGTTCAGCTGTTGCTTGAGGCCGGTGTTCCGACAGGTCGCATCGCCGCGATCGTGTCGGGACCCGGGGTGTCCGAAGCGATCGTGACCGACCCCCAGGTGGACCTCATCTCTTTCACCGGCGGGCCGGCCACTGCTGACCGCATTGCTGCCGCCGCAGGAGCAAAGAAGATCCTTTCGGAACTGGGCGGCAACAACGCTACGATCGTCTGCGCCGACGCTGAACCGGCAGCTGCTGCTGAGGCGATCGTCGCCGGGGCATTCGGTGTGGCCGGCCAGAACTGCCTGTCGGTCCAGCGTGTTTACGTCCACATTTCGCTGTTCGACGAAGTCCTTGAAAAGGTACTCACGGGGACCCGCGCGCTCCGTGTCGGAGCGAAGATGGACCGCAGCACCGATATCGGCCCGCTCATCAGCGAAGCGGAGGCCCGGCGGGTGGAGGTATGGGTGGAGGAGGCCAAGGCGGCCGGCGCCACTGTTCGTGTGGGCGGTCAGCGCAACGGCGCCTTCTACCAGCCAACCGTTCTCACCGATGTGCCGGCAGAGGCCCGCGTCATCATTGAGGAAGTGTTTGGCCCCGTGGTCAGCATCATGCCCTTTATCCAGATCTCCGACGCCATCCATGCGGCCAATGCCTCCGAATACGGGCTCCAGGCTGGTGTCTTCACCGAATCCATTGACCTGGCCCTGGCAATTGCCGACAAGCTGCATGTCGGGGCGGTGGTCATCAACGAGACAAGCGACGTCCGGATCGATTCCATGCCGTTTGGCGGGTTCAAGAAGTCCGGAGTGGGCCGTGAAGGCGTCAAGCACGCAGTCCGCGAAATGACCGAGCCCAAGAGCACCATTATCAAACTGGCGGAGCCCGCCACCCGCTGGCAGCAGCTGACGGGCACCTCAGAACGGAACGCATCATGACTACCCACAAAATCGCGGTCATCGCCGGCGACGGCATCGGCAAGGAAGTGGTCCCTGCGGCCATCGAAACCCTTGAGCGAATCGCTGGGATCCATTCCATCAGCCTGAAGTTCACGCACTTCGACTGGGGATCTGACTACTACGCGCTGCACGGGCGGATGATGCCCGTGGACGGTCTCGATCCGCTGGCGCAGCACGACGCCATATTCCTCGGCGCCGTGGGCTCCCCGGAGGTGTCCGATGCTGAATCGCTGTGGGGGCTGTTGATTCCCATTCGCCGCGAATTCCAGCAGTACATCAACCTGCGGCCGGTAAAAACGCTCGACGGCGTGAAGTCGCCTCTGGCCAGCAAGGAACCGATCGATATCCTCATCGTGCGTGAAAACAACGAAGGGGAATACTCGGAGGTCGGTGGACGCATGTACCGTGGCCTGCCGCATGAGGCCGCCGTCCAGGAAACGATCTTCACCCGTTTGGGGGTGTCCCGGGCAGCGCACTACGCCGCCTCGCTCGCGTCCTCCCGCAGGGGCCACCTGACCTCGGCCACCAAGAGCAACGGCATCATCCACACCATGCCCTTTTGGGACGAGGTGGTGGAAGAAACCACCCGCCTCTACCCTGATGTGACGCTCAGCAGCGAACTCGTGGACGCGTTGGCCGCACATTTGGTGTTGAGGCCATGGACATATGACGTTATTGTCGCCTCCAACCTGCTGGGAGACATCCTTTCTGATCTCGGCAGCTCCGTCACCGGTTCCATCGGGGTGGCTCCCAGCGCGAACCTGAATCCCGAAGGAAATTTCCCCTCCCTCTTTGAGCCGGTGCACGGATCTGCTCCGGACATCGCAGGGAAGGGACTGGCAAACCCGGTGGGCCAGATGTGGTCCGGCGCGATGATGCTTCAGCACCTGGGCCACCCGGCAGCCGCAGAGCACTTGCAGTTGGCGTTTGAGTCTGCCCTGCGCGAAGGCTTGGGCACCCGGGACGTTGGGGGACCGTCGTCGACGTCGGAGTTCACGGCGGCGGTTCTGGCCGCCATCGACGACTTGGATGCTGTCAGCCCGGATGCGGGTGCTTCCGAAAAGCCAGCGGCAGCATCGGCGTCGTCATCATGACGATTGCCGCGACCAAGCGGCCAGTCGTCGCTGTGCTCTACCGGGAAGAGCTGCCGCCCCGGCTGAACGAAATCCAGGAACTGGCCGAGGTCCGCCTGAGCAAGGCAGACGGTTTGGCCAAGGCAATTGATGGCGCGGATGTGCTCTATCAATGGCATTCGTTCTCGCCCGCACTGCGCGAGAACTGGGCCGCTGCCTCGTCGCTGAAATGGGTCCATGTTTCAGCGGCGGGCATCAGCGGACTCTTGTTCGATGACCTCATCAACAGCGGGATTGTCTACACGAATTCGCGTGGAGTCCTGAGCCGTGCCATAGCCGAGTTCACGCTGGGGTTCGTCCTGGACATTGCAAAGGACTCGCAGGGTTCGCTGAGGCTTCAGCAGGCCGGGCGTTGGCAGCACCGCATCACACGGAAAATACAGGGCCAGCGTGTACTGGTGGTTGGGACAGGATCCATCGGACGCGAAATCGCGTCCCTGTTTCGAGCAGTGGGCCTGCGTGTCAGCGGCGCCGGACGCAGCAGGAGACCGGGGGATGAGTCCTTCGAAGAGATCCATTCATCGTCGGAACTTTCCTTGGTAGTTCACGATTTCGACTACCTCGTGTTGGCCGCACCCCTGACCGAAGACACCAGGGGCTTGGTGGGCGCCAAAGTCCTCGCTGCCATGAAACCCACCGCCCATCTCATCAACGTTGCCCGCGGGGACCTCGTTCACACCGACGCCTTGGTGCAGGCGCTCGCCTCCGGCTCCATTGCAGGGGCGGCCCTGGATGTAGTTCATCCCGAACCACTGCCAGCGGAGCACCCATTGTGGAGCATGGACAACGTCATTCTCACGCCGCACATGAGTGGCGATACCGAGGACTACCTCGATGACCTCGGTCAGCTGTTTGTCGAGAACCTCTGGCGGTTCAGCCGAGGCTTACCACTGCAGAACATTGTGGACAAGAAGCTCGGGTTCGTCCCGTTTCCCTGAGTCCTTCAACACTCCTCCAATTGACCCGCTACTGAAAGACGCCATCGGTATGCCAACCATTGCCCGGGCTTATGTAGCTTCTTCTCCAACATCGGCCCTTGTGCCCGGCACCGTGGAACGGCGCGATCCCGGTGACTTTGATGTTCGAATTTCCATCAAGTACACGGGGATCTGCCACTCAGACATTCACGCTGCCCGCGGTGAGTGGGCAGGGGTGCACTACCCACTGGTGGTTGGCCACGAGATCGCCGGGGTGGTGGAAGCAGTGGGACGAAAGGTAACCCGTCACCTCGTTGGGGACCGGGTCGGAGTGGGTTGCTTTGTTGATTCCTGCAGGGAATGCGTCAATTGCCGTGAGGGTGAGGAACAATACTGCCTTCAAGGCTCCACCAGCACGTATAACTCGTTCGGACGTGACGGGCTTCCCACTGCCGGCGGCTACAGCACAAGCATTGTTGTTGACGAGAACTATGTTCTGGGGATCCCCGACGGAGTATCCCTTCAAGATGCGGCGCCCCTGATGTGCGCGGGCATCACCATGTACTCCCCGCTCCGTCACTGGCGGGCAGGGCCAAGGACACGTGTGGCCATCATCGGCATGGGCGGTCTGGGCCATCTCGGCGTCAAGATCGCCGCTGCCATGGGGGCCGAGGTGACGGTCCTAAGCCAGTCGCTCAAGAAGCGGGAGGACGCACTCCGGCTCGGCGCCCAGCAGTACTACGCAACATCGGAGCCCGAAACGTTCGAGTACCTCAGAGGCCAACTGGATCTGATCATCAACACAGTCTCAGCGGACATCGATGTTGATGCATATCTGTCTCTGCTGGCCCTTGGCGGCACCATGGTTTTGGTCGGCCTGCCTTCGAAACCATTGAGTCAACGTGCCTGGTCCCTCATTGGCATGCGACGTAACCTGACGGGCTCCAAAATGGGTGGCATCCGACAAACCCAGGAAATGCTGGAATTCTGTGCCGCGAACGGGGTCGGCGCAGAGGTCGAAGTCATTCGCGCCAGCCAGATTAACGAAGCCTTCGAACGGGTACTGGCGAGCGATGTCCGCTACCGCTTCGTCATGGACGCCGCAACGCTTTGAAATGCGATCCGTAGGGTTGAACACATTGGCCGGGAACGGAAGCGCAGGCAATGGCCATTCCCGGGCGGGGTACAGTCCCGGCCGTCGTGTTCCACTCCCGAAGGAAGTGGGGTGGGAACGATGGAACCTTTACTTCTTGGAAGCTTGGGTTTCTGAGTCGCCACGAGGCGGCGTTGGTGGAGCCTGATACGGTCCGTCCCCGGGTGGCGGAGACGCTGGTTCCGGTGCAGTAGCTGCAGGGGAGGTTTTCGGAGCGTCACGCGATTCTGTGCCACGCCCAGGCGGTTCCTCGGCGCCCCACAGGGCCAGCGCGTCGATCGCTTCTCGCAGGGCGAGCCCGCGATCGGTCAGAGCGTAGGCCCTGGTGTTGTGCTTGAGGGGCAGTCGGGACAGCACGCCGGCAGCCTCGAGCTCGCGCAGGCGGGTGGTAAGGATGTTGGTCGGCACGCCGAGGTCGCGCTGCAGATCGCCGTACCGTTGTGGCCCGTCGAGCAATCGCTCCACGATGAGCAGGGCCCACCGTGCTCCGACGATGTCGAGGGACGCGGCGAGATTGCTCACGCTATGGGATCGGCGTCCGGCTTCATCCAAAACGGTGAGTAGTGGTAGCCATCAGGGTCGTCGAATTGGCGCTGGTACATGAAGGGGTAGTCGTCGGTGTCACCGATCCGCCCGCCAGCGGCGCGGGCGCGTTCGATGAGGTCATCCACTGCCTCGCGGCTACTGAGGTCGAAGGAGACGGTGACCTTTGAGGGAGTGTCAGGTCCGCCAACCAATTCCTCGGCGCCGCCGACGCTTGCGTACATCTCGCGGCTGCCGAGCATGACGTACTGATCGGGCGCGATTTCGAAGCAGGACACATTGTGATCGGACATTTTGGTGTTGAGTGTCCAGCCGAGCACGGTGTAGAAGGTGGTGGAACGCTCAACGCTTTCAACGGGGCAGGTGATGAAGAGGCTCATGGGGCCTATACTTGCAAAATGCAAGTGCGACGTCAAGCCTTAATCGTGCTATGACCGAAGTGCAGGAGGTAGTCGAAGGACCTGGTCAACCGGTAGCTTTGGGAATGACGGCGAACTGGACTGGTTCGGGCAGTACGTCCAGCCAGGCAAATTCGAGGCATCGGCGCGACGATGAGGAGCCTGGACATAGGGAAAGCCCCTCGGGGGGGCTTTCAGTGGGAATGGACGTTTTTGCGTGGATTGGTCAGCGGTGATGCGCTCCTCCTCTCCGGGCGAATCCTGCCCATGCCGGTTTCAGTAGCAAGAGGTTAATACCAGCACCGCTTTCTTCGCAAACCATTGTTCCTTGGTGTCCAAAAAGTAGTGTTCACTGGGCCGGAGTCGGTGCCCTGCTGGGTCGCCTTCTGCTTAGCGGTTTTCCTGTGGACTGGTCACCAAGTCTCAGTTCCCTGGGAGAACATCCCGTCTACGGAAACGTCCTCTGGTTCTGCTGCAGGCTCCTCAGTAGTAGCACCACGACGCCTTGGCCTGGTGGCGAAGATTGCCAGGACAACTGAGCCGATGATGGCCAGTGCCCACCAGGGGAAGCCAGGATCCGCGGCCCGGCTGGGCATGGTTTGTGCGCTGTCGCTGGCAGGTGGGTCTATGCGTTCGCCGCGGACGAGCAATCTGTGGGTGTTGATGCCCTTGGGGGTACAGGTCACCAAGGTGACGTAGTCCTTGCCGTCCACCTTGCGCAGGTCATCGGTCTGCTCAGGCAAGACAGTTCGAATTTGGTCGACTTTGTAGTAAATGGTTTCGCCCAGTACGGAAATGCTGAAGACATCGCCCTCGACGACCTCGTTCAGGTGGTCAAAAAGGGTCGCGTTGACGAAGCCGGAGTGTGCGGTCAAGACACTGTGTGTGCTGGTACCGCCTACCGGGAGTGCGGATCCGAAGAGGTGCCCCGCGCCTTTGGCCAGGGTATCTTCGTCCGTGCCATGGAAGATGGGCAGGTCGGCGTGGATGGAGGGGATGCTGATACGGCCCATCATTCCGCCCGGTCCGACAGCGAGTAGCTTTTTGTAGGCTTCCGAGCCGGCTCCGATGACTGCCTGTTCGCCTTTTTCATTCAGTGAATACGGGTCGCGCAGCGGCCCCGAGGGCAGTTCGGCGTTGAATTGACGCGCTTCATCCAGGAGGGCGGCTTGGGCCGAAGGAGCGATGTCATTGACCGCGTCGACATAGCCGCTGATCTCAGTGGCGTGCACCCGGTCCGAAAACCATGCCGCCGCCGTCGGATACAGCAGGATTCCTACGCCAATGACAGCAGTCAGGACGATGACCAGCCGCTGCCAGGTCCAGTTTTTGATCACGGGTTCTCTTCGCCGTCGAGGCCGGGATTTGAGCATGGTCATCGGAACGTCCTGGGGGAGGTGTGGAGGTGGATAGGGGCGCCTGTGGCGGCAAAATGGTGGAAATCAAAGTGGGGAAAAACGCCTGGTGGCGTTCTTCCCCACTTCGTTCCTGGTCAGACCAGGGGAAATGCTATTTAGTTGTCGCTCGTCTTGCGGGAGCGGGCGAACAGCAGGAGTGCTCCGGCTACCAGGAGACCGCCAGCAACATACAGCACGGTCGTGCCAACGCCACCGGTGAAGGGCAGTTCAAATCCGCCGTTGGAGGGGACGTTCTTGACTGCGAGGTCGATACCGACCGAGGTGGTGGTGGAGTTGACCAGGAAGGAAACCGGCTGGGCCAGCAGTTCGTAGCCAGTCGGTGCCTTGGTCTCAACCAGGTAGTAGGTGCGGTAGTCCGGGGTGCCCGGAGCTACGGCCGCGCCGTTGGCCCAGTCCGAGTAGCGCAGACCGGAGATGGTCAAGGTGCCGTCAGCAGCAACGGCGAAGACAGTCTCGCCGTTGAGTACGATCGGGTTGGTTCCTGCCTTGGCGTCAGCTTCATTTGCGTAGACCGAGAATTCGGCACCGGTCAGTGCTGCGCCGTTCTGGTCGACCTTCTGCAAGGTGATTTCGCCCCACTTGGTGACAACGGGGGGTGTAACAACGGGACCGCCGGGCTGGCCCGGGGTGACGTTGAAGCTGGCAGCGTTCGGGTAAACCAGGGCTTCGTTCTCGATTTCACCGATCTTGTTGACCGTGGTGTTCACAACAACCTGTACCTTGGTGTCGTTGTGAGCTGCAAGCAGGTCGCGGCCTGCCTGGGTGAAGACGACCGACACGGTGTTCGTGGCGGAATCGAACACCACGTTGTAGTCGGTGCCCTCGGTCAGTACGGTGCCATCCACCAGAGTTGCGCTAGCGCCGACGTACGTGAGCTTGGCGTCGAGCTGGTCAACGATCTTGTAGCCATCGATGACGGTTTCGTTGGGGATGTCACCTGTGATGGTGAAGTCGATCTGGTCGCCGAGCTTGATGTCTTCGGCGTCCTCGACGGTCTTCGTGGCCCCGGTGATGGAGTTCTTCGGGTAGACGTTGACGTCGTAGATCCAGTTGTCCTTGTTGTCCGGATCCGTCATCGGTACGGATACCAGGAACGGAGCGGACGGGGTTACGCCTGCCGGGTAGCCCGTTTCCGTGACAAGGTACAGGCCCACAGGAAGGTTTCCAAAGACGGCAGTGCCGTCTGCCGCGGTGGTCTGGGAGGTGCCAGCACCGAGCGTGTAACCGGCGCCGGTGATCGAGCCCGCAGCGTTGCTGGCGTCGAAGACGTTGCTGAGGTTGTTCGCAGCGTCCCAACCGGCATTCGAGGCGAGGTCGATGGTGTTGACCTGCTGAATGGTAAAGGTGATTCCTGCCAGCGGAGTCAGGCCGGTGGTGTCAGGGGCTACAAGGTTGTTGCCCCCACCGGTGTTCGAGCCGCCGTTGTGACCGCCGCCGTTGTTGCCGCCGCTGGTGCTTGTTGGCTTTTCGTACTTATGGATGGTGATGGAACCGATTTGGTCCCCGTCCACCACGGGCGCAGCTGAGGCTGGTCCTGCTGTGAAGGACATGGCCAGAATCGCCCCCGCTGCCGTGGTGGCGGCGGCCTTCCAAAACCGCCGGTTGCTCGGAATACTCACGTGTATCTTCTTTCTTTTGTTTGGGTGGTACGGATGCTCGGTAAAAAAGTTGTGGTTCCGGATCTTTTGGTATCCGAGGAATGGTTCGCCACCGTCGTCGTCGCTGGTCGACACGACACCTCCGCCGTCGCCTTGCCCCAGGGGATACTGAATTGGACGTCGGCCAACAGATTGAATCCCCTGAGGGGCTGAAGTTTCCTCGAGCCAGTACACCCACGGGGTGATTCCGTCTCGCTGGTACTTGTTACAGGCCCCTGGCGCCCCATTGCGTCGTTGTGGATTGCCCGGCTGGAATCGGGAACACCGGCAGAGTTGGCTGATCCACCGATCTTCTCGACGGGCACGTGCTCCGGTGCCCGGCGAGTAGTGGAAGTCGCCTCTGCCACGGCCGTTACGTCCGTGGCGCGCTCGGCCGGTACATGTGAATGTCCTTCCTTTCCTCCCAAAGACTCATGGCCTCTTTTCAACCGGGACCCGACTATCGGTCCCGGACTTAAGTCAGTGGTGACACCGATTCGTGTTGGCAGTTGGCGTGTGATTCTCATCACAGCAGCGTCCCGCCCCGGCCAGGTTGGGAGGCGGCCGCAGGGGGGAGTGGATTGCCTCACCGGGAACGTTCATCCGAGGGGGACAAGATTTGTTTGTGCACGGCTCATATGGGGTAAGTGCAGGCAATTCCTTGATCGTGATGCAATTCCTGAAATCTGCCCGCCACCTTGCGCCAACGCCTATTCGGCAAATCCTGAACCTCGCTGGAACAGGGTGTTGCCGACAATGGGATGCCGGTCTGGATTAGCCCCCAGGGCACCACCAGCATGGAGGCGGAACGATGCCTGGGAAATCCGGGTTCGGTCCCGCATCAGGCGATTCACCAGCAGAACAGCGTCATAACTACTGGCCAGTACGCACTTCCAAGTATGAAGATTTCGCTTGCTCATCTGCGCCCTGTCAGTAGCGATCCGGCAAGACTCAGGGAACGCTGGAAGGTTGCAAGCCGATCTGGCGGCTGGCGGTTCAACGATTGGTGGGTTCCGGAAGTCGAGGCATTGATCCAAGCCAATGTTGTTGGTGCCTCGTTGGGCGCCGCCGCCAGGCAGCTGGGGACGGCCCGGGCCTACAACGGCGTCGGAATCGGGGAGACCATGCTGGATTTCAGGGCCTTCTTCGCAGCCGCGGATCTCCCGTCCGATGAGGACTCCATGCAAGCTCTTGTGGAGGGCTGGGTTGCTGAGAACGAACACCTTGAGGATTTCCCGAGCTGCACGGACATAACCAACGGGCTGGTTGCGGTCTCTCATTTTGAAATGTTGGTCAAAGGGCTGTCCACGGGCAGCAAAAGCATGCGGGACGAGGTAACTCTGGTGACCGTTTACCTGGAATGTAGCCACAAGCGTCCTTTGCCCTGGTTGCTGACAGTGGAGATCGGACTGGCCTTTGGGGCTGAGCTCTCCCCTGTGCATGCCGTGGGCGCCGTACATGAGGCCGAAGTTCACGTCATCTTGCCCAGGTCGGATATCGGTTATTCCGCTCTTATGCGCTTCGTGGGCATGGTGGAGAAGCTGGTGTCCAAGGGGACCCACGTTCGTGTGGGGTTCCGCGATGTGCCTGATAGCCCCGAACAGGGTTTGTTCGGCGGTCGAAGGTCCCGCTGAGCCGGGGCGGTGCCTACGTGTCCCGGGAATACGAGGCTGCTGGCGACACATTGCCCGGCCGCACTGGGGCCATGCGGTCCAGCCCAGAACAATTTGAGATATCGCATCACGAATCTGTCTGTAACCGCACTCCCCTCTAAAAGGGGGTCTGTGGGCTTGCACGATGAATCTGGCTTGATGGTTGACAGTGACGAACAGCTAATCGCGAGGGTGCGACGGGGGGACAAGGTTGCCTTCGAGGTCCTTTACGGACGCCACGTCGGGGTGGCGGAATACATCGCTGCGAATTTGGTCGACAACTACAGCGATGCGGACGATGTCGTCGCCGAGGCTTTCGTCGCTGTCTACCAACACTTGCTGGCCGGAAAAGGACCCGACACCCTGTTCCGGGCGTATTTGCTGACAGTTGTCCGACGCATGGCTTTTGCGAGAAACCGGTCAGCGTCCAAGGTCCAAGCCAGGGGTGATCTGTTCGCACTTGATACCGAGTCTTTCGATGCCGACCCGGTTATGGGGGAATTTGAGAGCGGTGCCGTGGCTGCAGCGTTTCAGTCCCTTCCGGAACGCTGGCGCGCAGTACTTTGGTATGTCGATATTGAAGGCCTGAAGCCAGCGGCAGTGTCCGACATTCTCGGTTTGTCACCCAACGCTGTGTCTTCCCTGGCCTTGCGCGCACGGGAAGGTCTCCGAAAGGCATACCTTCAAAGCCACGTAAGCGACGCGGTGGCGGCGGAATGCGAACCTTACGCAGGCATGCTCGGGGCTTATGTGCGTGACGGGCTGAGGAAGTCCGCGAAGCAAAGAGTTCGAAGCCACCTCGAATCCTGTTCAAAATGCACGGCAGTTCTAGCGGACCTCGACGATATCCAAGGTGCCATGCGGGCAGTAGTCTTCCCGATGGTAGCCGGAATCTCCTTTACTGCCGCTGGCCAGATCCTCGCCGGGGGCGGGTCAACCTTGCTCGGCAGTTTGGCTCCAAAGGCCATGGTGCTTTTATGGAAAGCCGGAGCCGCGATGGCCTCTGTCGCTGTGGTGGCAACTGGGGCCACGATCGTATTGGGAGGCGCTCTCCATTCCGCCTCGCCCAGTCCCACAGCGGAAGCTCCTGTTGTATCGGCCGCCCCCACCCCTGTCCTCATCCCAAGCGGGCCAGTCATGCCGAGCGGCGAAACCGGGCAAACGGCTTATCCGGTTTCACCCCAAGAGCCGCGGGAACGAGTCAACGGTTTGCCTCAAACGGAAGGGTCCGCCGCAGAATCTGTGACGCCCTTGCTGGAACTTTTTCGACCCAGGGTGGGAGCCGTCAGCCGGGCAAACCCATCTTTCAAGCCCACGCGACCGACCCCGTCATCCTCCTCATCCGCAACGCGCATGGCGGAGCCTTCGGCGACGCCAAGTCCAAGCGAAACGGCAACTTCATCTGCCACGCCAACCCCACCTGAATCGGCAACACCTACAGCTACCGCTACCCCCTCGCCGGAGTCACATGTCGTGGCCACCTTTGACGCGTTCCCCGGAACCACAGCCTCCGAAGCCGATCTGAAGATCACGTTCACGGTCGCCGGGGGCGGGCAAGGACCCGGAGAAGTCACGTTTAGCCTGTCCGAGGGTGCACGCATCATCCCCGGCAAAACCATCGAACCAGCAGAGTGGAAGTGCTCAGCTTTTGACGTAAATTCCCATAGTGTTCGCTGCACTACGGAGGCTGTTGTGCCAGGAACGATGGAGTTTTGTCTAGGAATATCCCGGCCCAATGAATCAACCAGGTTGGACTACCGGTTCACCGGCCCCGGCATCGAACCATTTTCCTCTTCCAGCACGTTCTAGAAGCCGGGATCCATCAAGGCGACGACCAGGACCACAGCTACCGGGCACAGGAGAGCTTCGCGTTACAGCGTCAGGTACCGGCAACTGCCTGGAAATCGGCCGGCACGGTAAGCCCCGCGCTGGTTAATGGTGGAGTGCATTCATGGGGACTCTGCAAGATTGGTGGCTCAACTCCCGGGAGGCGGCTAGTCTGGCCTCAACCGTTGTGGGGGAGTGAATATGGAACCAATCATCGTTGATGGTGGCAAGGGGACGGTCGAGCTTGACGCTCGCGGGTTTCTGCAACTCGTCTGGAAACCAGGGACCGCGTTGGTGGCCGATGATGTGCACGCAGCCATGGCAAAGGTCAATGAGGTCGCCGAAGGTGGCGAGTACCCGATGCTGATCGACATATCGAACACGCAATCGGTGACCCGTCAGGCTAAGTCCGTTTTCAGCACCCGATGTGCTGCTTCGCGGATTGCCTTGCTTGGCTCGAACCCGGTCAATCGTGTGATCGCGAATTTCGCCATGGCAAAGCGTGCGCTTCCATGTCCCACTCGTTTTTTCACATCCCGTGACGAAGCTATGGCTTGGCTCCTCAATCCTCGGTCCCAGTGATCCCTCGCGGGCCGGCGGACTCCTGATTGTGCTGGGCCTGGCGCCCGGTGGGTTGCATCAGAACAACGGCCATGGCACCGCTGGCGTCCCTCCGCCTGGTGGCGGAAACCTGGCCGTCAGCCGCAACCGGGCGGACCGCGCGGCCAAAGCATCGATCTCTTCGGCACTGAGCAAGTCCGCGAGGTCTTTTCCCAGACCCCCGTTGAGTGCGTCACTGACACGCTCGACGCCGTCGTGTTCCTCGGCGGTGAGTGCATCTCCTATCCATCCCCACAACACCGTGCGCAGCTTGTGGTCGCTGTGAAAGGTGAGTCCATGATCCACGCCGTGGCGGCGTCCGTCCGCCATGGCCAGGATGTGGTTGCCTTTACGGTCAGCGTTGTTGACGACGACGTCGAACACCGCCATGCGCCTGAGCGCAGGCGTGTCTTCGTGAATGAGGGCGACAGTCCGTCCGTTCCCATCCTCTCCTTCGAGGACTTGTTTCCAACCAGCCTGCGGAACCTGGTCCGTTGCGACCAAGTCAACGGCACTTTGGGCTGGGTCTTCCTCCTGCCAGAGCTGGACCATTCCTTCGCCTAAAGGACCGTCGCGGAGCCAGGTGTGCGGCACGATGTCCCAGCCCAGGACCTGGGAGACCAGATAGGCTGCTACCTCCCGGCGGGCGAGGGTGCCGTGGGGAAAATCCCACAGCGGACTTTCACCTGCTACCGGCTTGTAGACCACTGACACTTCACCGATGCTGCCAAGGAATGTCGCATTCGAGGCTGACGTGATCCGGCCAGTGAGCGTCAGCTCTGCGGTGATCAGGTCGGACGCCGGCATCAGACCTCGGGAAGGGTGCAGATGTGGCCCTCGGGGTCTTTGGGGTAACCGCAAATGATGCACGTAGGACGACCGGCGGCGACAATCTCACGAGTGCGCTTGGCGAAGGCGCGAGCGGTTCCGACCGGCATTCGCACAAGAAGCATTTCCGGTTCGCCGGAATCGAATCCGTCAAGCGGTTCGTCGTCCTCATCTGCATCGACATCGGTGATGGGGTATGCCTCGATGACAACCTGGGCGGTGGTCGGATCCCAACCCAGGCTCATTGCGCCGGCACGGAACTGTTCCCGCGGAGCCTCGAGGGGTTCGTCGTCGTCGAGTTCGACGGGACTGCTCGTCGGAACGCTGAAGGGGTTGCCCTTGACGGTGATGAGCTGATCGAGGATTTCGTCGATTTTCTCAGCGAGCTGTGCCGACTGCTGTTTCTCCAGGGCAATACTCACGATCTGCGTGCCCGCACGCACCTGAAGATAGAACGTGCGCGCCCCCGGGGCACCGATGGTGCCAATGACAACCCGGTCAGGCCAGGCAAACTCGTGAACACGCGTAGGCATGCCGCTATTTTATGCACATCAGGTTCATGGCGTCTTCTGGCCCGCCCCGCCGCCTACCGGTGCATCGCCGGAACGGAGGCCTTTCGCCAGCCAGGACAGATCACCAGCGTCCGTGTTGGTTGCGTAGACCGTCGGTCGGCTGGCGCCGTAATGCACGATTGATACCGAGGCAGGGCCCACGTTAATACGCTGGAAAAGGTCCAGGTGCATACCGAGTGCGTCGGCGAGAATTGCCTTAATGATGTCGCCATGGCTTACTGCCACCCAGACAGCGCCCTGCCCGTTTTCCGCTTCGAAAGCGGCGTCATGGCGTCGGATCGCTGCCACCGAGCGCGCTTGCATCGCGGCCATGGATTCGCCGCCCGGAAAAACGACGGCGGATGGTTGCGTCTGCACGGACGGCCACAGTTCCTCGGTGGCGAGATCACTAAGCGCGCGGCCTTGCCACTTTCCGTAGTCGCACTCGGTGAGATCGTCATCGACTGGCGCGGCGGGCCTGCCGGGCTGGCGATCGATGATGAACCGGGCGGTCTGCAGGCAGCGCTCAAGAGGGCTCGATACCACTCCGGCCAAAGGCACTGACGCAAGGCGGTCTCCGGTCGCAGCAGCTTGGTCGCGCCCAATTTGGTCCAGTCCAACTCCGTGGGTCCGGCCGGCCAGCAACCCAGTGGCATTGGCCGTGGTGCGGCCGTGCCGCACGAGAATAACTGTCGCCATCCACCCAGCCTATATACCCGCTGCTTTGAGGCGTGGGTTTCCGGGCAACATCGGCGCAAGACGCGACCATATCTTGTCTCTCGCCCGTCACTTCCTAGGATGGGGGTATGGAAACTGATGAGCAGAACGAGGACTTCCAGCGTCTTCACCAACTGATTATCGGAGCCGATGACATCAAGGCCTTCCTGGACGGTGTCACCCGGTACGCGGCAACCACCTTGAGCCGGGCCACGGGCGCCAGCGTCGAATGCGCTGTCACGCTATGGCGACGAAAGCGGGCGCTAACCATCGCAGGCAGCAGCGATGAGGCGATCCTCCTTGACGGGGTGGAGCAGTCCCTGGGGTATGGTCCGTGCGTGGAATCCTTGAAGAGCATGCGGCCGGTGCTGTTGGCGGACACCGGCTCGGACACCCGCTGGCCCGAGTACTGCACAACCTTGGCGGCCTCCGGCGCCCGCAGCGTGCTCGGCATCCCGCTGGCTTTGGGCGAGGACGCATCGGCGGCCCTGAACTTTTTCGCGCCCGAAACAGGACTTTTCACCGAACGTGCCATCGAGGAGGCCACGGTCTTCGGGGACATGGCAGGGCAGGCATTGCGGCTCGCGCTGCGCGTCGTCACCGCCGACTTGTTGGCCCTTGACCTGAAAGCTGCGATGGACCACCGGACTGCGATCGACCTGGCATGCGGGATGATCATGACCCAAAACCACTGCACGCAAGAGGAAGCCTATAACTTCCTTACCACCGCTTCCCAGCACCGGAATGAGAAGGTTCACGACGTCGCCGTGGGCATCATCAAAGGTTTCTCCGGCAGTGAGGGCCGTGCTTCAGCCCACTTCGAAGACTGAAATTCTCCGAGCGTCCTAGGTGGAGAGCTAGAGGGATGGAAATGATTCAGACGTGGCGGGGAACAGGGGATCCAGTGCTTGCGCGCCGTCTGTGGCGGGGACCAGGCGGGAAAGGCACTTTCCGCGCGCTGCCTCGATGAACCCCTTGAACAGGCCGGTTTCCTCCGGCAGCTCTTCGGGGTGCCACTGCACACCGACGGTAAACGTGGAGGCCGGGTGCTCTATGGCCTCAACTATGGCGTCATCGCTCCACGCACTGGCAATGAGGCCTTCTCCGAGCTCATCAACCGCTTGATGATGCGCCACCGGGACAGTTTTCAGCCCCTGCCCGATCAAACGTGCCACAACTGATTCCGGCCGCACTTGCACTGGAATGGTGTTGAAGGTGTAACCACCGGCCTGATACCTCGAGTGCCCAGTGACATCGGGAAGATGCTGGTGCAAGGTGCCGCCGAGGGTGACATTGAGCAACTGCTCACCCCGGCAAATGCACAGGAGTGGAAGGTCTTGGCGGATGGCTTCGAGGATCAGGGCCTGCTCCCAGGCGTCGCGCTCCACATGCGGAGGGTCGGTCTGTTCGTGGGGCGCCTGGCCGTAGAGTGCCGGGTCCACATCCCAGCCGCCCGGGATCACCAGGCCATCCAGTCGGCCGACCAGAAGCTCAACTGCCCGGGGACCCGTGGGTTGAGGGGGCAGCATCACCGGGAGGCCGCCGGCTGAAATGATCGGGGCAAGGTATGTTTCGGGAAGGAATGCCGCATCCACCTGCCCGCAACCTTCTGTACCGGCCGGTTCAAGGTAGGTGGTCAGCCCGATCACGGGTTGCAGGGTAGCGTCTGTGTTTTCCACGGGGTCCTTCCAGGGGCTTATCCGGATTAAGTCTAGGGCGCAGGACGCGTTTACGTGTTTCGGTTGGGTGAAAATCCCGCGTCACAACGATCACGAAGCGCAGTGGCCTTAATCGCGACGCTCAGACTCAATTGGCACGACGGCGAAGCGTCGGTTCCGGAGCGACGGAACCTTGGCCCGGACTTCTTTGATCCTGTCCGGAGACAGCTCGGCGGCGATGACTCCCGGCGCTGCGCCGGCGTCGGCGATGACAACGCCGAAAGGATCCACTGTGATGCTGTGGCCTGTGGCCAAGGGACCTGACTGGTTTGCCGCAACAACGTATGAGGTGTTCTCGATGGCGCGCGCCCGGACCAAGGTGTTCCAGTGCTCTACCTTTCCGGGACCTGCGATCCACATGGCAGGCAGCAACAGGACATCGGCCCCGGCATCGATCAGGTGTCGGGCGCTTTCCGGAAACCGCAGGTCATAGCAAGTAAGCATCCCCAGCCGCATGCCTCCCATGTCAACCAGCGTTGGCCGGGTGATCGGCCCTGGGGAGATTCCCGAGCTTTCCCGGTAACCGAATGCGTCGTACAGGTGGACCTTACGGTATGTAGCGGTCACGTGGCCGCGGGCGTCCAAGGCCACGAGAGTGTTATACGGGAGCCCGGCCGCGTTGGTTTCGGTCGTTCCCACCACTACCGGCAGGTGCAGTGCCGCGGCATATTCTGCGATGCCGCTGATGAACGGACCGTCCAGGGGCTCGGCAACTCCAGCAAGAACGGTCGGCGGCTCATTGCTTGCGTAGAGGCTTGATTCAGGAAGCACCAGAAGATCTGCACCGTCCTTGGCGGCTGCGACCATCATCATCCGAATCCTGCCGAGGTTGGACTGCGGGTCCGTCCCCGCGCTGAATTGACCTGCAGCGATTCTCATAGGAAAAGGGTGCGCCTTGACTCCATGGCAGTGAACCCCGGGGAGCTTCAGCCCACACCGTGGCGTTGCAGCCACATCTCGAGGATCGCCAACTGCCATAGGACGTTGCTGTTCACCGGCGTCCGTCGGTGATTGGGTTCTGCCAACAGGCTTTGGACATAGTCCGGGCGGAAGAGCCGGCGCTGTTTTGCTTCCGGGGCGTGGAGGGCGTCTTCGACCATGGTCAGGAACGGCTCCTCCAGGTGCTGCAGAGCCGGCACGGGAAAGTACCCTTTGGGACGATCAATGACCTCGTTGGGAAGCAACCGACGACCCAGGTCCTTGAGGATTCCCTTGCCGCCTTGGGATGTTTTGAGTTCTGGGGGGCAGGAGGCTGCAAGTTCCACCAGGTCCTGGTCGAGGAACGGAACGCGGGCCTCCAGCCCCCAGGCCATGGACATGTTGTCCAGGCGCTTGACTGGGTCATCGATCATCAGCAGGTGCGTATCGAGCCGCAAGACCGCATCCACAGCAGATTCAGCACCCGGCGCAGCGAGCTCTGCTTGGAGCAGGCTGCCGCTGACATCAGCGTCGCAATACCACTCAGGTTCAAGGCACTCCACCACTTCCTGATGGGACCTGTCAACGAATGCAGACGTGAAGCACGCGTACGCCTCTGCGCGGCGTGCAGCAGCAGCAGGTTGGTGGTAGCTGTAGCCGCCGAATACCTCATCGGCGCCTTGGCCGCATTGGACTACCTTTACATGGTCTACAACAGTCCTGGACAGCAGGTGGAATGCCGTGACGTCGTGGCTCGCCATCGGTTCGGACATGGCGGAAATTGCGCCATCGATGGCTGGAGCGAAATCCGACGTGTTGACATGCAGTTGCTCATGCCTGGTACCAAAGGTTCGGGCGATTAAATCCGAGTACTCAAATTCATCGCCAGCAGCACCACCCACGGCGTCGAAGCCAATACTGAACGTCGATAGATCACGCTGACCCTCATCGGCGAGCAGGGCTACCAGGAGGCTTGAGTCCAGGCCGCCGGAGAGCAGGACTCCGACAGGCACGTCGGCCACCATGCGTCGCTTTACCGCAGTTCGCAGGGCATCGTGCACGGCGGCCTGCCAGTCGGTGGCGCTCCAGCCGGCAAACTGTTCCTTCCGGGTGTACTCCGGTTTCCAATAGCGGTAATCCTGGGATCCTCCGTCAGGCCGGATGACGCGCATGGTGGCGGCGGGGAGTTTTTGCACGCCCTTGAGGATGGTCCGGGGGACCGGGACAATCGAGTGCCAGCTCAGGTAATGGTGGAGTCCAGCTTCGTCGATGTCGGTATTGATGCCACCTCCGGCCACCAAGGCCGGCAGCGTCGATGCGAATCGGACGCCGTTGGCGGTGTGGGCGATGTAGAGAGGTTTGATTCCCAGTCTGTCCCGAACCAGCAACACCTTCTCCTGGGTTTTGTCGGCCAAGGCGAAGGCAAACATTCCGACGAGGTGGTGTACGAATTCCTCCCCCCATTTCATGTATGCCTTCAGGATGACTTCAGTGTCGCTGTGCGAGCGGAAATGAAACTCCCTCTCCAGCTGTGCGCGGAGCTCGCCGTAGTTGTAAATGCACCCGTTAAAAGTGAGTGCGAGTCCTTCCGACTCTTCGACCATCGGCTGGGTCGCCGCGTCGGTGAGGTCGATGATACTCAGGCGCCGGTGCCCGAATGCCACCCAGCCCTGACTCCAGGCACCGGCATCGTCGGGGCCCCGATCCACCATGGAGTCCATCATTTTCTCAACAAGAGCGCGGTCCGCCCGCACTCCATGGAATGCGATTTCACCGGCAATGCCACACATGGCCTATTCCTTGTCCAGACTGTTCCGGTTGTGTGGTTCCTCGCGGACCACCCTCACGGTGTCCAAGGAAGGGTCAGCGGGATCAGGAAGCACCATGCCGGCCTTGACTCCACTTCTCAGATACTCCATCGCCGCTTTGTTTATCAGCTCACCCGGCAGCAACAAAGGAATTCCGGGCGGGTAGGGGGTCGCCATTTCCGCGGCGATACGTCCCGGGGCTTCGGCGGCAGGTACTACCTCCACAGGTCCGAAGAAAGCATCCCGGGGAAGCATGACTGTCTTGAGGTATAGATCTTCCTCGTCCGGGATGATGACCTTCACGGGTTCCGGCATACCAGGGGCAGCGTCGACCAGCTTGCCCAATCCGTCGAGCAGCCATCCAGCTGTTTCAGCGTCATCCGAGACCGAAATGACGGCCTCGATCCGGCGATGGTCCGTCGTGGCCATGTCCAGCCTGCAGTTGGCGCGAAGCCAGTCAGTGGCCTGGAACCCCGAAATTCCCAAGCCGGAGACATCAATGAGGATGTGCAGAATATCCAGGTCATGGGACGCTTCCTCACGCACAAGCTCGTCTTCGAGTACATGAAGTCCGCTCAGCTGGTCTATATCGGTCCTCAGCTTTTTCGCCAAGGCCAGGGCGCGGTCGATCATGGAGTGGCCCGACTGGACCATCTGGCGGCGCCAACCGTCGATGGCCGCGTACAGCATGACGTTGGCGCTGGTGGTGGAGAGGACATCTGCGCATTGGTTCAACCTGACCGGATCCACCAGGCCTCCTTGAAGGTGGAACACGGATCCCTGTTCGAAGCCAAGCCCCATTTTGTGCACGCTGACAACACAGATATCGGCGCCGGCAGACATGGCCCACGTGGGGGTGTCCTCATGGAACGGCAGATGCGCACCCCATGCCTCATCCACGATCAGCGGTTTGCCCCGCTGGTGGCAGATCCGGGTAATGGCTTCGAGGTCGGCGCAGGTCCCGTAGGGCGTAGGGCTAACGATCACGGCCGCTGAAGCATCAGGGTATCGTTGCCACATCTCCTCCACCGTTTGGGGGGAAGGCGGATGCGCCAGCTTCAGGTCGTTATCCCACTGCGGCCTGATCCACCGCGGCTGCAGTCCGGACAGCACCAATCCGGACGTGACGGATTTGTGGGCATCCCGGCCAATGAGCAGTTCTCCAGTACCGCGGGTTACCGCAAGGATTGCAGCCTTGACCGACAAAGAACTGCCACACGTGGAGAAAAACGCCTTGTCCGCTCCGACCGCCTCCGCCATGAGGGACTCGGCATCCGACAGGTACCCGTTGGAGGAGGAACGGTCATCCAACCCTGAGCTGACTACCACATCGGAGCGGAAGCTTTGCTCGCCCAACACGGCGAGAACGCGGGGATCGACTCCGCGGCCCTGCCTGTGGGCCGGTGGCGTGTACCCGTATCTTTCCAGCTTCTGATGTTCGGCCAGGGCTTCGAGTACTGGCGCGTCATTCTGGTCCATGTGTCCTCCTGCATCATGGCCGCCAAGGGCGTCGCATTGATACGGCGGGGCTGGATGCACAACCTCAACTCCAGTCAATAGTAAGCGTACTTACTATTTGCCGGCAATACCTGTCGCCTTGGCATTGCTTCGCCAGGTGCGGGTGTCGGGCGCCAAGCAACCGGCGCGCCATGGAGGAGGGTGGTGCTGTCCAGTTCTGGCTAGGCCGGGAGCTCCAGCTGGAACCCGCACTGGCACCGCAGCACTTTGGTCCCGACATTCACCGCCGGAGTCTCCTCCGGGGGCAGTTCCGTGGACAACGGGGCATAGATGCTCTTCGTGTTCGTCCCCAGGATGGGCATGGGTTCCCCGCAGTGGAAGTACTCGCCAGCGAAGCGGAGGAGTCCATCAAAGGATTCCTTCCTGTTCAGCGTGGCGGCCACGTCCCGGAACCGCGCAACATGTTCATAGTTGGCCTGGCAGGTTTGGCACAGGTAGCCAACCCGGACGTGGAGTTCACCCTGATGGGGCGGAAGGGACTCGATGGAGGTGATGGCAACGCGCTTGCTGGTTCCGCAATGAATGCATCCGACGGGACGCGCATCGGTGGTCAGCGAGGGAACGCGGGGGCCTGTGATCCCATGCATGGTTGCTCCATCGTTAGGTGGGGCTGCCCGGACAGGACCGGGCAGCAATGCGAACTCTTCGTCCCACATACAAGGAAAACATTAGTAAGGCTGCTTAGCAAGATGTCAGTTCTTGAAGGTCGCCGAAATTCCGCTGACGCCCGTGCGGCGTGTGATGATGCCCTGGGCGACGTCGTGGAGTTTCTGGTTCTGGTTTTGAGAGGCCTTGGTCAGAATGTCGAATGCTTCGTCCTGGGTGCAGTTGCCCTGGGCGATGATGATTCCGCAGGCCAAGTCGATGACCGTCCTCCGGGCCATGGCGGCCTTCAAGTCCTCGGCGAGCAGGTCCGCCGTCGAAATCCTGAGAGCAAGCCGGAGGGCTTGGGCCGCGATATCGGCGAACTCAGTGCCTTCATCGATCGCAGCGTTGGTAAACACTCCGGTTTCCGGGGCAAAAAAGTTCAGGGCTGCCGAAGCGTCGTCGCCCAAGCTGAGCGGGATGCCCAAAACGCTTCGTACGCCGGCGAAAGTGAGGTCCTTGCAGTACTGGGGCCAACGGCGGTCCGTTGTTGCATCGGCAAGGAGTACTGGGGCTGATATTTCCAACGCTGTCTGAGCGGGACCATCACCGATGCTCTGTTCGATGCCGTCCATGAGGATTGCGTTTTCGCTGCTGCCTGCGATGGTCGTCGCGCGTTTCCGCCGCCAAAGTGTCACCGCGCATTCCACCCGCACCCCGGTGGCCCTGCTTAATGTCGCTGCCGCATACCGGGTCATGCCGTCAATGAACCCCTTGACGTCGGGAGTGCCGGTGATGAGTTGGTGGAGTCGTTGAAAATCGCTGCTGTTCTCGTCAATGGCCACGCTGGCCATCCTGAAAACACTGGGTGAAGCCGGACAAGCTTTCTACCTCCTGGGTACGAAAGGAGGCGCCGGGCTTCTTCAGCGCAGAATTATGGTACTACGCCAAAATGGTACTACGACAAAGAAGTGGGGTTGGGGGGGCTTGGTCCGAAGTGGCAGACGCCGCCGCGTCGGCCGCGGAATCAAGGTCTACAGTAGTCCTATGGCTGCCAGCCGCAATCCGCTTGATGACCTGCGTGAAACCATCGGTCATCTCGCCAACCAGCTCAAGCTGCCAGGTTCCGAACGCGTGGACGACCTGGTGGGCGATCTCGTCGGTGCCAGGCCTGGGCCTGCACGCCCATTGTCCGAGGTACAGGCTGAACTCGATGCGCTGGTGGGACTGGAAACGGTCAAGGAACAGGTCCGGGGCCTCGTGGCATTACTCCAGGTCCAGGCCCGCCGGAAGGCACACGGACTGCCGGAGGTTGCAACATCACAGCACCTCGTATTCCTGGGGAACCCAGGTACGGGCAAGACGACCGTGGCACGTCTGCTGGCCGAAATGTACCGTGCGGTCGGTCTGCTCCAGAAAGGCCACCTGGTGGAGGTGGACCGTTCGGGCTTGGTGGGGCAGTATGTCGGGGCGACCGCCATCAAGACGGACCGGGTGATACGGCGGGCACTCGACGGCGTCCTGTTCATCGATGAGGCCTACGCTCTGACCCCCGAGGAAGGCCGGATGGATTTCGGTCCCGAGGCAATCGAGGTCCTCCTCAAGCGGATGGAGGACCACAGGCACCGACTGGTGGTGATTGTGGCCGGCTACCCCCGGCTGATGGAGGCCTTTTTGCTCTCGAACCCCGGGCTGCGTTCCCGGTTTGCCCGCGAGATTACGTTTCCGGACTATTCAGTGGACGAGCTCGATACGATCTTCCATCAGATGCTTGCCCAGCACGAGTACACGCTGGAGCCGGGCGCCGACCAGATGTTGCGCCGTATCCTGACCGGTCTCCATGCCGGGGAAGACTCCGGCAATGCTCGGTTCGCCCGCACACTGTTCGAGCAGGCGCTCAATCGTCAGGCGCTGCGGCTATCGCACAATGAGGAACAAAGCCTGGACGCGCTTGATCGCGAGGCCGTCATGACTCTCACGGCTGATGACATCGTCGAGGCCGCGCTCGCCTTGGGCGAGGTCCCCGAGCCGGAGCCGGACCCGACGCCGGAAGCGGTTCAGCCGCGCTGGTGGCGCTGGCTCGCCTGATTCAACTAAGGGCACCGGACGATGACGTCAGCGTAGGCCTTGGTCGATTCGACGTACCGGGCATTGGCTTCGTCAGGTCCTTGTGCCCACGCCTGGGCAGCGGCAGGTTCCATGCCCGACTCAATGTGTCGTTGGATGAGCCGTGAAACGCGGGTTTCCGGCGGTATTTCCACAAACCAGACCTCGTCCAAGTAGCTGCGAACGCGCTCCCACGGGCCGTGGTTTGCCAGCAGGTAGTTGCCTTCGGTGATGACGAACGCCGCCGACTTGGGGATGGCTATGGACGCTGCGATTGGTTCCTCCAGGCCCCGGCGGTATGTGGGCGCGTAGACGACGTCTTCTTCATTCTCCCGAAGTCGCTGCAGGAGGGAGAGATAGCCGCCGACGTCGAAGGTATCGATGGCTCCCTTGCGTTCCCTGAGCGGGGTCCCGTCAATGATGGTGTTTGCCAGATGGAAGCCGTCCATGGGCACAATGGCGCTTCCATGGCCAAGATGTTGCGTAAGACGTTCAGCGAGTGTGGACTTACCCGCGCCTGGGGGACCCACCAGCCCGATAATCCGGCGGCTCCCGGAGGTGGCCCTGCTGCGCAGACGCTCCGCAAGTTGCGCGGTGTCGCCACAGTGAATGGCCTGCACCGGCATCAGCTCTTCAGTGTGTTGTCGAACAGTGCCCGCAGTTCCTGGAAGTGCCGCTCTGTGGCCTGGTGATCGTAGGCGGACGTGTCCGCCATGGAATAGCCGTGCGGCGCCCCGGCATATATGGTGTTGGACGCCTCAAGGCCAGCTTCATCCAGGGCAACCCCGAGCCGCGTGACCGCCTCCGGGGTCATGCTGGAATCGTGGTCGGCGTGTCCAAAGACAAACCGGGCACGTGCGTCGCGCAGGCCCAGGTGCGGGCTGTCCGGGGCGTCGGTGGCGAGACCGCCGCCATGGAAGCCGCCGCAAGCAGCTACCAGCTGTGGGTGTGAATTGGCGGTCCGAACGGCCAGTCGGGCACCCATGCAGTAGCCGGTGGTCCCGATCGGCCCCGGCGCTACGCCTTCCATCCCCGTGATCGCAGATACCCAGGCCTCAATGTCCGGCAGTGCCTTCTCCGTCGTCAAGCGGGCTACCCGCGGGAAAGCAGCCTTGCCCGCAGCTTCCCTTCCTTCGGGCGTG
This sequence comes from Paenarthrobacter sp. NPDC089307, assembly GCF_040685055.1. Classification (NCBI taxonomy): domain Bacteria; kingdom Bacillati; phylum Actinomycetota; class Actinomycetes; order Micrococcales; family Micrococcaceae; genus Paenarthrobacter; species Paenarthrobacter sp. NPDC089307. Next base: position 374,647 of record NZ_JBFBHE010000001.1, read on the forward strand.
GTCATGTCTCCGGCCGGGGCGAGTCCCGCAATGGACCCCTCACGGTAGAAGACGTTTGGCACCAGCACTACGTAACCCCAGTCGGAGATGCGTTGGGCCATCTCTTCGATGCGGGGACGGACACCGAACGCGTCCATGTAGAAGATGATCCCGGGAAAGGCCCCGTTTCCGGTGGAAGGGCGGGTAACCATGGCCTCAGCCGTGCCTTCGGCGGCAAAAATTTCGATGAGCATCTGCCAACACTATCGAAAGTCGCTGTGGCTCAGGTCCCGGCCGCCTCGTCACTGGATACGGCCACGACCTGCACCGTCACCCCTGTGCTCTTGAACATGCTGAGCTGCTTCGGATCGGCGCCGTCATCGGTGACAAGTGTCCAGGGGAGGGCGATCCGGGCCCACGCGTGGAAGGGGCGGAACCCCAGCTTCGATGAGTCGGCCAGCACATAGACACTGTTGCCCCGCCGCGCCATGAGTTCCTTGAGACGCGTTTGGGAGTGGTCTGCTTCGCAGATTCCGTCCTCAGCGGTGACGGCGTCTGCGCCAAGGAACACGCGATCAAAGCTCATTCGTTCCAAGGCCATCTCCGCCAAGGGACCCACGAAACTCTGGCTGATGGTTCGGAGTCGGCCACCCAGGCAATCGACGTCGATGCCTTCGGAATCGGCCAGTTCCTGCAACGTATTGATACCCGGAGTTGTCACGGACAAAGCACCGAACCCGCGCAATTCGTGAGCCAAAGCGCCAACGGTGGATCCGGCGTCGAGAAGTATGTTCTCCCCGGTCCGTACCTCTGAGGCTGCCCAGCGCGCTATGGCGTGCTTTTGCTCGAACGCTTCGCCGATCCGCTGCCGAAGGGAAGCCTCCGGGTGGGCCCCGAGCGCCATCGCGCCGCCGTAAGTCCGCGCAAGCCTCCCCTGTGAGTTCAGGAGCGCCAGGTCCCTGCGGATGGTAGAGGCGGTGACATCGAACCGGGTCGACAACTCTTCCACCGACGCCAGGCCGGTGGTCACGGCAAGATGGTAAATCTCCTCGCGCCTTGCGCTCGCCGAGGGCATTCCGGGTCTCCTAACCGTGGCAGTGCTAACCATGCTAGCCCCGTAGCCCTCCGGCATCGGTCAGACAGCCACGCCGGGGCGGGTCGCCATCCCGGCAGCCTGGTGGAGGGCTTCGACCATGCTGCGGGAATCGGCAATTGCCTTGCCTGCGATGTCGAACGCCGTGCCGTGGTCCACGGAGGTACGGATAACCGGCAAGCCGACCGTGATGTTCACGCCGGCCTCGATTCCCAGAACCTTGACGGGGCCGTGGCCTTGGTCGTGGTACATGGCCACCACGAGGTCGTAGTCACCCCTGCCGGCCAGGAAGAACAGCGTGTCAGCGGGCAACGGGCCCACAACGTTGATTCCGTCAGCTTGCGCGGCCTTGACGCCGGGCTCGATCTTCTCCGCTTCTTCCCCCTGGCCGAAGAGGCCGTTCTCCCCGGCATGCGGATTGATGGCGCACACGCCGATCCTGGGGTCCGGGATACCGGCCCGCACCAAGGCTTCGTGGCCCCGGCGGATGGTGCGCTCCACCAGGCCAGGCTCGATCTTCCGGATGGCATCAACGAGTCCAATGTGCGTGGTCACATGGATCACGCGGATCTTTGGCGTGGAGAGCATCATGGACACTTCTTCGGTGCCGGTCAGCTGGGCGAGCAACTCGGTGTGGCCCGGGGAAATGTGCCCTGCAGCGTGGAGCGCTTCCTTGTTCAGTGGGGCGGTGCAGATGGCTTGGACGCGGCCCGCCATGGCGAGTTCGCAGGCGACGCGGACGTATTCGTGGGCTGCGTGGCCGGCGACGGGGGAGAGCTCGCCCCAGGCGAGGTCCTCCGGCAACAACGCCAGGTCGATTACGTTGACCCGGCCCGGCGTAAATACTGCTGCTTCCACGCTGCCGATTGACTCGATGTCGGCATCGATTCCCAGGATCTCCGCCGCCTGTCGGAGCCGCAGCGCGTCGCCAATAATCACGGGGCGGCACTCAGCGTTGCTTTGCCGATCCAACGCTGCGGCTACCACCACCTCGGGTCCTACGCCGGCGCCGTCGCCCATGGTTACGGCCACGAGGGGGAGGGCGTCCTGCCCGGAAGTGATGCTTTCGGATGTTGTCATGTTTTCTCCAGATTCCAGTTAAGCCGAATATGTGGTGGTGATGTCGGAAGGGTGGGCGCGGCGCAGCTGCATCTGATGATGGAGTTGGGTCAGTGCGTGGGCATCGCCAAAGCTGCCGGGCTTGGTTCCCACAAGAGTTCCGTCACTTGCGCGGCTGAGGACAGCGCCGTGTTGTACTGCGGCGAGCGGCATCAGGGAGCGGAGCCCGAGCACGTCGAGGACCTCGCGGGCTGTTGCCCCACCCGTGAGGATGAGGTCCGCGTTTGTCCCCTGGACAGCGTCCACGGCGAAGCTGGCAAGTGCTCGGACGATGTCGGCTGATTGGTGCGGATCCACGCCGCCTTCTTGAAGCGTCACTGCCAGTTTGTTTGAACTCCGCAGGATTTGCTTGGCCGGCCCAAGCTGCGAGCCATGTGCGGACATGTTCCCGGGATCGAGCCTGATGATTCCAAAACCAGCCATTTCAAGGTGCGCCAGTTGGGTTGTGGCAACGGCGGAGGCGGATCCGACGACGGCGAGGACCGGTACCGCGTCCGGCTGCGGTTCAGGTGTGGTTACGTTAGTCCCGGTGGCAGTTTGCGCATTTCGCGCACTTCGGGAAGCCAGCCGCCGGGCCAGGACGTCCGCAAGACCCCCGGTTCCGGCAAGGACTATGCGTCGACCCCGGTGGGCGAAGCCCAGTTGCCACAGGGCCCTGACGACCTGTTCGAGGTCTTGGGCGGATTCTCCGTCAACTACCACTATCGTGGGATCGCCGTCAGTGAGCGCCTCAGCCAGTATTGCCGGGAAGTGCGCGGAACGGACCTCGGGCAGCCTGAGCATTTGAACTGATTCCGGAGAATCCGGTTGGACCAGGCCCGCAATGGTTGAGGGCGGGGTGGAGGCCTCGGCCTGCCATAAGTCCGTCCGGTCCAGGGGAAGTCCATTCACATAAGGCTTTCCGTGCCGCACGGAGCGGCCAAGTTGGGGGAGCGCCCCCGCCACAACAACGCTGTGTCCCAGCCGGTTAAGGACCTCGATTTCAGCGTGGATGTTGCCACGCCAGAGGGAGTCGATTTTCTTGAACCAGATGTCGGTGTTCGCGGCGAGAGAGCCCGCGAATATTGCCTCAACAGCTTTCCCGGCTTCGGATGCCGACAGTCCGCGAGTGTGTGTGTCAGCGACGACGACGTCGCTGACTGGGGCGTACGCCGCGATCCCGGCGGTGACGTTTCCGCCTGCGGAGTCGTCGTTGAGGGTTTCCAGGATGAGCTGGGTGGTGAGTCCATAGCGGACAAAGCAGGAACCGACTTCGGCCGCGCCCGAGAAATCGTCTGCCTGCACCAATATGGAAGCCACCGCGACCCCTTCCGCGTCATTTGCCCGCCTTTCCCCCATGTTGCCGGGAACGATCTTGAACATCATGGCATGATTGCGCGAATCACGCAATTGACAATGCGTATTTAACGCACGCTCCATGTTAGCTCCGGGGTCTGGAGCATTCGCCGTTATCCGCCCTACCGCCGCCCCGGTTATCCATTCCGCCTGGCTCAGTCAAGTCACGCGGCAGGAGGAAGCGCAGTTACTCCCCGCGCTGTTGCACGCATCACATTTGTTTGCATCCGGGGCCTGTGGCCTTGATCCTTGCAAGACCTAGTTTTTTCAGCGCTTGTCAGAGCGTGCCCAATGGAGGACACAATTTATGACTAACGTTCTTTGGTTTTCTGAGCTTGGCTTGTCCGACCTTGACCAGGTCGGCGGCAAAAATGCATCGCTTGGGGAGATGGTTCGAAACCTCGCCTCGGCCGGGGTGAAGGTTCCAGGCGGTTTCGCGACGACGGCGGACGCTTACCGGCGTTTCCTGGCGGACTCAGGCCTGGATGCCCGGATAGAAGGCATCCTGGAGGGCTTGGACAGCGGCGATGTTGCTGCTTTGGCCAAGGTCGGCCAGCAAATCCGTACCCTGATTCGGCAGACGCCTTTCCCGGCCGGATTCGAAGAAGACATCCGGAGCGCTTATGAGCGCCTGACCCAGGAACACGGCGCTGACGTCTCCTGGGCGGTCCGGTCGAGCGCCACGGCTGAAGACCTGCCGGATGCATCCTTCGCCGGCCAGCAGGAGACGTTCCTGAACATTCGTGGCATCGAGAACATCCTGCTTGCCATCAAGGATGTTTTCGCGTCCCTGTACAACGACCGTGCCATCGCCTACCGAGTACATCACGGCTTCACGCATTCGGAAGTAGCGCTCTCGGCAGGCATTCAGCGGATGGTGCGTTCCGACGTCGGCGCTTCCGGTGTCATGTTCACCATGGACACCGAAACCGGCTTCACGGACGCTGTCTTCATCACGTCCTCGTATGGCTTGGGTGAAGCGGTTGTTCAGGGCGCGGTGAACCCGGACGAATTCTATGTCCACAAGCCGGCTCTGGCAGCTGGCCGCCCGGCAGTCCTCAAGCGCGGCTTGGGGGAGAAGGCCGTGCAGATGGTGTACACGGATTCCGATGAGGTTGGCCGGACCGTCGACTTCATTCCGGTGCCGCAGGATTCGCGGAGCCGCTTCAGCCTGACCGACGCTGAAGTTCAGGAGCTTGCCCGCCACGCAGTGGCAATCGAGGCGCATTACGGCCGTCCCATGGACATTGAGTGGGGCAAGGACGGGATTGACGGCGAGCTCTACATCCTGCAGGCCCGCCCAGAGACCGTGGAGTCGCGTAAAGCCGCCGGCGTAACTTCCCGCTACACGCTCACCGAGCGTTCAACAGTGTTGGTGGAGGGACGCGCAATCGGCCAGCGTATCGGTGCGGGTCAGGTGCGTGTACTGTCCTCGATTGACCAAATGGCCTCGTTCCAGGAGGGCGATGTCCTGGTGGCGAACATGACGGACCCTGACTGGGAACCGATCATGAAGAAGGCCGCCGCCATTGTCACCGACCGTGGCGGCAGGACCTGCCACGCCGCCATCATCGCCCGCGAATTGGGCATTCCGGCCGTTGTCGGTACCGGGTATGCATCCCAGATCCTCAAGGACGGTGCTCCGGTGACGGTCTCCTGCGCCGAGGGCGAAGCCGGACTCGTGTATGAGGGTCTCCTGGAGTACTCGCTGCATGAGACAAGCCTGGAGACCATGCCGGAAGCTCCGGTCAAGATCATGATGAACGTCGGGACCCCGGAGCAGGCGTTCAGTTTCGCCAAGCTGCCCAACCATGGCGTGGGCTTGGCCCGGCTGGAGTTCATCATCAACCGGCAAATCGGTGTCCACCCCAACGCCCTGCTGGCTGTCGCCGGCGAAATCGAGCGTCCGGCGAGCCTGGATGACTACACGGTCCGGCAGATCCAGGAGAAGACCGCCGCTTACGATGGTCCGCGCGATTACTACGTTCGGCGCCTGGCCGAAGGCATTTCGACGATCGCCGCGGCCTTTGCGCCCGAACCGGTGATCATCAGGCTTTCGGACTTCAAGTCCAACGAGTACGCCAACCTGATCGGCGGCCCGGCGTTTGAACCGGAGGAAGAAAACCCGATGATCGGGTACCGCGGCGCATCCCGGTATCTTTCCGCTTCCTTCCGTCAGGCGTTCGAACTCGAATGCGAAGCACTGAAGTACGTCCGCAACGACATGGGCCTGACCAACATCAAGCTCATGGTCCCGTTCGTGCGAACCCTGGCCGAGGCCAGCGGCGTCATCGACCTCCTCGCTGCCAACGGGCTGCGACGCGGAGAGAACGGGTTGGAGATCGTGATGATGTGCGAATTGCCGGCCAACGCGCTCCTTGCCGATGAGTTCCTGGAGTACTTTGACGGATTCTCCATTGGTTCCAACGACCTGACCCAGCTCACCCTCGGGCTGGACCGGGACTCCGCCCTGGTTGCCGAAGGCTTCGATGAACGGAACCCGGCGGTTACCAAACTGCTGGAGATGGCCATTGCGGCATGCCGGGCCAAGGGCCGGTATGTAGGGATTTGCGGGCAGGGCCCCAGCGACCACCCGGACTTCGCCGAGTGGCTGTTGGAACAGGGCATCAGCTCGATTTCGCTGAACCCGGACGCCGTGACCGAGACCTGGCTGCGCCTGGCCCGTACCACACGTACCACGAGCACCACCGCCTAAATGGCAGAGTCCCCAGCCGTGGGGGCGGGCTCCCCGCCCGCCCCCACGGTGTTCTTCCTTTCCGACAGCACCGGGATTACCGCAGAAACCCTGGGCAACACGCTGTTGACGCAGTTCCCGGGCCAGCGGCTGGAACGGCGGACCATCCCGTTCATCACCACGGTCGAGCAGGCGCGCGAGGTGGTTGCGCTGATCGACAGGGTGGCCGCTACGGGCCCGGACCCGATCATCTTCTCGACGGCGGTGGGCCAGGATATCCGGGCTGTCCTTTCCGGGAGCCGTGGGCAGTTCTTCGATTTGTTCGGTACCCACATTGGGCAACTGGAACAGACCCTTGGCGCGCCGGCCAACGGCAAGCCCGGGCAGGCCCATGGTGTCGGAGATGCCGTGCGCTACCAGTCCCGCATGGCCGCCGTCGAGTATGCGATTGAACACGACGACGGCCAATCCCTGCGTGCGCTCGAACGCGCCGAACTGATCCTCATCGCCCCCTCCCGCTGCGGTAAGACACCCACCACCATGTACCTTGCGTTGCAGCACGGCATCCTCGCTGCCAACTTCCCCTTGGTCGACGAGGATTTCGACAACCTGGCACTCCCCAAACCCCTGCTGCCCTTCGCGGGTAAGTGCTTTGGGCTGACCTCCCAGCCCGTCCGCCTGAGCCAGATCCGCCAGGAGCGGCGACCCGGCAGCAACTACGCGTCGCTGCACCAGTGCACCTTTGAGCTGCGGAACGCCGAGGACATGTACCGGGCCAATGACATCCCCTACGTCAACTCAGCGTCCATGTCAGTGGAAGAAATTTCCGCCACTGTCCTGCAGCGCATGCAACTCCACCACTAGCGGCAACCTGGCATCGCCGGAGAGGACCGGGGGGACATCTGTTGAATTTGCTTCGCCTGATCTGACATATGTCGGGTCCGTGACGGGATCAGTCGCGGTTAGCGTGGCTGGCAAGCCGCCTGCGGCAATATCCCCACGGACTCGAAAGCGAGAAGACGCATGTCAGTAAACCAGGAACTTCCCATCGTTTCGCACTGGATCGGTGGCGCTGAGTCGCCGTCGGCCGGCGAGCGCACGGCACCGGTGTTCGACCCTGCCCGTGGTATCGAGACCAAGCGTGTGGCTTTGGCTAACGGCTCCGACATTGAATCGGCGATTTCCGCGGCGCAGAAAGCATTCCCGGCTTGGCGGGACCTGTCCATGACCAAGCGCCAGCAGATCATCTTCCGCTTTCGGGAGTTGCTGAACGAGCGCAAGGGCGAACTTGCGCAGATCATCACCTCCGAGCACGGCAAGGTGGTCTCCGATGCGCTCGGTGAAATCACCCGCGGCCTTGAGGTGGTGGAACTGGCCACCGGTTTCCCGCACCTGATCAAGGGTGAGCACTCAGAGAATGTCTCCTCCGGCGTCGATGTCTACTCCACCAAAGGTCCGCTGGGGGTGGTGGGCATCATCAGCCCCTTCAATTTCCCAGCAATGGTTCCGCTGTGGTTCCTGCCGATCGCGATCGCCTCGGGGAACACCGTGGTCCTCAAGCCGTCCGAGAAGGACCCGACGGCGGCCAACTGGCTCGCCGCCCTCTTCGCCGAGGCGGGACTTCCGGACGGTGTCTTCAACGTCCTGCACGGTGACAAGGAGGCCGTGGACGGACTGCTGGAACACCCGGATGTGAAGGCGGTTTCCTTCGTTGGTTCCACTCCGATTGCCCAGTACATCTACGAGGCCGCGGCGAAGAACGGCAAACGCGTCCAGGCCCTGGGCGGGGCGAAGAACCACATGCTGGTACTGCCCGATGCCGACCTGGACCTCACGGCCGACGCCGCCATCAACGCCGGTTTCGGTTCCGCCGGCGAACGCTGCATGGCCATCAGCGTTGTTGTGGCGGTCGAACCGGTCGCCGACGAGTTGATCGGGAAGATCACCTCGCGCATGGCCACCCTGAAGGTCGGTGACGGCCGCCGCAACTGCGACATGGGTCCCCTGGTCACGCGGCAGCACCGCGACAAGGTGGCCTCTTACATCGACATTGCAATCGAAGACGGCGCCAACGTGGTGGTTGACGGCCGTGGCATCGAAGTGGACGGTGACGCAAACGGCTTCTGGCTCGGTCCCACCTTGATCGACGACGTCCCTGTCACCTCACGCGCCTACACGGAGGAAATCTTCGGCCCGGTGCTGGCCGTGGTCCGTGTCAGCAGCTACGAAGAGGGCCTGGACTTGATCAACAACGGCGCCTTTGGCAATGGCACAGCCATCTTTACCAACGACGGCGGCGCGGCCCGCCGCTTCCAGAACGAAGTCGAGGTGGGCATGGTCGGCATCAACGTCCCCATCCCCGTCCCCGTGGCCTACTACTCCTTTGGCGGTTTCAAGGACTCCATCTTCGGCAGCTCCAAGGCCTACGGTCTGCAGGGCTTCCAGTTCTACACCCGCGAAAAGGCCATCACCTCCCGTTGGCTGGACCCCAGCCACGGCGGCATCAACCTCGGCTTCCCGCAAAACTAAGCGGTAACCGCGAAAGGACCTCCAGCGCCAGGGCCGGAGGTCCTTTTCGGCATTACGCTTCCTCCAGGAACTGCACTGCCGCGAACAGTTCCAGCCTGTCGCGGATGCCGTCCAGATTCAGGCCCAAGATCCTGCCTGCTGCATCGATCCTGTTCCTCAGTGTGTGCCGGTGGATGCCCAGGCGTCGCGCGGTCTTGTCCCAGACGCAGTTGTTGGCAAACCATTCACGCACTGTAGGCAGCAGCTCGGTCTGCTCGGAGTCGTCATGGTCGATGAGGGGCTGCAGCAGCCCACGCGCCAGCGGACCTGCGTTCTCCTGGTGCAGCAGGCCCAGTATTCCGCCTTCGGAAAGTTCCGGAAACGCGACGGCGTCCCTGCCCAGTTCGGCGGCCCTCTTCAGGGCCCGAGTTGCTTCTTCGAGGGCTGCGGTGAGTCCGTCCATGGTGGCCTCGGACGAGATCCCGCACTGGCCGTGCTTTGTGACCAGGTCCATGACTTTCCCCTGATGTTGCTTTCCGGCCAGAACCACCAGGAATTCCCCCCGAAGGGCATAAAACACAGCTCCGCGGTGGTCGTCGGCCAGCAGTTCCAAGGCCTCAAGGAGGGTGGGCGCCGGGTTTTCGTGGCGGGACACTGTAACCAGGAGGGGGTCGCGGGGGAGTGGGCCCCACACCTGGCGGGCCGTTTTGCTTGCGACGTCGGTGCTGCCCGCCAGCAATTGCTCGAACACTCCGGCGCGGAGGTGCCTGCGGGCGGTATCGAGGGTGCGGGTTTGCTCCAGTGCGAGACTGGCCAAGCCGATGACGGTGTTGACAATGTCCGTCCTGGCCGGGTCCATGGGCTCGATGGCGCCCAGGACCAAAGCCCCGCGCAAGCTGCCTTTGCGGCCCAGTGTCTGCAGCGTCACTGATTGGCCGTCGATGTCCAGATTCGAAGCAGATCGCGTGCCCAGGTCCAGCGCCCTTCGGACCCTTTCGCTAACCCGGGACTGGATGTCCGAGGGAATGGGTCTGTTCCGTGGCATGCGGACGTAATTGCCTGCCGCGTCGTACAGCGCCACCCAGCTGTGGAGTTGACGCTCCAGCTCGCCCATTATCGAAGTCAGCCCATCGGGCCGCAGGGCTGCCCGGGAGATGGCACGCTGCGCCTGCAGCGACCATTCGGCGCGGGCGTGGTCCTCCTGGGCAAGATGGTCCGCCACCGAGCGGATGATTGCGATGAACGGCGTCCGGTCCGGTACCTCCAGCAAGGGCAGCGCGTGCTTGCGGCATGCTTCTTCCAGGCCCGGTGGCAACGTCCCGTGGATGACCTGGGTCGCAAAACCCAGACCAGCGATTCCGTGTTTCACCAGGCGGTGGACGTACTCCTCGTACCCCACACCCTTCCGCACTTCCGGTGGCGTACCCGCGTAGGCGCGTTCCGCCGTCGTGCCTGGTTCCGCCGTCGTGCCTGGTTCCAGCGTGAACTGCGTGCCGTCGGTGAGCAGCAACTGGCCGGCGTCCAGGAAGGGCGTTGGGTCCTCGAGGTCCGAACTGTGCACCCAGCTGATGGGCTCGTCCAAAGCAGGTGAAGCGGGGTCTGGAACCACGAGTCGGAGCTTCAGTGTCCGGCTGCGGAGCAGTACGTTCAGGCTTGGTGGCATGGGCAGGGTCCTCGGGTGTAAAAACGTCTATTCTCATCTGGGTGACTGTACAAAGGTACAGGCCGCCGCCGCAGGCTTGCAGCACATGATGGAGGAAGCCCCACCGCCTTCCAATGAAAAGGAACCGTCATGGTCGCCAGCCACCCGGAAACGTTTATCGCTGAGGAATCAGCAGCCATCACCAACGCAGAAGCCACGGACCTCGACTGCGCGAACGTGTTCCATTCGTGGTCCGCGCAGAAATCGTTGCAGCCGTTGGCGATCGCGGGCGGGTTGGGCAGCTCTGTTTGGGACCATGACGGCAAAACCTACCTGGACTTTTCGAGCCAACTGGTCAATACCAACATTGGCCACCAGCACCCCAAGCTCATTGCCGCGATCGCCAGGCAGGCCACCACCTTGGCCACTGTGGCGCCCTCGCATGCGAGCCACGTCAGGGGGCAAGCCGCCGCCAGGATCCTCTCGCACGCGCCGGCAACCATGGAGAAGGTCTTCTTCACCAACGGCGGCGCTGACGCCAATGAGAACGCTATCCGTATGGCCCGCCTGCACACCGGCCGCGACAAGGTGATCTCCCGGTACCGTTCGTACCACGGCAACACCGGGGCGGCCATCGTGGCCACCGGCGATTGGCGCCGTATCCCGAACGAATACGCGCGCGGGCACGTCCACGTCTTCGGGCCCTATCTCTACCGCTCGGAGTTCTGGGCCGAAACGCCGGAGCAGGAAACCGAGCGCGCCCTCCACCACCTGCGCCGCACCATCGAATGCGAAGGGCCGCAGTCCATTGCGGCGGTCCTTCTCGAAACCGTCCCCGGAACTGCCGGGGTCCTGGTTCCTATAGCCGGATATCTCCAGGGCGTCCGGGCTCTGTGCGACGAATACGGCATCGTCATGATCCTTGACGAGGTCATGGCAGGTTTTGGCCGCACCGGCGACTGGTTCGCTTTGGACGCCTTCGACGTCACCCCGGACCTCATCACCTTCGCCAAAGGTGTGAACTCGGGCTACGTGCCGGTGGGCGGCGTCATTATTTCCGACGTGATCGCGACTACCTTCAACGAACGCGTCTTCCCCGGCGGCCTGACGTACTCCGGCCACCCGCTTGCCGCAGCCTCCGTGGTCGCTTCCATTGACGCGTTCGAAGAAGAAGGCATCATCGGCAACGCCGCCAGGATCGGCCGCGACCACCTTGGCCCGGGCCTTCTGGCCCTCGCCGCCAAGCACGAGGTCATCGGCGAGGTCCGTGGCCGTGGAGTTTTCTGGGCCATGGAACTCGTCCAGGACCGTGCCACCAAGGCGCCAGTCGCACCTGCGTACATGGGCCGCATCAAAGCTGAACTCCTCCGCCTGGGTCTCCTGCCCTTCATTGCCGACAACCGGATCCACGTAGTCCCACCAGCGGTGGTCACCCCCGAAGAAGTCGCCACAGCACTTGCCATCTACGACCACGCACTGGGCGCGGTGGCGCTTTAAGCCCGGACGAAACGCCACATGGGCAGATGGCGGGAAAACTCGCGGCCGTTGGATGGGATATGTTGTTATCCGCTGTGTGCTGACCCAGCCAATGATCACCCCCCAGTCAGGAGCGCCCGTGCCGAGAAGCCCACGCGATGGGATAGATGCGCAGATCCTTGCCGAGCTTCGACGTAACGCACGGATCAGCCTGGCCCAATTGGGGGAAAGGGTGCTGCTGTCCCGTAACGCGGTTCGGCAGCGGATCGAGCGGATGGAACGCGATGGCTACATCAACGGGTACACCATCAAGGAAGCGGCTGGGGAAGGAACGCCGACAGTCAACGCAGTGCTTCTGATTCAACGTCACGACAGAATGCGCGGAAGTGACGTCATCGCCGGATTACGTGAAATTCCGGAGATCGCCACCTGCGATGTCGTCAGCGGAGAACTCGATCTCGTCGTCAGGGTCGAGGCGCCCGACGCCGCGAGGATCCAGGAGATCTGGCGCGAAGTTTCTGCCTTTCCCGGTGTCCGCGACATCACTACGGCGTTATCTCTCTCAACAGTCATCGACAGGCAGGCTCCCCGCTGACATCCCGGCCCCCGTGCACCAGGACATTGAACTGCTCGGGGAAGATCAGGCCTTCACTGAGCGCGAGGTCGAGGACATTCTGCCCGGAGGAACGGGCCCTGTGGGCGAGCTCCGCCGCTGCTGCGTATCCGAGGAATGGGAGCAGTGCCGTGGCTTGTGCTGTGGAGGCCCGCGCCCTGGATTGAAGCAACGCCTCGTTGGCTTCGATGCTCGTGACGCATAGTTCGCGCAACACACTGCAGCCGTTGGCCAGCCAACCCAGGGACTGCAGCAGCGCGTGGGCGATGGCCGGTTCGAAGGCATTGAGCTGAAGTTGTCCGTTGTCAGATGCCATGGTGACCGTGAGGTCGGCGCCTGCGACGAAGAACGCGATCTGGTTGATGACTTCGGGGATAACTGGGTTGACCTTGCCGGGCATGATGGAGGAGCCCGCCTGCCGAGGTGGCAGGTGGATCTCGGCGAGCCCGGTTTGGGGTCCGCTGGAGAGCAGGCGCAGGTCGCTGCAGATTTTGGACAGCTTGATGGCGGTCCGCTTGAGGGCGCCGGAAAATGTCATGAACGCCCCGGTGTCCCAGGTTGCTTCAACAAAGTCGCGTGCACGGGTCAACTGGACCCCGCTGGCCCCGGAGAGTCTGTCGATGACACGCTCCACGTACTGCGGGTCGGCGGTAATGCCGGTGCCGATGGCTGTGGCGCCCAGGCTGCATTCCTTCAGCAGCGCTGCCGCCTCGCGCAGGCGGCCTTGGTCTTCCTCGAGCGTGACGGCGAACGCAGTGAATTCCTGCCCGAGCGTCATGGGCACAGCATCCTGCAACTGGGTCCGTCCGACCTTCGGGATGGCCGCGAACGCCTGGCCTCGCTCGGAGAAAGCCTGGGACAGCAGGGTGAGCTGTTCCAGGAGCTCTTCCACAGCGAACATCAGCGCCAGGCGCACTGCGGTCGGATAGACGTCGTTGGTGGACTGGCATTTGTTGACGTGACCGATGGGGTCGATGACCCCATAGGATCCCCGGGGATGACCGAGGACCTCGAGTGCGAGGTTGGCGATGACCTCATTGGCGTTCATGTTCGTCGAGGTCCCGGCACCGCCTTGGACGACGTCCACGGGAAACGCGTGATCCACAATCCCTGAAGCCACTGTGTCGCAAGCTGACGCGATGGCTTGACCAATATCGGCAGGGATCAGGCCGAGCTCGGTGTTGGTCAGCGCCGCGGCCTTCTTTACAAGCGCGAGGGCACGGACCAGGTGCCGGTGGGTCCCCACGTGGACGCCGCTGATCGGGAAGTTGAGGATGGCACGTTCGGTGTGGATGCCCCACAGCGCGGACTGGGGGACTGCCATTGGCCCCAGGCTGTCCCGTTCGATTCTCACGCCGGCTCTCATGAGGCGATCGCAATGACTTTGGGTTGGGTCATTTCCTCGTAGGCAAAGTGAACCCCTTCACGTCCCATGCTGCCGTACTTCGAGCCACCGAACGGCATGGCATCGTGGCGGTAGTCGGAAGAATCGTTGATCATGACGCCACCTGCGTCAATGGCCTTCGCAGTTGCCAGGGCGCGGCCCAGGTCCTTGGTGAAAACGCCCGCCTGCAGTGCGTACTCGCTGTCGTTGGCCAGTTCGACCGCTTCTTCTGATGAGTCAAAGGGTTCGATCACGACCACCGGGGCGAATAGTTCCTCACTCCACGCCTCGCAACTGCGCGGCACGTTGATGAGCACAGCGGGGGTGAGGACCGGCCCGTTGAGTGTCCCTCCGGTCAGCAGTTGGGCCCCGGCGGCCACGGCATCATCGATTTTCCGCTTGGCGTCGGCGGCGGAGTCGTGGCTGATCATCGGTCCCACGTCAGTGTGTTCGTTGCGAGGGTCGCCGGTTTTAAGGGCGGCAGTTTGGGTAACAAAGTCCTCCACGAAGGAATCGAAAATGCCGCGCTGGACGAGGATGCGCTGAGCCCCGATGCAGTTCTGGCCCGCTGCCCAGAACGCACCGGACACACTGGCCTCGACGGCGGCGGGGATGTCGGCGTCGTCGAAGACGATGACCGGTGCGTTGCCGCCCAGTTCCATGGACAGGCGCTTGATTCCCGCGTTGGCCGCGATGGCCCGGCCGGTGGCGAATCCTCCGGTGAAGGAGACCATGCGGACCAGCTTGGAGGAGATGATGGTCTGCGCGATCGCTCTGTCACCCAGGACAACGGTGACGAACTCCGTCGGCAGACCCGCCTCGCGCAGTAAGTCCACGAGGAGGATGGCTGTCAGGGGCGTCAACTGTGAGGGTTTGAGGATCACGGTGTTGCCGCCGGCAATGGCTGGTCCCAGTTTGTGGGCCACCAGGTTCAAAGCGTCGTTGTACGGCGTGATGGCGGCGATCAGGCCTAGCGGTTCGCGGGTGAACCAGCCCTGCCGGTTTTCCGAACCGGCGAACGAGTCGAAGGGAACCACTTCGCCCACGTTTCGCCGCGTCTCGGCAGCCGAGAGCTTGAGCGTGTTGACGGCGCGGGAGAGTTCTTTGCGGGCCTGCCTGATGGTCTTTCCGGCCTCGGCAACGATCAGTTCCGAGACCTCCCGTGAGCGCTGCTGCAGCAGATCGGCGGCCGTGTCCAGGATCCGCCCCCGCTCATGGCGGGGCATGGCTGCAGCCGCAGGCGCGGCTGCTGCGGTACGGATCAGCTGAACCTGTACCTCCGCCTCGGTGCATTGGCGCAGGGAAGCCAAGAGGCCGCCGTCGAACTTGTTGCGCACCTCCAGGTCATCAGTGGTCGCTGCCGGGTGGGACTGTGCGATGGCGGTTTCAGGCACGGACTGCTCCTTTGGCGAATTCGTGGACGGCAATGATGTCCGAGATGAGGGCGTAGGCGGTCTCCACCCGGCCGGCGCCCGGGCCTGAGACGGTGACGGAGCCCAGGAGGTCAGTGGTGAATGACACCGCGTTCGTGGCTCCTGAGATTCCTGCCAGAGGGTGGTCGGCCGGTAGGGCGAGGGGCTTTACGACGGCGACGACGCGGCCATCTGCCTCGCGGCGGGCCTCACCGATCAGCTTCCAACGGAAGCCGCTTGCCAGCGCCTGGGCGACGTCATCACTTTTGATGTCCTGGATACCGGTGGTTTCCACATCCTGGGGCTGGATATCGGCGCCGAGGAGCTCGTTAGCCAGGATGGCAACCTTCAACCGGACATCCGAGCCACCGATGTCCGCGGTGGGATCAGCTTCGGCGTACCCGAGCTCCTGGGCTTCGGCTATGGCCTGCTCCAGGCCAAGACCGGCTTCCATACGGCCCAGGACGTAGTTGCTGGTGCCGTTCAGGATTCCTTGGACGGCATTGAGCTCCAGGCCTGCGAGCATCCTGTGCGCCAAACGGATCACGGGCGTTCCGCTCATGACTGCGCCCTCGTACTCGAAGCGGACGCCCTTCTCTGCCGCGAGCTTGCTCAGTTCCCGACCCCGCAGGGCTACGGGGCCCTTGTTTGTGGTCACGACATGCTTGCCCGACTCTATGGCCCATTTCACGTGCGAAACGGCAGGTTCTCCGTCAACGGGACTGGTGAAGGTGGCTTCGACGATGATCTCGGCCGGGCCGTTCTTGATGACGTCCTCGTTGCGGGGATCCCGGTGTCCGCCTGGAAGGCCCTCAAAGGATGACCCCCGCGACATGGCGAGGACAGCGTCCAGGTCGATACCTTCGGCCTGGACAAGCGAACCGAAAGCCAAGTCCGTTATGGCAACGACGCGAAGCTCGAACCCCAACGAAGCAAATCGCTGTGGTTCATCGCGGATCAGCTCGGCCAGTGCGCGGTTGACGCCGCCGAAACCTATCAGGGCCAGGTTGTAAGCAGTCACTTTTGATCTCCTAGAGGGGGCTGTTTGCTGTCCTTCAAGCTTCTGCCCTGAGAGTGTCAGTTCCCTATGGCCGGATCGGCTGCCTGGGGTGACGAATCGCCCAAAAGGGGGGATATTTTGGCCTGTTCGATCAGCCACTAGGCTGTAGCCGTGAATGATCAACCGGACGAGGGCCCCTTTTTCCACGGTACGAAAGCCAATCTTCGAAGTGGAGATCTGCTCCGGGCGGGCTTCAGGTCCAATTACCGTCCCGAAGTGGTGATGAACCATATCTACTTCACGGCGTTGCGGGACGGTGCGGGCCTCGCTGCGGAGCTTGCTGCCGGCGACGGCGAACCCAGGGTCTACGAGGTAGAGCCGACAGGAAGCTTCGAAGACGATCCGAATGTCACTGACAAGAAATTCCCCGGCAACCCCACCAGGTCTTATCGCAGCTCGGCCCCGCTCAGGGTGGTTCGGGAAGTCACTGACTGGACACGCCTGGAGCCCGGAGCCCTGAAAGCGTGGAGGGATCGCTTGGCCGCGATCCTTGCCGACGAGCGTGGCCAGATCATCAATTAGGGCCGCGCTGCCAGCCGGGGCAGCGGCTCCCTGAACGGTCAGGGAAAACACTTGTGGCCGTTTAGTAAGCATGCTTAGCTTGTTGAAACGGTCCGGATAGGCCGGGCCCGACAAGCCGAGGCGTGCTGGCATGACAGGTATGCACCGCGCTGCCTTGGAGTCAGGATCCGGTCCAGCGACATGAAGACTACATCCGGGCGGCACCCCGTGGGGTCCCAGACACCGCCTGCCCGCGCTGCCAATGCACTTCCGCAGCATAATCCCGTTACCGCGTCATTGTTGGTGGTGGGTAAACGCCGTGAAACCGCCGAAGCCCAACTGAACCAGCGACTCCGCAGATCGGTTGGAACTGAAGGCCGCCTGGACGGCGGAGGTCTGTCACAAAATGGGGGCCCCGTATGACAAGACGTTTCACGATAGGGGACTGAGTTTCATGCCCAAGACCGGAAAGAACGAGCACGCCCGCAAGGACGAACTGCCTTCGACGCTGCAGCGCTCGGAACAGAAAGCCCAGGACACGTTCGCCAAGACCTATGACTCAGCAATGGAGTCATACGACAACGATTCCAGCCGCGCAGCCCGCACAGCCTTCGCCTCCTTGAAACACAGTTACGAAAAGGTGGGAGACCACTGGGAACCCAAGGAAGAGCGCGGTCCCTCCGATGCGCACGCCGAGGAAGGCGCTGACTCAAACACACCAACGGCAGGGGGAGTCGATGCCAATGCCAGCAAAGACCACCTGTATCAACGGGCTAAGCAGTTGGGCGTCAAAGGCCGTTCCAAAATGACCAAGGACCAACTGGTGGAGGCGCTCCAAAAGGCCAACGATGCCGCCACCAGGAAGGCGCGGGAGGGCTGAACCGCATCCCATCCTCGCAACGGCTGCGCAGCCAGCCGCGCTGCACGCGGCAGCGCTGTCCCATCAAGGAGGAGTACTGTGGCGGACCGAATCATCGATATCTGGGGGGCAAGGACACCGTTCCAGCCGGGAGGGGAGTGGCCGGTCCGTGTGGACCTCGCGCTGAAAGCGGGCCTGCAGGAGAGTGACGTCGACCAGTGGGTACAATCCGCGTGTGTGCTGTGCAGCAACGGATGCGGCTGCGACATTGCCGTCCGGAACGGGGAAATGGTCGGCATCCGGGGGCGCTCGCAGGATCGGGTCAACAAAGGGCGGCTGGGACCCAAAGGTTTGTTCGCCAGCTGGCAAGGAGTCGCGAACCGGGACCGCCTCACCCGCCCGTTGATCCGCGAAGGTGACCGCCTTGTGGAAACGGACTGGGAAACGGCCATGGGCCGGGTCGTGGGGCGGAGCAGGAAGCTTCTGGAGGAGAAAGGACCGCTCAGCCACGGCTTCTACACCAGCGGGCAGCTGTTCCTGGAGGAGTACTACGCCCTGGCAGTGATAGGCAAGGCAGGAATCGGCACACCGCACATGGACGGCAATACCCGGCTGTGCACGGCGACTGCGGCGGCCGCCCTCAAAGAGACCTTCGGGGCGGACGGGCAGCCAGGGGCCTACGAAGACATCGACAGTTGTGACGCCCTCTTCCTGTACGGCCACAACATGCCTGAGACCCAAACGGTACTTTGGTCCCGTGTCCTGGACAGGCTGACGGGTCCCGAACCACCCGCCCTGGTGTGTGTGGACCCCAGGAACACCGAAGCTGCCCGGTACGCCGATGTTCACTTGGCGCTCCGGCCGGGCACCAACCTTGCCCTGATGCACTCCCTGGTCCGGGAGATGATCCACCGGGGCTGGTACGACGCCCAGTACGTCAACGAGCACACCCTTGGGTTTGAAGAGCTCAAAGACACTGTTGAGCCATGGACCCCGGAGGCGGCAGCAGAAGTCTGCGACGTCGAGGCGGATGACATCAGGGCAGCGGCACGGATCTTTGGCACCTCGCGGAACGTCCTGTCCACTGTCCTCCAAGGCTTCTATCAGTCATCACAGGCAACAGCCTCGGCTTGCCAGGTCAACAATTTGCACCTCCTGCGTGGCATGCTTGGGAGGCCGGGGGCTGGGCTCCTCCAGATGAACGGACAACCTACTGCGCAGAACAACAGGGAATGCGGGGCCGACGGCGACCTTCCGGGCTTCCGTAACTGGAGTAACCAAGCGCATGTGGAGGAATTGGCGACGCTGTGGAACGTCGACCCCGGAATCATTCCGCACTGGGCACCACCTACGCACGCCATGCAGATCTTCCGGTACGCCGAACAGGGATCCATCAACTTCCTCTGGGTATCAGCCACCAATCCCGCCGTCTCCATGCCCGAGCTGCCCCGAATCCGCAAGATCCTCTCCCAACCGGAATTGTTCCTGGTGGTTCAGGATCTCTACCTCACCGAAACAGCCCAACTGGCGGATGTAGTGCTCCCGGCCGCGGCCTGGGGCGAGAAGACGGGTACCTTCACAAATGCATCCCGCGTAGTGCACCTTTCGGACAAAGCAGTGGAGCCACCCGGCGAAGCCCGCGCCGACCTGGAGATCTTCCTGGACTACTCGCACCGGATGGGATTCACCACCCTGGCAGGTTCGCCGTTGCTTGACTGGAAAACTCCTGAAGATGGCTTCGAGGCATGGAAGGAATGTTCACGTGGCAGGCCCTGCGATTACACCGGCCTGAGCTACCGGAAGCTCCGTGGCGGGAGCGGCATTCCCTGGCCGTGCAACGAGGATCATCCGGACGGCACCGAACGGCTCTACGGGGAAGGAGTCTTCCCCACTGACCCGGACTACTGCGAAAACTATGGCCACGATCTGCTGACGGGCGCCGAAGCCGGCCCGGAATCGTACAAGGCAATGGCACCCAAGGGGCGGGCGCTGCTCAAAGCCACCACATACCACCCGCCCCACGAGGAACCGGACAGCGAGTACCCCCTCCGGTACACCACCGGAAGGACGGCCTACCACTTTCACACCCGGACCAAGACAGCCCGCTCGCCTGAACTGAACGCGGCCGCCCCGCGGATGTGGGTGGAGCTGTCTGTGGAAGACGCCGCGCAGCTGGGGATCTCCGAAGGTGACCTGGTGCGGGTGTCCTCACGGAGAGGACGCATTGAGGCACCCGCCCGGGTCAGTGGTGTGCGCCCCGGGACGGTCTTCGCCCCATTCCACTACGGCTACTGGGACACGTCCGGCAACCACGGGGAAACAGCCGACGGCGGGCACGGAGTACCCGTCACGGGCCAAGGGGTCCACGCAACTGCTGCCAACGAGCTAACGCTCACCGAATGGGATCCTGTGTCCAAGCAACCCATATTCAAAAATGCCGCTGTCAACGTCGAACGGCTCCGGAGCGGCACGGGGCTGGCCCCCGCCCCCACCACTACGGCGTCCCGTCCGGAAGGACAGCAGCCATGAACCTCCACATCTACCTGGGTATGCTCTCCCGGAGTGAACGAACCCTGGCTGAGTCGTTTCGCCAGGTTGCCGAAGGCCACGGCGAGGAGCCCGATGTTCATTTCCTCTGCCAAAGCCTGGCCGGCCAGTCGGACCACCATGAACAGGTTTTGCTGCCGGTCATCGAACGCTATGGTCGCTCCGGTGAGGGCCGGGAGCCTGAACGCCTGCATATCCAGGGGCTCTCTGGAACCCGTAGGGGCCCCGTGGGTCTCCTGCGTGACCTGCAGGATGTCTTCGTTCTCGCCAGCATGGTCGACATCACCTGGACCGTGGTGGAGCAGGCAGGACAGGCCCTGCGCGATGAGGAGTTGTTGAGCGTCGTCAAACTGTGCCACAAAGAAACCCAAGTCCAGCTGAAATGGCTGCAGACCCGCATCAAGCAGGCCTCGCCCCAGGCATTGCTGGCGGCAGGGTAAGACGGATGGAATGACGTTGCTGCAGCAGGGCCACCGTCCGGTGGCCCTGCTGCAGCCTGCGCTGGCGTCCCCTTCCTGCGCCCGTCCTTCGGGCTACCTGTTGCGATGGTGTGCAGGAATGTGATCGTCGAGCGCTCGCCGAACAACTGGATTCGGCGACTCTTGTCGATGGGTTACATGATTCCCGTGGGAACCAGCAGCGCCCATGCCAGGGCCGGTGCAACAAGGACCACACCGCCTGCGTACATCATGAGCTGCTTGTAGACACGTTGCCTGTCGTCGTCCCGGGCGTTGGCTACTACCAAGGCGCCGTCGGTGGAGAACGGTGAAACGTCCACTACCGTTGCTGCGATCGCGAGGGCCGCCACCGTTCCCGAGGCACTGAGCGAGCTCGTGGCCAGCAGGGGACCTGCCAGGGGGATGAAGGCCGTCAGGAGGGCAGTGGATGAGGCGAACGCAGATCCGACGCCGATGACGTAGCAGAGGACCAAGGCGATGAGCAGTGGTGCCCCGAGGGCCAGGGCCTGCTCGGCGAGGGTATCAATGACACCGACGTGTTGGAGCAGCGAGACGTAGGTAATCATGCCTGCCACCAGCAGCACGGTGGACCAGGAAATGCCGCCAATAAACGTCTTGTGTTCCTTGATGTTGACCAACGCCAACAGCAAACCGGCCGACAGGGCCACGAAGCCAATTGGCATGTGGAAGCCGAGGGTGCATGCAAGGATCACGAGGATGAGTGCCAGAGTCAGGATTTGCTGTCCGCTGGGGCGTCCCATGCGGACCGTGTCGAGGCCGGCGTACTCGTTGGAGTGCTTGTCGCGAAGCTTGCCCATGAGGGCGAAGAGCACGATCGTGAGTGCCGACAGAATGAGGTTCAGCGCGAAGCTGGCCGCGAACAAGGCGCCTTGGTCGATGGGGAAGTTGTTCTTATGTGCGATGTCGTGGACGAGGACGCCCGCAACGGACAGGGGCGAGAAGCCACCGGCGTGTGCTCCGTTGATGACAAAGGCGCCCATGAGCACGGGGTGGATGCGGGATTCGTAGGCCAGGCCGAGTGCGGCAGGTGCCAGCAGCGCGACTGCTGCCGGGCTGAAGGTGCCAAGCGCAGTGAGGGCGGCGGCCATAAGGAAAAAGACCCAGGGCAGGAGCATGGTCTTGCCCCTGACCATCCTGACGCACCTTTGGACGATGATGTCTATGGTCCCGTTCCGCTGGGCCATGCTGAAGAAGTAGGTCACACCGATGATGGTGATGACGATGCTGGCCGGGAAATCGGCCAGGATTTCCTTGTCGCTCATGCCAAGCATGAAGTAGCCAACGCCGAATGATGCGACAAGTCCCATCACGCCGATGTTGAGCGGCCACTTGGTGGCGACGACGAACATCACCACGAGAATCACCAGCGGGATGATCTGCGTGGCGGTCATGGTTGGCTCCGATTCCGGGGTGGCCGCCGGGCTGAAGACCGCACCCCCGAAGAGGATGGCGATCAGGCCCAGGATGACGGAAGCGGCAACCGTTACCAGAAGAATACGGCGGCGTTTGTTGGGACGCTTGGAAGGGTCCTGCGGTATGTCGGCCTCGGCCTCGGGAGCTGGTTGGTAAATAGTCTTAGCCATGGTGTTACTCCTCATCGAGTGGCTGGTTCCAGTGAGGCCTCGACGGCGGTGCCGAGGGTCTCAGGGAGGTGGATGATGCTGGTGGCGATGGTCCTGGCCGTCCGGTCAACGCCGACCAGAATGGACCCTTCGTGTTCGTCGGTCCAGGTTTCGATGACGCCGGCAGGGGTCCTGAGTTTCAGGACGGCACCGACTCCATTGCCTGTGGCGGCGTTGAGCACCGTGCCCGGTGTGCGCGCGGCGAGCGTCAGGGCGATGCTGCCGGTAATGGCCAACGCCGGGTGCGGCTTGCCCATTGAAAGCATCATGACGTTGACATCGCTGTCCGGGCCGGACGCGACCGGTGGCCCAACGATGGCCAGCTTTGGAACGGCGCGGGCAGCCTGTTCGGGCGTTGCTGCCATACCCATCAGGACTGCTCCCTGGCGCCGGATGAGGTCCAGGGTGTCCAACTGCTGTTCTACTTCTTCTTTCCAGGAGTCGTAGTGGCTCGTGTCCAACCCAAGATCTTCGGCGCGGACAATGACGACAGGAGCCCCGGCGTCCACCAGGGATACCGTCCAGGACTTTCCGGCGGCCACCACGGTGTCGAGGGGTGCGTCGGTGGGGAGGAGTTTCCCGGTTGTCTTCCCCGCCGGATCCTGGAATCCGAGACCCACCCTGAAGCCCGGGAAGGCTACCCCCGGCATGTGTGTGTCCGGGACGATGGGCAGGGCTCCAGCCGGTGTTGCCACCTGTTGGATGATGATCTGTCCGGTGTTGGTATTGCGGGTGACGATCCGGGTGTTTTCACCCCGGGGAGTGACCCACCCCTTTTCGATGGCATAGAGGCCAACTACGGCCGAACAGTTGCCGCAGTTGCTGCCCCAGTCGACGGCTGCCTCTTCTATGCCTACCTGTGCGAAGGTGAACTCGACGTCAACGGACGGGTCAGAGGGCCTTTTCAAGATCATGGCCTTGCTGGTGGTGGACGTTGCTCCACCCACACCGTCGATTTGCCTCGAATCGGGACTGCCGAACAGTCGCGGGAGCAACTGGTCAAGGTCCATGCTGGTTTCGGCCAGGGTGTCGGTTTCGAAAACCCAGCACTTGCTGGTTCCTCCGCGCATCCATTCAGCTTCTATCTTCACGTGTCCTGCACTCCTTCTGCTGTTCCCAGCGGGCTCTTCAATCAGCATGAGCCGGATCACATGTGAAGACAATGTGCAATTATTGAAGGAGTATGTAGCAAAGCTTCAATCACTGTGATGAAGGTGTAAAAGGACAGGTATCCGTGCTCATTTCTCGCGGGAGAAGGCAGGAAATCGAGGTTGCGGAGCACAAGCTATATGGAATGAACCAAATATTCAGGAGGGTGCACAATTGCTTAACGATGAGGACCAAAATTTATACGACATCCGCAGGCTGGCCTTGCTGGTGGAGGTCGTTGAGCAGGGATCGATCACGGCTGCGGCGGACATCATGATGTACACCCCATCGGCCGTATCGCAGCAGTTGCGCAAGCTTGAGCAGGAAGTCGGCCAGCCGCTGCTTAACAGGCGATCACGCGGGGTGGTGCCCACTGAAGCCGGTCAGGTGCTCGCCGGCCACGCCCGCAAAATAGTCAGGCAAATCCGGGCTGCCCAATCAGACCTCGATGAGATCGCAGGCTTGCGGCGCGGATCCCTGACCATCGGCACGTTCCCCACATTGGCTGGTTCCTTCCTGCCGGTGGTGATCCGCGCCTTCAAGAAGCGTTACCCGGCCATTGGCTTGTCGGTCCGCAGCGCCCGGTTTGATGAGTTGGTCTCTGATCTTGAATCGGGCGTCACCGGGCTGTGCCTGTTGTGGGACTACCCGTGGAATCCCTTCCGCGATGAGTCGATCAGGACTACGGAAGTATTCCAGGAGAGCACCGTCGTCCTCGTCTCCAAATCGCATCCGCTGGCTGACCGTGAGGAAGTCTCCATGGGTGAGCTCAGGAAGGAGTCGTGGATCGTTCGCGCTGACGCCCATCCAGTGGTGGAGGTCCTTCAACGCTCCGCCCACGATGCCGGCTTTGAACCCACCATCGGATTCCTCGCCAATGACTACCAGGAGGCCCAGGCAATGGTGAGTGTGGGAATGGGGGTAGCCATGGTGCCCAAGACAGCCGTTGCGTTGCAGCATCCTGACGTCAGGGTCCTCAGCCTTGGCTCCAGTGCCCCGCTGCGGCGCGTGTTGCTGGCCCAGCGCCAGGACAAGGTCTATGCGCCGGCGGAAGTGGCCTTCCATACAACCCTGCTGGAAATCGCCCGCGAGAGAGCCGGCGAATATCTCTGAGGCGGCTTCCCAAAAGTTCATCCGATCCAACAGCAGTCAACGCACGACGGCGACCTCCCGCCGTCGTGCGTTGAGGCGCTACGGCTTGACGATCCCGCCAGACGGCACCGCGGCGTCGGCCAGGACCGCACGGACCGAGGGCCAGGACATGAGAACTTCCAGCACGTCGGGGTTCGATTCTGTGCCCAATGCCTCCTGGTAGGACTCCTCCAGAAGGGCGTCCACCGATACCCGGGTCCCTGTTTTGGCGCTCAGGATGGCTGCTTCCACCATGGCCAGGCTCATGATGTTGCTGTGGACCCGTCCCATGGGGTTGCTGCCGGTGCGGACCGCGGCCACGAAGTCCCGCAGGGACCCTGCGATCTCCTGCCCCGGATCAACCGAGGCACCCGGAGACCATGGGACGGACGACACCGGCTGGTTATCCCCGTCCCAGAGCACGGTGCCGTGTTCGCCGCTGATGCGCCACGAGGCATTCCAGGACGTCTCTTGTCCCGGACTGCACCAACTGCCGGTGAACACGAAACGCTCGCCACCGCTCATCTCAAAGACCGCGGTGGAGCCGGCATCACCGCGGTACCAGCTCCATGGCGGGTTGTATTCCTCGCAGAACACGGACACGGGATCGGAGTCCAGGAGGAACCGGGCCATGTCGAACTGATGGATGGCCATGTCGAGCAGGAGCGGGTGGTCCATGGCGTCACGGAATCCGCCGAAGCGGGGCGCTTTGAAGAACTCGGCGGACACGATGCCCACAGTGCCCAGCGCGGACAGGAGCTCTTTGGTTTCAAAAAGCCGGCGGTTGTAACGACGCGACTGGCTGACCATGAACAACTGCCCATGGAGCCTGGCGGCTGCCGCCAGCGACAACCCCTGCGCCACGGTTGACGCCACCGGTTTCTCGCCAAGAACCGGAAGGCCGGCTGCGAGGGCTTCAGTGGTGACTGGATGGTGGGCAGCCGGGATGGTGACGTTGATGACCGCTTGGGCTCCGACGTCGGACGCCAACTGTGCGGTACCGGAACCGACGGGGAGGTCGGGGCGGCCCAACGCGGCGGCCGCCGCGTGCGCGGCCTCGGGGTCGAGGTCCACGATCCCCATGAGTTCCACCAGCGGCGACTCCTCAACTGTGCGGAGCCAGGCCCGCCCCATGCCGCCGGCGCCAACCACTATGACGCGAAGGGCAGAACCGTCGTCGGGGACGGTGGCGAAGGGTGTGCTCATGCGTTGGCTCCCTGGTAGCTCTTGCCATTGAAGAAATCGTTGGTGTCATAGCGAAGCAGTTCCGGGACGGCGCGTGCGGGGCGGTCGCTGACTGCCCATTCGACAGCGTTGGCAATGACTTTGCGGACGTCCTTGTGGTGGTACACGGGGTAGTCCTGGTCGCCGGGGCTGAAGAAGAAGATCCTGCCGTGGCCGCGACGGAAAGTGCAGCCTGACCGGAACACCTCGCCGCCGCTGAATGAGCTGATGAACACCAGTTCTTCCGGTGTGGGAATGTCGAAAAATTCGCCGTACATCTCTTGCTGGGGGATCTCGATGGGGTGCGGGACACCTTTGGCGATGGGGTGGGTGGGGTCCACGGTCCATACCAGTTCGCGGTCCTGCTCCGATCGCCACCGAAGCGTGCACGAGGTGCCCATGAGCTTGGTGAAAATCTTGGACCAGTGTCCGGAGTGGAGCACGATCAGGCCCATTCCGGCCAGGACGTGGCGGTGGACGCGCTCCACAACGTCGTCATCAACGTCTGCGTGGGACATGTGCCCCCACCAGGTGAGGACGTCGGTGTTGGCGAGGACTTCCTCAGTGAGCCCGTGCTCGGGTTCGTCCAGTGTTGCGGTGCGGACCTCGACGCCGGACCCCAGGTTCTCCTCGATGCCCTCCTTGACGGCGCCATGCATTCCGTCCGGATACAGGCGCGCTACGAGCTCGTCCCGCTTTTCGTGCCGGTTTTCGCTCCACACAGTGACGCGGATGGGGTTGCTGTCAGTCATGGTTTCTCCTTGTGGATGGTTGGTGGCGGCCTACTTGACCGCACCGCCTGTGGTGCCGGCGGCAATGTATTTCTGGGCTGCGACCAAGAGGACGATTGCCGGGATGGAGGCGAGGACCGCCGTCGCCATGACCGAACTCCAGTCGTTCACATAGGCGCCGATGTACTGGAAGATGCCCAGGGTGACCGGTCGGACAGCCTCCGTGGTGGTCAGAGTGAGGGCAAACAGGAAGTCGCTCCAGGCGAAGAGGAAAGTGAACAGTCCTGCGGTAATCAGGGAGTTCCGGCTCAGCGGAATCACGATCGACCAGAAGGCCCTGAGGTGTCCGGCCCCATCCACCCGCGCTGCCTCGATCACGGACGCCGGCATGCCGTTCATGAACGCCCGGATGATGAGGATGGCGAACGGGATCCCGTGGGCCGAATCAGCGAGGATCAGGCCGGGGATGGAGTTGAGCAGGCCGAGATCGTTGTAGGCGGTGTAGAGGGCGTTGGCAACCACGATGCCCGGGATCATCTGGCTGATCAGGATCGCGAACAGGACCACTCCGGCGCCACGGACCTTGAAATAGGCCAGCGCGTAGGCGGCAGGCGCCGCGATGGCCAGGCTCAAGGCCACGCTGCCGAGCGAAATGACGAGGCTCGTGCCGAGGTTCCCGGCTTGCTCGGTGATCGCTGTGGCGTAGCCGGTGAAGTCCGGCTTGAGTGGGATCCAGGAGGTCTCCAAGGTGGTGCCGTTGGGCTGGAGGGAAGCATTGACCATCCAGTAGACAGGAAACAGCATGATGGCCAGGAAGAGGATTGCCAGTACCGTGTAACCCCAATTCCTGCGGGTCGGCGCTGGCGTCTTCGGGAGGCTTGGTGCGGGGGTCGTGGTTGTCATGGTGTCCTCACTCATCCACAGCGCGTCGGCTGGCCCGCAGGTAGAAGACCGCGAAGACCAGGGAAATGATGACCAGAACGTTGCCCAGTGCCGCACCTTCGCCGAATTTGAACCCATGGAAGGAAAGATCGTAGGACTGGGTCGCGATGGTTTGGGTGGAGTTCGCCGGACCACCGTTGGTCAGCCCCAGGATGATGTCAAGCACCTTGAGGGTGTACACGACGCCGAGTACCAGCACCACGCTCACCACCGGACGCAGCATGGGCCACGTAATATGCCTGAACGCCTTCCACCCGGTGGCACCATCGAGGGATCCGGCCTCATAGAGTTCGTCAGGGATTTCCTGCAGTCCGCCGTAAAGGATGGTCAGGTTGAAGGGGATCCCGATCCAGATGTTCACGCCGACCACAGCGATCAATGCCAGGGACGTGCTGGTCAGCCAGGGAATGCCGGTATCGATGACGCCGAGGTCGCCGAGGAACCGGTTGAGCGCTCCGCTGTCCTTGTCCAGGATCCAACGCCACACCGCACTGGAGACAATCAAAGGCAGGAGCCAAGGCAGCAGAAGCAGAGAGCGAAGGATTCCGTTCAGGGGGAATTTCCGCTGGAAGAAGATCGCCAAGGCCAGCCCGATCACGAACTGCCCCATGATGGAGCCGATGGTGAACAGTGCGGTGTTCAGCAGTGAGGTGGAGAACAACGACGACGACAGTACAGCTGCGTAGTTGGCAACCCCTACCCAAGGGGCTTCGCCGGTAAAGAACGTTGCAGTGGTGTAGTCCTGGAAGCTCATGACCACGTTCTTCACCACGGGGTAGCCAAAGAACAAGGCCATGTAGATCACTGCGGGAACCAGGAATAGCCACTGGAAGATCCGCTCCCGGCGTTTGTGCAGGAGGCGGCGCTGGCCCTGTTGCCCAGGTCCCACCTTGTAGTCGCCGGAGGCATTGCCCGTTGTGGCCCCGGCCGCGTTGGATACGTCAGTTGTCAATGACATGACCGCTGCTTACTGGCCCTGCGCTTGCTTGAGGGCATCGGCCGGTGAGGCATTGCCCGTCAAAGCGGTTTGGATCGCGGTGTAGATTTTGGTGGCTTGGTCCGGCCACTGTTCGCCAAGTTGCCCTGTCCGGGCGCGGGCGGTCTTGATGAGCTCAGTAAACGTGGCGAGTTTTGGGTTGTCTGTGGCGAACTTCTCTGCCAGCGACGTTTTGGACGGAATGGTGTTTCGGGCCGTGGCCATTTCAAGTTGATTCTCGTCGCTGTTCAGGCAGCCAACCACTTCAGCGGCCTTGGCCTGACGCGCCTTGTTACCGGTCTGGGGGACAGTCCACACTTCGCCACCCAGGGGAGCCACCGCAGTCTGCCCGGCTTCCCGGACAGGGATCTTCACCACGCCGTAATTAAGCGAAGGCTGCTTGTCCAGCGCCGGGATCTGCCATGGTCCGTTGACCATCATGGCGGCTTTGCCCGCGAGGAACTGGTCCTTGACATCAGCCTGGGTCCAGTTCAGGGCGGAGGAAGAGACCGAACCGCTCTTGACCAGGTCTGTCCACAATTGCAGCGCCTGTTCAGTCTCCTTGGTGTCGATCTTCTTCTCGTCGCCACCGTTGGACCACATCACCGGAAGGAATTGCCAGGTGCCCTCGTAGGTGGGGTTGGCATTGAAGGCCAAGCCGTATTGGTCGCCGGCCGTCAGCTTGGCGGCCGCTGTTTTCAGTTCCTCCCAGGTGGTGGGCGGGGTAATTCCGGCCTTGTCCAGGATGTCCTTGTTGTAAAAGAGGGCAATGGTGTTAACGGTGGGCGCCAGCCCGTAGACCTTGTCCTTGTAGGTTCCTGCGCTAAGGACGCCTTCAGCAAAGTTCTCGGTGCTGACTTTGAAGTCGGACAACGGAGCCAAAGCCCCGGTGGCGGCGATCTGCTGGAGGTCTGGATTGTCCAGCATCAGGACATCCGGCAGGGTCTTGGAAGATGACTGCTGCAGCACCTTGGAGATCAGGGACTTGCCGGGGACGGTTTCGCGCTTGATGGTGACACCCAGTTGCGTGCCGCATTTTGTCAGGGCATCGCCGATGAAGGATTTATCCGGTTCATTGTTGTAGTAGTCCATCACCGAGATTTCGGAGACCGGGGCCGTGGATGATGCTGCCGGGGAAGTGCCGCAGCCGGCGATGGCCATGGGCAGGCCCACGAGGGCAGCAACGGCCAAGGCGAGGGGGCGGGTCTTTCTGAGTGCTGACTTCATCGTCTGTTCCTTTGTTTTACTGGATTCCTGTTGCGGCGGATCTTTGTCGATGCGTATCGACGATGCGTATCGACAATCGTTTTGTTTGCTGATTGGGATGGACGTAGGTGGAGCTTAGCTGCCGAGGGGTGGTCGGAGCGTGCTGGCACGGTGTGTGATGACCGTGGGTACCAACTCCAGGGATTCGGTTGGTCCGTGGGTGTCGGCTTCGAGGAGGTCGCAGATAATCTTCACGGCCCGGCGTGAGACTTCGGCCGGGCGCAAGTCGATGGTGGACAGAGGTACCGGCTGAAGTTCAGCCAGCGTAGGTGAGGCGCTGCCGATCACCGAGACGTCCTTGCCCGGGGTCAACCCGCGGCTGGTCAGTGCGCGGCGCAGAACGTCCTGGACTGTTCCGTCAGGAGCGATGAAGGCAGGAACTCCCGTGGTGGCCGCCAAGGCGGTTTCCACGGAATCCGCAATGACACGGATATCGGTCCCACCCGGCAAGTGCAATACCTTCACTCCAAGCGCGGCGGCGGCCTTGTCTGTTCCCGATACGAAGCGCTCGACGTAGTTCACGTGACGGTCTACTACTTCGGGCTGCCAGCCAAGGACTGAAATGACTTCGTGACCTGCGGCGGCGAGATCCCTGACGCAGTGTTCTCCGGCCATTTCGAAGTCGGCGTCGATACACACCAGCCCCGAAGGGTCGTGGGGAATACCAATCAGTACTACGGGCACGTTGAGGCTCCGGACCACGGGGAGCCGTTCGTCCTCACCTTCGACCTGCATGAGGATCAGCCCGTCACAGATCTGCTGGCCAACCACTCTTTGCAGGCCCGGGGCCCCTTCGTCCTCCGTCACCAGCAGGATGTCGTGATCGTATAACCGCGCAGTGTTGGCAATGACGGAAACGAACTCCATGATCGATGCCATATGAAGCTCTGGAATGAAGGGGATGACCAAGCCGATCACCCTCGTCTTTCGGCTGGCCAGCGCCCGCGCTCCGGCATTCGGCTGGTATGTCAGCTGTGCGATGGCGTCCTCAACCTTTTTCCGGGTCTTTTCGGAAATGGGACGCTTGCCGCTGAGGACGTAGGAAACCGTGCTCTGAGCAACGCCGGCGGCCACCGCGACGTCTTTGCTGGTGGGCATGGACTGGCCTCCTCGTGCTTTCTGTCAACGGTATCGGGCTGGACCATCACATGCCGAACTGCCTGGACATGACCGGCTTTCAGGCTGCCCCGCGTGGCAGGCTACCTCGTGACTTGCTTGTTGTCGATACGTATCGTCGATGCGCATCGAGAAGAGTATGACATGCGCCACAACAGTCGCGCAATACCCCGGTCCGGGATGTTCAGGTCAGGTGGTCGTAATCGCCGCGCGCCCAGGCCTCGTGCCGTTCGGCTGATTCACGCAACACCGTGCGTGCACCTGACAGGATGGCGTTGTTGAAGTTGCCATAGATCCGGTCAAAAGCAAGCCCACCCAGCTGGGCTGCGATCCGCAAAGCCACGGCACCAGAGAGCGGCAGGTGATTCGGATAGCTGCGCATGAACGCAATGGAGCCACGGTCAGGATTGGGAAATACGGTGTCGCCGGTCAGCAGGACGCCCCGCCCATCGGCTCCTGCTGCCCAGTGGGCCACGGCGCTGCCCGGGAAATGTCCACCGGTCTGGTGCAGGACTAATCCTTCCGTGACTGTCGTGCTCCCGGCCCAGTAAACGATCTTCGGGTCGTCACGGCCCAACCAGTTGCGGTCGGCCTCCGCTACGAGCACTGGAACGCCCCCGAGCCGATGCGACCATTCAACCTGCACGCCAAACATATGTGGATGGCTTGAGGCGATGGCCAGAACCGGACCGTGCTGCAGCACGAGCTCCACCAGGGTGTCGTCCACGTAGCCAATCGGATCCCAAAGAAGCGAGCCCTTGGGGGTCACGACGAGCTGTGCGGTCTGCCCGATCCCTACCTTCGGTGTTGTTCCGATTCCGAAGAGCCCCGGCTCGTTCTCCGTCAACGATGCCCGCTGGCCTGAATGTGCCAGCTCGGCCAGGGTGAGCCACCGTTGACCGTCCCCTGGAACGTACTGGCGTTCGTCGGTGCAGATCGGGCAGAGGTCGGGTACTGGTTCGTCGCGTTCTACGGCGCACGCTGCGCAGATCATCATTGTTGGTCCCCCTGGGTATCTGCCCAGACTATGGCAAAAGAATGTCTCTCCGGAAGCGAATTCCCGGCCTCCCGGCCCGGGGTCTTCGTGCCCAAATATGCATGTCGGCGTTTTCACCTGCATAGTTAATGTCTTGGGCTTGCATTGATGGGTACAGAGACCACAAGGATGCAGGACGGAAATGAACAGGGGCTCGACTTTGGCAGGGAATGCAACCTTCCGGCACAGCAACACCGCATTGCTTTCGGTGAGCAGCGTGGAAGCTCCGAGAATCGTGAGCTCTACGGACTTTGACCACAGGTTGGCCGCCACCCTGAAGCGGTTGAAGTTCCCGCCACGCCTGCTGGAGCGCGTGGCCGGCATCACCCACCGTAGATGGTGGGCTGCTGGGACGTCTTTCGACGACGCGGCTGTGGACGCCGGAGCCAAGGCCCTGGCGGAGGCCGGCGTCGAACCGTCTGAAATCGGACTCCTGATCAATACGTCGGTGACAAGGCGAAACCTGGAACCCTCCGTGGCGGTCAAAATCCACCACGAACTCGGCTTGCCGTCATCAGCGATGAATTTCGATCTGGCCAACGCCTGCCTCGGCTTTGTCAACGGCTTGATTTTGGCTGCCAACATGATCGACTCCGGTCAAATCAAGTATGCCGTGATCGTTAATGGCGAGGACGCCCAAAGTACCCAGGAAGCCACCCTGGAGCGCCTGCAGCGTCCGGAGACCACCCGTGAAGATTTCAATCGGGAATTCGCCACCCTCACGCTGGGATCAGGCGCTGCCGCGGCCGTTCTGGGACCCGCGGACGAGCACCCCGGGGCGCATCGGCTGGTCGGCGGCGTGATGCGGGCGGGAACCGAACACCACGAATTGTGTGTGGGTGGCATCGACGGTATGAACACCGATACCAAGGGACTGCTGGACGGAGGCCTCCAGCTGGTGGTGGACGCCTGGCACGAGGCCCAGCCGGAGTGGGACTGGTCTGCCATGGACCGCTACGTCACACATCAGGTCAGCAACGCCTATACCCAGGCGATCATCAATGCCATCAACCTTGACCCGGACAAGGTGCCTATCACCTTCCCGCACTGGGGGAATGTGGGTCCTGCCTCGCTGCCCATGACGCTCGCTGCAGAGGCACAGTCGCTGAGTTCGGGGGACCGGATCCTTTGTATGGGCGTGGGTTCCGGTTTGAACGCGGGGATGGTGGAGATCGTTTGGTAGCCTCAAGCTGGCCGGGCGTCGATCCTGAATGGTCCCGGACAATAAGGGTCAAGTCGACGTCGGCAGTCGACGCGCCCGGCACATCGCACCGCTGGCACATCCTGGATAACGGAGCCCAACTTGCCCGCCGCGGCCTGGCTCCCGCGGGCACGCTGCTCTGCGTACACGGAAACCCGACATGGTCCTATCTCTGGCGGACGCTGCTGGCCGCTGGGTCGGACCCCGACCATCCTTGGCGCGTTGTCGCCGTAGACCAGCTGGACATGGGATTTTCGGAGCGCACCGGCGCTTTCCGGCGCTTGCAGGACCGGGTGAATGACCTGAGCGACCTGACCGATGCCTTGGGCCTGGAGGGGCCCGTAACGACCGTCGGCCACGACTGGGGTGGAGTGATCAGCCTCGGATGGGCCCTGGCGCACCCGAAATTGCTCGCCGGGGTGGTCCTGACCAACACGGCCGTACACCAGCCCTCGGGTTCCGCCCTCCCGCCGGCCCTTCGGCTCGCCTTGCATCCCGCGGTGCACAGCTGGGGCACGACTACCTCTGACGCTTTTCTCCGGGTGACACATTCCCTGGCCCATCCGCCGCTGCCCGCCGATGTCCGGCAGGCCTATATGAGCCCTTACGGGGACCCGCTGCGTCGCGCCGGAGTGGGAAACTTCGTCGCGGATATTCCCGTGGATGAAAACCACCCCAGTTTTTCCGCACTGGACAACATTGCCGAGGGCCTGCGCGGCCTTAAGGTCCCCACCCTGATGCTGTGGGGTCCCAGGGATCCTATCTTCTCCGACAGGTACCTCAAGGACCTTGCGGAAAGGCTTCCGCATTCGGACGTCCACCGCTTCGAAGGTGCCGGACACCTGGTGGCCGAGGACCGGGACATAGCAACGCCCCTCTTTCAATGGCTCGCCCGCCGTAATGAAGCTGTCAGCGCTGTGTCGGACGGGCGCGGGCACGACGACTTCCGGCCGTTCTGGGACTCTGTTGAGGTACTGGCATCGGGGAAGACCGGCGGGGACACCGCCGTCGCCGAAATGGGCCCTGATGGAAAGGTCGGCCGGTCACTGAGCTGGCGGCAGCTGCACCGGAACATCCTGGATCTCCAGGAAGGACTACGGGAGGCCGGTGTCGGCAGTGGTACCCGGGTCAGCCTCATGGTTCCTCCCGGCGTGGATCTCACCGTGACGCTCTACGCGTGCCTGCGGCTGGGGGCAGTAGTGGTGGTGGCCGATGCCGGACTGGGAACGAAAGGTTTGAGCCGGGCAGTCAAAGGCGCAACCGCCGATTACATCATCGGAATCGACAAGGCCCTGGTGGCGGCGTCGTTGCTGGCGTGGCCCGGACGGCGGATCAGCGTGCGCGACCTCCCCGCCGGCCGCCGTCGAATGCTGCGTGTTGAGGCTTCGCTGGACGCCCTGGCGAGGCAGGGCGCAGCAAACCAGACGCGACGGGCCGTGGATGCTTCGGACCCCGATGCGCCTGCCGCCGTTCTGTTCACTTCAGGCTCCACCGGCCCCGCGAAGGGGGTCCTCTATACCCACCGGCAGCTGACGGCGATGCGGGACACCGTAGCCGGAACCTTCGGCATCCGGGCCGGTTCCAGGCTTGTTGCAGGCTTTGCGCCGTTCGCTTTGCTTGGGCCTGCGCTTGGTGCAGTTTCGGTGACACCGGACATGGACGTCACAGCGCCAGGAACTTTGACTGCTGAGGCTTTGGCCGACGCCGTGGCTGCCATCGACGCCACCGTGGTTTTCGCCGCCCCAGCGGCGTTGCGCAATGTCGTGGCCACCGCTGATGCCTTGGACGATCAGGGCCGTGGGACCCTGAACAATGTCAGTTTGCTGTTATCTGCTGGTGCGCCGGTCCCGGAATCACTGCTTGCCCGCGTTCAGAAACTGTTGCCCCAGGCCTCGCTGCATACGCCCTATGGGATGACCGAGGCGCTGCCGGTCACCGACATCAGCCTTGAACAGATCCAGGCAGCGGAAGTTGAGGCGGCAGCCGGTACCGTCCTTGGCGCCGGGAATGGCGTGTGCGTGGGGACGCCCGTGCAAGGAGCCCGCCTGGCCGTCATTCCATTGGACGAGGACGGCAAGGCATCGGGGTCCAGCCCCGTGACTGAGGTTGCCGTGACCGGCGAAATCCTGGTCAGCGCGCCGCACGTCAAGCAGTCCTACGACAGGCTGTGGATAACCCAGCAGGAGAGCGTCAGCCCTGCGGGATGGCACCGCACCGGTGACGTAGGGCATTTCGATGCCGCCGGCCGGCTTTGGGTGGAGGGCCGACTTGTCCATGTCGTCACCGCGCCGGAGGAAGTCGTGACGCCCGTAGGCGCTGAGCAGGCCATCGAACGACTGGACAACGTCCGGCTTGCCGCCGTTGTAGGGGTGGGTCCGGCCGGCACTCAGGCCGTTGCCGCCGTCGTCGAGACTGTACCGCCGGTACGCAAAGCGGGCCCTGCAACGCCGCACCTCGCCGGCAGTGTCCGGCGCGCCGCGCTTGAAGCGGGCGTCCATGTTTCGGCTGTCCTGGCGGTCCCGGCGCAACCGACCGACATCAGGCACAACGCAAAGATCGACCGGACCCGCCTGGCCCGCTGGGCTGCGCGGGTGCTGGCCGGTGGCCGTCCGGGAAAGCCATGAGAGTACTTGTGACAGGCGCGAGCGGGTTGCTCGGGACCGAAGTGGCCCGCATCCTGTTGGACCAGGGCCACGATGTGACCACCTTCCAGCGCCGGTCCTCAGGTGTTGACGGGGCAGTTGACGTCTGCGGATCCGTAACCGATGACGCTGCCGTGCAGCGTGCCGTGGACGGAGCGGAAGGCGTCATCCACTTGGCGGCGAAGGTATCCTTCGCAGGCCGTGCCGAGGACTTCCACGCGGTCAACGTTGAAGGGACCCGTCGCCTGCTTGAAGCTGCCCGCGCTGCGGGGGTGCGGAACACGGTGTTTGTTTCGTCCCCTTCGGTTGCCAACTCGGGGCAAGCCATCGCCGGCCTCGGCGCCGAACCGGCAGACCCGCAGCAGGCGCATGGCAATTACTCGCAGACGAAGGCGGAAGCCGAACGGCTGGCGCTGGGCTTCGACGCGCCGGAATTCCGGGTTGCTGCGGTCCGGCCACACATCGTCTGGGGTCCCGGCGACACGCAACTGGTGGAACGGGTCCTGGCCCGGGCCGGCCGGAACCGCCTGCCGCTTCTGGATGCCGGTGCGGCGCTCATCGACACTACCTATGTGGACAATGCAGCGTCGGCCATCGTTGCCGCGCTGCACCGGATGGATCATATCCATGGCCGTGCCTTGGTAGTGACCAACGGTGAACCGCGCCCCATCGGCGAGCTGCTGGCCGACATTTGCACCGCAGGGGGAGTCAAGGCTCCGTCGTGGACTGTGCCGGGTGTAGCGGCCAGGGCAGCCGGAGTTATCGTTGAAAAACTCTGGACGTGGTCAGGTCGCAGTGAGGAGCCGCCCATGACACGTTTCCTCGCCGAACAGCTCTCCACTGCGCACTGGTTTGACCAACGTGAGACCCGGCGGCTTCTGGACTGGGCACCGGCGGTCTCCCTCGATGAGGGATTGGCGCGCCTGGCCCGGTATTACCGTCCACGAACGGGCAGTGGACCTGCGGCGGACACGCCGCATGTTGATCTGAAGCAATAACCTCCCACTGAAGGGCTGAGATGACACTGAAACCGGGAACACACGTCGAATGGAACACGCCACAAGGCACAACCCACGGCAAGGTCATTGAAAAGCAAACAAGCGACTTCGAGCTGGACGGCAAAATCCATCGGGCCAGCGAGGACGAACCGCAGTATGTGGTGGAATCGGACAAAACCGGCGCCCGCGCGGCCCACAAAGCCTCGGCGCTCACCGTGAAGAAGTAATGCCTTGGAGTTGGCGAAGTGCCAGCAACGGAAACAGCAGGACAGAGAGCATGCCAGCGCCGACCAAGGCGGAGGCGATACCGCTGGAGATCAGATCGTGATCCCGGCCGATGGCCGTGACAGCCACGATGATGGGCAAACCGGTAGCGCCAAAAAGAACGATGGCCCGCTTGCCGGCTGCGGGGGATCCCGCTGGCGCTGCCAGCAGTGACGGCACGCCGCGGATGACGAGGAGCAGGACCAGGAACAAGGGAACCATGGCCAAGGCCAGGGGACTGGACGTCAAAGCGGCCAGCTCGAAATCGATACCGGTATCGATAAAGAAGACGGGGACCAGGAAGCCAAAGGCGATGGCGTCGATCTTCCTCTCGATGACGATCCTGTCCGCTTCAGGCGCCCTGGCGATGGCGACTTTCCACAGGACCCCGGCGGCGAAGGCTCCCAGCAGCATGTCCAAACCCAGCAGCATGCTGAGGACGACGAGGAGGCTGAGGACCAGCATGATGGAGCGGACAGCGAATTGCCCGCTGGTGTGGAGGGTACGGGTGACCTGGGAATGAAACAGGGTGTGCCTTGAGCGCGATGCGAGCAATATTGCTACTGCCGTCAGCAGGACGAAACCAAGAAGTACTCCGGAGGCTGTTCCCAATTCGCGGCCGCTGAAGAAGAGCGAGATGGCGATAAGCGGACCGAACTCGCCGACCGCCCCCAGGGCAGTGACGCCGATCCCGATCGGCGTTTTTGCTTCGCCTGCGTCCCGAAGGATGGGCAACAGGGTGCCAAGCGCAGTGGAAGAGAGCGCGACGCCGATGATCACCGCCGCTTCCGGCGCGGACACCAGCGCGAAAGCGGCGGCTATGCCGGCAGCCAGTGATACGACCCAACCGGCTGAGGCCCGGATGATGGGCCGGCCGCGGGTGGACGTAAAGTCGATCTCGTTGCCTGCTACAAAGAACAGCATCGCGAGCCCAAAATCTGCCAACGTATCCGTAAATTGCGTTGATTGGACCCAACCCAGGACGCTGGGTCCGAGCAGCATTCCAAGAACAATCTCGAACACGACGATGGGTATCTTGACTATCCGCTCCAGGAAGCGTGCTGCCAGCGGAGCAACGACAGCCATGACCGCTATGAGAACCAGCGTCACAGACAAGCTCTCCATCACAGGTCCCTCCGGTATCCGGGTCGCTTCCAGGCAGGCCGCTTGTCAGGGACGCCCGGGCCACTCCCGCCCGGCCCAAGGATCATAGTCGGCAATGAGTTCCTCCTGCGAAGGCCGGTCCGCCTCAGGAACGTGCTGCAAGTTCACCCTTACGCGATACCACAACGAGCTTGATCCCCGCATGCCGTCGACCAGGACGTCAGCTGGATGCAGTGTCGAAACCACGCCTGCGTGCAGTTGTTTCCATTCCTCCAAGGCCGCCAGTGCCTCGGACTTGGTCTTGGTACGGGCCACCTCGATGAGCGGCATCGTTGAGGTCCGCCTACCGGAGCCGTCACCGGAACGCGGCGCTTTCTCGGCCGGACCGAGTTCTGCGGCCAAAGCCAGAAGCCCTTCCAGCGATCCTGCTGTGTCATCAATGCCCGAATGGGGATCGCCAATGGCAGCGAACCGCTCGGGCACGGTACGAACGGTGAACTGCTCCGGCCGGGCAGAGCGGACCTCATCCCACGTGAGAGGCGTGGAGACGCGGGCATCGGGCCGCGAACGGACGGAGTACGCCGAAGCCACAGTGCGGTCCTTGGCGTTTTGGTTGAAGTCGACGAACACGCTCTCGCCCCGTTCTTCCTTCCACCAACGGGCAGTGGCGAGGCCGGGCGCCCGGTTCTCAACTTCCCGGGCCAGGGTCTCGGCCGCCAGCCGGACATCGCGGTAGGACCATTGGGGGGCGATCCGCACCAGGATGTGGAGGCCCCGGGAGCCGCTGGTTTTCGGCCAACCTGCCAGGCCGACATCGCCCAGCACCTCCCGCGCCACGTAGGCAGTGTCTACGATCTGTGACCAGTCGACGCCGGGCATAGGGTCAAGGTCCACGCGCAGTTCGTCCGGATGGTCCAGGTCTTCGGCCCTTACTGGGTGCGGATTGAGGTCCAGGCATCCTAGGTTGACCACCCAGGCCAAGCCCGCTGCGTCGCGGATGACCGTCTCCTCCGCGGAGGTTCCGGACGAATAATGCAGAGTTGCTGTGTGGATGAAGTCCGGGTGGTTCTCCGGCACGCGCTTCTGGAAGAAGGGCTCGGCGTCAATGCCCTTGGGGAATCGCTTGAGCACCATCGGCCTGCCGCCGGCCCCACGGAGCGCGCCTTCTGCGACGGCCAGATAATAGTTGACCAGATCGAGCTTGCTTAGCCCTGGCTCAGGAAAAATCACCTTGTCCGGATTGGAGATGCGAACTTCGGCGCCATCTATGTCCAGGATCTCCGCCGGTGTCTTGGAGGGACTCATGCGGTCACGCTAGCAATGAACGTCCTTTCCAACCAGAGGACGCGATGGAAAAGACCGACGACGGAGGGATCCCGGGCAGGGCAATTTCTGAACTGCCTAAATGCAAAAGTCATTTTCTTCACTGCTGTTCGACACCAGGCCGGCATCGTCGGCGGCGCCCGGTTCCCAGGTATCGGAGAGATCGTCCGACTATATTGGCCATGTCAGCCCACCACCACAATTGAGGGAGCCTGCACAGAATGGCCAAGGAACTTGCCACCCAACTCATCGAACAACTCCAGGCTGCCGGCGTTCAGCGGATCTACGGGATCGTTGGCGACAGCCTCAACCCGATAGTTGACGCCGTCCGCCAGACCGGCGGCTCGAAGAACGGGGGTATCGACTGGATCCACGTCCGCCATGAAGAGGCCGCCGCATTTGCTGCAGCCGCTGAAGCCCAACTGACGGGAAAGCTGGCTGTCTGTGCGGGCTCGTGCGGCCCGGGCAACCTGCACTTGATCAACGGCTTGTACGACGCCAACCGGACGGGTGCTCCGGTGCTGGCCATCGCTTCACATATCCCCAGCAGGCAGATCGGCAGCGGCTTCTTCCAGGAGACCCATCCTGACCGGCTGTTCAACGAATGCTCCGTCTACTCGGAACTCATCAGCACCGCCGAGCAGGCGCCGCGGGTGATGCACAGCGCCATCCAGCACGCCATAGGCCTTGGGGGAGTGGCCGTTATCACGCTTCCCGGCGACATTGCCGATCTTGAAGCAACCGCACCCACGCCGCTGCCGGCCACCTTCCGACGCGCGAGTCTGGCGCCGGACCACGCAAGCGTCCGCGAACTTGCGGACGCCATTAACGACGCCGGCAAGGTCGCCATATTTGCGGGCGCGGGAGTCGCCGGCGCGCACGACGAACTGATCTCACTGGCCGAGTTGATCAACGCACCAATTGGCCACTCCTTGCGGGGCAAGGACTTTGTCCAGTACGACAATCCGTTCGATATCGGTATGACGGGATTGCTCGGCTACGGTGCTGCAGCGGAGGGGATAGAGGACGCGGACCTGCTGATCCTCCTTGGCACCGACTTCCCCTATGATCAGTTCCTTCCAGATACCCGCACAGCCCAAGTGGATCGGGCCGCCCAGCGGTTGGGGCGTCGCACCGACGTCGATATTGCCGTCCATGGTGACGTGCTGCCCACCTTGACCGCCCTGCTGCCGCTGGTACGGCCCAAGAAGAGTCGCCGTTTCCTGGACCAGATGCTGAAGAAGCACGATCGGCTGATGAACAAGGCAGTGGGGGCCTATACCCGCAAGGTGGAGAAGAAGCAGCCCATCCATCCTGAATATGCAGCTTCCCTGCTGGACCAGGTCGCAGCCGAGGACGCCATCTTCACAGCCGACACCGGCATGTGCAACGTCTGGACTGCCCGCTATATCAACCCCCTGGGGACCCGGCGCCTGATCGGTTCCTACCTTCATGGGTCCATGGCCAACGCCCTGCCGCACGCAATCGGCGCCCAGGTGGCCTATCCGGGACGACAAGTGGTGTCTGTTTCGGGCGACGGCGGCCTGTCCATGCTGCTGGGTGAACTCATCACGGTGGCCGCGCACCAGTTGCCGGTGAACGTGGTGGTCTTCAACAACTCCACCTTGGGCATGGTGAAGCTTGAAATGCTGGTGGACGGACTGCCTGACTTTGGCGTGGACGTGCCCGACGCCAAATACGCCGAGGTTGCCAAAGCCCTGGGCTTCCACGCGGTCCGGGTCACTGACCCCGCCGACATCGAAAGCGCCTACCGGGAGGCCTTCGCCCATCCAGGCCCATCCTTGGTTGAACTCATCACCGACCCCAACGCGCTGTCCATCCCACCGAAAATCTCGGGATCGCAGGTCATCGGTTTCGCAACCGCCATGTCCAAAGTGGTCCTCAACCGGGGTGCTGGAGAAGCAGTCAGCATGGCACGCAGCAACCTGCGGAACATTCCCCGGCGCTAAGCTACCGCGCCAGGGCGGCGCCCAGATAGGGTGCCGTCCGGCTTGCCATGGAACGCGCGACGACGGCCGGCGGCCCTGCGGCCAGCACCTCACCGCCGGCGTCGCCGCCTCCGGGGCCGAGGTCGATCACCCAGTCCGCTGCCGCAACCACGTCCATGTCGTGTTCGACCACCACCACCGTGTTGCCCGCATCGACCAGCCGGTGGAGTTGTGCCATCAGGAGTTGGACGTCCGCAGGATGCAAGCCGGTGGTGGGTTCGTCCAACAAGTACAGGGTGTGTCCACGTTGGATGCGCTGCAGTTCCGTGGCCAGCTTGATGCGTTGTGCTTCTCCGCCGGACAACTCCGTTGCCGGTTGCCCAAGTCGGAGGTAGCCCAGACCAACCTCTTTCAGGGTTTGGAGGCTGCGGGAAACTGATGGCAGATCCGCCAGGAAAC
Source organism: Paenarthrobacter sp. NPDC089307 (assembly GCF_040685055.1). Lineage (NCBI taxonomy): Bacteria > Bacillati > Actinomycetota > Actinomycetes > Micrococcales > Micrococcaceae > Paenarthrobacter > Paenarthrobacter sp. NPDC089307. The sequence goes on from NZ_JBFBHE010000001.1 coordinate 416,482, forward strand.
GGGACGCCGCATTGACGGTCATGCCCAGGACGTCGGCGATGGTCTGTCCACGGTAGGTCACTTCCAGGGTTTCCGGGTTGAAGCGTGAACCGTGGCATTCGGGGCAGGGGCCATAGCTCCCGGGCAGGAACAACAGTTCCACCGCCACGAACCCTTCTCCCTGGCACGTTTCGCATCGTCCTCCGGCCACGTTGAAGGAAAACCGTCCTGCTCCGAATCCGCGGGAGCGGGCCTCATCAGTGGCGGCGAACTCCTTCCGCACTCCGTCGAAAAGCCCGGTGTAGGTGGCCAGGTTCGATCGTGGGGTGCGGCCGATCGGCTTCTGGTCAACCTGCACGAGCCTGTCGATTTCGTGGAGCCCGGATACAAGGGCGGAGCCTTTCCCAGCGTCCTGGCCGTCAGGAGCCCCGTCAGGACCACCGGCAATGGCGCTGTCGCCGTTGCCCTTACCGGGTTCCGGGTGCAGTCCGCCGCCCACCACATCGGCGAGGACCCGGCTGACCAAGGTGGACTTTCCGGATCCGGAAACGCCGGTTACCGCAGTGAAGACCCCCAGCGGGAAATCGACGTGGAGATCGCGCAGGTTGTGCCGGGAAACATGTCGAAGGTTCAGCCAGCCTTTGGCTTCCCGCGGCCCAGCAGGGGCTGGTTCCGTCCCGGTCCCGGTGGCGAGGTGGTCGTCGTCGGGCCTTTCAGCAGCGGTGCCGTTGTTGTTGTGGGTGTCAGGGAAAAGGAACGGCCGTGTCACCGAATCCTCCACAGCCGCCAACCCCTGTACGGGGCCGCTATAAAGCACCTGGCCGCCGCCCTCGCCGGCATGTGGTCCAACGTCCACCAGCCAGTCCGAGGCACGAACGAAGTCCATGTTGTGCTCCACCACGAACACAGAGTTGCCGGAACTCTTCAGGCTATCCAGCACGGCGAGGAGTGGTTCGGCGTCGGCCGGATGAAGGCCGGCTGAAGGCTCATCGAGCACGTAAACGACGCCGAAGAGTCCGGACCGCAATTGCGTGGCAATCCGGAGGCGCTGCATTTCGCCGGGAGAGAGGGTGGGTGTTGGCCGGCCGAGGGCGAGGTAGCCCAGCCCGAGATCCAGCAGTACCGTGATGCGGCTCAACAGGTCCCGGGTGATGGCGACTGCTACTTCGTTGATTTCCCCGGAGGTCTGCGTTCTTGAGGCAGTGCTGGCGGCTTTCAGCCGCGTAGTGGGAGTGATCAACTCAGCCAGGTCGGTCATGGGCATTGCATTGAGCTCGGCGATGGTTTTCCCTGCAAAAGTGACCGCCAACGCCTCGGGCCTAAGGCCGCTTCCTCCACAGACCGGGCATTGCCCGGTTTCCATGAAGCGCAGCACACGATCACGCATGGTGCTGCTCTTGGAATCTGCCAGGGTGTGGAGGACGTAGCTCTTTGCACTCCAGAACCTGCCTTTGTAGGGTTTGGCCACCCGGTCCCGTTGCGGGGTCACCTCCACCACTGGTTGCTCGTCGGTGAAAAGAATCCAGTCACGGTCCTTTTTGGGGAGCTTCCTCCATGCGGTGTCGACGTCGTAGCCCAGATGGGTGAGGATGTCCCGGAGATTCTTGCCCTGCCAGGCGCCCGGCCACGCCGCGATGGCACCCTCGCGGATGGTCAAGGACGGATCGGGAACCAGGGACCCTTCGGTCACTGTATGGGCCACGCCGAGTCCGTGGCATTCCGGGCAGGCGCCGGCAGCGGTGTTCGGCGAGAACGCATCGGAGTCGAGTTGCCGGGCCCCTTCCGGATATTTGCCCGCCCGCGAAAAGAGCATCCGCAGCGAGTTGGACAAAGTTGTGAGGGTGCCCACTGTGGACCGCGCGGTGGCGGTTCCCCTGCGTTGTTGGAGCGCGACGGCGGGTGGCAGCCCCGTAATGGACTCCACTTTGGGGTTGTGGCCTTGTTGGATGAGGCGGCGGGCATACGGAGCGACGGATTCGAAGTAGCGCCGTTGCGCTTCGGCGAAGATGGTGCCGAAAGCCAGCGAGGACTTTCCGGAGCCGGAGACACCCGTGAAAGCAACGATGGCGTCGCGTGGAACGTCCACGTCCACGTTCCGGAGGTTGTTCTCCCGGGCGCCCCGAACTTTGACCAGGCCGTCGTCGAGGTCTGCGGATTGCTGGGTAGGCTGCGTGGCTCCAGTCTGGTCGGGGATTGTCATTTCGGCGATTGTCAGGTCACTGTCCATTGCTATGACTCTATCTGCCGTCCGCCCCGGCCCGTTTCGGCACGGCGCTGCCGGGAACTTCCCCGCTGGTCCCATAACCTGCAGAGGGGACCGAATGGACCCTTCCTGATGTACCTCGTGGGGGAATGCTCGTGATCAAGAGAATAGTGTCCGCGGCAGTGCTCGCAATGGGGTTGGCGGGGGCTTCCCTGGTGCTCCCGATGGCTGCGGAAGCGGCTCCGCAGGTCTATGGCCCGTGCCAGCGCCTCAGCGCCGGGCAGGTGAAATACCCCTCGTACGCGGCCAACAGGGTCACCTTTGCGACGGCGACGGATCGATCCCGGACCGAAGTGGTCATCACGGGTTGTGTCAGGTCCGGCTCGGGGTACGCGCAGGAATGGCAGACCACAGGATTTGCCGGGTCCAAAGGGTTTTCTGAGCAGAACAAGGCCTGGGAAGACACGTGGAAGTCGCCGACGGGAAGTTTCAGTTTCACGGAGGCCTTGGGCAGGTCAAATCCGGGAACCGCCTTGAAGTACTACACCGTGAACCCGTCTTCCCGCTGGGGAGGCGAACACGGTCCAACGTACAACCAGTACTTCGAGGGTGCAGGCGGTGAATCGGACGAGAACCTCTGGACATATATGAACCAAGGCTTCTACGAGCAAGCCGCCGTCATCAACTGGAACCGCTACCCGGACATGCCCACGGTCCAAGGTGCGTCCTATGCCATTTTCTTCCACGCAGGCAACGTCCCCAGTGCCGGGTGCATCTCCACGAACCTGGACACCGTAGTTCGGCTGCTGAAGACCAACCGGCCCGGTGACCGCATCATCATGGGTGCAGTGGATGACATCTTCACTCCCTACAGCAGCTCGCCGTTCGGAGCGATTACGAATAAGTACGCCGCCATCGGCGGGCCGGCCTACGCCGGTGATCCCGTCAGCAGCGAAATGTATGGCCTCAAAAACGGCGGTGCAGGTCAGGCCTTCCAATATGGCTCCATCTATCACTTGCCGGTGTCCGGGACCTTCTTCAGCACGGGGGTTATTCGTGGGAAGTGGGGATCGACGGGATTTGAGAATGGAATGCTTGGATACCCGGCATCCGATGAGGTTCCAATGACCCGGGGAGCCCTGGGCCAGGCCTACCAGAACGGATCCATCTACTGGGGTGGAAGTACGGGCGCGCATATCAGCATGGGTGCCATACGTGCTGCTTGGGGTTCTTCAGGATACGAGAAGGGCTTCCTCGGTTATCCGACCACGGACGAGATCCCGGCCATGGCCAAAGGCGGGATTGGCCAGGCATATGAAGGCGGTTCCATCTACTTCACTCCCACAACGGGAGCCCACCCCAGCACAGGCTTGATCCGCATCAAGTGGGGCTCCCTCGGTTACGAAACGGGCGTTTTGGGATATCCGGTGTCGGATGAAATCCCGGGCATGGTCAACGGCGGCGTTGGCCAGGCGTATGAAAATGGCTCCATCTACTCCTCGCCGGCCAGTGGCACCCATATCAGCATGGGAGCCATCCGTTCCCTGTGGGGCCAGCACGGGTACGAGAAGGGCCCGCTCGGCTACCCAACCTCGGACGAGTACGCTTCCGGCGGCGCTGTTGTTCAAGATTTCCAAGGCGGCAGCATTGCGTGGTTTGGAGCCAGCGGCAAGGTCACCGTCAAAGGTGGCTAACTGAGAAGGCAAGATTGGGCTGGCTTATTGCCGCCGGCGCCGGAAGAGATGCCGCGCTATTCGGCGGCAGGCCGCCGTCGTTGCTGTTTGGTGGCTGATCGATGTTCTTTGGCGACCCGGTGGCGGCGGGCTGAACTGCGGGTGGGCTTGGAAGCTCGACGAACGGTTTCCGGTACAAGTCCGGCAGCGACGAGTCCGGCGAGCTTGGCCAGGGCAAGCTCCCGGTTCCTCAACTGCGACCGCTCCTCAGACGCTGTCACCGTAATCGCGCCCGCTACGAGCCGCCGTCCCAAGCGCTTGAGCAGCAGTTGCCGTTGTTCGTCGGTCAAGGTGGTCGAAGCGGCGATATCCCAGGTCAGCTCCGCCCGGCTGTCGGTGGTATTGACGTGTTGTCCGCCCGGCCCCGAGGAGCGGGAGAATCTCCAACTCAGCTCCGACGCAGGAACCGTCAGGGAAGGAGGGATGTGCAAGTCCATGGAACAAGCCTCGCACGTAGTTCGGCCGGTCACCTTCCAGGACGCCGGGTGTCCGATGATCGCCGGCCCGTTTAGGATCGAGTCATGGCCGGATCCTTGGATTTCCTTGGCCCCATCCTGGAAATGATGACCTGGGTGGGGTTCGTCCCGGGTGTGCCCCTGCTGGTATGGGCGTGGATCATCGCCAGCCGAAGGTGCCAATGGGTGACTGCGGACGGCGAGCAGTTCGCCGCCGGCGGCTTCCTTGGACTTCACTGGGTGGACCAGGACCAGGAGGAGCGGAAGGTCCTGCTGGATGTTGCCGCCAACGAAGGCAGCACCGGATCCAAACCCGTGGTGGTCCACTACGATGCCTGCCATCCGTCACGGTGCTCCCTTGAGCCTCCCCGGTACGACCACACGGTGTTGATCCTTGGTTGGATCCTCACAGGGGTCGGGCTCGTCAGCACCATCGGAGGGCTGGTACTCGTGGTCATTCAGCAGAGCTCTTGAACGCCTGATTCCACCGGGGCTACGATTTGCGCGCGGGCTAACAAGGACGGGCATGCCGGAGGACTGTTATGAGCAACGAAGCTGCAACCCTGATGGTGGATCTCATTATCTCCCTGGATGGCTACGCATCAGCCGAGGGGTGGCCGGGCTGGTGGGGGCTTGAAGGGCCCGAATACCTGGCATGGCTCGACGAAGAATCCAAGAAGGACTTCACCTTGCTCATGGGGGCAAACACCTACCGGGTGATGTCCGGCATGTCCGGGCAAGCAACAGAGACGGGGTCGGAGTTTTCCAAGGAGGAGGGCGAAACACTCATGGGCTTGGCCGCCATGCCCAAGGTGATCTTCTCCTCGACCCTCAAAGAGCCGCTGGCCTGGCCCAACTCCGAGCTCGTCTCCGGTGATGCGGTGGACGCGGTACGGGAAATGAAGCGGACAAGGACCGGCACGCTGAGCACCCTTGGGAGCCTGAGCCTTTGCCGTTCACTTCTGTCAGCCGGGCTGGTGGACAGATACCGCTTGGTGGTCTTCCCCGTAATTACCGGGAAAACGGGTAGGGAACGGATCTATGACGGGTACCCAGATGTCGCCTTGGACATGGTGGAGAGCCGCACCTTCGACGGCCGGCTGCAGTTGCTCGAGTACGTTCCCCGTGTCATTGACGCCCCACTGGGAAGGGGTTGAGGGCCTGGCCGTCGTGCCGGTCAACCTGCTCGCTGAATCCGGTCAACCTGCTCGCTGAACCCGGTCAGCCTGCTCGCTGAACAAGGGCGCCAATGCTTCGGCATAGCTGTCCATGGTTTCCGGGAAAGTCATCAGGCGCAGGCCATCCAGGTTCACCGTACCGATGCCGGGGAGGCCGGCGGTACTTTCCTGGAACCCACTGGGTGCTGTTGCGACGCACAGGAGGGGCTCGGCCGTGATTCCGCGCGTGCTCAGGACCGCAATTCCCCACGGGTCATTGGGGTCGGCTACGGAGATGCCGGCGTTGTCGAAAGTGTCACGGAGGACATAGCGGGTGACGGTCCGCCAGGATTGCAGGAACGGTGGCAGCAGCTGTTCCACGAGGTCCTCGTCTTTGGCGATGTATGCATCCGTGAGAGCCAGGGACAACGCATCCCACTCTTTGGCGTCCCGGACCATCAAATGGGCGGCCCGGAGGTGGGCAACAGTTTCGTTCAACATCATGGCAGTCCCCAAACTTCCTAGTGCTATGCCTGCCCGTGCCCGGGCACGCGCGTCTGCCGACGGCAGTTCGCTTATGAAGAGAACGGATGGGACACCGTCATGATTCCCGGCTCAGCCGGATCACCCCGCTTCGGGCGGTTCATCCCTTGCCCGCCTAGTAAATAAGCAAACTTACTAATAGGCTGTTGGCGGGGGAGAGTCCCCTGCCAATGGGAAGTGGAGCCGAACATGACGGAAGAGCAGGGCATCAGCAAAGTCACGGACATCATCAACGCTTCCAAAATCGGGATGCTGACCACCATCAATGAAGACGGCGCCTTGGTCAGCCGGCCCCTGGCCGTGCAGGAAGTCCAGGACGACGGCGACATGTGGTTCTTTACGGGACTGGAAACCTCCCAGGTTTCCCATGTCCGGCAGGATCCCCGGGTCAATGTGTCTTTCGGAAAAAACACCGAATGGGTCTCGGTCGCGGGCAAGGCCGAGGTTGTCACCGACCGGGCCACAATCCATCACATGTGGAACCAGGTAGTTGAGGCGTGGTTCCCTGACGGCCCCGACACTCCCGAGGTATGCCTCCTCCGCGTGGACTCGGATTCCGCGGAATATTGGACCAGTCCCGGAGGCACTGCAGCTACCGTCCTTCAATGGGTCAAGTCCAAGGTCACCAATTCGCGGTTCAGTGTTGGTGAAAGCGGCACTGTAGACCTATGAGCAGCCGTGGTTGATGCAGGGCGGTTCCGGCTGCTCCTGCTGCAGGAGCGCGAACGCCGGCTCACTCTCCTCGCGGCCCTTCGAAGCGACATCACGTCGGTCAGCATGGCACGGCAGGATTCCAACGTGGACGACGAACATGATCCAGAGGGCAGCACCATAGCCTTCGAGCTGTCCCAGGCATCAGCCCTGCTTGACCAAAGCAGGCAGGGGTTGGAGCAAATCGACGCCGCGCTGGAGCGGATCGCGGCAGGACACTATGGCAGTTGCGAGGTCTGCGGGGTTGAGATTCCGGAAGGCCGGCTCGAAGCCAGACCGTGGACGCCGTTCTGCGTGGATCATGCCTCAGGGCGAAGGTAGCGGCTGGCCCATTCCCTTGGAGACCTGGACAAACTCAATGGACTGCTGGACTTTCTTGGCAGGACCCCGGTTGAAGCCCTTGGCATCGAGGTGGTTTCCCGCCCTGTAGGCAGCCAACGCTTCATCGTAGATCGCGTTGAGCCGGCTGCCGGCAACGACTTCACGGGTTCCATCGGCGAAGTCGATTGCCACCGATACGCTCGAAGGAAAATGCCTCTTCATCCGGATGAATCCTTCGGAGTCCTGCTGCAATGAGATCACGTGTCGACAACGCTTTCAGTAGTTCTGGTTGGTTTCGGCCGTGCTGGCGTGGTCGGCCGCTGCACCCTGCTTGCGGCTTGCCAGCAGGAACGGCACGGCAAGGAGCTCAATGACCCCGGCCATGGCCAGGGAGGCCGGGTATCCAAACAGATCGGCGCCACGGCCCAGGAGCGGCTGGATCACCACACCTCCACTTGAGCCCATCAAGGAGTCAAAGCTGAGGACAGTGGCGCGCTGCTTGGACGGGATCATGTCATTGACGTACGCCTGGCGGACTGGGGTGACCGCCGAGCCCATCACGCCCCATAGCGCCAACAGTAGCAAGGCAATCCAAAAACTGTGGATGAATCCAAGGACCAACAGGACCACGAAGCCAGCCAGTCCGCCCAGGATCAACACAGAAGTGCGCTTATGGAAAAGCCGCCGGGCATGCGGGGCAAGCCAACCGCCCAGGACCTGCGAGCCGGCAACAATTGCTGCTGCGAGGCCGGCGATCGAATACGCGTGCGGGTCGCCAAAGAGATCCAACAGGTAAGGCTGCAATGCGTAAAACACATAGATCCCGACGCCGGCACTGAAGGGAGCGGCCAGCATCACGAACCGGACGGGTGGGTTCTTCAAGCCGTTCTCGATCGAGGCCGTGAGAACCGCCCGGGTGGCGCGCAGTGGGTGCGTGGAGCGCTCAGGTTCGAACCCGACGTCGTGCATGAGCCCAAAGGCGACAGCGAACATGGCGAGCAACACCAGGACGCGCAAGAGGAACGGCACGCCAAGGTTGGTTGCTTGAGCTATGACTCCGCCGGCCACGGAACCCAGAAGCATGGCGACGCCTTGGACCATCTGGCCGCGGCCGAGTACGGATTCAAGTCCGCCCTCGTACCCTGAGAAGCGAAGGGCATCAACAAGCCACGCTTCCACGGCCCCGGAGAAGAACGTGAATCCAAGGCCAAGGAGGACCGACGCGACCGCCCACATCCAGAAGGGCGCCGAGACCTGCCACAGCAGGTAGTACAGGTAGGTGGAACCGGCCAGTGTCACGGTGCCAAGGAGGAACGAGGCTCGCCGTCCCCAGCCGTCGGCCACCACGCCGGTGGGTATTTCGAAAAGGACCATGCCGGCGGTGAAGAACGCATTGGCTGCAAAAGCCTCAAGGTTGCTGAGGCCGGCGTCCAACAGGAACAGTGTGTTGATGCCCCAGATGAAGGACGCCGCAACCGTATTACCCAGCGTCAAAGTGAGGTAGACGCGTTGTATTTTGCGGGCCGCCTGGTTCATGGTGTCGCCGGTCCCGCTGGCACGTGGAGTGACCACCTGCCCATTCTCGCGCCCTTTGGCATCCTCCGCCAGATCCCACCGGATTCCGTGCGGGCAGCCTAGGGTTCATGGGTTGTTGGTATGTCCTGGGAGGCCGCCCACTCTCCGACATCCCTGCGTTCGATGGCTGCAGCCATCATCTCCGGAAAGAGGTCCGGGGTGCAGGCGAACGCCGGTACCCCGATACCGGCCAGCGCTGCAGCGTGCTGTGAGTCGAAAGAGGGGTGGCCACTGTCGCTCAGCGCCAGCAACGCGATCATGGTGGTTCCGCCCCCGACAATGGACGCTGCCCGCCGCAACATTTCCTCGGCTATCCCGCCCTCGTAAAGATCGCTGATCAATACCAGGATGGTCTCGGCGGGCTTGGTGATCTGATCCTGGCAATAGGCGAGGGCACGGTTGATGTCCGTACCGCCTCCCAGTTGCACCCCGAAGAGGACGTCCACGGGATCATCCAGTTCATCGGTCAGGTCCACAACTTCTGTATCGAAGACCACCAAGCGGGTATTGACGGAGGGCAGGGAACTGAGCACGGCACCGAAAACGCTCGAATACACCACCGACGCAGCCATGGATCCTGACTGATCGATGCACAGGATGATCTCGCGCTGGATCTCGGAACTGCGCCTGGCATGGCCAATGAGCCGTTCAGGAACCACCGTCCGGTAATCGGGTTGGTAGTGCTTGAGATTGGCCGCGATTGTCCTGTCCCAGTCAATGTCCCGGTGCTTGGGCCTGCGGGTCCGGGCTGAGCGGTTCAGGGCCCCGGAGACGGCTTGTATGGTTTTGGCGCGGAGCCTGTCCTCCAGTTCCTTGGTTACCTGGCGTACCACCGAGCGGGCAGTTTCCCGGGAAGCTTCGGGAATCACCCGGCCAAGTCCCACCAATGTGCTGACCAGATTGATGTCCGGCTGCACCGTGCGCAGCATCTCGGGTTCCAGGAGCAATTGCCGGAGGCCGAGCCGGTCCATGGCATCGGCCTGCATGACCTGGACGACGGAGGACGGGAAGTAGCCCCGGATGTCACCCAGCCACCGGGCTACCCGGGGGCTGGAGGATCCAAGGCCACTTCGGCGCGACGAACCATCGCCGTAGAGTGCCTCAAGTGCTTGGTCGCGGCGTGCGTCATCCCCGGACAACTGCACCGGGGCGCCGTCGGCGGAAATTCCGTCCGCATCATCCCCGCCCAGCACCAAACGCCAGCGGACCAAACGGTCGCGGGACTCAACGCCTCTCTCAGGAATCTCGGTCACGCCATGGCCTCCCAACCAAGAATCCGCGCCATCGTACTGATCGCCGGGCCTGCTGCCGCCATGTCCAGATGCAGTGTAGCGGTGGCATCGGCGGCGTTGACGGTGCGACTGAGTTGCTCACCAATCCCGCGCCGTTCAGGACGGCTGAAAGCAGAAAAAGTCCTGCGAAGCAGAGGCAGGACGTCCTCAAAAACATCGTCGCGAACACCATCAACCCATTCATCGACAAGTCTCAACAGACGCTCGTCATGGATCAACAAGGTTGCGTCGCCTGACAGGAAACCGTCCAGCCATGCAGCGGCCTCGGGGGCGGGCGTCGCGACCGACAGCCGCCGGCTCAGACTGGCCGCCACTTCGCCGGGGTTCAGCAATCCGGCATCCAGGAGCAGCCTGGTCGCCCGGCCTGCGACCGAGCCATGGATCTTGTCCGATGCCGCTACGGTGCCCAAAGCGGCGTGCCAATCATCCATGGGCAGTCCGGGCAGCAACGTCATGCCATCCTGCGCCGCGTCGATGGCCCGGCGCATGGCAGTTGCCGCGTCGTCATCCAGCCCGGCGCAGGCAGTCGGCAGGCCTACGCATGCCCGGACCACGGTGGCTTCCAGTATTTTCCGGACCTCGTTGATGTCCACACTGCGAACGTTGCCATACCTGCAGGTACGGGCCAGTGGCGCGATGGTCTCCAACAGTGGAGGCACGTCCTGCTGGAGCGCCGTGCGGGCGGCCAAAGCGGACACGACGCCGGCTATGCCCTCGGGAAGGTCGGCCAGGAGGCAACTTTCCAACAGGGCTCCCAGGGTGGGCAACCCTTCCGCAGCCTGGGCTTGTTCCGAGACGTAGGCTGCCGCGGCAGAAGCGACCGTGGTGCCGTAACGGCTGGCCTCCACCAAGCCCACTGCCAGCTCGGGCCTCCATCGAAGGGTCCAGGCCTCTTTGAATGTGCCCGTGGTCCGGCCGGTGTCCGTGGGCATGCCCCAGTCCACGCCTAAAAGCGCCAGCCGGTGGAGCAGGACCGAGCGTGCCAACTGGTTCGGTTTTCGCAGGTCGAGGATCATGACCTCTTCCATCGCACCGGGTTTCATGCGCAGTTTCCGTTGATTGGCAGCCAGGTCCGCGAACAACGGCAGCGTCGGCACGGTGTCCGGAACGATGCCAAGATCCTTGCCAACAGTCAGTTCCGAATACACCAGTTCCAAAGGAAGTGCGGACCCATCACACATGACGGCCTGGGCGGCGTCGTCGAGCTCGGGGAGTCCCGGACTTGGCCGGCCGCGGACAGCGGCCAAAGCGGTGGCCATGCGGCTGGCTTCCACCACCGAGGCCGTGGATGAGTCCAGATTCTGCCTGCGCAAAGCATGGGCTACACGTACCAGCCATGTTGTGGCCACGTCTTTGTCTGTATCCCGCGCCATCCAGTGCTCAAAGAGGTGCTGGTACCAGCCCGGGGCTGTGACACCGGCTCCGTATCCGCTGTGCAGGCTGAGGCGGTCTGAAGTCCATGGAACCCACGTCACCGCTACCTTGACCTTGGGAAGGCCTGAGAGGACTTTGTTATCAGCAGAAGCCGGTGGAAAGCCGGCGGGGACCAATGCAGGCGCATGGTAGGCGCCGCACACGACCACGATCCTGTCATGACCTTCCCGCATGGCGGCCCGCAGGATACGTCTCATGGCCGCTTCCCTGCGGTTGTTTTCCACGACGTCCGGATGGTCAGCGGGGCGGTCGTCGGTTGCCCGGATTTCCCTGATCGCATCGATGAGAGCCTCGAACCGTTCTGAAGGGTCTGAACCGCGGTGCTCCACCGCGTCTTCCCACCAGCGCTCGGCGTCACTGTAGCCGGCCGCTTTTGCCAGGAGGCCGATAGCGTCGGGGCGGTAGGCCTGGTGCGGGGGAGTGGCGGGCATACCGCCGTCGGTGGAGTCGTCGTCGCCGTTTTCAGGCTCGCCGGACAGTCCCTCTTCCGGATCCGTAGCTCCCTCCGGCCGGGCCGGGCCGGATACAGCGTTGAGGGCAAGGGAATGGGTAGCCGGGAGGTCCATGGCGCGAACCGGCGTTCCGGTGGACAGCGCCCACCGGATGGCAACCCACTCGGGCGAAAAAGTGGCCATGGGATAGAAGGAAGCCAGCCGCGGTTCGTCGACGGCGTAGATCAGGCCGGCGACGGGAGGGACCATGTCGGGATCCGCAACCAGAGACATGACCTGGTCGAGTTCGGGCGGTCCTTCCACCAGGACCAGGCTCGGCCGCAGCGTCGTCAGAGCCTCAGCCACCGAGTGCGCCGATCCGGGTCCGTGATGCCGGATTCCCAGAATATGGACGTCCGTCATGGCCTATTTCGAGGATTCGAGATCGCGGCAGGCCCGGTACAGGTCCTTCCATTCGGGCCGGTTCCGGACCACCGTTTCCAGGTATTCCTGCCAGATGACACGATCCTGCACCGGATCCTTGATCACCGCGCCCACCAAACTCGCCGCAACGTCGTCCGCCCTGACGGTTCCATCACCGAAGTGAGCTGCAAGTGACAGTCCGTTGGTCATCACGGAAATCGCTTCCGCAGTGGACAGCGTGGCAGATGGTGACTTGATGGTGGTCCGCTGGTCCTGCGTCACGCCGGAACGAAGCTCACGCATCACGGTCACCACCCGCCGGATCTCGGACAGGGCGGCAAGATCTGCTGGGAGCTCCAGGGCCTCACCCAGGCTGCGGACGCGCGTGGTGACGATCTCCACTTCCTGGTCGATGCTGTCCGGGAGGGGCAGGACCACGGTGTTGAATCGCCGCCGGAGTGCTGAGGACAAGTCGTTGACGCCTTTGTCCCGGTTGTTGGCTGTGGCGATGACGTTGAATCCCTTCCGGGCCTGAACCTCTTCATTGAGTTCGGGGATGGGCAGGGTCTTTTCGCTCAGGATGGTGATGAGGGAGTCCTGCACGTCGGAAGGAATACGGGTCAACTCCTCAACCCGGACCAGGCTTCCGGCTTCCATGGCACGCATGACGGGCCCTGGCACCATGGCGGTCCGGGACGGTCCCTCGGCCAGCAGTCGTGCGTAGTTCCAGCCGTAACGCATCGCCTCCTCCGGGGTGCCGGCAGTTCCCTGAACAACCAGCGTTGAGGAGCCGGAAACAGCGGCAGCCAGATGTTCCCCGAGCCAGGTCTTGGCCGTTCCTGGTACCCCAAGCAGCAGGAGCGCCCTGTCGGTGGCCAGCGATGCCACGGCGATTTCCACCAGGCGCCCTGAGCCGAGGTACTTCGGGGTGATCTGCACCCCGTTGGCCAGCGTGCCACCCAGGATATAGGTGGTGACGGCCCACGGCGAGAGCTGCCAGCTGGGAGGGCGCGGACGATCGTCAACAGCGGCCAATGCGTTGAGTTCGTCAGCGTACGCGTCCTCGGCATGGGCGCGAAGAACCTCAGCTCCGTTTTGTTCAGCGGTCATCGGAAGGCCTCCGTCAGGGATTGTTTGAATGATTGATATTGGACGGCGTCGCGGAGAACCCGACGCCGGGCGGCGTCGTCATCGCTCCGCTCCAGCAAGCGCCGGCACGAGTCAGCGGACTCCGGTGGGAGGGCTGTGGGAAGGACATCGAAAAGCATGGACGCCAGACGACCACCGTCTTTGTCGGAAACGACCTTCAGTACGGCCTCAGCCAAGCTGTTGCTCCAGGGCACTGGAACGTCGCGCAGCAAAGAAGCCAAGGACAATGGCTCGTCAACGCCCTGTCGGATGTGACGTTCCAACCAACGCTCGCGCTCAGCAACCGGCAGGCAATGCAGGAGCCTGGCGTCGGTCCGGACCGTGAGCAGCGCCCGCGCCCATTCAAGGTTGTTCCTGTTTGAAGCGACGGCAGTGAGCAGGTCCAAAATCCGGGGCTCGTCCTTGAGGAGGGCCACTGTTGCCTCGGGACCTTTCCCGGACACTGCGGTCCACACCTCCAAGGGGGCCCCAAGAACAATGGTGTCCAAGCGGGCCAGCCGGTTTGGCTCGCCACTGCGGGGGTCAGGTGCGATCCCGTCCCGCAGTGCAGCGGCGTCAGGTTCCGATGGAAGATCGATCTCGAAGCGCTTGTTCAACAAGCCCCTTACCTGGAGAAGGGGCGTGAGTCGGGCAGCCATACGGCCCGCCCGCGCGCTCTCCGGAAGCCGGTCCAGAAGCTCGGCGGCCAGTTCCCGCACTCCCTTGGCTTTGTCGTCCAGACCCCGTTCCAGCAGCTCTTCGTCATCGTCGCTGAGCTCGGCCCCAACACTTTTCAGGAGGCTGACGCGCGTCCTGGCACTCAGGGAGTTCCACTCGGAGGCCAGCCGGGCGCGGGCCGTTACAACGGGTTCTTTGGATTCGGATGCATCGCCGGCATCAGCAGTGGCAACTGTATGCATCGGCGCCGGCTCGGGCGACCACGCCGGGCTGACATCCTGGAGCCAGCGGCCTCTGGTTCCGATGGCCGGTTCCAACACCCCGTAGACCTCCGAACTCCTTGCAGCCAACGTGAACAGCGCCGGGAGCAGGCGGCGCGGAACCCGCCGCTGCGACTCCGAGGCCAACAGCAACCAATCCGCTACGAGCTGGTTCCTAAGATCCAAAGCAACAGGGGGCTGGTTGAGGAGAAGTTCAAGGAGGCGGGCTGCCTCGCCACTGGCCGCTGGAGCTGGGTCCACTGGCGCCGGCGTTACGCGACGGGCCGTTCCCGGCAGGGAGACTGCCCGGGAAGCGCGGCTCACGACGTCGGCGAGTGCGGCCTGGTCCAGAAGCGACTCTTCACGGGACAATCCAGCGGGGACACGAACACCCAATTCAGGAGGCGGCGATGGAGCATCCTGCCTTCCGGTGCCCACCAGCGAACTGATGCGCAGTTCCTCGAACCATGTCATGGCGTCATGACCTCGCCTTCGATGACCACAGTCAACGGACGGAAGTGGCCGTCTTCTAGCTCGCCGAAGACGTCAACCGGGTGGCCGCCAGTGATGGCCAGCAGCGAATCCAAGGGCGCGTCGGCCAAGGGAAGCGCCCGGCCATCGGAGTCGAGGATCCAGCCGTTGCCCTCAGGGGTGATCGTCACGTCGCTCAACAGCACAGGATGCCGGACCCTCCACGGGGAGGCTGCCACCGCGGCCGCCTCATGCTGGAGCGCCTGCTCGACGTTGCCGCCGTCGCCAAGTGTTGTCACCACGCCCTGCGGGGCGATGGGACTGGTGAACATGGCCCGCTGTGGGGCCGAGCCCGGATAACGGGCTATGGTTGCCTCCAGTACGGCGCCCGAGAGTTGCGGTGTAGCGAGGCTCTGGCCCTGGCTGGCGAAGTCAAGGACGACGACGACAATTCCGTCGGGTGAACGAAGCCAGGTCCTCTGTTGCTGAAGCCTGCCGTCATCACTGCGGTGGGCGCCCAAAACGAGCCAGGGGCCGGCCAGCGCCTCTGTGTCCTGGACCTCCGAAGACGGAGTGGCCCAACCAACAGCAGCTTTGAGGTCAGCGAATTCCGCAGGGGTAAGGCCGTCTTTCTGCGACCAAGCCTTGGTCATGGCCCACCAGCGGCCAATGTTGACGAGCAGGTGGTCAGCCCAGTCCGTCCTCCCATGGATATCCGACGCCATCTGGCGCACTTGTTCGGCCAGCCCAGGGAGCTGGGCGTCCACCAGGCGCGCCGCCACGGCGTCCCACCAGGGATAGGGTTGTTTCCGCGCCGCAGCCAGCCCGGTCCGGACTACGTCAGTCAGCCAGCGGGCGAAATCGGAAATTCCGACGTCCATCAGGGCAAGCCGCGCGGCAAGTCGCTTGGCTTGCGCTTCCGGGTCCACCGCTTGACTGGATTGCCGCTGTTCCTTGGCCGTGGCGCGATCGGCGCGTTGGGCTGCCCATTCCTGAGCAAAGTCAGCTGTTTCAGTCCCCGCCTCTGCTGCTTCGCCCCGGGCCCAGAGAAGCAGCAAGGCCAAAGCATGCTTGCAGGGAAACTTCCGGCTGGGGCACGAGCATCTGTAGGCAGGAGCAACGACGTCCACGCTCACCTGATAAGGCGTCTTTCCGCTGCCTTGGCACTTGCCCCACACCAGGACATCGTTGCTCCCCGAATCTGACCACGGCCCCGGGTGAGCCAGTTTGCGGGCTGCGGCGAGGGACGAGGAATCGGGGGCGGCGCTGATGACTCTCTCTTCACTCCAACGCCCCATGACATTTATTCTGCCTGACCGCTCCGACACTTTTGGGCTCCGACACCTGTGGACAGGCCGCCCGGGAGTGGACGTGCTCTCCCGGGCTCTTCAGGCAGCCTTAGGCTGGGTGGCCCACCAAACCCTCCGCAACGTTCTTCGCGGACCGTTGCGTCGAATGCAGCGGCGCGAAGAAGCCGGCGAGTTCCGCCGTCGCGGTCAAGGGCAGAACGTTGGCGACATATTGGTCCGGGCGGACAACCACCACGACGCCGTCACGGCTGAGGCCGCGCAACTCGAAAATGTCGTTGGCCGGGTCGGTACCGAAGACCTTCTCGAGGTAGGTGAGCTTGAACGGTCCCACTGTCGGTTTGAACGCTGCGGGGACGGAGTTGATGTCCACCTGGGTGTGGTCTTGTTGGTAAATCACCTTGACGTCGAACCAGGCGTCACGGTCAAGGCCCGACGGCGTCGCGGCCAGCGGTGAATCCGGCGAGTTCGCGATCCACTCGGCGAAGTCCGCCACAGGGCCAGGCGCGCCTGCTTCGGCAGCGTCGGCGAAGACATAGATCCGCCACCGCCCGTCTGCCTTGGCGTGGTGGCCCAGGTGCATGGGATTGGTGTCGCAGACCCGTTGGACCGGGGCGGATTTGAAGCGTTTGCCGATCGGAAAACCCGCTGCGAGTTCCTGGTGGCGCGGCTCGGCGACCAGCACCGAAGGCGCGTACTGGGTCATGAAGCCGGCGGGGAATTCTGCAGTACTCGTGTAGAAGGTTTCCAACTCCGCCGGGTCCTCGAACTCTTCGGGCTTCTTGGCCATGAGCGTGGACCATTGCTTGTCGAAGTCGATGAGGTTCTTGGCCACAACCTGACGTTCCGCGGAGTAGGTGTCCAGCAGGGACTCGGGGCTGCGGCCCTCAAGGACGTGTCCAAGTTTCCAGCCAATGTTGAACCCGTCCTGCATGCTGACGTTCATTCCCTGTCCGGCCTTGGCGGAGTGGGTGTGGCACGCGTCGCCGGTGATGAACACACGTGGTGTGCGGGTGCCGCGTTCCTCCGGCAGAACGTCGTCGAACCTGTCTGTGAGGCGGTGGCCGACTTCGTAGACACTGTGCCAGGCGACGTTTCGAACATCCAGCGTGTACGGGTGCAGGATGTCATTGGCTTTGGCAATGATTTGCTCGATGGTGGTTTTCCGCACCGCGCCGTGGTCATCTGCGGCGACCTCGCCGAGATCCACGTACATGCGGAACAGGTGCCCGCCCTCGCGCGGGATCAGCAGGATGCTGCCGCCGGAGCCGGACTGGATGGCGCACTTGGTGCGGATGTCCGGAAAATCTGTGACGGCGAGGACGTCCATGACGCCCCATGCGTGGTTCGCTTGGTCTCCTGCCAAATGGCAGCCGATGGACTCGCGGACCTTGCTCCGGGCGCCGTCGGCACCCACGACGTACTTGGCGCGGATGACGCGTTCCTGGCCCTCGTTGGGGCCAGTGGTGTGACCGAGGGTTACCTCAACGGGGTAGTCGCCCTCGCCGGTGACCTTCAGGCTGTGGAACTCGTATCCGTAGTCCGGGACCATGCGGGTGGGGGAGTTGGCCATGAACTCGGCAAAGTAGTCGAGTACGCGGGCTTGGTTCACGATCAAGTGCGGAAATTCGCTGATACCCGCGGGATCGTCCACGGCACGTGCAGACCGGACGATGCGGGAATGATCTGCCGGATCCGGTTTCCAAAACGCCATTTCGGTGATGCGATAGGCCTCGGCAGTGATCCGTTCCGCGAAGCCAAATGCCTGGAATGTCTCGACGCTGCGGGCCTGGATGCCATCGGCTTGGCCAATGGCCAGGCGGCCTGGACGACGCTCGATGATGCGCGTGGTGACTCCGGGGAACTGCGCGAGCTGGGCCGCCGTCAACATCCCGGCAGGACCAGTGCCCACGATGAGGACATCGACTTCGTCCGGAAGCGCTGCCGGCCGGTTGATTCCGACGCCGGCGGCCGGCTCGACCCGCGGGTCACCTGATACATAACCGTGGTGGTGGAACTGCACGGGCTTTCCTCACTTCTTTGTGGGCTGCTTGAGACTTATTTGTTCGATAATAGAACACGCTGTTCTATTATCGCTCGTTACATCGTAATGCGGCTCACACTGGGGTTCAAGTCATCGGCCCTGCCGCGCCTGAACCCACCGTGCTTCCTGTGGATTTCACCCCGGACATGTCAGGATCAGGTATGCCTCGACTGATGCTCCTGGATACAGCCTCCCTTTACTTCCGCGCCTTCTACGGTGTCCCGGATTCCATCCGGCGTTCGGACGGAACCCCGGTCAACGCAGTACGGGGCCTGATGGACATGATCGCCCGTCTCGTCACCGATTACGAGGCCACGCACGTGGTCGCCTGCTGGGACAACGACTGGCGTCCGCAATGGCGCGTCGACCTGATCCCGAGCTACAAAGCGCACCGCGTAGCGGAAATCATTCCTGACGCTCCCGACGTCGAAGAAGTACCGGACACGCTCGAGGCGCAGATACCCCTGATCCGCAAAGTGCTGGATCTCGCCGGGATAGCGGTGGTGGGCGTAGACGGGTATGAAGCGGACGACGTGGTGGGTACGTACGCCAGCCTGGCCCCGTACCCAACGGATGTCGTGACCGGCGACCGGGACCTCTTCCAGTTGGTCGACGACCAGCGTGCCATCAGGGTTATCTACACGGCCCGCGGAATGAAGAACCTGGAAACGGTCACCGAGGCAGTAGTGGTCGGCAAATACAGGGTTCTGCCGCAGCAGTACGCCGACTTCGCCACCCTCCGCGGCGACGCTTCCGACGGCCTGCCCGGGGTGGCGGGAATCGGCGAAAAAACCGCTGCCGGCCTGTTGGGCGAGCATGGATCGCTGGAGGGTTTGCTTGAAGCGGCAGAGGACCCCGACGGCGGATTGTCGGCTTCAATCCGCGCCAAACTGTCAGGTGCGGCGGACTATCTCAAGGTCGCCCCCGCCGTCGTCAATGTTGTCCGGGACCTGAAGGTGCCCACCTTGGAGGAAGCGGGCGCGGAACTTGTTCCCGTTCGCGGCGATGCCCGTTCCGGGTTGGAGCAGCTCGCCACCGAATGGAACCTGGGCGGTTCCGTCAAAAGGCTTCTGGACGCCTTGGACCGGGTGGGCTGACATCGCTCCCTGCTTGCCGTCCAAAGCTGCATTCACAGCCAGGTCATAGGTTTCGGACAGGATGGTCTGGGGTTGGGGCCTCATCGTGTTAAGAGGACGGCCATTGGACCGTCCCTCAGACAACAGCCGTATCAACGGATTTGAGGAGAGGTACATGTCGAGAACAAAGAGAATTACCCTCGGGGTCGCAGCCGGAGCGCTGGCCCTGGGCGCCGGACTGGGTGTGACCAGCATTGCAACAGCAGCTACCACGCCAACACCTAGCACGACATCCTCCGCTGATGCGACCACCACCCCCTCGGACCATGCTGGAAAGCCTGGGGGGCATGGCCACGAGCGGGACGGTGGAAAAATCGCGCAGGAACTGGCCACGAAGCTGGGGGTAGACGAGACCAAGGTCGCGGACGCCCTGAAGGCTTTCCGCCAGGCCAACAAGCCGACCACGCCGCCGGCTGAAGGAACGCAGGGAAGCAAGCCCGACCCGGCCGAGCGCGAGGCCGCATTGGCCAAGTCTCTCGCGTCTTCACTCGGCGTTGACGAGGCCAAGGTCACCACCGCTTTGGAAGAGATCCGTTCCGAAGGTAAAGCAGAGCGCGCCGCCGCCCTGAAGACCCGGCTGGACAAGGCCGTCACGGACGGAAAACTCACTCAGGCAGAAGCCGATGCCGTGACCAAGGCCGTTGAAGCAGGGGTTATTGGAGGAGGGGGCCGATAAAGCCCACTGCCCAGCCGCCACTCTCGGCGCCAAGGATCCCCTGGAACCATCCAGGGGATCCTATTTCTTTGCCTTCAGATGCGCTGTGGGGCAGCTTGGGATGGGTTTGCTAGGGCTGGGCTTGCACCCCGCACAGGAATCGGCCATTTGGCGTGGTGCCAAAAGCTGGATGAGCTGTCGTCGCGGTGCCATCTTTGGTCCGGCATGGCTTTTTCTATGTTCTGAGTGGTGTGTGGTGGTGGTTGCGGCGTGGTGTTTGGTGGGGGTCGATGTGGGGTGGGGGTGTGAACCAGGGGGCGCCGGTTTGGACGCGGATTTTCCATTGTTCTTTGTGGATGAGGTGGTGGTGGTGTGAGCAGAGCAGGACGCCGTTCTCTGTGCCTGTGGTGCCGCCGTGTGTCCAGTAGGTGATGTGGTGGGCTTCGCACCAGGGTGCGGGCATGGTGCAGTCGGGGAAGGCGCAGCCGCCGTCGCGGGCGGTGAGGGCTTTGCGGATGTGGGGTGGGAAGATCCGGGTGCTGCGGCCGATGTCGAGTATTTGGGAATCGGTGCCGAGCAGGACGGGCAGGATCTCGGCGTCGCAGGCTATTTTCCGGATGGTGTTCGGGTGCATGGGGCCGGTGAACGTCGCTGTCCCGGTGCTGGTACCCGCGCCGGTGCCGGTGCTGGTACCCGCGCCGGTGCTGGTGCTGGGGGTCTTGCGGGGGCTTGGCTGGTTCGTGGTGTTGGGTTCTGTGGCGCTGGTACGGGTGAGTTGTTGGAAGAGTTCGTGGTGGGCGATGGTGATGGTGAGTTGGGGTCGGAGTCCGCCGTTGGTGGGTAGTTTCCCGGTGGTCATGGCCAGGGTGCAGGCGCCGACGAGGCCGTCGAGGAGTTTCTGGGCCCGGCAGCGTCGGTCCAGCTCCGGCCCCGGGGTGCTGTTGGTGTCGGCGGTGCTGGTGCCTGGGGTGGTGGTGAGGCGGGGGTTGGTGGCGACGTTCATGGCGGTGGCGAGGATTTCGTATTGTTCGGTGGTGGCGAAGATTTCCAGGTGGTGCAGTCCGTGGCGGCGTCGGCGGCGGAGGAACGCGCCTTGGACGTGGCGGAGGGCTTCTTCGGTGGGTTCGGGGCCGTCGTGGTCGATGTAGTCGGTCCAGCGTCGGGCCATGGTGGCGAGGAAGTCGGGGTCGGACTGCGCGGCGGTGGTGGTCAGGGCGTGTTCCATGCCGGCGAGGGTGTCCTGGTCGGTGAAGTGTTGGGCTTTGTCCAGGGCAGTGCTGATGATCGTCGCGGAGCGGGACGAGACTTGCCCGGTGTGGACTGCGGTGGCGAGTTCTTCGCGTCGTGCGGGGATGTCCTGCCCGGTGGTTCCAGTGCTGGTGAGCAGGACGGGGGCGAGAGCGAGCCGGCGCCGGGCTTCACCGATACCGATCCGCAACCGGGCCCGAAGGAACTCCGCCGCGTTCCGGTACCCATCATCCAACACGCTGCCACCGTCACCGGCACCGGCGCTGCCTCCTTCACCTGCAGCAGTTCGAGTGTCCGGGGTAGGGCCGGCTCCCTGTGCTGCGGGTTCGGTCCATCCTGTTCGCCATTCCTGGGCACTGGACGGTCTGGACGGCCTGGATTGTCGCGCCTGCGCCTCACTCCGGGTCCGTTCCACAGCTTGGGCCGCGACGATCTGGATGTATTCCACGCACCGGGAAATCTCCTCGACCCTGCCGGCGAAATCCGCGGCCTCCGCGAACCCGAACAACCGGGCATCCCCCGCGGCCGAATCCCGCAACCCGGTCAAGGCTTCAAAAGCATCATCAAGAAAGGAACCCACCTCAGATACGGTGCCCACCTCAAAGACGGCACCCACCTCAGTTACGGAACCCGCCTCGAAGACGGAACCTTCACTGAGTGCTTGCCTCAGTCCCAGGACAGCACCACCGGAATCAGACCCGGACCCGCTGCCCTCGTTATGGAGGGCTTGGCTGTCATGCCCGGGCAAGGACACAGTGGCAGGTGGTCCAGCGGGCCGGAACTGGCCTGCCGGAGGTTCAGACCGGGCGGACGCGTCAGAGAAACCAGCCTGCCGCGTGAGTACCTGCCCCTTCATTTCCATACAAAAAGCCTGTCACCACCAACCCACACCCGTTAGCCCCACATCGAGCTATGTGGAAAACTCATCGAAACCAGCTCAGCGCCTCCTGACTGGAGCCGTGGAGGCCCTAAACAACCGGGCCACAAAGAACCACGCCGCAAAACCCCCGACCCGCCGCCGTCGCCCGCATCCGGGCCGTCGCCCGCATCCGGGCCGTCGCCGGCAAAGCCCCGGCCCGCCGCCTCGGCCTGTAGCGCGTTGCCCGCAAGCGCCAGCACCCAAACCGAAAACCACCTGACAGGTATACACGCCCCAAGGGAGGGTCTGTCATTACCCCTAACAGCAGTGACTCCTTACGTTCAGCCAAAGAGTGTTAGATGGAAACATCCACTAAAGACAGATACGCAGGAGAAACATGCCTACCGCTTCCGCATTTGCTTCACCTTCGGCCACGGGCGACCTGACCCTGACCACCATTGAACGCCGTGAGGTTGGGCCGAACGACGTCCATATCGATATCAAGTTCGCGGGCATCTGCCACTCGGATATCCATACCGTTCGCGGCGACTGGGGCCCCCAACAGTATCCCCTGGTACCGGGCCACGAAATCGCCGGCATCGTCACGGAGGTTGGCTCCGAAGTCACCAAGCACAAGGTCGGCGATCGTGTCGGTGTTGGCTGCATGGTGAACTCCTGCAAGGAATGCAGGAACTGCCTTGCCGGGGAGGAACAGTACTGCCTCAATGGCAACGTGGGTACCTACGGCTCGGTTGACCGCGACGGCACCATCACCCAGGGCGGCTACTCAAGCAATGTGGTCGTGAACGAAGACTTCGTGGTGACCATCCCGGAAGGATTGGACCTGGACGTTGCTGCTCCGCTGCTTTGCGCCGGCATCACGACGTTTTCCCCGCTGCATCACTGGGGTGCGGGTCCGGGCAAGAAGGTCGCCATCATAGGCTTGGGCGGCCTGGGCCACATGGGCGTCAAGATCGCCCACGCCATGGGCGCCGAAGTGACGGTCCTGTCGCAGTCCCTGAAAAAGATGGAGGACGGCCTTAAGCTCGGCGCGGACCACTACTTCGCGACCAGCGACCCCGCCACCTTTGAACAGCTTGCCGGCACATTTGACCTGATCATCAACACGGTCAGTGCATCCATCGACATCAGCGCCTACCTTCAGTTGCTGGCACTGGACGGAACGCTCGTCAACGTCGGCGCACCGGCCGAGCCACTGCCGGTGAACGCCTTCGCCCTCATAGGCGGCCGTCGCCGCTTCGCCGGTTCCGCAATTGGTGGTATCCGCGAAACGCAGGAAATGCTGGACTTCTGTGCCGAGCACGGCCTTGGTGCGGAGATCGAGCTCATTCCGGCAAGCAAGATCAATGACGCTTATGAGCGCGTTCTCGCCTCGGACGTCCGCTACCGATTCGTCATCGACGCCTCCACCATCGGTTAGGACCAGCCAGTGCAGGGGCCGCGCCCTCCAGGGGGCGCGGCCTTTCGGCTGCCGGAACGCTGCCAAAAAACAGCGACAATGGGTTGGTGACTTTCAGACTGGACACTATCGGCAAGGGACTGGTCTTCGCCGACTCCATCGGGAACCTCGCCGAGTCGTTGACACAGCAGGGCGACGGCGGCGCGGTAGTCGTCCAGGCACCGCCCGGTACCGGGAAGACCACTTTGGTGCCCCCGCTGCTGGCGAATCTGGTCGAACAGCGGCAATCCGCCCAACCACGTGTCGTCGTGACGCAACCGCGGCGTGTCGCTGCCCGCTCGGCTGCACGCCGGCTCGGTTCCTTGGACGGAACCCGCTTGGGCGGCAGGGTCGGCTTTACCGTCCGGGGCGAAAGCAGAACCAGCGAAGGTACAACGGTGGAGTTCGTCACGCCTGGGATCCTCGTGAGGCGGCTCCTCACCGATCCAGGCCTTGAGGGCATCCACGCCGTTGTCCTGGACGAGGTCCATGAGCGTGGCCTCGAATCCGATCTTTTGCTGGGCATGCTCGCCGAGGTCCGTGAGCTCCGCGGGGACCTCACCATCGTGGCCATGTCGGCCACTGTCGATGCGCAACGTTTCGCTGCGCTGCTGGGAGATGCGCACGACGACGGCGGCCCGGCTCCCGTCGTCGACTGTCCTTCCGCCCTGCACCCCTTGGAGGTCCTGTGGCGTCCAGGCGGGCAAAGCCGCCTGGATGAGCGGGGAGTGGCCCGCAGCTTCCTGGACCACGTTGCCCGGACCGCAGCGGCCGCCCACGCTAAAGTCCTGGCCACGACCCCTGAAGCGGATGCTTTGGTCTTCCTTCCGGGCGTCCGCGAGGTGTCCGACGTCGCCTCCCGCCTCCGGGCGGAGTTGCCAGGAAATATCGAAGTTCTTGAGTTGCACGGCCAGGTTCCTCCCGAAGCCCAGGATCGGGCAATCTCCGGGCGCGGGCCGGGAGGCGCGCCACGCATCATCGTGTCCACATCCTTGGCCGAATCGTCACTCACCGTTCCGGGAGTACGGTTGGTCATAGACTCTGGACTGTCCCGGGAACCGCGTCGCGATGCGGCCCGCGGCATGTCCGGACTGGTCACCGTTTCGTGTTCCCGTGCCTCCGCCGAACAGCGTGCCGGCCGTGCGGCGCGGCAGGGCCCGGGAACCGTGGTCCGGTGTTACGACCAACGCGCACTTGCCGCGGCACCGGCCCACCAAACCCCGGAGATCCTCGCCACGGACCTGACCGGTGCTGCTTTGCTTCTTGCCTGTTGGGGCGCGCCCGGTGGCCGGGGGCTGGCCCTGCCGGATGCCCCGCCCCTGGCGGCAATGAACGATGCCATGGAGGTTCTGAAGGAACTCGGTGCTGTCTCAGAGGACGGAACAGCCACAGCCCTGGGTAAGACCTTGGCACGCATTCCCTCCGATCCGCGCTTGGCCCGGGCCCTGCTGGACGGCTCAGCAGTTGTTGGCCGCCGCGCCGCAGCTGAGACGGTGGCGCTCGTAGCTGGCGACCAGCGGGCACCCGGGGCGGACCTCACCAAACTGCTGGCTTATTTGCGTTCCGGATCGGATCCCGCGGCCCGGCGTTTCGCTGAGGACGTGAAGCGGATGGACTCCATCGCCCGGAACGAGGCGTCCGCCGTCGAGCCTGTCCCGAACGCTCATCGGCTCGCGCCGGGCGAGGCGCCTGGGTTCGTAGTGGCGCTGGCGTTCCCGGACAGAATGGCCAGACGGGTTCCGGGCGATGGCCCGGCAAGCTATTTGCTCACCTCGGGTACGCGGGCGGGGCTGCCAGCGGGAAGTCCACTGTCCGGCCATGACTGGCTGGCGGTTGCTGAGGTGTCGCGCGCGCAAGGCCGCGACGCTGCCGGCACGGGAGCGGTCATTCGCTCGGCTGCGCCGCTCTCGGCAGAACTGGCGGAAGCTGCGGCTCCCCACCTGCTGACCCGGAAGGTGCACGCAACGTTCAATCAAGGTCGCGTGACTGCCCGGCTGGAGCGGAGGCTGGGTGCGATTCTGCTTTCCTCCACTCCGGTTCGGGCCAGCATCGAGTCCGGACGCCAAGCGGTGGCCGCTGCCCTGGCGAAAAACGGCTTGTCCGTGCTCACCTGGTCAACTGCCGCCGATTCTTTGCGTCGGCGGCTGGCGTTGCTGCACCGCGAGCTCGGCTCGCCGTGGCCCGACGTCACGGAGGCCGGCTTGCTGGCAAGGCTGGAAGAGTGGCTGGCGCCGGAGATGGAGGCCATGGCCACTGGCGCAACGGCCTCCGCGATTGACCTCGGCGAACCCTTGCGCCGGCTGCTTCCCTGGCCAGAGGCCAGCCGTTTGGATGTCCTCGTTCCGGACCGCCTGAAGGTTCCCAGCGGTTCGTCGATTCGCCTGGACTATCCAGGCGTCGATGACGACGGCGGCCGTCCCGTTGTGGCGGTCAAGCTGCAGGAATGCTTTGGCCTGGAGAGCACGCCCAGACTTGTGGACGGCAAGGTTCCGGTGCTCTTCCACTTGTTGTCCCCAGCAGGGCGGCCCCTGGCTGTCACCGACGACCTCACCTCTTTTTGGTCCGGGCCCTACGCCCAGGTCCGGGCAGAGATGCGGGGCCGTTACCCCAAGCATCCCTGGCCCGAAGACCCGTGGACAGCGCCGGCGACTGCCAGGACCAAGAACCGGCTGTAGGCCGGTGCGGCTAGGACAGCCGGTCCAACATGAATTGCATCTCCCCGTCCACGAACGTGCCCAAAACGCAGCTGGCAGCGAATTCATCCGGTGCGGCCGTGAGCGGGTCGAGTTCGAAGGCCGTGAAGTCAGCCCGCTTGCCCACGGAGATCGACCCCGAAACATCCCAGAGCCCCGCAGCTTTGGCCGCATGTGAGGTGTAGCCTTCCAACGCTTGAAGGGCCGTGAGGGCTTGCCCGGGGGCGATCGGTTCCTGTTCGGGGTGGCCCGAACGTCGCCGCAACCGCGCATCTGCCATGATCGGCAAGGGCTGGAACGGTGCGATCGGCCAATCAGATCCAATTCCCAGGACAACCCCGGCTTCACGAAGATCCCGGCATCGCCACGCCCTGTCGGCCCGCTCCGAACCCAGCCTGGTGGACCAGTTGTCGCTGTGGTCCGCCAGCGAGTAGTGCGTGCAATGGGTCGGTTGCATGCTCGCCACAACGCCCGCATCCTTGAAGCGCGCTACGAGGTCGTCCGGCACTGTCTCAATATGCTCAATCCTGTGGACCGTCCGGTGAAGGACGTCGGCTGGTACGACAGTGCGCAGCCACTCCAAGGCTTCCAGTACATGGCTCACTCCGGCGTCGCCAATGGCGTGGGTGGCCGTCGGTATTCCCCGGGATGCAAAGTAGCGGACGGCAGTTGAGTATTCCTCGGGCCGAGGCCAAAAGGGTGCCGTGGATTCCCCGTACAGGTCAGGTTCGTAAAGCCAGGCCGTTCCGTTGTCCACCGTGCCGTCCACAAAAAGCTTGATGGCTTCGACGGACCAGCGGCGTCCTCCCGTGCCCATGCTCCGGGCAAGTTCTTTCCAGTCATCTTCTCCGGTGCCGGGCATGCACCATGGCGCGGCACGCAGCCTCAGTGGCAAGTCGCCGTCGGCCTCCAGCGCGTGGAAGAGCGCTGAGGATTCTTCGCTGTGATCCATGATGTGGCCACCGGTGAGTCCTGATCTCGCGAAATCCCGGAGGAGCCCAGCCAACCTTTCCTTCCGTCGCTCGAACGACTCCTGGGGAATATGGCGTTGAACCAGTTCCATGGCTGCGGCTTCAAGCAACAGCCCTGTAGGAACTCCGTCGGCGTCACACACAACTTCCGAGGCTTGCTCGAAGTCATACCTGCCGCGGACGCCGGCGAGGTCCAATGCGCGGCTGTTGGCCACTGCGGAGTGTCCGTCGAACAACCGGACCAGCGCCGGTTTGCCGCCGCTGACCTCGTCCAGGATGCTGCGGTGCAACGGTACTGTGCCAAAGGCGTTCGGATTCAGGCCCCAGCCACGCAACCAGTCGTCGTCGCGGGCTGCCTGCGCGCTGAGGAGCGACCGGACTTCGTCCAGCGTGGCCGCGCCGGAAAGGTCCACGCCAATGGTGAGGTCCAGGCCAAAGACGGGATGGATGTGGCAGTCGACCAAGCCCGGCGTCAGCGTCGCGTTGCCGAGGTCCACCACATGGGTGCCCGCCTGGCGCCAGCCCGCAGCGTCCGCGCGGCTTCCGACGGCGGACACCGTGCCGCCGCTGACGGCGATCGCCTGGACGGGCTCGTGGTGCCGGTACCCGTCCATTGTGTGGATGGTGTCGGCGAGGACGATGAGTTCAGGAGTCATGGGTTTCGAAGCTTCCAATCCGGGCGAAGATGTCGGGGCGGGCGGTCCGCAGGCGGCGGGCGATCAGCAGGCCTGCAAGGAAAACGATGGGCGTAACGGCAAGGAGGATGGTGTTGGTGAGGGCATCGGCGAAGGTGAGGAGTTCAATGTTGATGGCGATCAGGGCCACCACGCCGAACAACAGGACGGCAGAGGCGACGCTCAACGGAACGAGCAGCCGGTTCGTCACGGCGGCGGCATTCCGTCGGAGGTACATGAACGCAGCCACCGAAACGAGGCCCTGCAAGGCCACGATTCCGACAATGCCTGGCGTGTTGACCCAGATCAGCAGGTGTTTGTACGGATCAGCATTGGCAATGGCGCATATCAGGATGACGACGGCGGCCAGGACGGTCTGGATCTGCCCGGCGCGGTGCGGCGACTTGTACTTGGGGTGCGTCTTGCCCAGGAAGGCTGGAAGGATGCCGTCTTTGGCAAGCATGTAGACGTACCGGTTGATGGCGTTATGGAAGGCCAGTTGCGAGGCATAAACGCTGGTGACGATCAGCAGGTACATGACTACCTCGGCCCAAGGGCCGACGTACTGGTTGATGGTGGCGAAGAACATCCCGTCGGCAAGCTCGCCGGCGGCGGCCACCACGTTTCCGTTGCCGAAGGCCTGGATGACGGTCCACACAATGAAGGCGTAGAACACGGACATGAATCCAACGGCAATGTACGTAGCCCGGGGGACCGACTTGTCCGGGTCCCTGGCTTCACGCCGGTAAAGGACTGTTGATTCGAAGCCCATGAAGGCCGCGAAGCAAATGGCGAGGATGGCCAGGACGCCTGGCGTGAAGGCGTGCTCCGGGGAGAAGGAGTCGAAGCTGATGCCCTCGGCGCCGCCGTGGGCCAGGATTCCGACGCCCATGATGGCGAGGATTGCTGTTTCCGCGATCAGCAGGACGCCCAGGACCTTGGCAC
Source organism: Paenarthrobacter sp. NPDC089307 (assembly GCF_040685055.1). Lineage (NCBI taxonomy): Bacteria > Bacillati > Actinomycetota > Actinomycetes > Micrococcales > Micrococcaceae > Paenarthrobacter > Paenarthrobacter sp. NPDC089307. The sequence continues at coordinate 445,267 of NZ_JBFBHE010000001.1, forward strand.
CGACGTCGATGCCGCGGTATCCGAGGAACCAGACGGCTGCGATGGCGACCAAGGCGACAACCGGCCAGGAAACGTCCAGGCCGAAGAGGGTCCTCAGCATGGCTTGTGTCTGCACCGCGAAGAGCCCATAGACGCCGATTTGCAGGCAGTTGTATGACACGACCGCCAGGATGGCCGAGGCAAGCCCCACCGTCTTGCCCATGGCCAGTGTGATGTAGGTGTAAAAGCCGCCAGCGGCTTTGACGTGCTTGGTCATGGCCATGAAGGCGATAGCAAATACCAGAAGCACTGCGCCCGCGATGACGTAGCCCATGGGGGCGCCTATGCCCCCGATTCCTATGGCTACCGGGGCTACGCCGGCCATGACGGTGAGGGGGGCTGCTGCGGAAATCACGAGGAAGGCGATGCCGCCGGTGCCGATGGCGTTCCGTTTAAGCCCGTTTCCGGCCTCTGCTGTTGGAGGCCGGGTTTCTAGGTCAGACATGGGGATCCTATGGGAGTGTGGGGGGATTTGGTTTGGGGGAGGTGCGAGATAAGCGAAAGGCTTTCGTTTATCGTAAAGCCTTGTGACCCGCGGCACAATACCTGACCCGTAACTTCTGGCTAGAGTCGTAACATCAACCTTGAATGGAGCAATTTACATGGCACGCCCGCTGGTCCCGCTGATATCCATCGACGCACTCGTCACCGCCGCCCTGGAATTGGTGGACGAAGCAGGGGACTTCAGCCTGCCCAAACTGGCCAAACGGATCGGCGTCAGCCAATCTTCCATCTATAACCACGTCAGTGGACGCGAAGAGATCCTCGAACTCATGCGGGGCCGCATCATCTCAGAGAGCCCGTACGAACTAGGCGACCACCAGGATTGGGAGGCGGCACTTCGGACGCTTGTGCGCAGCTACAGGGACGCCTTTGCCCGCCACCCCCGGCTCGCGCCCCTCCTGGTACTCCAGACCGTGCAGGACCACCAGGTCCTCGCCCTCTACGAGAACCTGGCTGTGGCACTGGAAGCCGCCGGCTTCCGGGGCCGGGATGTGCTGTCCGCGATTTCGACCATCGACAGCTTTGCCTTGGGCTTCGCCCTGGACCTGGCAGCCCCGGACGTTGTCTGGGCCCCGCCGTCGCATGGCTTTCCCGCCCTCACCAGTGCCTTGGCGCATGGGGGACCTGCTGACGAGCGCGGTGAAGCGGCCTTCGAATTCGGCCTGGAAATCCTCATCGCGGGCCTCCACGCCCGGCTTCGGACCACAGTTCTGTGAGCCTTCTGCAAACGTGGTGGGATGCCGTTGTCCGCGGCTTCACCGAGAGCCACACCACGGCGGTGCCGCTGCCGGTCCTGCTTGGCATCCTCGCCTGTGCCGTAATCCTTAGCATCCCCCGGGCCACCTGGCGTTGGTTCGGCCTGTACGTGACGTTCGTCCACGAGCTGGGCCACGCCTATGCAGCACTGATGACGGGCAGGTTCGTCCACGGTCTCAGGATCGGCCTTGACCATTCCGGGCGGCTCGTCAGCAGCGGCAGGAGTGCCTTCGGTGCCGCGTGGTCAGGATTCTGGGGTTATCCCGCCCCGGCAGTGGTGGGATTGTGCCTGATCGCGGCAGTCAGTACCGGGCGTTCCGGTGCTGCCATGTCGGTGGGGGCCTTGATCCTGCTGGTCTCCCTGGCTTTCCTGAGGAACCTCACGGGAATACTGGTGGCTGCGGCAAGTGCGGTAGTGGCACAGGTCCTGATCCTTTTCGCCACTCCCACAACCGTCAGTTACGTGGTGCTGGCCCTTGGGGTCGCCCTGTCAGTGGGCGGGGTGCGCGACCTCCTCAAGCTCGCAGGCGTCCATGCAAAGCGCCGTGAACGGCTCGCGGCATCCGACGCTTTTATCCTTGGCCGGACCACCGGTGTGCCGGCGTTCGTGTGGCTCTCGGGATTCACGGTGGTCATTGCCGCCTGCGCAGTGGCATCAGCCTGGCTGCTGTGGGGCATGCTCTCCGTCTAGTCCTGGCCGGCCCTCAGCCCTGGGGCCTAAAGGCTTTGAGGACGTACGACGGCGCGGGCTTGGGTTTGGTGCCTGCAGGCACTTGCCCTGTGGTCACCTCAGGGTGTCCAATCCTCTTTAAGATTCGGATTTGCGGGTTTGAACCCACGAGCGTTCGGACTCCGTGCCGGGAGACACCAGGAGGCGTCCATGTCTGCAAAGGCCACGCGCGAAGCGGCAAAAGGGGCGGGTCCCACCGCCTACGAGACCAGACGCAGCGACAACGGTGTGGCTTTGATGGCCCACGACCCCGCCAAAATCCGCAACGTGGCTTTGGTCGGGCATTCAGGTTCCGGCAAATCGATGCTCGTGGAGTCACTGCTCGCAGCGACAGGAGCCATCAGCAGGATGGGTTCCATCAGCGAGGGCAACACCGTCAGCGACTCTGATCCCTCGGCCATCCATCAACAGAGGTCGGTCACCCTGTCAGTGGCCCCGATACTTGTTGGTGACATCAAGGTCAACCTGATCGACACCCCGGGCTACACCGACTTCACCGGCGAATTGCGAGCTGGTTTGAGGGCCGCCGACGCGGCCCTTTTCGTTGTGTCCGCAGTGGAGGGGATTGATGGTGCCACGGTGGCACTATGGGGCGAGTGCGAAAAGATCCGGCTGCCCCGCGCCGTCGTCGTCAACAAACTGGACCATCCCCGCGCCGACTTCAGCGCCGCCGTCGGGCGCTGCCGGCAGGCCTTCGGCGAATCCGTCCTCCCGCTGTATCTTCCAGCGTTGGGCAATGCTGGACTCATCGGTGTCCTCCACGGCGGAGTGGAGGGCATGACGGCGGACGCCGACGTTGCAGCGGCAAGGGAGCCTTTGGTGGAGGGAATCATCGCCGAAAGCGAAGATGAAACGCTCATGGACCGGTATCTGGGTGGCGAAGAGCTGCCTCTGGTCGATCTCGTCAAGGACCTGGAAACAGCAGTGGCGCGTGGCAGTTTCTTTCCTGTCATGCCAACATCGTCCGAAACAGGCCTGGGCCTGCCCGAACTGATGGCGCTGCTGACTGATGCCCTGCCCTCACCCCTTGAGCGGACGGCACCAGCGGCGATGGCCCTCGATGGCTCATCCCTGAAGCCTTTGCACTGCGACCCAGCGGGTCCTCTTGCAGGCGAAGTCGTGCGGACCACCGTGGATCCCTTCCTTGGCCGGGTGTGCTTGGTCAGGGTCTTCTCAGGAACCCTGCGCGAAGATTCGTCCATCCACATCGGTGGCAGGGGACTGGCTGACAGGGGACACGAGGACCATGACGCCGACGAACGCGTGACCCATCTCTATTCCCCGGTGGGCTCCAGCCTCAAGGCCATACCGCAATGCATCGCTGGTGACATTTGCGCCATCAGCAAGCTCGCCAGCGCCGAGACTGGCGATACCGTCTCCGACCGCGAGGCCCCCCTCCTGATCGAAACCTGGAACATGCCCGAACCCCTGATGCCGATCGCCGTCGAGGGTGCCTCACGCAGTGACGAAGACGCGCTGGCCAAGAGTATTGGAAAGGTGGCGGCTGCTGATCCGACGCTCAGGCTGGAACGCAACCCCGACACGCATCAGCTCATCCTGTGGTGCATGGGGGAGGCGCATGCCGAAGTGATCATGGACCGGCTGCGAAACCAGGGCGTCAAGCTTCAGACGGTGGACATCGTCACTCCCCTGAGGGAGACCTTTGCCGGTAAGGCCACAGGACACGGGCGCCACGTCAAACAGTCTGGTGGCCACGGCCAGTTCGCCATCTGTGACATCGAGGTGGAGCCGCTGGCACGCGGAGAAGGGTTCGTGTTCACGGACAGGATTGTTGGCGGCGCAATTCCGGCAACGTTTGTCACGTCCGTGGAAAAGGGAGTCCGTGCCCAAATGCTCAAGGGCGTATCTGCGGGGTTCCCAGTGGTGGACATTAAAGTAACCTTGGTGGGCGGTAAGACCCACAGCGTGGACTCATCGGATGCCGCTTTCCAGGCAGCGGGAGCCCTGGCACTTCGGGAAGCTGCCGCCGCTGCTCAAATCCAGCTCCTTGAGCCGGTCTCCTCCGTGGTGATCAGCGTCCCCGACGAATACGTGGGCGCCGTCATGAGCGACCTCTCCGGACGGAGGGGGCGGGTGAACGGCACGAATGCCGTCGAAGGCGTGGGGACTGAGATCTACGCCGAGGTGCCGGACCAGGAGCTGCTGCGGTACGCCGTCGAACTGCGGGCCCTAACGGCTGGCACCGGACAGTTCCGGAGGTCGTACCTTCGCCACCAACCGCTGCCGAAGTAGCTGTGGGGAAACTATACGATTCTTCGCCCATCAGGGCGGAGCATCTTGCCCATGTGCTTGGGCGTGCGCAGCACAATGCAGCGATCCACAATGTCGGCGAAGGGTAGCCGCTCGCCCAATTGCCGCTCCAATAGCGTCATATCTTCCACTCGACGCAACCACACAACCATGAGTATGGAGTACAGGCCTCCCGTAGTGACTACCAACCGGACCTCCTCCAAGCCCACCAGCTTTCCGCCAACGGCTTCCACTTTGGTCGCTGGAACTCGCAGGAAGTACCAAACTGCCACAGGCCAAGGGGTATAGGGGCGCGCAAGTTCCAACCGGAGGACCAGACGTTTCTCCGCCAGGATAGAGGCCAATGCGCTCTTGGCGCGGGCCGCGTTGACGCCCAACATCCCAGAGATCTCAGTCAAGGGCGCGCGGGGATTGGCGCGAAGGACTACAGAAACACCCGCTTCCATCTCTGCAGAGACCCCGCGTGCGGCCGTGGGTTGGGGGACTTGGGCTTCCAGCTGGCGAGTCTCCTTCTCCTGCAGAGACCGCAGCCTCCAGCGTTGCGCGTCTGTCAGCAGTCCGGTCACACGATGCGTGCGTGATCGGGTGATTCCGGGAACTAACGGGAGCTTGTCCACAACGAAGTTGGCCAGTTCCGCTTCGGTGCGGCAAAACAGCGTGACCATGAGGTCACGGCCTCCGGCAGTTTGATCAATGGAAGCCACCTCCTCTCCGCTGGCGAGTTCCTCGATGACGCCGCGGATGCTGGCCGGCGTGCATTCAATCTCCATGATTGCCGTTGCATACTTTGCCCCCTGTCCCTGATAGGCCGCGATCCATGCCAGGCCGGTTTCCTGGAGTACATTCCACCGCCGGGCAAGAGTGACGGCGTCGGCCCCGACTACAGGTGCGAGGGTCGCCCATGGCGCCCGCGGACGAACCTGAAGGGCATGCAAAAGCCTCAGGTCGCGGCCACTGAGGTCGAATTCCTGCATTGGACGCTCGATTCTCTTCAAATCCCTGCATTTTCGGTGAAGTCCGGTGATGGCTGCCTAAATTCTAGGTCCGCCTTGATCACCCGGACCGGAAGAGAAGCGATGTCTGCTCCTGCACTGCCGTACTTCCAGCCGTATGCCGCAAAAGACCCCTCGGGAGCCCTGCCTACCAAGAAGCGTGATGCACCGCGGGGGAGTGGGCGGGGTCCGCAACCACATGATCCTTCGGACGACGACCTGGTATCTATGGTGCGAAGCGGACACGCGGCCGCGTACGGCGTCCTTTACACGAGACACAGTTCTCTCGCCCTCCGCGTTGCCCAAAAAGAGGCTGACAATTCTTCTGATGCAGAGGACATTGTGAGCGACGCGTTCGCGGTCATCTTCCAGGCCCTGGGAAACGGCGGGGGACCGAAGCAGTCGTTCGGAGCCTACCTATTGACAACTGTCAGGAGGATGGCACATCGTCGCAACCTGCAGGCCCGCCGCGGGGCCCCGCCGAGTCATTATGTGCACCCCATTGAAGAAGCCGCGAAAAACAGCGCCGGCCTTGGTACCGAGGAGGCTGCAGTTTTGATCACTGCTTTGAGATCGCTGCCGTCCCGGTGGCAGGCAGTGCTCTGGTACACCGAGGTGGACGACATGAAACCGGCGGAGATTTCGAAGGTCATGGGACTGACGGCAAACGCTGTATCGGCGCTGCTGTTGCGGGCACGGGAAGGCTTGCGAATTGCGTATATTCAAAGCCATGTGATCCCGGCGATGGACAATTCCTGCGAAGCGGTGATGCAGAAACTGGGCAGGTTTGTTCTTAGCTCGGGCAGCATGCCCGGCCGCGAAGCGATCCGACGCCACGTCAATGGTTGCCCGAATTGCACCGTTTCCTTGGCTGCCTTGGGCGGGATGCGTGAGGCAATGATTGGGAACAAGAGACCCGGCTGAGCTTGGAGACCTGCCAGAGGCCCACGGACTTGTCACGGCAGTGTTGATTTGTGTCATAAATATACTTCCTGCGTAGGTAAAGTGAGATCAGCCTGTCAAGTAAATGGCTGGTTAACCCTTTGTAACCGTTGCGAATCTGTCTTGCTGACTGCGAACCGAGAGTGGTAGCGTTTGGCTGGCCGGACATGGGGGTTTAGGCAACTTATTTATTAGGAAGTCAATTCACTCGAGTTTTCTAATTCATCGCGAGGAAAACAAATGAAAAAATCCATTGCAACACTGATGCTTGCAGGGACAGTCATGTTCGCTGGTATTACCCCCGCCATGGCCAGCACCTACCCAGCGCCAGACAATGAGCAAGGAAACGTTTCGGACGGCACCATTGATCGAGGCGAAACCATCACCTTCTCCGCCAGCGGTTACATCCCAGGCGAAAGTGTCGTCATCTCTTTTGATAAGAAGGGCGGTCCGCGGGGGAACCCTCCAGCAAACTTCAGCACTGTCGCAGACGGTAACGGCAGTGTCTCCACGAGCATCACCTTCGAAGATGCCGGCGTCTATACGATCACAGCGGTGGGCGCAAAATCCGGAATAGCACGCTCCGCCCGCGTCGCTGTCAACAACGGCAACCATGGGCAGGGAAACAACGGCAAAGGCAAGGGAAGCAGCGGCGCCGGTTTTGTGGCGGTATCCAATGTTACCGACGCTGGTTCAGCAGCAGGCCCGGCCAATGTCCCCGGCGACCCGGGCCTGATTGCGTGGGGGCTGGTCGGTGCCGGTGTCCTCGCCGCAGGTACCGTATCTGTGGTTGTCGCACGCCGACGCGCCAGTATCAGCGCGTCCGAGTAGGCCTGCCTTTCAAAGGCAGGGTGGCTATTTCCTCGCGGGAATAGCCACCCTGCTTGCGTTTAACGCCGCTCGGCTGGACAGCAGACTGTGACGCCAGCGGGCGGGGCGCGGCAAGTTTTGGCTTTCATCTATTCCACACATCAATTTGATATTTAGGGTTTTTGCAAAACGGACGTAAATTGACTTTACTGGTTGATATTGAACTCATGTCGTAAACGTATCCGGGTGTGCGAAGCTAAGGATCGCTAGAGGGTTGCGATCTTCGCTGGACAACAGAGCTCTCCGCCGCTGACTACGCCGACATGTCCGCGCTCTTCGATGCTGAATATGAGGCGGATTGGGGTCCCTGGAATGCGAAGGCCGGCTGCGGCTTTCCACGGGGAGAGTTGCACTGTTTCACCCGTGAGGGAAGCAAACTCATTGGGTATGCCGCGTCGGCCCGTCGCTTTGTAGGAGTGGGCGTGAAGGATCTTGTCGTCGCGGGCGTTGGGGGAGTTCTGACGAGTGCAGCGTCCCGTGGCCGGGGTATCGGGCGCAAAGTTATCTATGCGCTGCAGGAAGGCGTGGTTCGGCGCCGGCCGATTTCGGTTTGCTGGGGTGCCGTCCGGAAGTCGTCCCGTTTTATCAGTCATGCCGCTTCAAACTTATCGATTCACGCATTCGAGATGTTTCGCCGCTCGATGCCATGAGTGTCATGGAAAGCGACGGTCCCGCCTTGATCTGCGCGGGAACAAGCCCAGTCGAGGCCTGGTCCGAAGGAGTCGTGGATCTTCGAGGCTTGCCTTGGTAACGAGAAGTCGGCACGGACTGGGTTGTGGGCGGTTAGGGGACCCCCTTCAGAGCTTTACTTTACATAATGTAGATTATCGGCGTTCTTATAGCGCGACCGGAAGTGGATTCAAAGGGACGCTTGCGCGCGGTTCGGACCTGAGACGGTCCGATTAGCACGGGGCGCCAGTCGGCGGCTACCGCGGACGGCAAACCAACTGGCACCCCATGCAGTTTTCTGGCTGACTCAGCGCGCCTTGCTGAGGAAAGCTCCGGATTCTCTGAGATGAGCGACGAGTCCATCGCTATGGGTCAGTTGAGGATGGTGACCCGCGCCCGGAACCGAAATGAGCTCAACATTAGGCAGCGAGCCGAGTTGCTCGACCGCACCTGCGGCGACTGGGTCCTCGCTTCCTGTGATGATGCGGACCGGGCCGTTGAACCGTCCAAGGGCAGCCCGGAGTTCGGCGCGCCACTCCGTTGATCCCGCGAGGGCAAGATGTTCGGCCACCCTCTTGCCTTTGCTTCTCTTGAGGTCACTCACGCTTGACTCAAGAGCAGCCGCGCTGGCATCGGAACCTGTTAGTTGGTGTGATAGCCGTGTCGAGTCGATGTGTCGCAAGTACATGGATACGAGCGGCCGAAGTCTTGCCGCTGCTCCCGTCGGGGCTTGCAGGAAGAACGGTGCGATCAGCGTGAGCGAGTTGACCTGTGACGGCATCCGGTCAGCTGCGACTACTGCCGCCGCCGCACCGATGGAATGACCTATGAGGTCTACCCGTTTCCCGCTCAACAACGCGGGCAGCCACTGTTCCCAGTCCGTAACGCCTGTTCCACTGCTGAGGCCGAGTCCGGGCAGGTCCACGACCCTCCCGTCTATGCCTGAGGCTACTGTGGCCCACGTGTCTGCGTTGACTGGCAATCCGGGCAGGATGACCCGGCTCGAACCTGACGTGCCGAGCTCGAAGGTCCGCAGGCCGCCAACGTCCACGAATCGGCGGCCTTCAGCCGTGGAGGCCCCAAACCGATGAGCGGCCAGGTGATCGGTCCACCTCTCAAGGGAAAGCAGAACGTCGGGCATCCGGATTCCGTGCTTTTCGGCAAACTCGACGGCGGACTCTGTCGGGTATCGGTCCTCCGACAGGAAGGTGAGCGTCTCGGGATCCGCCTTGGTAATCCGCTGTGGGAGTCGCTTGATGACGCTGGTCGGCATCCTAAGGCGCGGGACTTTCGCACCTAGATGCCGGCCGACGTGGGTGAGCAAGTCTGCCAGCGGCGGGGTGGCGTCGTCGAGAACCCAGTAGGCCCTGCCTGCAGCTACCGGATCGACCGCCGCTGCCGCCATGAACGCCGCCAGGTAGTCGACTGTGACGACCGGAAGAAAGGTTGCTTCATTTCCGGGCAGTGCGGTTGCAGTGCCGTCCCAGATCTGTTCGATGGTGGTAACCAACCCGATGTGCTGGTCGGACTCCCCCGTTACGCTGTCGCCAATCACACTCGATGGATTGACGATAGTCCAAGGGATTCCGCGTTCAAGGGCCCGGGCTTGGAAAATGGCGTCGGATTCCACCTTGGACGCTTCGTACGCACCAAGTTCCTTGTAGGCCTTGGTGCGGTATTCCTCTGTCCACGGCACTGAGTTTGGATCCTGCCCGCCGACGCGGTAGCCCGACACGTGGACGACGCGCTGAAGCTTTGGGAGGTCCGCGGCGAAGTCCATCAGCTTCTCGACGATGCCAACGTTCGTGCTGCGTGCTTCGTGGGCGCTCATTCCGAATCGGTAGGACCCGGCGCAGTTGTGAATTTCGGTGATGTCCGCGAAGGCCGACGGACCGCCGTCGAGAATCCCGGGAGCATCGAAGTCCACGATCGCTGTGGCGATGTTCCCGGCCAGGCCATGCTCCCTCGCCCATCGCTCGACGCGCGCTCCGGATTCAGCGGTGCGCACTGCCGCTGTGACGTTCGCACCAGCCTCGGCAAGGGTCAGGACGAGGTGCCGGCCGACCAGTCCGGAGGCCCCGAAGACAAGGGCGTGACGGGAGTCTCCGCGCGGGGTCATCGGGTACCCTCGATGCTCTGGCAGCGCTGTTTGATGAGCTCTGACACGACGTCGGCGGCCGCGGCGAGGGGTTGCGTGCTTCGCATGGCACGAGAGACGATGACCGCGCCCTCGATCGTCGACACGACAACTGTTGCCAGGGACCGGGCCTCCTTCGCGTCAATTCCGTTTGCTTCGAGGAGCGCAGCCGTCGGGGCGATCCAGGACTCAAAGGCTGTGGCACACGCGTTCCGGAGTCGTTCGTTCTCCGCGCCCATCTCCAGGGTGACGACAGAGACCGGGCAACCGAGCTGGAAGTCGCTCTCGCTGACGATGGTGGCCAAGGCCTCAATCGCTGCGCGGGCTGCCTCTGCCGCACTGCTCGCTGCCTCTGCGGTCTCCAGAATCAGCGTCTCAAACTGCTTCGCGGCAAGTTCTACTGCTGCGACTCCGAGGCCCTCCTTCCCATCGGGAAAGTGGAAGTAGATCGACCCTTTTGGGGCGGCAGCGTGATCGATTACAGCATTCAGGCCCGTGCCGCTGTAGCCGCTCGTCTGAATGAGCTGGAGCATGGACTCTGCGAGCCGTGCCTTTGTCAGGTTTCCTTTTGTTGCCATGCATCCATAATAGACTGGTCTACATATTTTTCAAACAAGCAGGATTTTCCTGGCCCAGCGGTATCGGCAGGCCCCGTCAGGGGCCTACGTACGCGGCAAGGTGCTTGGCGGTCAGCGTCGCCTTCCCGGCCACAAGCTCGGCTGGCGTCCCGGCGAAAACGATACTGCCGCCGTCGTGACCTGCTCCTGGCCCGAGGTCGATGATCCAGTCTGCGTGAGCCATGACTGCTTGGTGGTGTTCGATAACGATGACGGATTTCCCGGACTCGACCAAGCGATCCAACATGCCCAGCAGGTTCTGGACATCGGCTAAGTGCAAGCCGGTGGTGGGCTCGTCCAGGATGTAGATGTCGCCCTTCTCGGACATTTGAGTGGCCAGTTTAAGGCGCTGCCGTTCGCCGCCGGAAAGGGTCGTCAAGGGCTGTCCGAGTGTCAGGTAGCCAAGCCCCACATCGGAAAGCCTGTCCAGGATCTTGTGGGCCGCGGGGGTGCGGGCCTCTCCCTCGCTGAAGAACCTCACGGCGTCGTCAACAGACATTGCAAGCACTTCTGCAATATTGCGCTCCCCCAGCTTGTATTCCAGCACAGCTGCCTGAAAGCGCTTTCCTTCGCACTCTTCGCACGTGGATTCAACGGTGGCCATGACGCCCAAGTCCGTATAGATGACTCCCGCTCCGTTGCATGTTGGGCAGGCACCCTCGGAATTGGAACTGAAGAGGGCCGGCTTCACGCCGTTTGCCTTGGCGAAAGCCTTGCGGATCGGCTCCAGGAGACCTGTATAGGTTGCCGGGTTGCTCCTTCGCGATCCACGGATAGCGCCCTGGTCGATCACAAGAACGCCATCGCGTTTGGCAACCGAACCGTGGATGAGCGAGCTCTTTCCCGATCCGGCCACCCCGGTGAGGACACACAGCACACCGAGCGGGATATCGACGTCGACGTTCTTGAGGTTGTTGGTCGAAGCCCCGCGGACTTCCAGCTGGCCCGACGCCGGACGGACGGTGTCCTTGATCGCCGCGCGGTCATCGAGGTGGCGGCCGGTGATGGTGCTGCTCCCCCGCAACCCCTCAAGGTCGCCCTCAAAGCACACCGTGCCACCGCCGGCCCCGGCTCCCGGGCCAAGGTCCACCACATGGTCCGCGATCGCAATGGTTTCCGGCTTGTGCTCAACCACGAGCACCGTGTTGCCCTTGTCCCGGAGCTGTAGCAGGAGTTGGTTCATGCGCTCAATGTCGTGGGGGTGAAGCCCGATGGTGGGCTCATCGAAGACGTATGTGATATCCGTCAGCGATGAACCCAAGTGGCGGATCATCTTGGTCCGCTGCGCCTCTCCACCGGACAAAGTACCTGCAGGGCGGTCCAGGGAGAGGTAGCCGAGCCCGATGTTGGCAAAGGAATCCAGGAGGTGCTGGAGCCCCTTCAACAGGGGGGCAACGGACGGTTCGTCCAGCCCGCGGATCCAGTCGGCAAGGTCGCTGATCTGCATGGAGCACACATCGGCAATGCTCTTGCCCGCGATCTTCGATGAGCGGGCTTCCGGGCTGAGGCGCGTGCCCTCGCATTCCGGGCAGGTGGTGAAGGTGATGGCACGCTCCACGAAGGCACGGACGTGAGGCTGCAGGGCATCGACGTCCTTTGAGAGCATGGACTTCTGGATTTTGGGGATGATGCCTTCGTACGTGAGGTTGATGCCCTCTACTTTGACCTTGGTAGGTTCCCGGTAGAGGAGGTCGTGGAGTTCCTTCTTGGTGAATTTGGCGATCGGCTTGTCCATGTTGAAGTAGCCGGTTCCACTGAAGATGCGTCCATACCAGCCATCCATGCTGTAGCCCGGGACGGTCAGGGCGCCTTCACGGAGGGACTTTGTGTCGTCGTACAGGGCCGTGAGGTCGAAGTCGTTGACCGAGCCCATTCCTTCGCAGCGCGAACACATGCCGCCGAGTCGGTTGAAGGTGGCCTTCTCGGTTTTGGTCTTGCCCTCACCACGGTCCACGGTGATGGCTCCGCTTGCCTTCACTGTGGGTACGTTGAACGAAAAGGCATTCGGCGAGCCAATGTGGGGGTGGCCGAGCCGGCTGAACAGGATACGCAACATGGCGTTGGCGTCCGTGGCAGTTCCTACGGTGGACCGCGGATTGGATCCCATCCGCTCCTGGTCGACGATGATCGCCGTCGTCAAACCTTCCAGGACGTCCACATCCGGACGTGCCAGGGACGGCATGAAGCCTTGGACGAAGGCGCTGTAGGTCTCGTTGATCATTCGCTGGGACTCTGCGGCAATGGTGGCGAAAACCAATGAACTCTTGCCCGACCCCGAGACTCCGGTAAACACGGTAAGCCGCCGCTTGGGGATCTCGATGCTGATGTCTTTGAGGTTGTTTTCGCGCGCACCCTGCACCCGGATGAGGTCGTGGGTATCGGCAACGTGCATCACAGGAGACTGCGTGTCGGAACCGGCAGCAATAGTCATGGTTTCTCCATCCGTTGGCGGCGCTGCCCAACAGTCCCCCGTTGGCGTGGCCTGGCTCTCCTTGACCACCCTCGGTCAATACGATTGATTCTGCCATTGTCTTCCCGGCTTTACTCACTAAGAATGAAGCATGCCGGTATACATGAGGTCCCTCGAAACCGCAGTTCCGCCCACCATCCTTGTCCAGCACCAGGCCCGCGAGGTTTTCGCCTCACAACCAGGACTGACCCGGCTGGGAACACGCCTTGTCACTACCTGTTTCGATTCGGCAGCCATCGACACCCGCTTTACGGCTGTTGAAGAACTCAGCCTGGACGCGCATCCGGAGAATCCAAAGTTCTTTGACCCGGAAACCAACATGGTACTGAGCCCCAGCACCAAGGTCCGCAACGACATTTTCGCCACCGAAGCCACCAAATTGTTCATCGAAGCCGGCAAAACAGCGGTGGCACAGGCGCGAGGGATCGATCTTGATGACATCACCCACGTGATCACGGTGTCCTGCACGGGGTTCTTCAATCCCGGCCCGGACTACAAGGTGGTGCGGGCGTTGGGCCTGAACCCGGCAGTCCAGCGGTACCACCTTGGCTTCATGGGCTGTTATGCCGCTTTCCCCGCCATGAAAGCCGCAAAGCAGTTCTGCATGGCCGATCCGGAGGCGGTCGTCCTGGTGATCTGCGTTGAGCTTTGCTCGCTCCATGTCAGGACATCCAACGACCCGGACACCATCATGGGTTCGGCAATCTTCGGTGATGGCGCGGCGGCTGCGGTCATCACCGCAAGGGAACCTGAGGGGGACGAGCCGGTCATCCGGCTGGATCACTTCGAGACGGTCCTGACGCCGGTGGGCGAGGAAGCGATGGCATGGAACATCGGAGACGAAGGATTTGAAATGGTCCTGGGCTCCTACGTGCCGCACATCATCGAAGAACACATCACAGGGGCCTTGGAGCCTCTGCTGGCCAAGGAACCGGAGCTGGCCGGCGTACCGTACCGGGATATCACCCATTGGGCCATCCACCCTGGAGGACGCAGCATTCTGGATAAAGTCGAGTCGAAACTGGAATTGACCCAGGCGCAGTTGGTTCCAGCCAGGGAGACGCTCCGGGAATTCGGCAATATGAGCAGTGCAACGGTGCTGTTCGTCCTGAAATACATGCTCGGGCAGGCGGCCAGCCACCGTGAGGAGCGGATCTGCTCCATGGCATTCGGACCGGGCCTTACGGTGGAGACCGGCCTCTTCACACTGGTCTCCCCCGGGCTGTGACGCCGTGGGGGTCCCTCCGGGAGAGGGACCTGTACAGCATTGAGGACATGGACAGGCCGGACTGTGATCCCCTGCGGCTCAGCAGAACCTACGCCCGGTTTCCTGTGGTCAACGGGCTTCTTTCGGGGTGGCGACGAACCTACAAGCGCCGCATTCGTCCCCTGCTGTCGGAGACCGGCCACGCCACTTTGCTGGATATCGGCAGTGGCAGTGGCGACGTGGCCCGAAGCCTTGCCCGATGGGCACGGCAGGACGGCTTCGTGCTGGACGTACTGGCCATCGACCCCGATGAACGCGCCTACGACTTCGCGATTCACGCACCCCCTGTGGAGTCAGTGGCATACCGACGAGCCCACAGCTCCGAGCTTGTGGCGGAAGGCCTTGCTTTCGACGTCGTGATTTCCAACCACATCCTTCACCACCTTGACGCGCAGCAATTCGCTGCAGTTCTGGACGATTCGGAACGTCTCACCCGGAGAGTGGCACTTCACAACGACCTCTCTCGAAGCAACGTGGCCTACGTCCTGTTCATGGCCGGCTTCTGGCCGCTCGGATGGGGCTCGTACATCGTGAAGGATGGATTGGTGTCCATCAGGCGCAGCTACACCCTGGCCGAGCTGAGGTCCGCCGCTTCCCCTGAATGGACGGCTGAAAGAAACGGCCCGTGGCACAACATGCTGGTCCACGAGCATCGGGGATCGGGGACCCAGGGACGTGCTTGACGTGGTGATTGTTGGAGCAGGCCCAGTCGGTCTGTTCATGGGCGTGCTGCTCCTCCAGGGCGGCCATAAGGTCCGTATTCTGGAGCGCCGATCCAGCAGAAGTGCTCGTTCACGTGCCATCGGGATCCACCCGCCGGCCCTGGCAGAGTTGGAGCGCGCCGGAATTGCCCAGGAACTGGTGTCCGCGGGCGTCCACATCACGCGGGGCGTTGCCTACAGCCAGCGCCGCCTGGTAGCGGAACTGCCCTTCAGTGGCGATCCCGCATTTCCCTTCATCCTCGCGGTTCCCCAGACGATCACCGAGAGAGTGTTGGAGGAAGCAGTCCTCGGCTTGGATGCCGAAGCCATCATCCGTGGCATGGATGTCCAGGCAATATGCGACGACGGCACTTCCGTCCGCGTCATGGCGGACTCAGCACGTGGGAACCAGGAATTCAGTGCCCGCTTGGTGATTGCTGCGGACGGTGCACATTCCTCCATTCGGCGTCTGCTCGTTCCTGACGTGCGGCCGCGGACTTACCCGGACTGTTACATCATGGGCGACTTCCCGGACTCCACGGGTCACGGTGCTGAGGCAGTGCTGTATTTGGAGCCGGGCGGAATCGTGGAGTCATTTCCCCTGCCCGAAGGCGTCCGCAGATGGGTTGTGCGGCTCGGTTCGCCAGCCAAGGGCCCGACGGCGGCCGGGCTGGCTGAGCTGGTCAGGAGCCGAACAGGCGAGGTGCTGGAGCCGGGCGGCAACACGATGCTCAGCGCCTTCGAGGTGCAGTCGCGTTTGGTGCAACGGATGGTGCACGGACGCGTGGTCCTGCTCGGAGATGCTGCCCACGAGATCAGTCCGATCGGCGGGCAGGGCATGAACCTCGGGTGGTTGGACGCAGCAGCGCTGGCTCCCATCGTCGGAGCTTCCCTTAAAGGGGCCGATGTCGGGTCATTGCTCCGGAATTTCGAAAAGTCGCGAAGAAAAGCCGCCGTCCGCTCTTCGCGGCAGGCGGGGCTCAATATGGCCCTCGGGAGGCCGCTGCCTCCAGCCGCCATGGCAGCACGGAACCGGGTCTTCACTGGCCTGTTGGGGATGCCAGGAGTTGCACAGATGGTGGAGCGGCGCTTCACCATGAGATAGCTATTCCGGCGCCGTGTAATAGCAGTCGTAGGTGTCTTGGCTGATGATGAGACCATCCCTCAATTCGAAGACTGCTGTACTCCTGGCGCGGATGGTATCGCCGCGGTCCCAATGCGGAAGGTCAAGGAGCAGCGTGGCCGACCAATTCATCTCCAGAACCACACGGTCCCCCTGGCTGGTGCTGCGGACAACCTCGAATCGCTGGTCCGCAACGATTTCCTTGCTGTGGTCGGCTCCGGAAAGGGTCTCGGCAAGATTTCTGGTGGAGCCTGTCTTGGACAACGCATGCGGCCATTCCGTGAGCTTGAAGTCCTCAGCCAGGCAGGGCTTCAATTCTGCGGATCCGCCGCCGGCCTCAACCGTTCGGACGAACCCGAGCACGTGGTCAAGAGGAGTGGGATCGGTCATTCTTCGAGCCTAGCCCACCGTGTGGGACACCCATGGCGATAGGCTCGTTCCATGACGCATCAAGCTCACTCCGGAGCCCCAAGCCCCGCCACGGACTTCAACCCCACCCAGATCCGGGACGCCGTCCGCAGGTTGCTGGACTCGGAGGAACTCCCCGCCATCGTCCAGGCCGGTCACCCGGTCCTGCGCCAGGTGGCCGCACCATTTGACGGCCAGCTTGATGACGTCGAATTGACAGCGCTGATCGACCGGATGCGCGGCGCCATGCATGCCGCACCCGGAGTTGGTCTGGCCGCTCCGCAGCTTGGCATTCCACTGCAGCTGGCTGTCCTGGAGGACAAGTACGAGATTGATCCGGTATCCGCAACCGTGCGGCACAGGGAACCGTTGGAATTCCTCACTATCGTCAATCCTGCGTACCGTCCCCTGGGCCCGGAGACGGCCGCCTTCTACGAGGGCTGCCTTTCTGTCCAGGGGTATCAGGCCGTAGTGGCACGGCACAGGAATGTTGAGTTGTCCTACTTCACTGCGACGGGCGAAGCCGTTGAGGAATGGTTTTCGGGGTGGCAGGCCCGCATCGTGCAGCACGAAACCGACCACCTCCACGGCGTTCTTTACCTGGACCGGGCGGAGATCCGGTCCCTGGCCAGCAACGCCGAGCACGCCGTCCGATGGGCTTCCCCTGAAATCGATGATGCCCGCAGGTCCCTCGGCTTCCTTGGCTAAGCGGGTCCGGGCGCGGCCCTGACCCCTACGCCGTTGGCTTGTTGCCCGCCGTCGGAAGGTACGTAGCCCACCAGCGCAGAATGTGTTCGAAGCGCTGACGCCGGTGATGCGGGGTTCCGGAGCGGGACAACTCATGGTCCTCCCCCGGGAAAACCAGCAGGGCCGTCTCCACGCCACGTGCCTTCAGATGGGCGTAGTAGCGCTGCCCTTGTTCAATGGGACAGCGAAGGTCATTCTCGCTGTGGATGACCAGAGTGGGTGTCCGGACATTGTCGATCACGGCCATCGGGCTCTGGGCGTCCAACTGCTCACGGGTTTCTCCTGCGTATTCGCCGCCGAAGAACCAGCCAATGTCCGAGGATCCCTGGAAGCTCACGGGATCCAGGAAGCCGCGCTCCACGATCGCACCCTTGAAACGGTGCTCGTGGGCGATGATCCACGCAGTCAGGTAACCGCCATAGGAGCCGCCCATGATGCCCACCTGCTCCGGGTTCAACGACGCGTGGGAAGCCAACGCCGCATCAAGGAAGGCGAGCACATCCTGCATGTCAAGGCTGCCCATGCGCCCCTTGATGGCTCGCCCGTGCTCTTGGCCATAGCCTGAGGATCCACGCGGATTGCACATCACCACCGCATAGCCGGCCGCTGCATAAACCTGGGCTTCGTCAAAGAAGGCTCCCGTGTATTGGGAGAAGGGGCCGCCATGGATGGTCAGGAGGACAGGATGGGGTCCAGGACCCTCCGGCAACACCACCCAGCCGTGGACGGGATGTCCGTCGCTGGATGCCGCCTCAAAGTCCAGGGGTTCAATGACCGTGGAGTTGTTACGGAGGGCTCCTGAGAAGTCCGTCAGAAGGCGGAGCTCACCGCGTTCCAATGACACGACGTCTCCCACTGTTGAAGCATCGGACACGCTTACCGCTGTTTCCCCGTTGGCCGCGACGGAGGCCCCGATGACCACGCGTGCACCGTGAACCAGGGGCGTGATGGCGCCGTCAGCGCTGACATCGAGGAGCTCAACAGTTCCCAGCGCGGTGTTCAGGACGAGGACACTGTCTGGTCCGCTGGGTTCCAGAGGACCGGAAACGTCCAGGTGTTCGACGTCGGTGAGTCGTACAGCCTCTCCCCCACCGATCGGCATCACATGCAGCGATGAGTTGCGCGCCACGAAGTCCCTGCCTGTTTCCCCGAGTTCCTGGCCGATGTAGAAGAGCCACTTGCCGTCCATCGATGGCCTCACGTCCGTTATGGTCTGAGGCGTCCGGTTTTCGGGTTCGACGGCGGTCGGCTGACCCCCCGCTGCCTCCACCTGATACACCGAGGTGACGAGGTCGTCGTCGTGTCCTTCATGGAGGGCGGCCACGAAATAAAGCCGTGCACCGTCAGCGGAAAAGCTGGGCGAAATGTGGTCAGAGTCCCCGAAGGTAAGTTGCCGGGCCAGCGGGAAGCCCACGTCTTCGGGCTTCGGCTGGTCGTGGGCGGCCCTGCCCCGCGGAACCACTGCCGGCTCACCGCCCAATTCCGGGACTTCAACGACGAACAGTTGCTGGCGCTGGTCAGCGGTGTAACCAACGCCGTTCATCATGTATTGATTGGCCGTGATGAGGCGCGGGTCTTCGGCGCCAGGAGGCACGTCGTCAACAGTTCCGTAGCGGCCCTTCCCGGGGACCCGGGCCTGGAAAGCGATCCTGTGCGAATCCGGTGCCCAGACGAAGCCGTCCACACCCGCGTGCTGGTTCGTGATCCGCTGTGGTTCACCTCCGGCCGATTCCACCACGAACAATTGGGGCTTACCGCCGGGATCAGTGCGAAGGAACGCCAAGACCAGTCCATCCGGTGAGAAAGCCGGAGAGGTGTCCCTGAAGCCCCGGGTGATGCGGCGCGGGTATTTGCTGGTGTCCAAAGGGACCGACCACAGCTGGCCAACGTAACGGTCGGCGTCGAAATCCGGCCTCGTGACAGATACCACGGCCTTGGTGCCGTCAGGGTGGATGGCTGGGGCGGACACGGCGTTCAACAGGGGCAGCTGCGCGGGTTTCACGTTGGTGAGCCTAGCCCGGTGGCCCGCCCAGCGGCACCAGACACTCCGTCCCACCGTAGGATTGAAGCCATGTTGCCTGATGCCCTTGCCGCCCTCCGCTGCCCTGTTTGCAACGGAGCTTTCGAGTTACGGGAAGGCAGGCCAGCAAGGCTTGCTTGCGGGAGCGGACATTTATTCGACGCTGCCAAGCAGGGCTATTTCAACTTCCTGACGGGAAGAGGCACCGTCTTCGAAGCCGACACGGCTGACATGGTGGCTGCCCGCTTCAGGTTCCTGGCAGGTGGACACTACGCGGGACTGGCCTCGGCATTGGCAGAGATGGCAGCAGATGCACTCCGCCGTCCTGGCGCACTGGTTCTCGACGCCGGAACGGGCACCGGCCATTATCTGCGCACGGTCATTGATGCGACAGGCGCAGCAGCGGTGGGTATGGACATCTCCAAATTCGCCCTTCGTCGCGCGGCCCGGCTCAATCCAGAGGCCGCCAACCTTGTGTGGGACATCTGGCGTCCGCTGCCTATGGCCGACAACTCGGCGGACGTGGTGACAGTTGTGTTTGCACCAAGGAACCCCGCGGAGTTCGCCCGAGTGCTTCGGCCCGGTGGGCGGCTCCTGGTGGTGACCCCCGGAGCAGGACACCTTGGGGAGGTGGCCGGGCGGACGGGGATGCTCGGCATTGAGGAAGGCAAGGAAGAGCGGCTTGCGGAGTCCATGAGCGGCTACTTCGATCAGGGCACCACTCACTCCTTGGACCTGCCGCTGGTACTGGACGGGACCGAGCTTGCCGATCTCGCCTATATGGGCCCCGCCGGCCATCATCTAAAGCAGGAAAAATTGTCCGATTTGGCAGCCTTGGAGGAGCCGGTGTCCGCCACGGCAAAGTTCCGGATCAGCGTGTTCACTGCGTCCTGACGCTTGACCGGACGTCGGGCTAGGATGGAGGAACAGCGACTGTGACCCCGCTCGCGGGGTCCGGGACCAAGGGGGAACGATGTTTGAATGGCTCGGCGAGAATTGGTGGGCTCTCTGGCTCACCGTCTTCCTCGCGTTCGCAGTGGTGGAGATGCTGACTCTCGACCTCTTCTTCATCATGCTGGGCGGCGGAGCTCTTGCGGGGTTGGTCGCGGACTTCGCAGGCGCGGACTTCTGGCTCCAGATCGTCATTTTCAGCGTGGTCTCCCTCCTCATGATCGTCTTCGTGCGGCCGGTCGCCTTGAACCACCTCCGCAAGGGACCAGCGGAGCAGCTCTCCAACATAGACCGCCTCATCGGCCAGCCTGCCCTCGTCATTGAAGCGGTGAGCAGCACCAGCGGGCTGGTAAAGATCGGCGGCGACGTCTGGAGCGCGCGCAGCGCAGGTGGGGTCATCGACGCCGGCTCCACCGTTCAGGTCACCAAAATTGACGGAGCGACGGCGGTGGTCGCCTCGGCCGCCGACAACAGCGCTCTGTGACGCTTCGGCGTACTCAAGTTTTCAGGCCGTTGCCGGACGGGCAGCCTGCCCGCGCACAGCCGTATCAAGCCACGCAATTGGGGAATGAAGGAGATGTATGGACGGCTTAGGAGGAACAGCAGCTGCGATTGTGCTGATTGTTCTCGTCATTTTTGTCATCATCGTGTTGGTCCGCTCGGTAAGGATCATCCCGCAGGCACGTGCCGGCGTCGTAGAACGGCTGGGCAAGTACCAGCGCACGCTTAACCCGGGACTGACCATCCTGATTCCGTTCGTCGACAGGCTCCTGCCGTTGCTCGACCTGCGCGAACAGGTGGTGTCCTTCCCGCCACAGCCAGTCATTACCGAAGACAACCTCGTTGTCTCGATTGACACCGTGGTCTACTTCCAGGTCACCGATCCCAGGGCGGCAACGTACGAGATCGCCAACTACATCCAGGCTGTTGAACAGCTGACAACCACTACGCTTCGTAACGTGGTGGGTGGACTCAACCTGGAAGAAGCCCTGACGTCCCGTGACCAGATCAACGGTCAACTGCGTGGTGTGCTGGACGAGGCCACAGGACGCTGGGGAATCAGGGTCTCAAGGGTGGAACTGAAGGCGATCGATCCACCCCACTCCATCCAGGACTCGATGGAAAAGCAGATGCGTGCCGAGCGTGACCGCCGTGCTGCCATCCTGACCGCAGAAGGTACCAAGCAGTCGCAGATCCTCACGGCGGAGGGACAGCGCCAGGCTGCCATCCTTGCCGCCGAAGGTGACGCGAAGGCCGCCATTCTGCGTGCAGACGGCGAAGCGCAGGCAATTCAGAAGGTCTTCGATGCCATCCACAAGGGCAACCCGGACCAGAAGCTGCTCGCCTACCAGTACTTGCAGACACTTCCGAAGATCGCAGAGGGCAGCTCCAACAAGCTCTGGATCATTCCAAGCGAAGTTGGCGAGGCCCTCAAGGGCATCGGCGGTGCACTTGGAGGCAACAATGGGGACTCTCCCGTTGCCGGGCTTTTCGACGGCGGCTCCACCGCACCGGAGCCTGTAGGAACAGTGGAACCATCACGGCCCTCCGAGTAATCCCGGCGCCGTAGGGACAACGCGAGCGGTCAGCCATTCCGGCTGGCCGCTCGCTGCATCCCCAAGCTTTTGAGTAGTCGGTGAGGATCAGCGTATAATAGGATATTTGTCCGGCTGGTTCAGCGTGGACGGAACATAAAAGCTTGGCCAGGCGTTGCAATTAGTGATGCAAGGTGTGCAGAAGTAGTCCGTAGGGATCGTGTAAACGGCTTACGGCTAGCGCGGAGTTCCTGCTCCGCGAACAGACAGAGGGAGTAATCATGAGCGATCGCAGCCTGCGGGGTATGCGTCTTGGCGCCCAAAGCATGGAAACTGAATCCGGCGTTGAACCGGCACCGCGTCAGCGGGTCGAGTACCGTTGCGAGGATGGCGAACAGGTCTTCGTAACCTTCTCCTCCGAAGCGGAGATCCCTCCCGTTTGGGTTTCCAAGACGGGTAAGGAAGCTCTCCTGGTTGACGGCGAGCGTCCCGTGGATGCCAACGAGAAAGCCGTCCGCACTCACTGGGACATGCTGTTGGAACGCCGCAGCCTTCCCGAACTTGAGCAGATCCTTGAGGATCGCCTGAACATCCTGCGTGAGCGCCGCGGAGAACGCCGTTCGGCATAGTCCGGCGAAGACATAAAAGAAAGGCCGGGTCCGGTTCCTGAGGGAACCGGACCCGGCCTTTTCCGTAAGAAGGCCTACTTCGTGGTCTGAGGTGACTTCCGGGTGAGCTTGGCCCACCGTGCTGCCAGTCCCCACTTGGTGACGTTGATCATGGCTTCGACCACGATGTTGCCGCTCATCTTCGATGCCCCGAGCTCACGCTCCACGAACGTGATGGGACGTTCCTCGATGCGCAGTCCAAGCTTGGCCACCCGCCAGGCAAGGTCAACCTGGAAGCCGTATCCTACCGACTCAACCTCGTCCAGGTTCAGGGCTTCCAGCGTGCTGCGTCGGAATGCCCGGTAGCCGCCGGTAACGTCCTTGATCTTGACGCCCAGCATGATGCGGGCGTAGGTGCTGCCGATGCGCGAGATGGCCTGGCGGTAGAGAGGCCAGTTCACGACGCTGCCGCCGGGAACCCAGCGGGAGCCCATGGCCAGATCCGCCCCGTCCCTGACTGCGTCCAGAAGAAGCGGCAGTTGTTCGGGTTTATGCGAACCATCCGCATCCATTTCGACGAGGACGTCGTAACCAGCGGCCAGGCCCCACTTGAAGCCGGCGATGTAGGCGGCCCCCAGGCCTTCCTTTCCCTTGCGGTGCAGGACGTGCACCTGGCTGTCCTTGGCGGCGAAGTCGTCGGCAAGCTTTCCCGTGCCGTCAGGGCTGTTGTCGTCAACCACCAGGACGTCCGAGTCCGGTACTGCTGCGCGCAGCCGTCCCAGCGTCACAGGGAGCGATTCCAGCTCGTTGTAGGTGGGAATGATCGTCAGGACACGCAAGAAGAGGCCTTTCCTTGATGGAGCGGTCAGAGCGCCTGAGCAGCTTTTGGGCTGGGGTTCTGGCGCAACTCTCCATTATAGGACGACGACGGCTGTGGGTTTTGCGCCTGTGGCGCCTGCCACAGCGTTGCGGCGGGCCCTCGGCAATCCTGGATCAGAGGCGCAGGGTTTCGTGGGCGAACAGTTCACGGCCCTCGCGGACGGTCTGCAGGCAACGGGGGTCGGTGCCGGTATCGAGTGCAGGGAGCAGGGGTGTCCGTGCGCGTGGATCCGTGCTCCACGACTGGACCCGGCTGTCAGCTACCTGGACCATGAGCTCTTCGACTTCCCACACAGCGAAACTCGCTGGTGCGCCGGGAACCAGCTGTCCCATGAGGGGGTTCCTGTGTTTGGTGGCCCGCCATCCGGCGCGGGTGTGTCCCAGGAATGCCGCACGCGCTGAGATGCGTTGATCAGGGTTGCTGTGCTCGAGGCAGGCGCGGACACTGGACCAGGGACGGAGAGGAGTGACGGGGCTGTCGCTGCCAAAAGCAATCGGCACGCCACCGGAGTAGAACGAGGCGAACGGGTTCATGCTGCGGCTTCGGCCGCCGAGCCTTTGTTCGTACAACTCCCCTGGTGAGCCCCACGCGGCGTCGAAGCCGGGCTGGACGCTGACGGTCACTGAGTACTTGGCCAGGCGCTCGATGGCGGACTGGTCTGCCATCTCCACGTGCTCCAGCCGATGGCCAGCTGCCCGGATGCGCTGCTCCCCTACCTCTGCTGCTGCGGCATCCAAGGCGTCCAACACTGCTTCAAGGCCGGCGTCGCCTATGACGTGGAATCCCGCTTGAACCCCCAGTGCCGAGGTGGCCGCCAAATGTTTGTTGGCCTCGTCCACCGAAAGGTAGAGACTGCCGCGATGACCGGCTGCGTCGGAGTAGTCATCCAACAGGGCGGCTGTCCGCGAACCGATGGAGCCGTCCATGTTGAGGTCCCCGGCGAGCCCAAGGACGTCGGTGCCCAAACCGTCCAGGATGGCCTTTGCGTGCTCCTGCGAGGAAGCCAACTCGCCCCAGTACGGGAGAACCTCCGGACGGTCCCCCAGGGCATTCCATGACGTAGCCATCCTCAGGTCGCCGGGCTCGCAAATGTGCGGTGCGGACATTTCGGCCAATGCTACGTAGCCTTGCGACGCAGCTTCCTGCAGCGCCCTTTTCTGGTATCCGCGCCGTTCATGTTCAGGGAACGTGCGCGCAGCCAGGCGGGCAGCCGTGTGTGCTGCCCTAACCACACGTGCGCTGCCGGAAAAGCCGTCAAAACTCTCCAGGCCGGCAGCCTTCACAAGCGACGCCGAGACCAGGGCCGAGTGGACGTCGACACGGGACAGATAGACCGGCCGGTCACCTGCCGCCCGGCTGATTTCTTCAAGGGTGGGCAGTGTGGGATCGTTCCACGTTGTTTCATCCCAACCATGGCCAAGGATGGTGCCCTCACCACCCACGGTGGCAACGGCGTCGAGCAGTTCAGTCGCGGAACGAATCGAGCTGAGCTGCAGGCCGGCCAGGGCGAGCCCGGTTTCCGTCAAGTGCGCGTGGGAGTCCACGAACCCGGGAGCCAGGAGTGCGCCATGGAGGTCGATGATCTCCATGGACGAATCCGCAATGGAGGTTGCCGCTTGTTCAGATCCCACCCATGCGACGGTGTCGCCATCCACCACCATGGCCGTCGCGAAGGGATCAGCCGCGGTGTAGATCGAACCGTTGCGGTACAGGGTGACCTTCCGGCTGGATCCGTCGGAGTGTGGGCCGGCGGCGGCGCCTGGCTGGTTCATGCGTTGGGCTCCTTGAGCGTTGGGACA
This sequence comes from Paenarthrobacter sp. NPDC089307, assembly GCF_040685055.1. Classification (NCBI taxonomy): domain Bacteria; kingdom Bacillati; phylum Actinomycetota; class Actinomycetes; order Micrococcales; family Micrococcaceae; genus Paenarthrobacter; species Paenarthrobacter sp. NPDC089307. The sequence continues at coordinate 470,303 of NZ_JBFBHE010000001.1, forward strand.
AACAAATCACGGGACCGGTCAATCATGGACCGGTCATTCAGGCGGACTGCACGTTCAGGCCACTGTGGAGTAGGCCACGACGCCCCTGCGGACCAAATCGATCGCCTCCCGGCAAATACGGGCCAACCTGGGGTCAAGCTGCGGGATTTTGGCCAGCTGGTCGAGAAGGTCTACCACCTGCTTGGCCCAGCGGACAAAGTCTCCTGCCGCAAGGTCCGTTCCGCTGAGCACTTCCTGGAGATGGCGGCCCTTGGCCCACTTGTACATGGGCCACATCAGGCCGAGCTCCGGTTCGCCCGTCAGCGGAAGCCGGTGTTGCTCCTCGGTGTCTTCCAGGCGGGACCATTCCCGGACCACAACGTCGACCGCTGTTTCCAGCGAAACGGCAGGCATCTTCGGACGCAGCCCGCGGTCCTCCCGTTTGGCCTGATACACCAGCGCGCTGGCGAAGGAAGCCAGCTCGGCAGCATCGAGATCATTGATGGCACCCTGCCGGATGGACTGTGAAATGAGCAGGTCCTTTTCGCCGTAGATCCGGCGGAGGCGCTGCCCGTCGGCACTGATGGTGACCAATCCGGCGTCGTTCGTCTCCAGGTAGCCATAAACGGAGAGGACGTCGCACACGCGGTCGAACGTCTTTGCAATGGTGTTCGTGCGTCCTTGGATCTGTCGGACCAAACCGTCAGTCTCTTTGCGGAGTTTCCACCAGCGCTCGGACCACCGCACATGGTCCTCCCGTTCACTGCAGCCATGGCACGGATGCGCCCGCAATGCGCGCCGGAGGTCCGCGATCTTCTTCTCCTGGTCCGGAAGCCGTGCCCCCAGGCCAAAGTCTTCGTGCCTGCTGTTCCGGTGGCGTTGGGGAGCGTCCTCGCTGATGGCGTGGCGCATGGACGAGGCAAGATCGCGGCGCGCCTTGGGGACCTTGGCGTTAAAGGATTTGGGTATCCGGATCCGGGTTACAGGCGACACCGGGCCGTCGAGGTCATGGACGCCAATACGGCGCAGTTGGTTGTCCTGGGTCAGCACCGAGGGCCGTGGTTCGCGGGCGTGGGGGTCCACGTCAAGAACCACCGCGTGCCCCGCGAGCCGGCCACTGTAGATGCTGATGACATCGCCGGGGATCAGCCGTGCGAGGGAATCGGCAACACGGGACTTACGAGCGCGCTGGTGGTCACGGGCCGCGTAATTCTCGGCGTCACTGAGTTCCCGCCGCAGTTTGGCGTACTCGGTGAAATCCCCGAGGTGGCATTGCATGGACTTGGCGTAGCCCGCCAGTGACTCTTCGCGGCCTCGTACCTGCCGGGCCAGCCCGACGACGGAACGGTCCGCTTGGAACTGCGCGAAGGAGGACTCCAGGATTTCGCGGGCCCGCACCCGGCCGAACTGGGCAATGAGGTTGATGCTCATGTTGTAGGTGGGCCTGAAGCTCGAGTTCAGGGGGTAGGTACGCCTCGAGGCAAGGCCCGCCACTGCCGCAGGATCCGTTCCCGGTTGCCACAGGACAACCGCGTGTCCTTCGACGTCGATCCCCCGCCGCCCGGCGCGGCCGGTCAGCTGGGTGTACTCCCCCGCCGTGATGTTGACATGCGCCTCGCCATTGAATTTTTCCAGCTTTTCCAGGACCACGCAGCGGGCTGGCATGTTGACGCCCAACGCCAGCGTTTCCGTAGCGAAGACTGCCTTGACCAGGCCGTCTGCGAAGAGCTTTTCGACCACCTCCTTGAAGGTGGGAAGCATGCCGGCATGGTGGGCGGCGAAGCCCCTGACCAACCCATCACGCCAACCCCAGAAACCGAGGACGTCGAGGTCGTCGGCAGGAATTTCGTGACTGGCTTCGTCCACCCTCTGGGCAATGATCTGCTGCTCACGCTCCGTGGTGAGCCACAAACCCGAGGCTGCGCACTGTGCCACCGCAGCGTCACAACCGGCCCTGGAGAAGATGAAGGTGATTGCGGGGAGGAGATCCTGGCGCCTGAGGCTCTCGATCACCTGTGGGCGGCTGGCTTTGCGGACCGGGCTGCGCTGCTCGGACTGTTGGCGCTCGTCACGGTAACGGTCTTGCCGACGCCGGCTTCTTCCGCCGTGGCCGAACCGTCCGTTCATGTTCATGCGGCTTTCGGAACGTGCCATGGCCAGCAGATCCGGATTGACCTCGAATTCAGGACCGGTCACGGCCTGGCGCACTTTTGCCGTTGTTGATGCCTTGGCTGTGACGCGGCGGCTGCTGACCGGTTCCTTGGCTACCTCCGAGGCCTCCGAGAGGTCCGGCGTGTCGGTCTCCTGCTCACCAGGGGCCAAGGGGGCGATCTCGTCAAACGTGGTGTCACCGGCGAAGAGATCCACGATCTCCCTGCCTACCATGACGTGCTGCCATAGGGGCACCGGGCGGTGCTCCGAGACGATGACATCAGTATCGCCGCGGACGGTGTCCAACCAGGCGCCGAACTCTTCGGCATTGGAAACAGTGGCGCTCAGTGACGCCACCTGCACCTCGCTGGGCAGGTGGATGATGACTTCTTCCCAGACTGCGCCGCGGAAGCGGTCTGCCAGGTAGTGAACTTCGTCCATCACCACGAAGCCGAGGTCGCTGAGCGTCTCCGAGTCTGCGTACAGCATGTTCCGCAGGACCTCAGTGGTCATCACCACTACCGGGGCATCACCGTTGATAGTGGTGTCGCCGGTCAACAAGCCCACATTGGCTGCACCGTACTTGGCTGCCAACTCGGAAAACTTCTGGTTGCTCAGGGCCTTGATCGGAGTGGTGTAGAAGGCTTTGAGTCCCCGCTGGAGCGCCAGGAAAATGGCGAACTCCCCCACGATCGTCTTACCGGCACCCGTAGGGGCTGCCACGAGCACGCCCCGGCCCTCCTGCAGCGACTTGCACGCTTCCCGTTGGAAATCATCCAGCTCAAAGTCGAGTGAACCTGCGAAGGCGCCCAGGTAGGTTTTTGCCTCAGCGGACCTCTGGGCTGCCGCCTGGTAACGCTCTGATGGAGAAGGAGACCCGGAAAACGAAGACATGCATCAAGCCTAGTGGCCCAAGGTCTAGAGATTCTCCAGATCCGAGGCCGGGGTGGCGATATCGGCAGTGGCTTCGGTCTCCGCCGCGCGCTTGATGGCCCTGCGCTCACGACGACGATCGTTGAGCAGGCATACTCCAATAGCCGCGAAAAAGAGCAGCAGCATGGGCGCTGCGAGGTAGAACATGCTCATGGCGTCAGCGCCGGGAGCGGCCATCGCTGCGAACAGGCACACCAGGAAGATCGTGATACGCCAGCTCTTGAGGAGTTGCTTGCCCTTGATGATCCCTGCCAGGTTGAGGCCAACAAGCACCACGGGAACCAGGAAAGCGATGCCGAACGCGAGCAGAAGCCGCAGGACAAACGCAAGGTAGATTTCAGCGCTGATGAAGTTGGAGCCACCCACAGGGGTGAAATCCGTCAGGACCCGGACGGCATTGGGCAGGACAAGCCAGGCAAGAAGGACGCCGCCGATAAACAGGGGCACGGCAGCGCCCACGAAGGACAACGCCAAGCGGCGCTCCTTCTTATGCAGTCCCGGCACGATGAAGGCCCAGAGCTGGTAAATCCACACGGGACTTGAAAGGAGTACGCCGAGGAAAACCGAGACCTGGACCATGAGGTCGAACGAGCTGGCCACGCCGTCGAAGTTGAGCGTGGCTGCGCGACCCTCTTTTTCATTGAGGTCCTTGATCGGCTTGATCAAGGCCTCCAGGAGCGGCTGGTAGACAATGAAGCCCACCACGGTACCGAGGATGACGCCGATTGCAGCCTTGAAGAGCCGGTTCTTCAGCTCCTTGAGGTGGTCAAGAAGCGCCATCCGGGCTTCGGGGTTGGCCTTGCGCCCCTTCGTCTCTACCACTTCTCTTTAGACGCGGTTGGAGGGCGGAACGTCAGTTTCACCGCTGTTCCGGGCCTTCATGTTCGTGGTGTTCGTGTCCGGGTGACCCACGACCTTGCCCTCTACGGGGTCAGAACCGTCCTGGGAGTCCTTCGTTTCGGAAGAACCGTCCTTCTTCATTTCCCGGACCTCAGACTTGAAAATACGCATCGACTGCCCAATGCTGCGCGCCATGGACGGCAGCTTCGGCGCTGCGAAAAGCACCAGAGCCAGGACGATGATGATGATGAGATGCCAGCCTTCGAGCCTCATAAGTGGAGGTCCTTTCCTTTTGGATACATCCTACGTCTATCTGAATTCAATGTCGTGCAGGGATTGCGGCTGACCCCGCTCCGCCTTGCGCTGGACGCGCTTTTTCCGGCGGACTTCCTGCCGGAAGGCTTTGGCCGTCAGGTAATCATGACGCATCTGATCCGGGGAGGCAAAAATTGCGGATCCCGGTGAGGGACGCCCGTCGTCCACTTCCACATCGGAGGTTTCAGCGGCAGGAGGAAGGTTGCTGAAACGTTTCCCGGCATCGCCCAGTTCATGAACAGTTGCCATGAATTTCCTGAACAAGCGATACCCCAGGGTCAGGTGCAGGAGCAGGGCAAGAGCTACGAGTGCGATCCACAACAGGATCCAAAACCACCAAGGCATCTGAGTAGTCTAGCCAGCCTGGACGCCGGAAGCAGAGTCGTACTGTGCCAAGGCCGCCTTTAACCAGGCAAGGGCCTCGTCCCGCAAGGATCCGGGCTGCAGAATCCGCACGGTTCCGCCGTGCTGGGATACGAACATGGGCAACCACCCTGCGTTGCCGAACCGCACTTCGGCGAGCCGACCGCCGTCGGGTAGTTGGGCGGTGCGTTCGGCGTAGTAGTCATCTGCCAGTCCAGCGCCCTGGCGGGTCAACTGCAGTACCACCAGGACGTCGTCGTCGCTTGGCGTGAACAGCCGTGCGGGAAAGTCCTGGTCCGCCGATGCCGGGCCTGCCACGGCACGGCCGTTGGGTTCCAACGCCTCCACCCTGTCCAGCCGGAAGTTCCTGGTTCCGGCCTTGCTGTGGCAGTAAGCCTCGAAATACCAGGTGTTGTCCATCGAGTAGAGCCGCAGGGGGTCGACGTCCCGTTCCGTTACCTCGTCGCGTTGCAGCGACAAGTACCGCAGCCGCAGTTGCCGGCCGTCCCTGATTGCCTGCGTGATGGTGGCAAAGGCCTCGGACTGCTCAGGGGCCACCGACTGGCCGGCCACTGAACCGGCCAAACGGCCAGCCTGCCCTGCAGCGCCGGTGAGCTTGATGGTGACCGATTCCAAGGCGCTCCCGGACTCGTCGTCGGCCATGCCGGCCATTGCGGGCAAATCCCCCAGCATTGCCAGGCCTGTCAGCAGGGCAGCGGCTTCGTCCTCGCTGAATCGCACGGGACGGTTCAGGTCCAGATGCTCCGAGATATACACATGATCGTTTTCCCATTGGATGTCCAGGAGGTCATCCGGGTAGCCTTCCGGGAGCCCGGAACAGATGAGGATCTTGAGGTCATCGATCAGGTCTTTGCGGGAGATGCCGAACCTGTCCGCGACCTCCTGGATGTGCAGGCCCTGGTGGTGGACCAGGAACGGCACCAACTGCAGCATCCTGGACAGTTGGTCTTCGGAGGTACGCTTCCGGGCGCGCGGTGCGCGGTCGGCCTCGGGGAACTTCACGTCCACAGCCGGCGCGGCATCGAAGTCCACGGCACCCTTCAGGCGGCGGACGACGGCGGCCCGCAAGTCAGCTGGTTCCGCCACCTTTACGTGCGGACCGTACGACGCCAGTTCCTCGGCGAGTTGTTCACGGTCGCGGAAGTCAACGATGATCCTGTCCCGGGCCGGGGCGTCGCCGGAGGGTTCGGCGGCGATGGCCCTTTTACGAAGAGCCAGCAAGCGGTCCTTGTCCACCTCCAGGACTGCCCTTTGCAACGGGAGCTCGTTGAGCGAAGCGAGCTCGGCCCGGGCGTTGAAGCCTTCCGGAGGTTCAAAGCTGCTTCCAGTCACTATGGTCAGCGCGGTAGTCATCCGGGAAAGCCTGAAGATTCTCTTGGCTCCCCTGCCCCTGTCAAGGCCCACCAGATACCACTGGCCAAAGCGGCTGCCGAGCCCCCAAGGCTCCACCTCGCGGGTTTCTTCGCGTCCGGTGCTGACCGCGAGGTAGCCGAAACGGACGGGGTGCCTGCCATGCATCGCCGCCACGACGTCGTCGAAAGCCTGACCGGCCGGCTTGATGCGCGGCTGGACGCCGGCGGGAAGGTCGACGTCGGTGAAGCCGCCGCTGGCCTGCAACTTGCGCACCGCATTGGCGGCGGCGTTTCCCAGGGCCGCGCGTTCCCAGAGTTGAGCGGCCAGCAGCAGGACAGTGGACTCTGCAGGCGTCAGGTTCACTTCGGGAAGCCTGTTGGAGTCCTTGCCGATCCTGTAGCGGGCCGAGGCGGGGTCATCGGCACCAAAACTGCTGGGGTCCATTAAGGTTTCCACCTCGAAGCCGAACTGCTTGAGGTCGGCTTTGTCGCGTTCGAACATACGCCCAAAGGCGACGTCGTTTCCGGCGGTGTCGTGGTAGACCTTTTCGCGCAGGACGGAGCGCGAAAGCCCTACCTTGGTGTTAAGCAAAGCAAGGAGAAGGTTCAGGAGTCGTTCAGTGCGGGATGCGGACACGGTTGCTACGTTACTAAAGTCCAGCGGGAAAACAGCAAGGCGCGTCACCACCCGGCGAACCGGAGGGTAACGCGCCCTGCAGGAGAGCTGGTTCCTTTAGCGGACAGCTACAAGGTCAACCACGAAGATCAGGGCTTCGTTCGGCTTGATGGCTCCACCGGCACCGCGGGAGCCGTAAGCCAGCTCCGACGGGATCTCAAGGCGGCGACGGCCGCCAACCTTCATGCCCAGAAGCCCCTGGTCCCAGCCCTGGATGACCTGGCCAACGCCTACGCGGAAGTCAAGGGGAGCTCCGCGGCCCCAGGAAGCGTCGAACTCTTCGCCTGTGGACCAGGCAACGCCGACGTAGTGGGTGGAGACGGTGTCCCCGGCCTGTGCTTCGCGGCCGGTACCCTCGATCAGGTCCGTGATGACGAGGTCCGTGGGAACGTCGCCTTCGGGAAAGTCGATCTCCGGCTTGGTGCGGTCGAATTCACGCTGGCCAAATGACATGGGTACTCCTTGGTGTGAGGGATGAATGGTGTCAGGAACCAGCCTAAGCCAGAGCCCGCCTTTTCATGTGGGGTTACTTGACGCCCAGGATGTCCACGACGAAGACGAGATCGCCCTTGGCTTCGCCCTGGCCTGCCGCGCCATAGGCGAGGTCCTGCGGGATGACCAGAAGGACGCGGGAACCAACGGTCTTGCCCGCCAGGCCCTGGGTCCAGCCCTTGATCACGCCGCTGAGCGGGAAGCTGGCGGGCTTTCCGCGGTCGAAGCTGGAATCGAACTTGGTGCCGCCCACGAGGTTGACGCCCACGTAGTTTACGGTCAGCGTGTCGGTTGCCTTGACGGCCGCACCCTTGCCCTTGATGAGGTCCTGGGCAATGAGTTCCTTGGGGGCAGCAACACCGTCTACGGAGATCTGCGGAATACCCTTGTCATCTTCCTTCACCGTGGGCAGACCGGCGGGAGGGGTTACGGTGTCGCCTTCGGGCTTGTCCAGCACCGGGGCAGGGTCCTTGGCGGAAATCAGCTTGAAGACAACCAACTGGGTTGAGGCAGCAGGAGATGCCGAGGCGTTGCCGGGAGCGGCAAAGGCGATCTGTGAGCCGATCTTGGCGCCGACGATTGCGTTGTAGACCTGGGCGTTGCCGGTCTTCAATTCATCGGTCAACTCGATCGGCTGGGGGCCGTTGGCGTAGGTGTCCTCCACGGTCTTGCCATCGGTGCCATCAACGGCAACGTACACAAGCTCTGCGGTCTGGCCGGCCTTGATCCGCTCCCCTTCACCGTCAATGACTACCTTGGCGGTGGGCTCGCTCACGCTGAGCGGTTTGGAGAATTCAACTCCGGGTGCTTTGTCGTTCCCGTTGTCGGTCACTTTCAAGGAGTCGAGCTTGGAGATGTCACCGGCGGACTGGCTGGTGGGCTCGGCGGCCGGTTGGCTTCCGCCGCACGCGGTGACGAGCAGCAGGGCAGGAAGGAGAATTGCTAGGAGTCGGCGCACAAAAAGACACTTTCGTCGGGGCAAAGGACACTCGGAACAGCGAATGACGCCTCCAAGCAGGTTGTCTCTCGGAAAGAGACCATTATCCAGAATAGCCCGCGAAGCTGAGAGCCAGCTTAAAGCGCCGTTCGGCCCATCGAATGCGTTCAGCCCATCGAATCCAGAAGCGCATCCACCCGGTCATCTTCGCTGCGGAAAGGATCCTTGCAGAGAATGGTCTGGTGTGCCCGGTCGTTCAGTTTCAGGTGGACCCAGTCGACGGTGTAGTCCCTCCCGAGTTCCTGTGCCCGGCGCACGAAGTCGCCCCGCAACTTGGCGCGCGTAGTCTGGGGCGGTGCGTCCACGGCGTCCTTCACGTCTGTCTCCGTGACCAGCCGGCGGGCTGCGCCCCGGGACTGCAGCAGGAAGAACAGGCCCCGCTGCCTTGAGATGTCGTGGTACGTCAGGTCCAGTTGGGCGATCCGCGGCGAATCGAGGCTGAGCCCGTGCCGGCGCATGTAGCCGTCCATGAGCTTCTTCTTGATCGCCCAGTCGACCTCGGTGTCAATGGTGCTGGTGTCGCCGCTCTCGATGGCATCCAGCGTGCGCTTCCACAGGTCCAGGATCAAAGGAACGTGGGCATTGTGCGCCCCGTTGCTGGCAACAAAATCGGTGACTTTGGTGAGGTACTCGCGTTGGATATCCAGGGCCGTGAGCTGCCGGCCGTTGGCAAGACGGACCAATGCGCGGCCGGTGAGGTCGTGCGAAATCTCGCGGATACTGCGGATCGGGTTCTCCATGCGCATGTCCCGCATGATGACACCCGACTCAATCATGCGAAGGATCAGGTCCACAGTGCCGACCTTGAGCAGCGCCGACGTCTCGGACATGTTCGAGTCCCCCACGATTACGTGGAGCCGGCGGTAGAACTCAGCGTCCGCGTGTGGCTCGTCGCGAGTGTTGATGATGGGCCGGGAACGCGTGGTTGCCGAGGAAACACCCTCCCAGATGTGATCGGCCCGCTGTGAGAAAGCGAACGTGGCGCCGTGCGGGGTCTTCAGCACTTTGCCGGCCCCTGCGATCAACTGGCGGGTGACCAGGAAGGGAATCAGGATTTCCGCCAAACGGGAGAACTCTCCGCGGCGGGGAATCAGGTAGTTCTCGTGGCTTCCGTAGGAGTTGCCGGCCGAGTCGGTGTTGTTCTTGAAAAGGTAGACGGTGCCGTTGAAGCCCTCTGCGGCAAGCCTGCTTTGGGCTTCGTCCACGAGGTCGTCAAGAATGAGTTCGCCCGCCCTGTCGTGGGCGATGAGCTGGGCAAGGTCATCGCACTCCGCTGTGGCGTACTCCGGGTGGGAGCCCACGTCCAGGTACAGCCGTGAGCCATTGGTCAGGAAGACATTGGAGGACCTCCCCCAGCTCACCACCTTCCTGAAGAGGTAGCGCGCTACCTCCTCCGGTGCCAAGGGACGCGAATCCGGGCTGGAATATGAAATTCCAAACTCTGTTTCGATGCCGAATATCCGTTTGTCCATCTCAGGCCTCCTCTGTGAGCAACAGCGTCATGTCCTCGGGCAGCAGCCGCCGGAATGCGCGGCGCGATCCGCGGTGGCTCTCCGATGCGCGGTAGAGAACAGCGGCTTCGACGGCGGTAGCCGGGAGGGCTTCAACGTCCTTGTCCGCGGCCAGGGCCCGCAAGGCCAAACGCATGGCCCCGGCCAAACTGAGCTCGGGCTCCCAGGCGCGGCTGACGACGTCGGAAATCTGGTCCGCCAAACCGCCCATGACCACAAAGCCGTTCTCGTCCGCGATGGAGCCGTCGAAGGTCAGGCGGTAGAGGTGGTCCTGCTCCTGCGCGGCGCCGACTTCGGCCACGGCCAGTTCCACCTCGAAGGGCTTTTGCTCAGCGGTAAACACGGCTCCCAGGCTTTGCGCGTACACGCTGGCAAGCCCGCGGGCCGTGACGTCTTCGCGGTCATAGGAGTACCCACGGACGTCGGCGTAGCGGACACCGGCTTGCCGCAGGCTCTCGAACTCGTTGTATTTGCCCACTGCGGCGAAGGCAATCTTGTCGTAGATTTCCCCTATTTTGTGCAGGGACGGTGACGGGTTCTCCGCGATCAGGGCGATGCCGTCCGCGCAGCTGATCACCACTACTGACCGGCCCCGTGCGATGCCCTTCCGGGCAAAGTCCGCACGGTCCTTCATCAGTTGTTCAGGAGAAACGTAGAACTGCTGCGTCATCTCAGGCCTCCCGTCCGGCGATGGCCCGTGACTCAACGATCGCACCGGAAATGGCGGCCAGGTCACGTTCGGGAACCCGGCGGTTGCCGGCACGGTTCACTGTGTAAACCACGGGCCAGAGCTGGCGCACGGGGTCCGGACCGCCGGTGGCAGAATCATCATCCGCGGCGTCATAGAGTGCCTCTACCGCAACCGCGATTGCGTCCTCCTCCGAGAGATTGGGCTTCCACAGCTTTTTGAGGGCACCCCTTGCAAAGACCGAACCCGAACCCACCGAGTGGTGTTCCTGTTCCTCATAGCGGCCTCCCGTGACGTCGTAGGAGAACAAACGCCCAACGCCGGTGCCGTGGTCGAACCCGGCAAAGAGCGGAATGACGGCCATCCCCTGCATTGCCATGGGAAGGTTTCCGCGGATCATGGCTCCCAGCCGGTTGGCCTTACCCACCAGGCTCAGGAGCGTTCCCTCGATCTTCTCGTAATGCTCCAGTTCCACCTGGAAAAGACGGGTGATATCGATGGCCAGACCCGCAGTGCCGGCGATTCCCAGCACTGAATATTCATCGGCAGGAAACACCTTTTCGATGTGCCGGCTCGCGATCACGTTGCCCATGGTGGCGCGCCGGTCCCCCGCCATCAGCACGCCACCGGCATAGGTAAGTGCCACGATCGTGGTGGCGTGCGGCGATGACGGTACGGTTCCGGCGGGCAGGGCCTGGTTGAACGGAAGGAGTTCAGGACGCGAGCGTTGGAGATGCTCCGTAAAGGAAGACGTTGCCTGGGTGGCCAGGGGGCCGTTTGATGGGTCCTGCATTGCTGCACTCCTTCGACTCTGCGTTCCGTTGCCCGGCGACCTCACGCCGGCCGGGTGTACATCCTTGGGTGGGGCCGGTTACTGGCCGCCTTTTTGGACGAAAGCCCTGACGAACTCTTCGGCATTTGATTCGAGCACGCCGTCAATTTCGTCGAGGAGATCATCCACGCCCTGCGTTGCCTCGGATGCCTGGGCTTCGGGCGCTGCAGGCGGAGCCTCCGGGACGTCCACTTCAGCTTCGGTTTCCCGTGACTGCGGTTGTTGCTGCTCCTGAGCTGCCATTTTCTTTCTCCCTACTGTCAGTCCCCTGGTGCTGGAGACTTCCTACTGCCATATTGCCACGCTGCGGGCTGCTGCGTACGGCTTTGGACAGGTACGAATGTTCCTGTGGCGGACACCGTCTCAGGCCTTTGCCGTGGGCGGATTCTGGCCCAGCAATTCAGCAAGGAACGGGCCCGCTTCCTGGTGGCGATCAAAGAGTGCACCGGTCAGCGCCCGGGTACCCCGCAAAGGTTCGCGGGTTGGCACGCGCTGGAGCTTTCCCAACCCCGGGACATCGAAGATCACCGAGTCCCAGCTCGCGCCTACAACATCCTTGCCAAACCTCGAAACGCACCTGCCGCGGAAATACGCGCGCGTATCCGACGGCGGTTCCGTCACCGCCCGGGCGATGTCGGCGTCGTCCACCACCCGCATCATGCGGTTGTTGGACAGAAGCCTGTAGTAGAGGCCCTTTTCGGGACGGATGTCGGACCACTGCAGGTCCACCAAACCAAGCCGGGCATCGTCCCAGCCCAGTCCGTCCCTGTTTCGATAGCCTTCGAGGATCGATTTCTTGGCAACCCATTCGACGGATGAAGCCGCGGCCCGCACATCGGAGCCGAGTGCTGTCAGAGTGGATTCCCACCGCAACAGGACGTCGTGGGTATGGCCGTCACCGGTCACGGAGTCTGCTACACCGCTTTCCTGGGCAAGCTTGGCCGCGGCCTCGTAGTACATCCACTGGAGATCGAGGGCCGTCACCCTTCGTCCATCAAGGAGCCGGACTGTCGCGGTCAGCGTTGTGTCATGGCTGATGGCCTGGAGCGCCTGGACTGGTTCATGGACCTCGATTTTGGGAGCTTGTCCGGCCTCGATGAGGCTCAGGACCATGGCCGTGGTTCCAAATTTGAGGTAGTTGGAAACCTGGCTGAGATTGGCGTCCCCGATGATGACATGCAGGCGGCGGTACTTGTCCGCCGTTGCATGTGGTTCGTCCCGCGTGTTGATGATGGGACGCCGGATTGTTGTCTCCAGGCCCACCTCAGCTTCGAAGAAATCCGCGCGCTGGCTGATCTGGTAACCGGGAGTTGAACTGTCCTGTCCCAGTCCCACGCGGCCGGCACCGCAAGTTACCTGCCGGGAGACGAAGAACGGGGTCAGGCCCCGGATGATGTCGCCAAAGGGCACCGAGCGCGGCATCAGGTAGTTCTCGTGCGAACCATACGATACCGATTTGTTGTCCGTGTTGTTCTTGTAGAGATTGATGGCGGGCAGGCTGGTGTCCGCGGCAACCTTCCGCACGGTGGCAAGGGCAACGACATCGCCCGCGGCGTCCCAGGCTACTGCATCCCGGGGGTTGGTGACCTCCGGGCTGGAATACTCCGGATGCGCATGGTCCACGTAGAGGCGGGCACCGTTTCCCAGCACCATGTTCATGAGCAGGGAACCGGACTCATCCGCGCCATCAAGTTCCAGTTCCTGGCGACCATACGCCAAGGCGACGGCCTCGGCGTCGAGCACTGGCGGCTGGTCGGTGAGCTGGCTCGGGTCCGCTGCCGACCGGTCAAGCGTCCAGCCGCGGGCGTCGTGCAGTGGCTCTTCATCGGTGTAGTCCCACCGCGTTTCGGCACCGCCCGCCGCGCGCTGGCGCGTGACGGTGGCGTACGCCTGGATGATCCTGGCGGACATCATGGTGGCGTTGGCCCCCGGAGCCGAGGGCGCGTGGATTCCGTATTCCGTCTCGGATCCCATGACGCGCATCGCACCGCCAGCGGGCAACTTTTCTGCAGGTGTACCTTCGGGTCTTGCTGTCACAGGTACTGGCCCGTGTTGGCGGTGGTTTCGATGGACTTGCCCGGTTCCTGCCCGGCCTTGCCCTGCACAATGGTGCGGATGTACGTGATGCGTTCGCCCTTCTTGCCCGAAATCCGTGCCCAGTCATCAGGGTTTGTGGTGTTCGGCATGTCCTCGTGCTCGCGGAATTCATCCACTACCGCCCGGAGAAGGTGCTCGATCCTCAGGCCCTTCTGGTGGTTGGTCAGGAGATCCTTGATGGCGTACTTCTTGGCCCTGTCCACCACGTTCTGCACCACGGCACCGGAGTTGAAGTCCTTGAAGTACAGCATTTCGGTGTCACCGTTGGCGTAAGTGACCTCGAGGTATTCGTTGGACTTTTCCGTCGAGTACATGGCCTCCACGGTGCGCTGGACCATGGCGTCCACCGTTGCCTGGACGTCTCCGCCATATTCGGCCAGGTCCTGGGCATGGAACGGCAGGTCGGTGGTGATGTACTTTCCGAAAATGTCGGCGGCGGCCTCTGCGTCGGGCCGTTGGATCTTGACCTTCACGTCCAGGCGTCCCGGCCGCAGGATGGCGGGATCGATCATGTCTTCGCGGTTGGAAGCACCGATCACGATGACGTTGTCCAGCCGCTCCACACCGTCAATTTCGCTGAGCAACTGCGGCACAATGGTGGTTTCGACGTCGGATGACACTCCGGTGCCGCGGGTGCGGAACAGTGAGTCCATCTCATCGAAGAAGACAACGACGGGGCTGCCGTCCGAGGCCTTTTCGCGCGCCCGGGCGAAGATCAGCCGGATGTGGCGTTCGGTCTCCCCAACGTACTTGTCCAAAAGCTCCGGGCCTTTGATGTTGAGGAAGTAGCTCTTGAGGTCCGTGTTGCCGGCCCGTTCAGCGGCGCGGGCCGCGAGGGAGTTGGCCACTGCCTTGGCGATGAGTGTCTTGCCGCAGCCCGGAGGGCCGTAGAGCAGTATGCCTTTGGGGGCCTTCAGCCCGTGTTCCCGGTAGAGGTCCGGATGGAGGAACGGCAACTCCACGGCGTCGCGGATCTGTTCGATCTGGGGACCGAGGCCGCCGATGTCCTGGTAGGTGATGTCGGGAACTTCCTCAAGGACGAGGTTTTCCACTTCTGCGCGCGGCACCTTCTCCAGGACGTAGCCTGTCCGGGAATCCAAGGACAAGGCGTCACCGACCTTCAAGTGAAGCTCCTGGAGGGCGCCGGACAGCCGGACCACCCGTTCCTCGTCGGCGCGGCCGACCACCAGGGCACGGTCCTTGCCCAGCATTTCCTTCAACGTGACCAGCTCGCCGGCCCGTTCGTAGCCGAGGCCCGCCACGATGAGCAATGCCTCGTTGAGGAGTACTTCCTGCCCCACTGCGAGCTGGTTGACGTTGACCAGCGGGCTGACTCCCACGCGCATCTTCCGGCCGGCATTGAAGATGTCCACCGATTCCTCGGTGGCCGCCTGTCCGGAGCTGCCGGGGGCAGGCTGCTTTCGCGGGTTGATCTGGAGCACCGTACCAAAGCTGTAGGGCGGCTGCCCTTCCTGCTCCAAGGCCCCCTTCAAGCGAAGTATTTCGCCACGGGCGGTTTCGAGCATGCTGACGAGCTTGCCGTTGTTCTGGGTGGCAGCAGCCAGTTGGCGGTCGATGTGACGCAGCTTGTCCCGCAGGATGTTGATCTGCCGTTCGGCAACAGTGAGCTCAGTCGATGGTTCCGGCGGTTGAACCGGGACGGGACCCCGATCCGCCCTCTCCCCTGCCGCGGTGTTTGCATCCTCCGGCGTCGGCCGTCCAAGGTCGTTGTTTGGCGTATCCACGAATCATCAGCCCCTTCCTGCGCTTAACAAGACCTTAGTCCCGAAAAGCGCAGGGTGCTTGGTGACATCCGGAATGCGGACCCTATTGTGACCTTTTCAGTTTGTGACCGGGGGATCGTCCTGGACGTTGGTTCCGGCGATGGCATCACGGGCCGCGCGGCGGAGCTTTTTGTCGGATACTGAACGCTCACCGACGGCGGCGGGGGTCCAGGCGTTCAGGTCCTCTTCGCTGAATTCGGTCTTGGAAGGACGACGCTTCACGGAAATGCCGGTCACACCATCGGCAAGGCGGCGGGTCACCAGGAGGAAGCCGGTGTGGGCCACCATCCTGTGATCGGGCCGTACGGCGAGGCCTTCCAGGTGCCAGCCGCGCACCATGGATTCCCAGGCATCCGGTTCAGTGAAGCGTCCGTCAGCCCTGATGGCCTCGGCGGTACGCGACAACTGGGTAACTGTAGCTACGTAGTTGATCCATACGCCGCCGGGCGCAAGTACCGTGGCAACAGCGTCCAAGCACTCCCAAGGCGCGAGCATATCCAGGACTACCCGGTCCACGGAGCCAGGGGCCTCGGCCTTGACCACTTCCTCCTGAAAGTCGCCAAGGGAGATCTGCCATGCCGGGTGCGGTCCGCCGAAAATGGTTTCCACGTTGCCGCGCGCGATGTCGGCGAATTCTTCGCGGCGTTCAAACGAGTGCAGGTAACCGCCGTCGCCCACCGCACGAAGCAGGGAGATTGACAGTGCGCCCGAACCAACGCCGGCTTCGACGACACGCGCACCAGGGAAGATGTCCGCCATGGTGACGATCTGGGCCGCGTCCTTGGGGTAGACAACAGCGGCGCCTCGGGGCATGGACAACACGAAGTCGGACAACAGCGGGCGCAACGTCTGGTACTGCTGGCCGACGTTGTTGCTGACCACGGAACCGTCTACCTTACCGATGATTTCATCATGGTTGAGGAAACCGCGGTGGGTGTGGAATGCCCCGCCGACCTCCAACGTGATGGTGTTCATCCGTCCGCGTTCGTCAGTGAGCTGAACCCGCTCGCCTACGCGGAAGGGGCCGCGACGTCGTGCAGCGCCTGTGGGCTGCACGGCGGAACCCGTACCTGCCTCGTCAGGGCCTGCGCTGGCCTCGGGGGCGGCGGTTTCGCTGCTCATGTGGTGTTCCTCGCTCTTGTACGGCTGGGCCGCGACGTGATGCTGGCTGGGTGGGCGCCAGTCGATATGGTTCGTTGCTTAGGCGGCCGGCATGTAACTCTACCGGTCGTAGGGTCAGGGGCGACCGCTCCTGCGGGCTTCCTTGCCTGTTATGGCCGTCACTACGGCCTCTTGTCTCAGCAGGCCGGTGACGATCCCGTTGTGGTCCACCACAGCGTATTCGCCCCCTTCCAGCCGCGCCAGGTACTGGATCAGCTCCTGCCCTTTGGACCATTCAGGGACGTACGCGCCCGCTGCCAGGGCGTGGGCAACCGCGGTGACGGGCGTCGTCGTCGTGACCTCGGGCGGGACGCCGGCGATCGCGGCGTTGTCCACCACTCCTTGGGGCTTGCCGTCAGGACCGCAGATCACGACGGCGGGACTTCCGGCGGGAGCGACCGCCAGGACATCTGCCACGGTGGAGGTGTTCGGCACGCCTACGGCGCGCTCTGCCAGGCCGGCGGCCGTAACCAGGTACAGCCGGCTGCGCAGCTTGGCGTGGTGGATGGTGCTTGACGCACTCATCCAGAGGAAGCCGCAGACCAGTACGGTGACCACAGTGTTCGCGAGATCGGGAAGTTGGCCCCTAAGGAACGGCAAGACTATGAACCAGAGGACCAGGGCCACCACAATGATCCGCCCGGACCATCCGGCAGCGATGGTGCCTTTGTCCTGGCTGCCGGTGGCCTTCCATACAGCGGACTCGACCAGGCGTCCTCCGTCCAGCGGCATGCCTGGGAGGACGTTGAAGATTCCGATGACCAGATTGGCGAGTTTCAGGATTTCTGCCAGCAAAGCCGGAACGCCGGTGAGCATTTCGGTTGAGGTAACACCCCACATGATCCCGGCAATGACGAAGTTTGACGCCGGTCCGGCCAAGGCGACGACCACAGACTTTCCTGGTGACGCGGTGAAGTTTTCGAACTGTGTGTGGCCACCCCAGAGATTCAGCACGATCTTTTCGGTGGGCCACTTGAAGGCCTTGGCGCTGAGCGCGTGCGCGAGCTCATGGATGAGGACGGAGGCGGCAAGCAGCACGGCAATGGCAAACCCCACGAGGTAGGCCCAATTGCCGAGGTGCGGAATGTAGTTCATGAAGAACGGGCCGTAAAAGAGCACGGTAATGGCCGCGATGACGAACCATGAGTATGCCAGGTAGACCGGAACGCCCGCGATTCTCCCGAGCGGGATGCCTTCCCTCTTTGTCGCGACGTGATGGGGTGTGGAAGAACCGCTCACCTAGTTGGTCCCTTCAACGAGGTCGAGCGCAGGGAAGCGGTCCAGGAGCAGTTGCTGCACATCCGATGTTGTCCGGCCAACAAGGGTGTCCCACATGACCATGCGGTGATCCTCCGGCAGGGGTACCTGGTGGGGAATTCCCACAGTGACCACACCCGAAGCGATGGCGGCCGTAGCACCCGGAATGGAGTCCTCCAGGGCGACGCAATGGTCAACCGTGACCGAAGGGTCGTCCAGCTTCAGGCGCTCGACAGCCGTAAGGTAGGCCTCCGGGTGCGGCTTCCCGTTGGTCACGGTATCGCCGGTGACCATGAACTCGAAGTATGGCTTGGGCAGGCTCTCCACCACCACGCTGGCCAGCGGATGCTCGGACATGGTTACCAGGGCGCAGCGGACGCCGGCCTGGTGCAGATCATCGAGCAGTTCGCGCGCGCCGGGCCGCCAAGGGACTTCGTTCCGTACCTGCGCCATGACCTGGGCGCTCAAGGTATTTACGATCTCACGGGCTTCCAGCTGTACTCCGGCGGCCTGCAGAACGGCAGCACCGTGGAAGAGGGACTGACCGACCAGTTGCATTGCCTGCTGGTGTGACCAGGTGCCGCCATGGGCCTCCACCAGTGCACGCTCGGCCGCGATCCAATAGGGTTCGGTGTCCACGAGTGTGCCATCCATGTCCCAGAGCACGGCTTTGAGGAGGGGCTGGCTGGGTGTTGAATGCATGGTTTCCAGTCTACGTGGAACCTGGGGGCCGACCGTCCCGGCATTGCGCTGTGGGCGAATCCGGGACACGCGTCCACGCGAAATGCCATGCATCCAGCGGGGACTTGGACGTAGGGTGAGTGGATGAACAGTGTGGACGGGACACCCGAAGGGCAGGACATCACCGCGGAGCCCGAGCGTTTCCTCAAGGAACCAGCGGAAGGCCAGCGCGTCACCGTAATGATCGCTGCCTTTGAAGGCTGGAACGACGCCGGTGAGGCCGCCAGTGATGCGCTGCACTACTTGAACAAGCTGTGGGACGGCAAGAAGGTTGCCACCGTGGACGCGGAGGAGTATTACGACTTCCAGTTCACGCGGCCCACCGTACGGCGGACTTCCTCAGGCGCCCGGAAAGTCAAGTGGCCATCAACGCGGATCTACAAAGCCTCGGTTCCGGACAGCAATGTGGACGTGGTCTTTGTTCTCGGAACCGAACCTTCCTACCGCTGGCGCGCGTACACCACCGAATTGCTGGTACACGCTGAGGCGCTGAAGGTGGACTCCGTCATCCTCGTCGGTGCCCTGCTCGCCGATGTTCCACACAGCCGCCCCATCCCGGTCAGCACCACCACCGAGGACAATTCCCTGCGGGAACGACTGAACCTTGAAGCCTCCCAGTACGAGGGCCCTGTGGGAATCGTCGGCGTTTTGGGCGAATTCGCGATGCTGGCGGGCCTGCCCACCGTTTCGCTGTGGGCGGCGGTTCCCCATTACGTGGCCCAGCCGCCCTCCCCCAAAGCCCAACTCGCGATCCTGCACAGGATTGAAGATCTGCTCCAGGTTCCCCTGGACAGCCATGCACTCGCCGAGGAATCGGAAGCCTGGGAACGCGGTGTGGATGAACTCGCGACCGAGGACCCGGAAATTGCCGCTTACGTGCGTCAGCTGGAGGAAGCGAAGGACACCGCCGACCTCCCGGAAGCGTCGGGCGAATCCATAGCCCGGGAATTTGAGCGCTACCTCAAGCGTCGGGGCAAAGAGCGCCCGTAGGAAGCCGACTGGAACCCGACTCGAAAACGCGCAACGGCCCCGACATTTGTCGGGGCCGTTGGCAGTTGTTGGGGAATGCCCGGCCTTAGAGCTCAACCCCAAGCAAGGCGTCAATGGCATCGGAGACCAAGGCAGCGTCCTGGACGGACTTGTCTGCGCTGTTGCGTACTGCTTCCCGGGCCCACAGATCGACGGCGGCAATCGCACCCGGAGCGTCGAGGTCCTCGGCCAGCTGCTGGCGCATTGACGTGACGAGGCCGGCAGCCGAACCGGCCGGGGCCAGTTCCAGGGCTTCCCGCCAGAGTGCAAGCCTTTCCTTGGCTTCTGCGAAGGCTTGATCGGTCCAGGACCAGTCGGAGCGGTAGTGGTTGGCAAGGATTGCCAGGCGGATGGCGGCGGGTTCTTCACCGGCTGCGCGGAGTTTGGAGACGAGTACCAGGTTTCCCTTGGACTTGCTCATCTTTTCCCCGTCCAGGCCCACCATGCCGGCGTGGGAATAGTGACGGGCCAGCGGGACGCCGGCCAGTGAATAGGCGTGGCCTGCTCCCATTTCGTGGTGCGGGAAGATCAGGTCAGAGCCGCCCCCTTGGACAGTGAACGGCGCGGGAAGGTACTTCTGCGCGATCACCGTACATTCGATGTGCCACCCAGGCCGGCCGGCCCCGAGGCTTGCACCCGGCCAATGGGGCTCACCCTCACGGGCGACCCTCCACAGGAGGGGGTCCAGGGCGTTCCGCTTGCCCGGCCTCGTGGGGTCTCCCCCGCGCTCGGCGAACAGGGTGAGCATCTCGGCTTCACCAAGGCCGGAAATACCGCCCAGCGTCCAAGCGTCTGTGGCGTCCGAGCGCTTGCCGGCGGCTTCGACGTCGTAGTAGACATCGCCGTCGGGTTCCTCGTCGCTGCCCTGGACGCGGTAAGCGACACCATCGGCAATGAGTTGTTCGATGGCCGGCACGATATCGGGGATGGCCTCGACAGCACCGATGTAATGGTTCGGTGCCAGGACATTCAGGGCGTCCATGTCGGTTTGGAAAAGGTCGATCTGGCTTTGTGCCAGTTCGCGCCAGTCCACGCCTGTTGCGGTGGCCCGTTCCAACAGGGGGTCGTCAACGTCCGTAACGTTCTGCACGTAGGACACCCTGACGCCCGCGTCACGCCACGCACGGTTCAGAAGATCGAACGCCACGTAACTTGCCGCGTGGCCCATATGCGTTGCGTCGTACGGCGTGATGCCGCAGACGTACATCGATTGCTCCGCTTGCCGCTCCACCTCCACGACACGACCGGCGGCGGTGTCGTACAGCCGTATGGGCGGCATGCTGCCGGGCAGCTCAGGTACAGGGCGGGAGGTCCACGATTTCACGACTCAACCTTAGTGCTAGGCGCTGATCACACCGAAACCGAGCAGGACATATAAAGCCAACCCCAGGAAGATCCGGTACCAAACGAAGAGCCGGTAACTGCGCGTGGACACAAATTTGAGGAACCAGCCGATGATGACATAACCGACAACAAAGGCAATGACTGTGGCCAGAGCTGTTTCCGGCAGGCCGTAGGGCCCTGCCAGGCCCTCTTTCGTGACCGTCTTGTAGAGCTGGTACAACCCGCTGCCGAACACTGCGGGGATGGCAAGCAGGAATGAGTAGCGCGCTGCTGCTTCACGGGTGTAGCCCATGAGCAGGCCGGCGGTGATGGTGCCGCCTGAGCGCGACACGCCGGGGATCAAGGCCATTGCCTGGGCGAAACCGTAGAGGATGCCGTGCTTGTAAGTCAGTTGCGTCAGGTCGCGTTCCTGCCGCCCAATGGCATCGGCGACCGCCAGGATCATGCCAAACACAATGAGCATTGTGGCCACAATCCACATGCTGCGAAGGACTGACTCGATCTGGTCCTGGAACAACAGCCCAAGAATGATGATGGGCAGGCTGCCCAGGATAACCAGCCAGCCCATGCGGGCATCGGGGTCGTTGCGTTCCACCTTGCCCGTCAGGGAACCGAACCAGGCCCGCACAATACGGACGATGTCACGCCAAAAGTACACGATGACGGCGGTCTCGGTTCCCAGCTGCGTGATGGCTGTAAAGGCCGCACCCGGATCGGCTGCATCCGGCAGGAATGAGCCGACGATCCGCAGGTGCGCGCTCGAGGAAATCGGGAGGAATTCGGTGAGGCCTTGCACGAGGCCCAGCAAGGCTGCTTCTATCCAGTTCACGTGAATAGACCCTACGTCATGAACACTGGTAACTGCCCGTAAGCTAGCAGCTATGCAGCAGCGTTATGTCGGGAACAGTGGGTTCCGCGTGTCCTCCTTGTCCCTTGGAACCATGTCCTGGGCGCAGGAGACGGATGAACAGGACGCTGCCGAACTGCTCCACGCGTTCGTTGCCGCCGGTGGGACGGTTGTGGACACCGCCGCATCCTACGCGCAGGGCCGGGCAGAGGCAATGCTGGGATCCATGCTGGGCGACGTTGTTGCCCGGTCCGAGGTGGTGATTTCCACGAAAGCGGGCGTGTCGTCGTCGGAAACCCGCCGCAGCGTCAACGCTTCCCGGGGCGCCCTGCTGTCCGCGCTGGATGCGAGCCTTGCCCGGCTTGGAACGGACTATATAGATATCTGGTTCGCCCAGGAGTGGGATCCGAACGTGCCCTTGGACGAAACACTCTCGGCATTGGAGTTGGCCCAGCGGAGCGGACGGGCCCGCTACGTGGGCATTTCAAACTACAACGGCTGGCAGACGGCCAAGGCTTCGGCTGTGGCTGGATTCACGCTGGTAGCCAACCAGTCCGAATATTCACTGGTACATCGCAAGCCCGAAGAAGAACTTATCCCTGCCGTGGAGGACGCCGGCCTCGGCCTGATGGCCTGGGCCCCGCTGGGGCGCGGTGTGCTCAGCGGAAAATACCGAGGCCAGATTCCTGCTGATTCCCGGGCAGCCCAGGACAGGCTCGCCAGCTATGTGGAGCCATATCTTGAGCCACGGGCCTCCCGTGTAGTGGAAGCGGTGGCAATGGCTGCACGCGGACTGGGCCGCTCACCCCTTGACGTTTCGTTGAGCTGGCTGCTGTCCCGGCCAGGGGTTTCCACTGCCGTGGTGGGGCCCCGGAACGCTGTCCAGCTCAAGGAGCTGCTGGATGCGCAGTTGTCTGCGCTCCCCGCGGAGATTGCACGGGCCCTGGAGGATGTCTCTGCAGTCTGAGCTTTACCGGCGATCCAGGATATCCAGCAAGTAGCTGCCGTAGCCGCTCTTGGCCAGCTTGGCTGCCTGCCGGCGCAACTCGTCGTCGGTCAGGTAGCCCATGCGCCACGCCACCTCTTCCGGGGCGCCGATCTTCAAGCCCTGCCGGTTCTCCGTAGTCCGGACGTAGTTCGAAGCATCGTTGAGGTCGCTGAAGGTTCCGGTGTCCAACCAGGCCGTTCCACGGGGGAACTTCTGCACATGCAACTTCCCCAGTTCCATATACCTTCGGTTGATGTCGGTAATTTCCAACTCACCGCGGGGCGAGGGCCGCAGGTCTTTTGCCATGGCAACTACATTGTTGTCATAAAAGTAGAGGCCGGGAACCGCATAGTTGCTCTTGGGAATAGTTGGTTTCTCCTCGATGGAAATGGCGAGTCCGTCATCATCGAATTCCACCACGCCGTAAGCCGAAGGATCCTTGACCCAATAACCGAAGATCGCGCCGCCGTCGACGTCCGCGTAATGGCGGAGCTGGTTGCCCATGCCAGGGCCGTTGAAGATGTTGTCACCCAGAATGAGCGCCACTTTGCCGCTTCCGATGTGCTGCTCCCCCAGAATGAATGCTTGGGCAAGACCATCAGGCGTGGGCTGGCGGGAGTAGCTGAGATTCACGCCGAATTGCGATCCATCCCCCAGTAAATTCTCGAATTGGGGGCCATCCGCGGGCGTTGTGATGACCAGGATGTCCCGGATTCCCGCCAGCATCAAGGTGCACAGTGGATAGTAAATCATTGGTTTGTCGAACACCGGGACCAATTGTTTACTGATTGCGAGCGTAATCGGATGGAGCCTGGATCCGGTTCCACCGGCAAGAATAATTCCTCGCATCTACCTGTCCTCTCCCGCTGCACATCACCGTCCCGGACGGTTACGCTATGGCCATGCAGAGAATCCTTGTCACCGGCGGGGCCGGATTCATCGGATGCAATTTTGTTCACTTCATCATGGAGCACACCGGCCTCCATGTCACGGTCCTGGACAAACTGACCTACGCCGGAAACAAGGAATCGCTCGCCGGACTGCCGTCAAACCGGTTCGATTTCCATAAGGGCGACATTTGCGATGCCGGCCTTGTGGACGCGTTGACTTCCTCAGTGGACGCTGTGGTCCACTTTGCGGCGGAATCACACAATGACAACTCCCTGGACGATCCCCGCCCGTTCTTGGACACCAACCTGATGGGAACGTTCACGCTCATTGAGGCGGCCCGCAAGCATGGAACACGCTTCCACCACATCTCCACCGATGAGGTGTACGGGGACCTGGCTTTGGATGAGCCCCGCAAATTCACGGAAGACTCGGTATACCGGCCCACAAGCCCCTACTCCGCCACCAAGGCGGGTTCGGACATGTTGGTGCGGGCATGGGTACGTTCGTTCGGCCTCAAAGCGACCATCAGCAATTGCTCCAACAACTACGGCCCGTACCAGCACGTTGAGAAGTTCATTCCACGGCAAATCACCAACATCCTGGACGGAGTACGCCCGCGGCTGTATGGCCAGGGGTTGAATGTCAGGGACTGGATCCACGTTGAAGACCATTCCTCGGCAGTTCTGATGATCCTGGAACGTGGCCGCTTGGGTGAAACCTACCTGATCGGAGCCAACGGTGAGCGCTCGAACCGCGAGGTGGTGGAGATGCTCCTTTCCCTCAACGGAGAACGGTCTGATGCCTATGACCTGGTCCAAGACCGGCCGGGACACGATCTGCGCTACGCCATCGACTCCGCCAAGATTCGCCGGGAACTTGGCTGGAGGCCGCGGTTCTCCGATTTTGAGTCCGGACTGGCGGAGACAGTGGAGTGGTACAGGTCCAACGAAGACTGGTGGCGTCCGCAGAAAGCGGCCACAGAGTCCAAATATGCGGGCCAGGGACACTGAGCCGTGAACGCGCGGGAACCGACCTCCACACCAACCACGATTCCAGGGTTGCTCCTTTTTGATCTTCCTGTCCACGCGGACAGCCGCGGCTGGTTCAAGGAAAATTGGCATCGCGGCAAGATGGTGGCTGCCGGACTGCCGGACTTCGGGCCCGTCCAGAACAACATCTCCTTCAATACCGAGACCGGCACCACCCGCGGTATCCATGCCGAGCCCTGGGACAAGTTCGTCTCGGTGGCCTCCGGCCGTATCTTCGGGGCGTGGGTGGATCTCCGGGTTGGCCCGACTTTCGGCGCCCTGTTCACGGCAGAGTTGACCCCAGACAAAGCCGTCTACGTTCCGCGCGGGGTGGGCAACGCCTTTCAAACCTTGGAGGCCGGGACCGCGTACACCTATCTCGTCAACGACCATTGGAGCGCTGATGCCGGGAAGGAGTACACCTTCCTGAACCTTGCCGATGAACATGTCGCCGTCCCATGGCCGATTCCCCTCAGCCAGGCGATTGTTTCCGAACAGGACAGGAATCATCCCCGTTTGGCGGAGGTCGCTCCAATGCAGAAACGCCGGACCCTCGTACTGGGTGCCGACGGCCAGCTGGGATCTGCGCTCCGGCAGGCGTTCGACGGCGATGCGACAGTGGACTTCGCGGGGCGCGGCCTCTTTGACATCACCGATGATGGCTCGTACCGCTCCGTGAACTGGCGCCATTACTCCACGGTCATCAATGCCGCCGCGTTCACGGCGGTGGATGCCGCAGAAACCCCTGAAGGCCGCGCAGCTGCCTGGAGAGTCAACGCAGCGGCCGTATCCCGCTTGGCGAGCACCGCCGTCGAGCATTCACTGACGCTGGTCCACGTGTCCAGCGACTACGTCTTTGACGGCTCCGCGGAGTTGCACCGGGAGGACGAAGCCTTCACGCCCCTGGGCGTGTACGGGCAGAGCAAGGCCGCCGGGGACATCGCCGTGGCCACCGTGCCGAGGCATTACATCGTGCGGACCAGTTGGGTGGTGGGTGACGGAAGGAACTTTGTGCGGACCATGGCCGGCCTTGCCGCCAAGGGCGCATCGCCGGGCGTGGTCGACGACCAATTCGGCCGCTTGAGCTTCGCGGTGGACCTTGCTGCGGGCATCAGGCACCTTCTGGAGTCCCAGGCACCCTATGGCACCTACAACATCAGCAACAGCGGTGGGCAGCAGAGCTGGGCGGGTGTTGCCATGGACGTTTTCCGGCTATGCGGAGCGGATCCTGGACTTGTCCGTCCCGTGGGCACCGCCGAGTACGCAAAACCGGGCATGGCTCCCCGGCCGGTGCACAGCGTCCTGGACCTGTCCAAAATCACGGCCGCAGGCTTCGCTCCCCCTGACGCTTCGCAGCGGTTGGCTGACTACCTCAAGCATGCGGCTGTGCAGCTGCCCTCCTGAACCGGGCCAACTGACGGAATTTACGACGGCGGCTTACGGATTCGCGGTGCTGGTGCCATCCTTTGAGGTACTCATCAATGGGATGCGGAAGAAGATGACGCCATGCGGGTTCGCTACTTCACGACGATGGCTTTGACGCTTGGCATGCTGTTCTGGGCGAGCACAATTCCCGGCACTGTCCCACGAACGGCTGCGCCTCCCCTGCCTGAGCCATCTGCCACTGCCGTGGAACCTGTCGCAGCCCTCCATGAGCTCCCCAGGATTGCGTGGGAGGGCGGGTCGTCGTACTGGCGGCAATTCCCCAAGGCCGCTGCGGCTGGCTGGAGCGACCCCTCATTCTTTCCCATCGCCATCTGGTACGGATCTCCCGGCAGCGATGCCCAGCTGAAGTACGACAAATCGCTGGGCATCAACACTTACGTGCAGGGCAATCCCGACGCATCCAGCGCAGCTATTTCCGCGCAGGGCATGTTTACACTTTTCGCCCCGAAGGACGCCCCCTCCGGGTGGGACCGCCAAGTGGGAAACGTGCTGGACGACGAGGTGGACGGCCGTTACGACCCCATCACGGGCCTTGCGCACATGCGCGAACTTGCAACCCTGCACGACCCCGCACGGACGGGCATGTTCACCTATGCGAACTGGACCTCGGGGATACTGACGTATGACGTGCCTCTGCAGCTGTCGATGGATTACTACAGCACTGCAAACGTGAACTCGGTGGACCAGTACTTCTACGCCGTGCCCCAGTGTGATTGGGGCGACGGAACGTTGAGGTGGCGGACTCCGGAAGGACAAAATCCCATCACGCCGGCTAGTTGCCGCACTGCCTCCAGTTACGGGAAGGTCATGTCGCTGCAGCAGGAAATCAATGCAGCACGGTCGGTCCACGCGCCACTCTGGGCCCTTCCCACCGTGATCAGCACCGGCGGTTCCACAGGGGGCTACAAGCAGTTGGGCCCCGAGCAGGTACAGGCCCAGGTGTGGGCGTCGGTGATCCATGAGGCGCGCGGCATTGTGTGGTTCAGCCAGTCCCCGGATCAACAAAACGTCAACGATTGCATCAGCGGTGATGCGTTCCAGGATGCCCGGCTGCACAACGCCGCCTGCTTGAAAGACCAGGTCGCTGCCGCGGGAGTGGTGAACCACGCGATCCGTGCCCTGGCACCGGTGATCAACACCCAGTCCTACGTCTGGGATTTCGGGGAGGGCACCGACACCATGCTTAAGGCCTTGGACGGACAGGCCTACATTTTCGCCATGACCGACGACGGACTGACTGGGAGCAGAACTTTCACGCTGCCTGCCGGAATAACCGGATCCTCTGTGGAGGTGCTGGATGAAAACCGGACGATCCCGGTGAACGGCGGGAAATTCGCGGACGCTTTCCCGAACGAGTACACGCATCACGTGTACCGCATTGCGCTATAGGCATCAGGTTCAAGGTCCTCGTACAGGTCGGGTCGACCCTCTGGCGGCCACCGCCAAATCGGCCTAAAGTAGCCGTACGGCAGCCTCTGGCAGGAGGCCGGGAGACAACTCAAGTAAACATGTCGATGTGGCGGCGTTTGTCCGCCACCCACGATCCTGGCAGTGCAGCAGCCAAGGATCGTGGGCCGCATGGTTATGCCTTGAGCTTGACCCGAGCCTGGAGCCAAGAATGCTGCTACCCAAAGTCCTGCCCACCCGGAATGCCCTCCATGGTGCGGTTCCCCGCCGAACCCTGACCGGCGATCTCAATGGCCGGAGCCTTTTGTTCCATCGCCCAATGGACGACGCCGGGACGTCCGCGGTTGCCACTGAACAGCGTTGGGTGAGCCTGGGCGGCGTTCCGGTAAAGCTCATGGAGTTCGCGCCGGCAATCCAGGAGATCCTGAACAGGGCCGGCGACCCCGGTGCCCCACCCCTGGGGGTTTGCTCTGCCAACCTGGACCACATCCGTCATTTCGGTTCCGGAGGCCGTTGGGCCGGCACCCTGGACCAGCGGGCCTCCGTGGAGTGGTTGACGCTCATCGACGGCGCACCGTTGGCCACTGAGGCGCGACGCCTTACGTCCAGGACCTGGCCCAGGCTGGCGGGCAGCGACCTCGTGGGACCTTTGCTGGATGAGGCAGAGCGCAGGGGCCTCACCGTTGCCTTCCTGGGCGGATCGACTGAGACGCAGCAACTGATACGGGAAAAATTCAAGGTTGAGCGGCCCAATCTTGCAGTGGTTGGATGGTGGTCGCCGACGCGGACCACCCTTGCCGACGACGAAGCGTCCCGTCTGCTTGCCGGAATGATCTCCGACTCGGCCCCGGACATTCTGGTCGTCGGCCTGGGAAAGCCACGGCAGGAACTCTGGATCACGGAGTACGGCGCCATGACGGGGGCCAAGGTGCTGCTGGCTTTCGGGGCGGTAGTGGACTTCCTGGCGGGGCACATCCGGCGGGCACCATCATGGGTCAGTTCCAACAGCCTTGAATGGGCGTGGCGGCTTGCCTTGGAACCACGCAGGCTGGCCCGCAGATATCTCGTGGACGGACCCGAGGCCTATGTGAGGCTGCGAAGGGACAGTGCATTGTCCCTCCCCTCCGGCAACATCTCCCGGGGTCGCAACCCCGACGCCGACCTGAAGGCCCCTGCCGCTGCCAGGGATGTCCCGGAGCGTGCGCCCAGCCGCGCTCCGGGGTCATTCTCCCCCACCAGCGACGCCGCTGACCTCGCCGTCGTCGTGGTCACTTACAACAACGAAGGCGACATCGGACCCTTGGTCGAAGGCTTGCGGAAGGAAGCGCTGGGCCAGTCGATCAAAGTGGTCGTGGCCGATAACTCTCCCAACGACCACACGCTCATGGAACTGGCAAAGTACCCCGACATCACCGCCATCAAAACTGGAGGAAACCTTGGATACGCCGGCGGCATCAACGCCGCAATGTCAGCTGCGGGAGAAGCAGGGGCCTACCTCATCCTCAATCCGGATCTTCGCATTGAGGCGGGCGCCATTGCCGCGATGCGAAGGCGCTTGGTCCAATCCGGCGCAGGCATGGTGGTGCCCGTCCTGCTGGACGATGACGGCACGGTCTACCCCTCGCTGCGGCGCGAGCCGGGAATCCTGCGAGCGCTGGGCGATGCAGCGCTTGGAAGCCATCTGCGGGCACGACCAGGCTGGTTGTCCGAGATGGACTTTGACGACGAGAGCTACCTGCATGGGCATCAGGTGGACTGGGCTACGGGTGCTGCGTTGTTGATCGACGCCGCTGCGGCGAAGATGGTGGGCGTTTGGGACGAACGGTTTTTCCTGTATTCGGAAGAGACTGACTATTGCCACCGTATGCGGGAGGCGGGGTATTCCATCTGGTTTGAACCTGCGGCGAGGATGTGGCACACCCGTGGCGGGTCCGGGGCATCTGCGCAACTGGGTGCGTTGATGTCAGTGAACCGGGTCCGCTATGCGGAGAAGTATCTCCGGCCGGGGCGGGTGGTCGCGTTTCGTGGCGTCGTCCTCGCCGCAGAGCTAGCCCGCCTGGGCAAGCCTGGCCACCGGGACGCCGTGTGGGCCTTGGCCAGCAGGCGGCGGTGGGACCGCCTGCCACATGCGGTGCAGGACGGAGGGAAGCCCTGATGGATGGAGCTTCTCCTTCGGGCGCTGTCATCATTCCCGCGCATAACGAGGCCGCGGTGATCGGGCGGACCCTGGCCTCGCTGCGGGAGGTTATCGGGTGGGGCACGGTTGATGTCGTGGTTGCCTGCAATGGGTGTACCGACGGGACGGAAGCGATTGCCTCACGCTGGCAGGGTGTTTCCGTTCTCCATGTTCCGGAGGCGTCCAAGACTGCGGCGCTCAATGCCGGGGACCAGTGCACCGGTTTGTGGCCGCGCCTCTATCTGGATGCGGACATTGAGGTCAGTGCCAATGCGCTCGCTGAGGTATTCGCCGCGTTGCAGGATGACAGGCTGCTGGCCGCCCGCCCCGCGTTTTGCTATGACACCCATGGCGCTTCGGTCCCCGTGCGGGCGTACTACCGTGCACGCGGCAGGATACCGGGCAACGCGCAGGGTCTGTGGGGCGCCGGTGCCTATGCTTTGAGTCGCGCAGGGCATAGCCGGATGGGGGTCTTTCCTGCCCTGACGGGTGATGACTATTTTGTGGACAGACTTTTTGACGAGCGGGAGAAAGCGGTCCTTCCTACGGAGCCGGTGATTGTCAGGACTCCCCGGACCTCCGCTGCCTTGCTTGCTGTGCTGCGGCGCACGTATCGGGGAAACGCCGAGCAGGACCTTGTGGCCGGCGGGGCGTCCCTGCCACGGACGGTGCGGCAGTTGCTTGGCTCGGTACGAGGCCCCCGGACGGCCTTCGATGCCGGGGTCTATGCGGTGTTCGCGGTGGCGGGCAGGCGCCGTGCCCGGGCGTCCAAGAACCCTTCTCCGGCGTGGGAACGGGACGAGAGCCGCCGCTAGTTGCTGCCGTTGACGGCGTCCTTGCCAGGGCTCTCCTGCGTTGGGGCCTTTTCCTTGATCCGGGCCTCTGTGATTTCGCGACGAGAGATCCTCCACAACGCCCCAGATATACCAAGCATGAGGAACAGGAGGCTGGCAGCCATGGGGAACGCGAAGGCGTCGAAGAATCCGAACGCCAGTGCTGCGGCGGCGACGCTTGCAAGGACCGACTGGCTCATTTGACGCAGTTCGTTGTCGGATGCCGACCTGCGGGCCTGCCAAGCGCAGGCTATCCCGGCAAGGACCAACAGCAAGAAGGCGGCCAGGCCGGCAATGCCGAGTTCTACCAGGAGTCCAAGGTACTGGTTGTCGACGATGACATAGGCGGGGAGGAAGGTGCCGAATCCGCGGCCCAATAGCAACTGCTGGCTGGCCATTCCGAATGCCGTGGAGTAGCCATTGGTTCGTGAACTGATGCTGGGGTCGTCGGTACCGATGGTGAAGAGCCCGAAGAGCGTCCCGATCATCCCGGGCGTCACCACATAGATCACTGCCACCAGCAGGGCCGAAACCATGACGGCCCGCCGTCGAAGTTGCTTCGGCCACACAGGCAAGAGGATGAGGAAGGCCAAGGCCATGCAGATGAGCGCGGCCCGGGAGACCGACAGCATGGCAGCCACGGCAATCAAGCCCACAGGGATCCACCATAGGAGCCGGCGTTTTGCCGTGTCGTTCAAGGCGAGGGTGATGGCGATCGGAAGGGAGGTGGAGAGCACTACTCCGTATTCGAGGGGATGCAGGGACATGCCTGCCGCCCGGACGAAGCCTCCACGTGAATCGATGTTCGCCAGCTCAGAACTGACGCTCATGCCCGGTATCCTGATCCATTCGATGAGGGACGAGCCTGTGGCGAACTGGAGCAGGCCCAGGGCTGCCGTCAGGCCTCCGGCCATGGCGATCCTGCGGAGCAGCGTCCTGACGCCGTCACGCGTGGTCAGGCCATCTGATGCGATGAGCAGGACCCCGGCCCAGCCGGCCAGCCGCAGGAGGCCAGCATCTGCGGGGCTGGCTTCGCTCTCCGGAAGCCCCCTGACCATGGCGTAGGCGTAACTGGAGACTGCGACGATGAGGAAGGCTGCCAGTGCTGCCCGCAGTGGATGGAACCGTCGGGTCGATGGCGTGGTGCGGAGCAGTTGGTGCAGGACCCACCATGCCAGGCCGAGGAGGGCGAAGAGCGTGTTGGGCCGGCCAATGGAGCCCAAGGAGGCCACTACCAGGTTTGAGGGGAGGGCGCAGGTGAGTACCAGATACACCGTGAGGAAGAGGGGTGCATCGGACTTCCTCGTGGCTGCTTCGATGCCGTTGCGGTGAAGCAGCCCGTTATCCCGGTACATGTGATGTCACCTTCTTGCGCTGAACGCTTGGGGGCGCTTGTGTGGGCTTCTTCCGTCGAGGTGCACGGTCATCGATGAAAACTGACGCCAGCACGGAGAGTGTGACGGCAATGCCAACCCAGAAAATGGCTCCTTTGACGCGGTTGATTTGGGTGCCGCCGCCGAAGACAATCTCCGGACTCGACGGGGACGTGAGGGTGGTTATCAGGGCCTGCTGCACTCCAGCTTCCTGTTGCAGGACTTCGGATGCGTTATTGATGTCCTCGACCACGTGTTGGAGGACCTCTTTTACTTTCTCTGCACTGGAATCGACTACCTGTACCGACAGGACCGGCCAGCGGAAGCTTTTCGCCCATTGACCGCCGCTGTTGAGCAGGGTCACTGAATATCCGTGCCGTACGCCTGCGCCGTAGAGGGTGCCGCTGGACAGGGACAAGCCCACAGACTCCGAACCGTAGTTGACGCGACGTTCCACCATGGCGGCGAAGTCCACGAGCGAGGCGTAGTCGTCACCTGGTATCCAGTAAGCAGGTTCGCGGTCCGGCGCCACGAAGGTGACTTCGGCCTTTGTCCAGTACACGGGCTCTGATGAACGGACAGCGCCCAGCGACGCGAGCCCGATGGCCATTCCTACGGCAATTATGTACCAACGCCTCGCGAGAATGTGTAGAAGAATCGCGGCCGTCATGGTTATCCCGGCCTGTGCGAGCTTGGCACCACACTACGCGTTTCACCGGCAAGGTAGGCCGGCTCGTCCGCCATGTGCCGGCTGTTTGGCGCCCGGCCCAGGGGCGAAGTTATGCCGGACGGCGTGTCCCTGTCGGTGCTTCCTGGTTGTTCGGCTGTCAGGTGGGCACCAGGCAGGGACGACGTCTTCAGCCTTCGGGCCGACGGCGGGGCAGGGTGTTTCGCTCCAGGGGTGCTTGCCGATGGTTCCGTGGTCTTCCGGCGTTTCCTCGATAGCAGGAGACCATCGATCAGGACAGTGAGCATGATGGTGAACACTGTCCCGCCGGCGGCGGTGACGAGGAGAAGCTGCGTGCGCGCTTTGACTTCGGGAACGGCTTTGCTGTCCTCCAGCAACTTCATCGTGGTGATCCGGGATGTTGTTGGCACGTTGAGGACATCCTGCAAATCGGTGAGGGCAACGGGAGCCTGGTTCATTACGGTGTCAAGGATTTTGAGTGCCTGGTCTTCGTCGTGCGAAGAGGCCGTGATGAGCAGGATTGCACCGCTGGTTCCCTTATCGGCCTCGGCTGTGAAGGTGGATGCTCCGCTCTTTTCGCGGACGCTCTCCTTGAACTCCTCCGAGGACATCTTGCGGGTGAGGATATCCAGGGCCTCGCTCATGCCGCCAAGTCCAAGATAAGGATTACCGGCTTCCCCGACACTCTTCGTCGAAGGCAGAAGAACCAGGCTCGCCTGGGCTTTGTAGTTGTCAGGAGCGCTCTGCTGGAGGAAGAAACAGGCACCTGCGGTCAGGGCAAGCCCCAGCACGACGATGAACCATCGGCGAATCAGGCTTTTTACTATTTTGTGTACCTGCATGTCCTGCTCTTGCCTTTCGTTGAGTGACTTCGGCTTGGGCCCTGTACCTGGGTTCAGGTCCTGGGAACGGCCCGTTTCCTGCTGGCGGCTAGCGTCTTGATGCGGTCAATGCCTTGATGCCCCAAAACTGCCACCGTGGCGGCCTTTGCAGCGGTGCGGGCAACCTCCCGCAGTGTCCTGATGGGCGAGCCGTAGAGCCGGTCTGCGAGGATGGTTCTGCTGCTTGGGGTGGGGACGTCGTCCAAAAGGCCAGGGAAAAGTTCCGTGTAGGGCCCTGGGGCAACCTGCCGGCCACGGATTCTGTTGCTCACGTTATGTGCGTGGACCACCTGCAACCACGCGGGAGAACCAAGGAGCGTCCTGACATCCATGGACTGCCCAAGCCGGTTGTGCCACGCTGCCCAACACGTAACAGGGGCGGACCAGGGCGAGGTGACGGAGCAAAAGGCGTTGTGGGGGTCGTACCTGAGGTAAACGGCCCCGCTCCCCTTCACCAGGCCGGAAGCCAGGTAGATGGCTGAGCTTCCCGGCACTCCGGCAGCTCGTTGGACCCTTTCGACGAAATCGACAGCAAGTCCGTCGTCGTTGTCCACATTGGTGGTCAGGAGCGTGGGACGCTTCCCGCCGGACACACTCCTGATGTCCTGGAGAAGTTCGGAGGTGCTGACCTCGGTCCTTAACAGCGCCACGAACGTTTTGTCCCTGTTCAGCTCCTCCATGCGGTCCAGCAACCATGCCGGGCTTTCCGGGTCGAAGTAGATAATCCAGCGGAAGTCCTGGTTGGTCTGCGCTTTGACGGAGGGCAGGCAGTACCGCTCGAACAGGACTATCCGTTCCCTCAGCCAGCCCTCTTTCGCCCGCACCAGGCTCTCGAAGCCACGTGAAGGAAGGTTGAAGCGGGTGAGGAGCACGTGGTCCACCGAAGGAGGGCGCCTCCCCGGATTCCGGTCGTTCATGTCGTCCTCCTTGAACGGAGCTGGTGAGCATCCCGTCCTTCGGTCGGTTGTTTGCACAGATCCCTGAGACTGGCCGCCCGCACCTCCCAGGAGTTGGCCTCCGCGATCCGCCGCATCTCTGCCCGTTGCCGCGAGTCCGGCGGTGACTGCAAAGCTGCCTGGACCAGGTCCACAAATTCCATGGCGCTACCGGCAATGGCCAGCCCGCTGCACTCAAGCGACCGCAAGGAGGGCAAGTCAGTTGCTACGACGGGTAGCCCTGCCGACAGGTACTCGAGCGTCTTGAGCGGGAAACTGGACCTGTTGAACTCGGTGTCGGCGTAGGGGGTGATGCCTACGGATGCCAGACGAAGCAGCTGGGCGAGGTTTGCCGGAGTTGTCGGGCCGCGCCAATCCACATTTTCCCGGCCCAAAAAGGCCTCCAGCCGTTGCCCGGTGACAGGGTTCGAGTCGGTGCGTGGTCCGATCACCAGGATGTCCACTCCGGCGTCGGCCAGCGAATCCAGGACATCCATGTCCAATCGCTCATTGAGTTGCCCCACCAGCGCCGCGACGGGCATCCGCAACTCGGCCGGGGCCGGGCTGGACGGCGGCCTGCACCCGTTGGGCAAAGTTTCCACAGCTCTACCGGAGAACCTTGACATCTTCGACGCCAGCCCGGACGACACGGCGGTGATCACATCGGCGGCGTCGATATTGCGCTGGAGAGAGTTCCGAAGATAGTCCGAAGGAAATCCGATCAAGTCAGCCGCGGCCAACCAGTCGTCGGTCAGGTGGAGCAACCGCACACCGGCGCCCACGGCAGGGAAGCCAAGCACGGGCGATGCATTCACCACTGCCGCCGGGGGTCGGCCCGACGCACGCACCGCCTGTTCCATGCAGTGCCGTGCAATGGCTTCTGTGAGCGGACGGCCAACACGGCTGCTGAACAGCGGCGGCGCCGGAACCCGCAGGCGGGCCAGATGTGGCGTCAGGACCTCCGGAACCCCCCGAAGGCTTCTCACCATATGGCTGCGAACATCCCCGAAGCGGAGAAAAGGCGCAGGCTGGTCGACCCACACCACAGGACCGGTGACTGCCAATGATTCCGCCAATAGGCGATCAGTTCCGGGCAGGCCATCCCAGCGTCCGCCGGAAATATACATGATCGGATCCATTACGCCCCCTCTGGAACGTAGTGCCCAGGCGCCGCTGCCTGGACCGCCACAGGGCGGGCATTGAAGTCCTCCGCGGGTTGCTGGCCGCGCAGCCGCTGGTAGCGCCGGTGAACTACGTACGACGAGTACTGCCAGACGGTGGAGGCTTCGGCCCGAAGACGGGACCCCAACCCGGGGCTGTTGGACATGAAGTGCTGGTACAAGTCGGTTTGCCGCTGCGCCGCGGCCGTGAGGGAAAACCTGTCTTCCACGACAGATCGCCCGAAATGACCCAGCGCGTCACGCAGTGCGGCGTCCTTGAGGAGCCTCGTCAGAAAGGTCACCAGGCCAGCGGTGCCTGATCCTGCTGAACCGGGTCCCGATCCGTACCACCCCTGCCACAGAAAGACGTGCAGGGAATCAGGCGTGAGAAGTTCCCAAAAGCCCCTCTCGCCTTGGACAATCAGAGGCTTTCCGAACGAAAGACCGCGGAGGGCGGAACCGCCCATGCCCAGGACGGCGTCTGCCACGGCGTAGGCCGGCCTGGGGTCGGCAAGTTCTCCGGTGAGTATGACAGTGCCTTCCCCGGTCGCTTCGTTGACCCCTTTAGCGTGGGCCGCAACCGTGGCTTCCGCCGGACCGGCCCCGGTGACCACCAACCGCACCGGGTACTCCTTGGCGAGTTGGCCGACGGCGTCCATCGCTGACAGGATGCCCTCCAGTTTGAGCTCCTTCGCCAGCCGTGATACGCAGGCGACCGTGAAATGGTCCCGGTGGAGTCCCCAACGGGCCCGGAAGCCCTCCATGTCCACATCCGCTGCCGCGCTGTTCGCGGGAACGTCCACGGGCGGTTCTATCAAGTACACGTCCGAGCGGCCCGACGCCGACTCGGCATGCCGGATTTGCTCCGTTCCCACCATCAACGGCATCGACGCGGGAATGAAGGGAGCCACAGCCATGGACATCACAGTTGCCGTAGCGGTGGTGCCACTGGCCAGCCTCGCCGCCGCCAGGCACTCCAACGCCGGGGGCCACTCGTAACCATGGACGATGTCCAGCCGGCGCTCGCGGATCGTCTGGACCAAGGCGCGGACAACGGACGGCGAAGGACGCTTCCGTGGCGCAGGAGCCGCAATGAACTCCATACCCAGTTCCTCTGCCTTCCCGACGAGCGGCCCTGGCTGGCCAAACAGGACCACTTCATGGCCCAGCTGCTTTACTGCCGCGCCCAGTTCGATGGCGTTCAGTTGGCTGCCGCCCATCCGGAGGTCGTGCGGGTAGACGAGGATCCTCATGACGCAGCCACTTCCCGTCCGCGGCCCCAGACCCTCACGTCCCGCAGATCGTGCCGACGCAGGGTCATCGTTATCGCCATCGAAAGGACGCCCACCCCCGTAGAGGCAAGGACGGCTACCAACGGGGAACCAACCGACTGGCTGACGGCGAAGCAAGCAACTGCTGTCAGCACGGCCAAGGCAGCAGGAACGCCAAGACGCTTCGCCACACCGGTGAGCGGGACCTTCGCCACCATCAGCGCCCGGAGATACAACGGCGACGTCACCAGCAGGGCAACTAGCACCGGCGCCGCAGCAAGTCCGGGCATCCCTGCGAGCGCACCGCCTGCTATCAGCGCAGGAACCAGCGCCAACAGCGCGATGACCTGCACGTTCAGGATGGACAAAGAAGAGCCAAGGACAACGAGGTAGTCGTAAAGAAGCTCATGGAAGATGCGGAACACTGTGAGGGGCGCCAGCCACATCAGCGCCGACCCGGCCGGCGCCCACGCTTCCCCGTACACAACAGCCACCAGTGGCATGGCACACCCCACCATGACAGCGGAGACTGGCAGTACCACTGTGGAGACTGCTCCGATCATGGCCAGCAATGCCTCTCGCATGTCATCGGGACGATCCTGGAGCCGGGCAAACATCGCCGGTGCCACGCTGCGGAGGGGCTGGGAGAGCAAGCTGGAAGGCCACCCCGCCATATTGAACGCCATAACGTAGAAGCCAAGGATCACCGGGCCGAACATCCGTCCAGCGATGAGTTGGTCGATGTAGCCCACGGCAAAGACCACAGCGCTCGCCCCGGCCAAGGGTAAACCGAAAACCAGCAGCTGCTTGGCTGCGTGACGCGAGTACCCGAACCTGTACGGCAGGGGTGAGTACACAAGGAACAGGACGGCCGCCACAAGGCTTGCAAGCACCCTGCCCACGGCCAGGCTCATGGCCCCCATCCCGCCGATCACCAGGATCAAGGACACGCCTGCGCCGAGCCAAACATTGACCTGGTCGATGACCATCCGTTGGCCCTGGCGGAAGTTCCGCTGCAGCAGGGCAGCCGGAGTAGCCACCAGGCCGTTGAGCACGATGCAGAAGGCCAAAGCCCTCACCACATCTGTTGCTGCTTCGTTTCCCATCGCTGCTGTGAAGATGGGCGCAACTGCGTAAGAGAGGCCAAACAGCAGGACACTGCAGACAACGGAAATGGTGGTGACGGTTGCTGCTATGTCCTTCGGGTCCCCTGGCCACCGCACAATTGCGAGGCTGACGCCCAACTCGTTGAAGCTCAGCACGGCCACCAAGGCGATGAATGCCACCGCATAGGTTCCGAACTCCTCGGGCCCGAGCAGGCGCGCCAAGGCGATTCCGATGCCGATGGTCCCCAGCTTGGTAATGAAGGCATTGGCGACGCTGATCATGAACGCCCTGGTGGGGGTTGGCCGCCGTCGTGGGGCAACCGAGCTGCGAAGCGTCACTGGGCCCCCTCCAGCGCGGGCGTGTTGCCCCGCCTGATCACCCGTGCCGGCACACCGGCCCACGTCTCGTCGTCCGGAACATCGTTCAGGACGGCCGCTCCCATGCCAATGGTCGCTTTCGCCCCGATGGACCGGCGCTCGCGGACGCTGGCGTTCATCCCGATGTACGCCGCCCGGCCGATGCGGACGTTCCCGCCCAGAGACACTCCTGAGGCGAACGTTGCGAAGTCGCCGATGACGTCGTCGTGGGTGAAAGTGACTCCGGGCATGGCGACGACGTGGTTGCCGATGGTCACTGACGTGGTCATGCTGACGTGGGCCAGGATGATACTCCCCCGGCCGATCATGCACCCTTCCGGAACGTTGACGGAGGGATCGATGGCTGTGGCATAGCGGGCGTCGTCCAGTCCGAGGCTGCGGAGCCGCATGACAACGCCCTCCCTGCCGCTTCCGCTGCCGATGCACACCAGGAGCAGGGCGTGGGGGAATTTCAGGGCGTCGCGGACAGGACCAAGCACGTGCGCACCGTCCACTACGCGGCCGAGTTTCTCCTCGTCGTCATCGAGGATTCCGATGACATCGAACGGCCCGCTGCTGCGGACCATGGCCAGCACCTCCCGCGCAAGGCCACTGGCAGCGATGAGGAGAAGTTCACTCATGGTGATTCCTCCGCTGCCCGAAGGACCGAGTCGATGACGCGGACTTGGTCGTGCAGGGTGAGTTGGTGGAACAAGGGCAGGATCAGCGTGTGGTCCGTCAACCAGT
This sequence comes from Paenarthrobacter sp. NPDC089307, assembly GCF_040685055.1. Classification (NCBI taxonomy): domain Bacteria; kingdom Bacillati; phylum Actinomycetota; class Actinomycetes; order Micrococcales; family Micrococcaceae; genus Paenarthrobacter; species Paenarthrobacter sp. NPDC089307. The sequence continues at coordinate 509,000 of NZ_JBFBHE010000001.1, forward strand.
TGGTGGCCTCGAGGGAGGCGCTCCCGGTGTCCTTCCCGGCGTAGGCGGGCTGGCGATGGGCTGCCATGATGCCCCGCCGTGCCGAGATGCCATCGTGCGCCAGGTGGGTCATCAGACCGTCCCGTCCCAGGGGGAACGCGGCCCCGGTTTCCAGCCAGCACGACTGGAAGTTCCCGGTGCCGTAGTCGGGGTCGCTGACCAGCCGGAGCCCTTCGACGCCGGCGAAGGCATTGGCGTAGTTGGCGGCCAGTTCACGACGCCGTTGGACGGCTTCGCGGAGGCGCCCGAGTTGGACGAGGCCGACGGCGGCCTGAAGGTCGGTCATGCGGTAGTTGAACCCGACTTCGAGGTACTCTTCCGCCGGGGCAAGGATGCTGGCGTGTCTGTCCGCGGCGGAAACGCTCATTGCATGCTCCCGGAGGCGCCGAGCCCTGTCCGCAAAGTCCTGCCGTGGGGTGGAGAGCATTCCGCCCTCCCCTGTGGTGAGGATCTTGCGGGGATGGAAGGACCAGGCGGCCAGCTCCGCACCGGCACCTGCCGGACGGCCACGGTAGCGTGAGCCGATGGCGCAGGCAGCGTCCTCCACCACGATGATGCCTCGGGGTTCGCAGAGGGCCCTGATGGGGTCCAGGTCAACGGGCACTCCGCCCTGGTCCACGGCGATGACTGCCTTCGTGCGCGGCGTCAGTGCCTCTTCAACGGTCTCTGCCGTCAGGCACCCGGTCTGGAGGTCGACGTCGGCAAAGACGGGGCGGGCGCCCATGTACGTAGCGGCGTTGGCGGTGGCAATGAAGGAAAAAGACGGGACCACCACGTCGTCGCCGTCTTCGATGCCCGCTACGGCGAGCGCCAGGTGCAAGGCCGAGGTGCAACTGGACGTGGCCACGGCATACCCGGCCGATTGTTCCGCGGCGAATGCTTCCTCGAACTGCCGGACCTTGGGCCCTTGGGCCACCCAGCCGGAGGCGATCACTTCGGCCACAGCCTGGGCTTCTTCTTCGCCCAGCCAGGGTTTCATGACATCGATGCGGCCCGTCCGCGCCTCGGAGATGGTCATCGTGCACCTGCTGCCGGAACACCGGGGCGGGCAACCATGCGCGATGCTGCTATTTCCGCACGGAGGGGCCGCCACCAGGCGACCAGTGAGCGGAGACCATCTTCCAGTCCAATGGCTGCTTCGAAGCCGAGGTCTTCGCGTGCTGCCGTGATGTCCGCCAGCCGCCGGGCCACGCCGTTGACGGCACGTTCCGGGCCGTGTTCGAGGTGCAGGGAAGACCCCATGACCGTCAGCAGGGTCTGTGCCAGCTTGGCCAGGCTCGTTTCGGTACCGCTGGCCACGTTGTAGACGCCCTCCCGCACATCGCTGACGGCTGCCAGGACGTTGGCCCTGGCCACGTCCTGTGTGTGGACGAAGTCCATGGTTTGCCGGCCGTCGCCGAAAATCATGGGCGGCTGGCCGTCGTCGATCCTTTCCATCCAGCGCACCAAGACTTCGGTGTAGAGCCCGTGCACGTCCATGCGGGGTCCGTAGACGTTGAAGTAGCGCAACAGGACGTAGTCCAGGCCTGACATGGCGCGGAAACTCCGTGCCATCCCTTCGTTGAAGGATTTTGCAGCGCCGTAGAACGTGTCGTTGTTGTGGTGGTGGTGGTTTTCCTTGGTGGGAAAGTGCTCGGCCATGCCGTAGACAGAGGCACTGGAGGCTGAGATGAGCTTGCCCACTTTGTGCTCCACGGCGGCTTCGTACACGTTGAAGGTGCCGTCCACCAGTACTTCCAGGGCCAGCCGGGGTTCTTCCGCGCACTGGGTGATGCGGATGGCGGCCTGGTGGAATACCAGGTCTTTGCCGACGGTGAGGTCGTGGACAAGGTCCCGGTCCCGCAGGTCGCCTTCGACGAGCCGGACGCGTTCGCTGGCGAGGGCCTGGTTCAGATTGGCGCGCCTGCCCCGCACGAGGTTGTCCAGCACGTCCACGTGGGCCACACCGGCGTCGAGCAGTTGGTCCACCAGGGTGGAGCCTATGGTTCCGGCGCCTCCGGTCACCAGCACGTTTGCGCCAAGGAGCTCTTTCACCGCGCAACCTGGAGATTGGTGTCGTTGCCGGCCACGATGGTGGAGCGGCCGTCCGTGCCGAGGCTTTGTGTCACGGCCTCCAGGACCGAAAGCACCCTCAGCCCGGACTCCCCGCTGGTGCGGGGCCTGGTGTGGTTGCGGATGGAGCTTGCAAGTTCGGCCACTACTTGTCCAAGGGGTTCGCTTTCCTGCAGGGCCGGAGACCAGGTGTCGCCAAGCCGGTACGAGATGGCTGAAGCTTTCTTGTCGGCGGCCGATCGGGGTTGGTGTTCCAGGCTGACTCCGCGGTCGTAGACGCTGAGCCGTTGCTGCGGATTCAGGTCGTCCCAGACGAGGGTCCTCTTTGAGCCTCCGATGATCATTTGCCGGATCTTGGTGGGGCTGAGCCAGTTCACGTGGATGTGGACCATTGCGTCGTTGGGCAGGCCGAACGTCAAATGCCCCACGCAGTCGCGGCCGGTACCCAGCGGGTCCGCCCCGTGGGCCGAAATCTCGGTTGGATGCAGTCCGCCTGGCAGGACAAAGTCGAGGATGGAGAGGTCATGGGGCGCCAGGTCCCAAAACACGTTGACATCCGGTTGGACGAGCCCGAGGTTGATGCGGACGGAGTCGACATAAAGGATGTCCCCGAGCGCGCCGCTGGACACCAGTTCCTGGATCTTGAGTACCGCAGGGGTGAAGCAATAGGTGTGGTCGGCCATGAGCACCAGTCCCCTGGCATTGGCTTCGTCCACCATCTCCAGTCCCTTGGCCCGGCTGTCGGCCAGCGGCTTCTCCACCAGCACGTGTTTGCCGGCACGCAGCGCCGTCATCACCACGCCGTGATGGGTATGAGCCGGAGTCGCGACGGCCACGGCGTCCAGATTGCAGGTGTCCAGCAGTTCGTCCAAGGACTCGACGACGGCCACCCCGCCGACGCTGTCGGCGAGTTTCATTCCGCGCTCGACATCGAGGTCGCAGATGGCCACGAGGTCCCAGTCCGGACTGGCCTTGAGGTTGCGGGCGAGGTTTGGTCCCCAATAGCCTGCCCCTACCACCGCGATGCGCAGCTTGGGCCGCAGGCCGTTGCCGTTGAGGTGTCCTGCTGGAACGGTTCGTATGCTCATTTCCCACTCGGATTCTGTGTTGGTGGCATGGTTCTTGTTGCCTGGCAGAAAATGCCGTGACTAGTAGGCTCCCGATGGCCGGATCATGGCCCTGAAGGTGCGCCACATGATCATCACGTCCCCCGCGATGGACCAGTTCTCCACGTAGTAGAGATCGAGCCGGACCGCTTCATCCCACGGAAGGTCGGACCGTCCATTGATCTGCCAGAGCCCGGTGATGCCGGGCTTGATCAGGAGCCGGCGGTGCGTATGGCGTTCGTAGCCGTGCACCTCCCGCGCCAGAGGCGGGCGTGGACCCACCAAACTCATGTTTCCCACCAGGACGTTCCAGAACTGTGGCAGTTCGTCCAGGGAGTACTTGCGCATCCAGCGGCCACATGTGGTGACGCGCGGATCGCCGCGGATCTTGAAAAGGACGCCTGCTCCTTCGTCCTGGTTGCCGAGCTCTTCCAGCCGGTTTTCGGCGTCAACAACCATGGAGCGGAATTTCAGCATCTGGAATGTGCTGCCCTGTTTGCCGATGCGTTCCTGGCGGAAGAGGACCGGACCGGGACTGTCTGCGCTGACAATCAGTGCCAGGAGCAACAAGACGGGTGAAAGGACAATCAGTGCCAGGAAGGAAACGGCGATGTCCATCAATCGCTTGAGGGTGTGCTTGCCTCCGGAGTAGTGCGGAATGTCCACGTGCATCAGCGGCAGGCCTTCCACGGGGCGCCAATGGATCCGCGGGCCGGCCACATTGGTGAGGGTGGCAGCCAGGACCAGTTCTGCGGCATCTTCTTCCAGCCGCCACCCGAGTTCCTGGATGAACTGGTTGCCGCCGGGTACGGGTCCGGCCACGATTACTGCGTTCGCCCCCGTCTGCCGGACGGTGTGTGGTATCCCGTAGATGGAGGACAGAACGGGAACGCGGACCTGGTCCACCACCAGCACCGCGCCTCGCCTGGCGCCCGGGAGGCATGCGCCCAGGATGTCGTAGGGGGCGCCGGACTTGCGGTTGATCTGCTTGATCACATACCGGACATCCTGCGGTTCTCCCACCACGATGGCGCGGGTGAGGCAGCGCCCGCGCGACTTTTCACGGGTCAGCCACTTGCGGAAGCCCCATCGGCTCCCTGTGAGGGCTACGATGCCCACGGGCAGGGAAAACAGGACGTAGGTGCTCACTGACTCAACACGGAAAACGACTGCGACGATCGCCAGGAATCCGAAGACACGAATGCTGGCCGAGAGGACCCGTTTGTATTCCTCCGGACCAACGCCGAGCACTTTCGGATCCCTGGTGCGGTACACCTCCAGTGCGGCGAGCCACATCATTCCCAGGATCAGCAACAGCGTCAGTTGACGGGTGGAGCCGGGTCCTGCATCGATGAAAGGCGGTACCCCGGTATTGAGTGCGTAGCCGGCTGACACTGCGGCCGAAACCAGGATGGTATCGGAGACCCGCAGGCAGTTGGTCAAAAAGTGTGTCCAGCCCAGGCGGTTGCTGTGCGGGGGCTTGACGCGGGAGCGGCGGTGGGTGACTGGCGGCACGAGGTCCAGGGTGACATCCGGCCTGGGCGCCGCCAGTCCCGCCTTTTCAGTCCGTTGTGCAGCAACGGACTTGTCAATCCAGGGAGACGCCGGCGGATTGACGTGGGCAATGAGTTGGTCCGTTGGGAAGGTGGGTCCCATGGCGGCATGGCCTGCACCCTTGGGTGCCGCTGCCTTGCCCAAACGGAGGACGGGAACTTTCACCTTGTCAGCCTTCTTCGCAGACCTTCCAATGCCTACATATCAGTGAAGCTTTGGCCGCAGGTGGGCGCACCAGTAGTCGGTACTCAAGTTTGCGCAGCCTTACCCATGCCTCCTACGTGCGAGTACCTAGCTGGCGGTGGTGGCACTACGTGTTCGGAGGCGCTTGACAGACAGGAAAAAGCCCGGGAATACGCACCTGGGCCGCGACAAAATCGGTCCAAAAAGGGCACAAAAAACCGGCCGCCTGGTGGCGGCCGGTTCAAGGGCGGATTAGTCCTCTACGCTTTCCAGCGCTTCGTCGTCGTCGTCTTCTTCCTCGTCGTCGAACACCTGGAGGGGCGTGACCTCGGAAAAGGACTCGTAGAGGGCGTCTTCGTAAACTTCGAAGGCGTCAGCGACGGCGAAGAACGCGGCTTCGACGGTAGGATCACCCTCACCACGTCGTGCCGATGCGGCGGCCAGATGTTCTTCCAGGGCGGCGGTCAATGACTGAAGCGCGACACGCGGATCGATGCTCATGACTTCACGTTAGCCGGAAAAAGACGAAAATGGAGAGGGATGAGAGAACAATTTCCGGGCAGCTCCGTGGAGCGCCAACGAGACTACGCTCGTCAGTACGAATACCTCGTACTGACGGTGGGACCTGACGATTCACTGCCCGATGCCAGGCGGCGCCTCGCCGAACACTCGGAGTACGGCAAGTGGGAACTCGAACGCAGCGTGCTCTACCTTGGCGGCGGACGTCGGTTCTGGTTGCGCCGCAAGGTCTACTCCGTGCAGCGTACCGTCTAGGTCCTGAAGCCCCCTGGGCTACCCCTCAAGGGGTCCCAGCCAGGCACTGGCAACAGTGTTGTGGGCTGATTCGTCGTTGGACGGATGGAAAATTCCCGCCAGGACGTCACGGTACAGTCGCTCCATCTCCGATCCGCGGAAGTAGCTGGAGCCCCCGGTGACCCGGATGGCCAAATCCACTACGTAGCGGGCGTTTTCGGTGGCCCTGGATTTGATTCCCACAAGTTTGGGGAACCACTGGGCACCGTGGTCCACCAGGTTGTCCACGTCGCGTGCAACGGAAGATATCTGCGGCCGGATCCCATCCATCGCCAAAGCGGCATCAGCCACCTTCCACCGGATGTCCGGGTCCTGCGCGTAGCTGCGGCCCCCGTACTTCGCCGAAGCGCGGCGCTTCACATTCTCCACCGCGAGGGTGAAGGCCCTCTCGGCAACACCGGTATAGACAGCGGCCAGCAACGTCTCGAAGCAGGCGAAGATCGAGAAAATCAGCAGATCCTTGTTGGGGCCTACAGGAAGCCTCCGGAAGATGCGCTCCGCCGGGATGACGGCTCCATGCAGCAAGGTGGTGTTCGAGGCACTGGCGCGCATCCCCAGGGTGTCCCAGTCGCTCAGGGTTTCATGTCCGGGTTCGTCACGGCGGAGGAAGCCGAAGACCAGCTCGCCCTCGCCGTCCCTGGCGTCCGGGTCCTTGCCGAAAGTCCCGAGCCGGGTCCAGCCGCGCGAGAGGCTGGTGAAGATCTTCCGGCCCGTGAAGCGGTAGCCACCGTCGGGCAACGGTTCGGCGACCGTGCCCGAATCGAACAACATGGAATCATTGCCGGCTTCGGAAATGCCGAAAGCGAAAATCTCGCCCTTGCCTGCTTCCTTGAGGACGAAGTCCAGGGAATCGTCGCCCCTGGCCGCCATGACGCGCGCGACGCCGGTCCATACCAGGTGCATGTTCACCGCCAGCGCTGTGGCCGGGGCAGCCGTGGCGAGCCGTTGCTGCAGCGCAGCTACCGCTTCGAGACCGAGTCCCAACCCGCCGTCGTGCTCAGGCACGAACAGCTTGAGGTACCCGGCAGCGGCGAGTTCATCCAAATCCTCGTGAAAGAACTGGTTGTTCTGGTCGTAGCCGGCGGCACGGCCGCGCAAGCGTTCCAGCAGGGCCTCGGGCAGGATTTCTTCGGGAGTCATGGCAGGGCCTCCTTGGAGCGGTTGCCGCTTCAGTAATTGGTCAGCAGCGTGTTCAGGACACGGGCGCCGAACTGCAATGATTCGGCAGGTACCCGTTCATCAACACCATGGAACATGCCGGTGAAGTCAAGATCGTCCGGCAGCATGAGGGGGGCAAAGCCGTATCCCGTGATGCCGATCTTGCTCAGGGACTTGTTGTCGGTGCCGCCTGAGAGCGTATAGGGAAGGACTTTGGCGCCGGGATCCTCGGAGTGCAGGGCATCGATCATGGCATCCACCAGGTTTCCGGCGAAGGGCACCTCCAGCGACACGTCCTTGTTGACGTAGCTGATGTCGATGCCTTCTCCGGCAAGCGCCTTGATGGTCTCGAACACCATTTCCTGCTGGCCCGGCAAAGTGCGGCAATCGACGAAGGCTTCCGCGGACTCAGGGATGACGTTGTGCTTGTAGCCCGAACGCAGCAGCGTGGGGTTGGACGTGTTCTGCAAGGTTGCACCCACAAAGCGGGCCACCGTGCCCAGCTCCTTGAGCAGGATGTCCGGGTTGTCTGCGTCGAATTCGACGCCGGTCAGTTCAGTCACGCCGTCCAGGAACTGCCGCGTGGTGGGCGTCAGCTCAACGGGCCACTGGTATTCGCCGATGCGGGTCACCGCACCCGCCAGCCTGGTGACAGCGTTGTCGGTATTGATTTGCGAGCCGTGACCGGCCCGGCCGTGGGCTACCAGCCGCAGCCAGGACAGGCCCTTCTCGGCAGTCTGGAGCAGATAGGTCCGCTGGCCGCCGATCGTGGCGGAGAATCCACCCACTTCGGAAATGGCTTCGGTGGCGCCGTCGAACAGTTCGCGGCGGTGTTCCACGGCATACCTCGCCCCGTAGGTGCCACCGGCTTCTTCGTCGGCAAAGAAGGCGAAAATGATGTCCCGCTTGGGCTTGCGGCCCGTCCTGGCGAAGTCGCGCATGACGGAGAGGATCATCGCGTCCATGTCCTTCATGTCCACGGCCCCACGGCCCCACACCAAGCCATCCTTCAGTTCGCCGCTGAAGGGGTCCACGCTCCACTGGTCCTTAAGTGCGGGAACGACGTCCAAGTGGCCGTGCACCACCAGGGCGTCAGCGCCCGGATCTTCGCCAGCCAATCGGGTCACCACGTTGGCCCGGCCCGGGGCTGATTCGAAGATCTCTGCTTCCAGGCCCACTTCAGTGATCAGTCCGGCCGTGTATTCGGCAGCTGCACGTTCGCCGGGGCCGGAGTCATCGCCAAAGTTGGAAGAATCAATCCGGATGAGCTCCTGGCAGATCCTGACGACTTCGTCTTCGGGGCGGATGGCAGACATGGAAACTCTCCTTGCGTGGCTGGGCTGCAGGTTCCGGCGACGTGCACTGCTTCATTCGCAAGCCGTCCCGTGTCCCTTCAGCCTACTCACCAGCAGGGCCCGGAGTCAGGAACCGGACGCAGGACCGGTCCCATGGGTCCTCCGGTGACTGCCCGTCGTCGTCGATTTTTCAGGCACCTGAAACCGTGTTAGAGTTTTTCTCGCTGCTTCGGAGGAATATGAAGCGCCGCAAGGTGCTGAATGGTCCTGCTGAACACCACCTGCGCGGGTGGCGGAATGGCAGACGCGCTAGCTTGAGGTGCTAGTCCTCGAAAGGGGGTGGGGGTTCAAGTCCCCCTCCGCGCACAAGACCAAGGCCTGGAATCCACTGGATTCCAGGCCTTGTTTGTTTGCAGGTGCCCGCCATGCGGCGCCCTTCCGGAGGCGGGCGCCGCATGGCGGTTCTGCCTTACGATAATGCTGCAACGGCCCCCTGGAAATGGCGCCGGCCGCCGCGTGGATTCCAAGCGACGTACTCCGATCTCTCCCATGCTCCTGAAGCGGACTGGACCGTCGCGATGTCCAGGGCTACCCGTGCCGGAAGAAAGACGGGCGCCTCGAAACTAACATCCCAGGTAAAGGCATCCGATTTCACGGAACCTACGTCTGCCAGGGCCCTGGACGCCAGATACATGCCATGGGCGATTGATCCCCGCATCCCCAGTGCCTTGGCAGAGAGCACGCTGAGATGGATCGGATTGAAGTCACCCGAGACAGCTGCATAAGACCGCCCGATGTCCAGGCCGAGCTGCCACAAAGCGGTGGGATCCGGCGCCGAAAAATCCACTGGGCTGGAAGCTCCATTGGAATTGCCCGCCTTATCGATGCCAGGGAGGAAAACACCCTTGGCAAGGTAGGTGGACACTCCACGCCAGAGAAGGTCGCCGCTGGAGTTGGAGCGGACTTCGGCCACGATGTCCAGCTGGGTACCCGCACGGTGGCCGGTCATGTTCTCTGCCCAGGACGTGATGTCCAACGCCTCGCTGAAGTGGATGGGCGTGCGCTGCTCCACGTGATTCCTGAGATGGATCATGCCAAGGAGTGGCAAGGGGAAGTCATCGCGGTTCATCACGCTCATGGACACCGGGAAAGCCAGCGCATGGACGTATCCGGCCGGGAGGACATCGCTGGCCGTCTCCCCCACCAGGTGCTGGAACGCAGTCAGGTTATCGACGTCGGCCTTCACGTCCCGTACTTCGTGGCTGACTGCGGGCAACCTCGTTCCGCCGGCCTGTGCCCCCAGGACGCGGCGGCGCGCCGCCGTCGTTGCTGCATTGACGTAGAGCCGCGACAGCGATGGAAGCTCCCCAAGAACCACCGGCTGTGGAGTGTTCATGCTCCCACCAGCTGTTGCCCGCAGACGCGGAGAACCCCTCCGGAGATGCCGCCGGCGGCATCACTGGCGAGGAAGGCGATTGCTTCAGCCACGTCCTGTGGCTGGCCTCCCTGCTTCAGCGAGTTCAGCCTCCGGGCAGCCTCGCGGATGGCGAAGGGCATCTTCGCCGTCATCTCGGTTTCAATGAAGCCTGGGGCAACCGCGTTGATGGTACCCCCGTACGGCTCCAGCAGCGCCGCCGTGGACCTGACCATGCCGATCACGCCGCCCTTGGAGGCCCCGTAATTGGTTTGGCCCCTGTTGCCCGCGATCCCGCTGGTGGAGGCCACCGAGACGATCCGGGGTGAATTCCTGAAGTGTTCCGAGGCCAACAAGGCCTCGTTGATTCTCAGTTGCGCGGCGATGTTGACGGCAATTACGGACTGCCACCTACCTTCGTCCATGTTGGCCAGGAGCCTGTCGCGGGTAATGCCCGCGTTGTGCACTACGATATCGAGCCGGCCGTGGCGATCCACTGCATGTTCGATGATCCGGTGCCCTGCGTCGTCACGGCTGATGTCGAGCTGGAGCGCCGTGCCCATGACTTCATTGGCAACAGCTGCCAGGTGGTCCCCGGCGGCCGGGATATCCACCACGACCACTGTTGCGCCGTCCCGGTGCATGGTGCGTGCAATTGCAGCCCCGATCCCCCGCGCAGCTCCGGTAACAACGGCGACCTTGCCGGCAAGCGGTTTGTCAGAGTCCGTGGGAAGCACGCCCGACGCCGATGAAACGGTGAGGAATTGTCCATCGACGTACGCGGAGCGGCCCGACAAGAAGAACCGCAAGGCGCCGAGCGCGGACGGGCTGGTTGTCGCGAGGTCGTCGTCGAGGAGTATCCCATTGGCTGTCGCACCGGCCCGCAGCTCCTTGGCCAATGAGCGCAGGAGTCCGTCAATGCCCTGGCGGGCCGCCGCAGATGCCGGTGACTGGGCGGACTGCGGAGTCCGGGAAATGGTGACCACCCGGGCATTTGGTGCCAGGTCCCGCAGGGACGCCGCAGCCGTGAGAACAGTCTTGCCGAGGTCCTCGGGGTGCTGGACGGCATCCAGGACAAGGACAATGGCTCCCAGTTTTTCCTTGGGGAGCGCATTCCTTCGAACGTCCAGCCCCCAGCCAAGGAGGGTAGTGGCAATGTCGTCACTGCCGGCGCTGTCACCACTGACCAGGACGGGACCGGTCATCAGCGGTGCCCCGGGCTGGTACCGGCGAAGCTCCACGGGCTGTGGGAGTCCCAGCTTCCTGGCGACGTTCCTGCCAATTCCTTGGCTCACGATCTGTGTGTACTTGTCTGTCATTGAGTTCCCCCTAAGCTGCTTCCAGAATCGCTACGACACCCTGGCCTCCGGCTGCACAGACCGAGATCAGGCCTCGTGCCGGACGCCCGTTAACCGTCCCCTTTTCATGCAGCATCTTGGCAAGTGTGGCGACGATTCGTCCGCCGGTGGCAGCGAACGGATGTCCCGCGGCCAGCGAGGAGCCATTGACGTTGAGCTTGGCGCGATCGACTTTGCCCAGGGCACCGTCAAATCCCAGGCGGTTCCGGCCGAATTCCTCGTCCTCCCAGGCAGCCAGGGTGCTTAGGACCGTTCCGGCGAAGGCCTCATGGATCTCGAAGAAGTCAATATCTTCAAATGTCAGGCCGTGGCGGGCCAACAGGCGGGGAACAGCGAACACGGGAGCCATGAGGAGCCCGTCCTTGCCGTGGACGAAATCGACGGCCGCCGCTTCGCCGTCCAGCACGGTGGCGAGCTTGGGCAGCTTGTGGTCGTCGGCCCAATCTTCTGTGGCCAGCAGGACGGTTGATGCACCATCGGTCAGGGGCGTGGAGTTGCCCGCGGTCATCGTGGCCTCGGATCCGAGGTTCTTGCCAAACACCGGCTTCAGCGTGGAGAGCTTTTCCAAGGTGGTGTCCGGGCGAAGGTTGGAGTCGCGGCTGAGCCCACGGTACGGGGTGATGAGGTCGTCGAAGAAGCCCCGCTCGTAAGCTGCGGCAAGGTTGCGGTGGCTGTTGAAGGCAAGCTCGTCCTGCGCTTCGCGGCTGATGTTCCACTGGGCCGTGGTGAGCGCCTGGTGCTCACCCATCGACAGGCCCGTGCGGGGCTCGCCGGTGTTCGGTGCGTCGGGCGCCAGGTCCTTGGGGCGTATGCGGCCGATGATCTTCAACTTCTGCACGGGAGTCTTGGCGCGGTTGAGGTCGAGCAGGATTTCCCTGAGGCCCTCGCTGACGGCGATCGGGGCGTCTGATGCCGAATCCACGCCGCCGGCGATGGCGGACTCAATCTGGCCCAGCTTGATTTTGTTCGACAAACCCAGCACGGTCTCCAAGCCTGTGGCGCAGGCTTGTTGGAGATCGTAGGCGGGGGTTTCCGGTGACAGTGCAGAGCCCAGCACGGCCTCCCGGGTGAGGTTGAAGTCCCGTGAATGCTTGAGGACTGCCCCGGCTGCCACCTCGCCGATGCGCTCGTCCTGCAGTCCGAACCTGGCGATCAGCCCGTCCAGGGCCGCCGTGAGCATGTCCTGGTTGGAGGACTTCACGTAGGCTCCGCCGGTTCGGGCGAAGGGGATGCGGTTGCCGCCCACAATGTAGGCGCGGCGTGGTGCTTGGGGTGTGGTTGTGCGCTCCGGGTTCGCGCCGGTCGTCACGTCTGCTGCAGCCATGCTTGTCTCCTTCGATCAACGCCAGTTACTGATACCCAGCGTACCTGATACGCTGGGTATCGTGAACATCCCGCACCAGGAATCCCCCACTGCCGCCGAAGTCCTCCCAGGCGAGGCCGCCTCAGCCGTGGACGGCAGGGCCTCGCGATGGCAATCGCACCGGGAGGAACGGCGTCGGGAACTCATCAAAGCGGCACGCAAAGCGGTCCACAGGCTGGGAAGCGATGCCTCGATGGAGGACATTGCGGGAGCCGCCGGCACCTCAAAGTCGGTGTTCTACCGCTACTTCGGCGACAAAGCAGGCCTGCAGCAAGCCATGGGCGAAGTTGTCCTGGGGCAAATGCAGCGCAGGATGAAGGAAGCTGCACAATTGGCCCAGACGCCCCGCGAAGGCCTGTATGCCATGGTGTCCGCTTACCTGCAGATGGCCGAGTCCAGCCCCAATGTCTACGCCTTCATCACGCGCCTTACGCCCGGCGAAGCCTCGGCACAGGACGCCATTGCGGCATCGGGCGCTTTGGGCAATTTCTTTGAGCAGATCACGGAGATGATCGCCACGCCCATGCGTGAGCACCTCGGCGCGGACAAGGAAGCGGTGATCGGGTATTGGCCGACGGCAGCCATCGGACTGGTAAGGAACGCAGGTGAGATGTGGCTGGGAAGCACCGCCGACGCCGGCAAGCCTGACCAGGCGGCCATGGCAGGACAGATTACCGACTGGCTGTGCCTCGGCATCGCCCCGCAACTCAAGACCACCACATGACACCAGCAAATGACTCATCAGTTGTCGGAACCAAAGAAGGAAACAACATGACTGAAGTAGTGGACAGGGCCTCAACGGCCACCAAGCCGGCAGGCCGCGACGACGCCACTGCCGCCGAACCCGTAGTCGACGTCGCTGCCCTTGGCGAGCAACTCTTGGGCAAATGGGCGCACATCCGGCACCAAGCACGCGAGGTGGCGGGCAACCCGGTGGTGCAAAAGATCGAGGGTATGCACCACACCGAACACCGCGCCCGCGTGTTCGATCAATTGAAGTTCCTGGTTGAGAACAATGCCGTCCACCGCGCCTTCCCGAAACGGCTCGGTGGTTCGGACGACCACGGCGGAAACATCGCCGGGTTCGAAGAACTGGTCACTGCCGATCCGTCGCTGCAGATCAAAGCCGGTGTGCAGTGGGGTCTCTTCGGCTCCGCCGTCATGCACCTGGGGACTGCCGGGCACCACGACGCTTGGCTTCCCGGCATCATGAGCCTGGAAATCCCCGGCTGCTTCGCCATGACCGAAACCGGCCACGGTTCCGATGTCGCCAGCATCGCCACCACGGCAACCTACGACGCCGACACCCAGGAATTCGTCATTAACACCCCCTTCCGCGCAGCCTGGAAGGACTACATCGGCAACGCTGCCAATGACGGCCTCGCAGCGGTGGTGTTCGCCCAACTGATCACCCAAAACGTCAACCATGGCGTCCACGCCTTCTACGTGGAACTCCGCGATCCGGCCACCAAGGAGTTCCTGCCGGGCATCGGCGGCGAAGACGACGGCATCAAGGGCGGATTGAACGGCATCGACAACGGCCGCCTCCACTTCACCGACGTCCGGATCCCGCGTACCAACCTCCTGAACCGCTACGGCGATGTCGCCGTGGACGGCACGTACACCTCGCCCATTGCCAGCCCGGGCCGCCGCTTCTTCACCATGCTGGGAACCCTGGTCCAAGGACGCGTATCCCTGGACGGCGCCGCTGTGGCCGCAAGCAAGGTAGCGCTCAAGACGGCCATCCAGTACGCCACTGAGCGCCGCCAGTTCAATGCATCCTCCACCACGGATGAAGAAGTCCTGCTCGACTACCAGCGGCACCAGCGCCGCCTCTTCACCCGGTTGGCCACCACCTACGCGGCCAGTTTCGCGCACGAGCAGCTGCTGCAGAAGTTCGATGACGTGTTCTCCGGCGCGCACGACACCGACGCCGACCGCCAAGACCTGGAAACCCTCGCCGCAGCACTCAAGCCGCTCAGCACCTGGCATGCGCTGGACACCTTGCAGGAATGCCGTGAAGCATGTGGCGGCGCCGGCTTCCTGATCGAGAACCGCTTCGCCGCCCTGCGGGCGGACCTCGACGTCTACGTGACGTTCGAAGGCGACAACACGGTACTGCTGCAGCTGGTAGCCAAACGTCTCCTGGCCGACTACGCCAAGGAATTCCGGAGCGCCGACTTTGGCGTACTGGCCCGCTACGTCGTGGACCAGGCCGCGGGCGTGGCACTGCACAGGACCGGCTTGCGGCAGGTGGCCCAGTTCGTGGCCGACAACGGATCCGTTCAAAAAGCTGCCTTGGCCTTGCGCGACGAGGAAGGGCAGCGGACGTTGCTTGCGGACCGCGTCCAGTCCATGGTTGCCGAGGTCGGCGCTGCCTTGAAGGGAGCCAACAAGCTCCCCCAGCACCAGGCTGCCGCGCTCTTCAACCAGCACCAGCACGAACTCATTGAAGCGGCGCAGGCCCACGCCGAACTCCTGCAGTGGGAGGCTTTCACCGAGGCCCTCGCCCAAACCCCGGATGAAGGAACCAAGCGGGTTCTCACGTGGCTGCGCGACCTCTTCGGCCTGTCCCTCATCGAGAAGCATCTCTCCTGGTACCTCATGAACGGCCGACTGTCCATGCAGCGTGGCCGGACCGTGGGTACCTACATCAACCGCCTCCTGGTCAAGATCCGCCCGCATGCCGTGGACCTGGTTGACGCCTTCGGCTACGGTCCTGAACATCTCCGGGCGCGGATCGCCACCGGCGCCGAAGCACAGCGCCAGGACGAGGCACGCCAGCACTTCCGTGAGCAGCGTGCCAGCGGAAGCGCTCCGGCAGACGAGAAGGCCCTGCTGGCACTGAAAGCGGCAAAGTCGCGTTAGTTCGGCTGCTCCACCGTTCGGTGGGAGTCACACGCTCTAAAACACGACGGCATTAATCACGACGGCGCCGTCCCCACCAAAGGGGGGCGGCGCCGTCGAGGTTTGGGCTGCTGTCGGGACGTACCCGGACTGCCCTGGCCCAGCGCAGAACTGATCAGCGCAGAACTGATCAGCGCAGAACTGAGCGGTACACCTCGAGGGTGGTCTCCGTGATGGATTCCCAGGAGAAGTGGTCCTCGGCCCGGCGCCTGCCGGCAATGCCCATCTCCCGCGCGCGGGCGGGATCCGAAACCACCTGGTTCAGGGCGGCAGCGAAATCGCTGACGAACTTCTCCGGATCCAGCGGAGTGCCGGTGCCGTCGGTGACCTGTTCCAAGGGAACCAACAGGCCCGTTTCGCCATGCAGGACCGCCTCCGGGATACCGCCGGTGGCACTTGCCACCACGGCCGCGCCGCATGCCATCGCCTCGAGGTTCACGATGCCAAGGGGTTCGTAGATGGAGGGGCAGGCAAAAGCCGTGGCATGGCTCAGGACCTGGATGAGCTCCCTGCGTGGGAGCATCCGCTCGATCAGGACCACGCCCTCCCGCTTGGTCTGCAATTCTTCGATGAGCCGCGCTGTCTCGGCAGCCAACTCAGGTGTGTCGGCAGCGCCAAGGCAAAGGATCAACTGGACGTCGTCGGGAAGGCTCGATGCCGCGCGAAGCAGGTAGGGAACGCCCTTTTGCCGGGTGTTGCGGCCAACGAACACCACGCTCGGCTTGGCCGGATCGATGCCCAGCGCCCGGATCGCGTCGTCTTCTTCATCGCGCTCCCACAGGGAGACATCGATGCCGTTGTGGACCACGCGGACCTTGTCCGGATCAACATTGGGATAGCTCCGGAGGATGTCCTGGCGCATGCCGTCCGAGACCGCGATGATGGCGGCAGCGGCCTCGTAGGCCGTTTTCTCCACCCAGGAAGACAGGGCGTAACCGCCGCCGAGCTGCTCCGCTTTCCACGGACGCAGGGGTTCGAGGCTGTGGGCACTGAGCACATGGGGAATGCCATGAAGAAGGGACGCCAGGTGCCCGGCCATGTTGGCGTACCAGGTGTGCGAGTGGACGAGGTCCGCTCCCGCAATGTCCGGAACGATCCTGAGATCGACGCCGAGCGTCTGGACGGCCGCGTTGGCGTCGCCGAGGCCTTCGGGGGTGGCATAGGAGTCCACGGTGGCCCCGTGGTAGTCGGCATCACGGGGCGCGCCGAACGCCCTGACATGAAGGTCGACGTGCTTTGCCAGCACCCGGCTGAGCTCGGCAACGTGGACACCGGCACCGCCATAAATTTCCGGAGGGAATTCTTTAGTCACAATGTCTATTCGCACGCTAACCAACGTAGTCGTTCCGGCGTATGTGTTCTAGTGTGAAAGGGTCCGGAAAATCGGACTTTTGGGGGATACGAAGACGTACGGGGAGCTGTGACCATGGCGTTGAAGAAAGTTTTGGCAATCGTATTGGCAGGCGGCGAAGGCAACCGACTCATGCCGCTGACGGCGGACAGGGCCAAACCGGCCGTTCCGTTTGCTGGCGGCTACAGGTTAATTGACTTTGCGCTGTCCAATCTCGTTAATTCGGGTTATTTGAAAATCGTGGTACTGACGCAGTACAAATCACACAGTCTCGACCGGCACATCTCGGAAACGTGGCGCATGTCCACGCAGCTGGGCCGCTACGTGGCCTCCGTTCCAGCGCAGCAGCGCGTGGGCAAGAGCTGGTTCCTGGGTAGTGCCAATGCCATTTACCAATCGCTGAACCTCATCCACGATGACGCCCCGGACATCGTGGTAGTGGTCGGCGCGGACCACGTTTACCGCATGGACTTCTCCCAGATGGTGGAGCAGCACATTGCAAGCGGTGCAAAGGCGACCGTTGCCGCGGTACGCCAACCATTGAACATGGCCAACCAGTTCGGCGTCATCGAAGTGGACCAGAACGATCCCCAAAAGATCGCCGCCTTCGTGGAGAAACCTGCCAGCACCCCCGGACTCGCAGCGGATCCCTCGCAATTCCTTGCTTCCATGGGCAACTATGTCTTTAACGCTGACGCCTTGGTTGAGGCGCTGCATGTGGATGCCGAACGCCTCGATACCAAACATGACATGGGTGGGGACATCATTCCCTACTTCGTGGACCAAGGCGAAGCAGGCGTATACGACTTCACGCTGAACGACATCCCCGGCGCCACCGACCGTGACCGCACTTACTGGCGTGACGTCGGTACCATCGATTCGTTCTATGACGCCCACATGGACCTCATCTCCCCTGTGCCGGTATTCAACCTGTACAACTCCGAGTGGCCGATTTACACCCGCCAGAGCATTTCCCCGCCCGCCAAGTTCGTCCGTGGCGGAAACAACACCGTGGGCACGGCCCTGGATTCCATCGTGGCCAGTGGCGTCGTGATTTCGGGGGGCATCGTTGAAGGCTCCGTGCTGTCCAACGACGCCTACGTTGCAGCAGGCAGCCGTGTGCAGGACTCCGTCCTGATGGACAAGGTTTATGTCGGTGAAGGGGCCGTCATCAAGCGGGCCATCCTGGACAAGAACGTCAAGGTTCCCGCAGGTGCCGCGATCGGGCTTGACCCCGCCTTGGATAAAGCCCGTGGGTACAAGGTCACGGAATCGGGCATCACAGTCCTTGCCAAGGGCCAGGTTGTTCCCGAACCCGGTGAAGCCGAGCTCGAGTTGTCTGCCCAGCACCGCGGTGCGCTGCCGGAGGCCGTCAAAGCTGCCACCCACCACGACCCCGACATCCGCGACTCCGCAGAGAAGGTGGCCGCGGGGATCCAGTCCCGCGTTGCGGGTCCGGCTTCGCAAGGCGCGGCACGCTAGGCTGCCGGCCTCCAGCTGACCCGGACAGAACCCGAGGCAGGCCACAGGCTCCCAAGGCTGTAAAATCAGGTCAATGAGCTCCACCGATCTGACGCCTGAAGAGATCCAGGCCTGCCTCAAGGTTCTGACCACGATCCACGTCTATGACGAGGAGCACCCGGACTACATCGCCGTCCGTCGTGCCACCGGCAAGATGTTCAAAGCCGTCAAGCGCCACCGCCGCGTCACCAAACGCGATTCCATAGCCGAGGCCGACCGGGCAGTCATTGCGCTGACGGCCACCGCTGCGCCGGACAGGATCGACGACGAGACCCGCGGCAACAAGCTGGCCCCCTCCGCCACCGGTGAAATCGCCGGGCACCTCATTCGCTCGCGGCCCTGCTACATCTGCAAGAAGCACTACACCCAGGTGGACGCCTTCTACCACCAGCTCTGCCCCGAATGCGCAGCCTTCAGCCACAGCAAGCGGGACGCACGCACTGACCTCACGGGTCGACGGGCGTTGCTGACCGGTGGCCGTGCCAAAATCGGCATGTACATCGCCCTGCGCCTACTCAGGGATGGGGCGCATACCACCATCACCACGCGGTTCCCCAAGGATGCCGCCCGCCGGTTCGCTGCCATGGAAGACAGCGGCGATTGGCTGCACCGTCTCAGGATCGTTGGCATCGACCTTCGCGATCCTGCGCAGGTCATGGCGTTGACGGACTCCCTCAACGAGGCCGGGCCGCTGGACATCATCATCAACAACGCCGCCCAAACCGTGCGCCGTTCAGGAAATGCCTACAAGCCCTTGGTCGATGCCGAAGATGAGCCATTGCCCGCCGCGTTGGAGGCTGCCAATGGCGGCCCGGAGCTGGTGACGTTCGGTCATGCGCATGACAAACACCCCTTGGCCTTGGCCAGCAGCGTCACCGAGCACCCGGTCCTCGCAGGCGATGCCATTACCTCATTGGCGCTGTCCACCGGCTCGGCGTCCTTGGAACGGATTGAATCAGGGACTGCCATCGACGCCGGTGGCCTGGTCCCCGATCTCGCGTCCATCAACAGCTGGACCCAAGTGGTTGACGAAGTTGACCCGTTGGAGATGCTCGAAGTCCAGCTCTGCAATGTCACCGCACCATTCCTGCTCGTCAGCCGGCTGCGCGAGGCGATGAAGCGTTCCACGGCGCACCGGAAGTACATCGTGAACGTCTCGGCCATGGAGGGACAGTTCTCCCGCGCGTACAAAGGGCCGGGTCACCCGCACACCAACATGGCCAAGGCCGCCTTGAACATGATGACCCGGACCAGCGCGCAGGAGATGCTGGATTCGGATGGAATCCTCATGACCGCGGTGGATACCGGCTGGATCACCGATGAGCGCCCTCACTACACCAAGGTGCGCCTTATGGAAGAAGGCTTCCACGCGCCCTTGGATCTGGTGGATGGCGCAGCCCGCGTGTACGACCCCATCGTGATGGGTGAAAAGGGCGAAGACCAGTACGGCGTCTTCCTCAAGGACTACAAGCCATCGCCCTGGTAAGACCCGCCCCCGGAGTTTATGTACAGATAAGGCCCTTAAGAGCGACTCTTAAGGGCCTTATCTGTACGAAAACTCCCTAGGCCAGACGGGTGATCTCCACGGATACGGAGAGCCCCGAGCCGCCGCCGCCGGAGAGGATGCCCTTCAGCGGAGGAACGTCCCTGTAGTCGCGTCCTCGGGCAACTGTCACATGGAAGTCACCGGCAGGCTTGTGGTTGGTGGGGTCCCAACTGCGCCATTCCCCGTCCCACCATTCCAGCCAGGCATGGGATTGTCCGGCCACGGTTTCGCCGATATCTGCCGAGGACCGCGGGTGGATGTACCCGGAAACATAGCGGGCGGGAATGCCGCTGCAGCGCAGGGCGCCAATGGCCAGATGCGCGAGGTCCTGGCACACACCCTGCCGCTGGGACCATGCCTGCTCAGCGTTGGTGGTCACGCCGGTGGAGCCCTTCATGTAGGTCATCTCACCCGCCATCCAGGCAAATACCGCCAAAGCGGCCTCATGGGGGTTCTTGCCTTCGACGATCCCGGGGACGATTCCAAGGACCTCTTCCCCAGGTCCGCTGAGACGTGACTGCGGAAGCCAATCACTGAATTCGTCCTTGACCTTGTCGGAAGCCATGACATCCCAGCCAACGATGTCGTCCTCTACGGCCACCCGCTCCGTCCGGTGCACCTCCACGGTGGCTGTGGCCAGGACCTCCAGGCTCTCGTGGGGCATCTGCATGTCGAAGGCCGTGACCCGGGTTCCCCAATAGTCGCGGTACGTGCTGACCGAGGCCTGGTTCGGCGAAACCTTGAGTGAGGATTCCAGCACCACTTGTTGGCCGTCGGTCAGCGGCGTCATCCGGGCCTCGTTATAGGACAAAGTCACGCGGCGGTTGTACTTGTAGGCCGTCTTGTGGACGATGCTCAGCCGGGTCATGAAACTTCTCCCACCCAGGCGTGCTCATCAGCCTGATTGAAGTACTTACGGGAAATCGCGTCCGAAGCCTGGGTCACTGCCTTCTGCACACGTTCCATGTGCTCGGGCAGTTCGGACATCAGGTCATCGGTGCGGTGGAACTCCAGGAACGTACGGGCCTGTCCCACGATTCGGCGGGCATCGTTGATGAAGCCCACACGCTGCGCCGACGGGTCCAGTTTGGCAAGGCACTCATCGGCATCGCGCAGGGCATACACGATGGAGCGTGGGAACAGGCGGTCCAAGAGCAGGAACTCGGCCGCGTGCTGGTCACCGAATGCTGCCCTTCGGGTCCGGATGAAGGACTCGTAGGCGCCGGCGCAACGCAGCATGTTCACCCAGGACATCCCGGCGGATTGGACGTCCCGCGTAGAGAGCATGCGGGCTGTCATATCGGCGCGCTCCAATGACCGGCCCAGCACCATGAACAGCCAGCTTTCGTCGTGGCTGACGGTGGTGTCGGCAAGGCCACGCACCATGGCGGTTCGCTCCAGCACCCAGTTGCAGAAACGGTAAGTGCCCACTACGTCCTTACGGTGCTGGTTCAAGCCGTAATACGTGGTGTTCAGGCTCTCCCAAAGGGACTGTGACACCGTTTCCCTGGCACGGCGCGCATTCTCACGGGCTGCCCCAAGGGACCCAGCGATGGATGAAGCGCTCTGTTTGTCATAGGCCAGGGCATGAAGTAGCTCCGGCAGGCCGAAATCATCGCTCTGGGGCTTGGCGCCCATGACGGCGAGGAGCTCCCTGGCTACACTGCGCTGCTCCTCCAGGGGCAGGTGGTTCAGGCGTTCCAGGTGCACATCCAGGATCCGGGCCGTACCGTCTGCCCGCTCTACGTAGCGGCCAATCCAAAAGAGTGACTCAGCAATACGGCTCAGCATGCGGCTGTGCCTCCTTCGCGTGGTGCATGTCGAAGTTCAAGTGGTGGTTGGAGCGGGTTCACTGCTGTTGCTCCGTTTGGCGGTCGCGCCAGTTGCTTTCAACGGGCCACACGGAAACTTGTTCGCGCAGGGTGACGGACTGGCGCGGGATGACCTCAGCCGGCATTTGCGGCGAGTTCGCGAGGACCCAGGTGTCTTTCGAGCCGCCGCCCTGGCTGGAGTTCACGATCAACGAGCCTTCCTTGAGGGCGACCCGGGTGAGGCCGCCGGGAAGGACCCAGACGTCGTCGCCGTCGTTTACTGCGAAAGGCCGCAGGTCCACGTGGCGGGGCCCAAACCTGTCTCCAGAGAGCGTCGGTACGGTGGAAAGCTGCAGGACCGGCTGGGCGATCCAGCCGCGGGGATCTGCGATGACGCGCTTGCGCAAGGCGTCCAGCTCTTCCTTGGAGGCGTCGGGGCCGATGACCAGCCCCTTTCCACCCGAACCGTCAACCGGCTTGACCACAAGTTCCTCGAGCCGGTCCAGGACGTGCTCCCGGGCTTCCTTTTCCTCAAGCCGGAAAGTGTCGACGTTGGCGATGATTGGCTCTTCGTGGAGGTAGTACCGGATCAAGTCAGGCACGTAACTGTACACGAGCTTGTCATCGGCCACCCCGTTGCCCACCGCGTTCGCGATGGTCACTCCCCCGGCGCGGGCAGCATTGACCAGTCCGGGGCAGCCGAGCATGGAATCCGAGCGGAACTGCAGGGGATCCAGGAAATCGTCATCGATGCGTTTGTAGATGACATCGACGCGCTGTTCACCGGCTGTGGTCCGCATGTAGACACGGTTTCCACGGCAAATCAGGTCCCTGCCTTCCACCAGCTCCACGCCCATGAGACCCGCCAGGAGCGTGTGCTCGAAGTACGCGCTGTTGAACACGCCGGGAGTCAGGACCACCACTGTTGGATCGTCGACGCCGGCCGGTGCGGTCTTGCGCAGGGCCGAAAGAAGCCGCCGGGGGTACTCCTCGACCGGCCGGATGTGTTGTTGCCCGAAAGCTTCCGGAAGCCCCTTCGCCATGGCCCGGCGGTTTTCCAGGACGTAGCTGACACCGGACGGGACACGGACGTTGTCCTCGAGCACCCGGAACGTCCCGGCAGCGTCGCGGACGACGTCGATGCCGGAGACATGCACGCGGACGCCACCTGAAGGTTCGAAGCCGTGGACGGCCCGGTGGAAGTGTGCACTCGTGGTGACCAACTGCCGCGGAATGACACCGTCGGTCACGACGGCCATCCGTCCGTAGACGTCATTGAGGAACGCTTCGAGTGCTTTGACGCGCTGGGCAACTCCGCGCTCCAGCACGTCCCACTCATCTGCCGGTATGACCCGCGGCACGATGTCCAGTGGGAATGGGCGCTCCTCCCCTGCATAGTCAAACGTAACGCCACGGTCCAGGAAGGTCCGTGCCATGGAGTCGGCACGGGCGGTGACATCTGCCAGGGAAAGCTCGCGGAGCGCACCGGAGACCTGTCCGTAGGATTTTCTGGCAACGTGGCCGGGGGCAAACATCTCGTCGTAGGCTCCACTGCGGGCAGCGGCCTCGGAGTAATCCTGGAATAGGTCAGACATGGGAATCAGACAATCACCTTTTTGAGTCGAGCGCATTACGCACTGATTGTGTCGCGGTTTCCGGGTGCTCCCGGTTTCGCCTTCCGTGCCCCCATCCGGCAGGGTTGAGGCATGCCCTTCAACAGTCTTACGTCCCAGCTGCCACGGCTGGGACCAGGGTTGGTCCTGAGCGTCGCCGCTACCGGCCTTGCCTTCACCATCCACGCAGTGTTGCCTGCGGTTCCGGCCATGACGCTCGCTGTTGCTTTGGGCTTGCTCTCAGCAAATATACCGGGCACAGCCGTCCTGGTTGCGGGGCGCGCCCGGCCTGGCCTGGACTTCGCGGGAAAGCACCTGATGCGCGCGGGCATCGTATTGCTGGGCCTCAAAGTGAGTGTATGGGACGTCCTGGGCCTGGGCTGGTTGTCCCTGCTGCTCATTGCCGGCGTGGTGCTGGTGAGCTTTGCCGGCACGTACGGCCTGGCGCGATTGCTGCGCCTGCCAGGGGATGCAGCCTTGTTGATCGCCACGGGCTTCTCCATCTGCGGGGCCTCCGCCATTGGGGCCATGGCAGCAGTGCGGCGCATCAAGCACCAGGACACCGTGCTCCCGGTCGCGCTGGTCACCTTGTGCGGAACCTTGGCCATCGGGGTGTTGCCGCTCCTCATGCATCCGCTGAACCTCAATCCGGAGCAGTTCGGCGCCTGGACGGGTGCATCGGTGCACGACGTCGGCCAGGTGGTGGCCACGGCGCAAACCGCCGGGGCGGCGGCGCTGGCCATCGCCGTCGTCGTCAAATTGACCCGGGTGGTCCTCCTGGCTCCCATCGTGGCCGCGGCGGGCCTGCACCAGCGGGTCCAGCACGTGCGGCGGCGCGCCATCGGCGCGGCAAACGCCGGCGAGGTCGACAGCAAGTTCCCGCCCATAGTGCCGCTGTTCGTGGTCGGCTTCATCGTCATGGTGGCGCTCCGTTCCCTCGGATGGGCGCCTGCGGAATTCCTCGAAGCAGCTGCAGTTGCACAGGACATTTTGCTGGCGTCGGCGTTGTTTGGCTTGGGATCTGCCGTGCGTGTCAGGACGCTGATCCATACGGGTGGACGGGCTGCCCTGGCGGCGCTGGGGTCCTGGCTGATCATCGCTTCCCTGGGACTGGGGGCTGCCTGGATCATGATTAGATAGCTGTGTGTCGAATCACAATTTGTCGCGCGATGAAGCCGCTACCCGTTCAGCCCTGATCACCACCCACAGCTACGACGTCACCCTTGATGTCCGGGACGCGGCAGATCCCGCAGTCGCCGGATACCCGAGCACCAGCACCATCACCTTTTCAGCCCAAGCGGGTTCCTCCACTTTCCTCGATTTCATCAGCGGGGGCGTGCATTCCGTGGTGCTGAACGGCCGCAGCCTGGACGTCGGGACGGTGGTGGACCGGGACCGGATCCTGCTCGAAGGCCTGGCCGCCGACAACACTGTCACCGTCACGGGAACGGCCCTTTACAGCCGCTCCGGTGAGGGGATGCACCGTTTCGTGGACCCAGCCGATGGCAAGTGCTACCTGTACACCCAGTATGAGCCTGCCGACTGCCGCCGGGTCTTCGCCAACTTCGAACAGCCGGATCTCAAAGCGGAATTCACCTTCCACGTCATTGCCCCGGCCGGCTGGGAAGTTGCCTCCAACGGGTCCGAAAGTGCGCGTTCAGCGATTCCGGGCGCCGAGGCCGAGGCGCAGTGGGACTTTGCCACCACGCAAAGGATGTCCACGTACATCACCACCGTGCTCGCCGGACCCTACTTCAAGGCGACAGACCACTGGGGCGCAACGCTCGACGACGGTACCCGGCTGGACGTTCCGCTGGCACTTTACTGCCGCGCGTCGTTGGCTCCGTCTTTCGATGCCGGGGAGCTGTTCCGGCTCACCAAGAGCGGCCTGGAATTCTTCAACAACCTTTTCGACTACCCGTACCCGTGGGGCAAGTACGATCAAGCTTTCGTGCCCGAATACAACTTGGGAGCCATGGAAAATCCCGGGCTGGTCACGTTCACCGAAAAGTACGTTTATGCCTCCCGGGCTACCGATGCGCAGTACCAGGCCCGCGCCAACACCCTCATGCACGAGATGGCCCACATGTGGTTCGGCGACCTTGTGACCATGACGTGGTGGGATGACCTGTGGCTCAAGGAGTCCTTCGCCGATTTCATGGGCACATTGGGTGTGGACCGCGCCACCGACTGGGACACGGCCTGGGTCAATTTCGCCAGCAAGCGCAAGGCCTGGGCCTACGTCCAGGACCAACTGCCCACGACCCACCCGATCGTGGCGGATATCCAGGACCTGGAAGCGGCAAAGCAGAACTTCGACGGGATCACCTATGCCAAGGGCGCCTCAGTACTCAAGCAGCTGGTGGCCTACGTCGGTTTTGACGCCTTCATCGCCGGTTCACGCCAGTACTTCCGGGAGCACGCGTTCGGGAACACATCATTGCAGGACCTCTTGAAAGCCCTCAGCGCCGCCTCCGGACGGGATCTCGGTGACTGGGCGCGGCAATGGTTGCAGACATCAGGAATTTCCACGATCTCGGCGGAGATCGTGGATGACGATCGAGTCATGGGTGCGGTCATGCTGCAGCAAGACGCAATTGACCCCATCACCGGCCACCAGGAACTCCGGCCACACCGTATGCGGCTTGGACTGTACGATCCGGATCCATCCGGCGCCCTGGTGAGGTCTGAAAGCGTGGAAGTGGACGTCGCAGGTCCCAGCACGCTGATAGCCGAACTGGCTGGAAGGAAGCGGCCGGCACTGTTGCTGGTTAATGATGACGATTTGAGCTACGCCAAGGTGCGGCTCGATGCCGTCTCCGAACGCACTGTCAGGAAATCCCTGGACAAGATCCAGGACCCCATGGCCAGGGCACTGTGTTGGACGGCCCTGTGGGACTCGGCCCGGGATGCCGTCACGCCAGCGGCACGCTACGTGAGCGCCGTCGAACAGTTCGCGCCTGCGGAGACGGGCATAGGCGTCCTTCTCAATGTGCTTGGAAATGCCTCCAGCGCTATTGAACGCTTCGTGCCCCCAGCTATCCGCGACGGCGTTCGCAGGGACTTCCTGGCTGTCGCGGCCCATCAGTTGCAGGCTTCGACAGCCGGCTCCGACTACCAACTGGCCTGGGCAAGAACGCTGGCGGAGGTCTCCCGTCACGGCGACAGCGAGCTCTCCTTGCTGCGGCACATCCTTGACAGCACCACGATTGTGAAGGGCTTGGCCGTTGATGCCGAGCTGCGATGGAGCATCTGGCAGGCGTTGGCAGCACACGGACAAGCCACACAGGCGGAGTTGGACCGCGAACTCGAAGCTGACAAGACGGCCTCCGGTAAGGAAGGCCACGCTCTGGCATCGGCAGCCCGCCCCGACCCGTCGGTCAAAGCTGCCGCCTGGGACGCTGCTGTCAACAGCAGTGGCCTGTCCAATGAAATCCTGAGTGCGACGATCGCGGGCTTCGCGACGGCTCCTGGACACCTGACGGCACCGTACGTGGAGCCTTACTTCGAGTGCCTCGAACGCGTTTGGGCTACGCGCAGCATAGAAATCGCCGGCAGGATCGTCCGGGGACTCTTCCCGGCCGCGCAGGACCTTGCGGATTCAATGGTCCCCTCGGATCATCCAGTGCTTGTCCGTACTGATCACTGGCTGCGGAGGCATGCCGACGCGCCGCGCGCCCTGCGACGGATCCTCATCGAACAGCGCAGCCATCTCCTGCGGGCACTCACAGCGCAGGGCGCCCCAGAGCAAGCTAACCCAGCGCAGGCTAACCCTGTGGAGGCGGCCCCGGAGCAGGTGTCCAACAGCTAGGGAACCCGGTGAAGCCATTCTTCAGTGCCGAACTTCGAGTCCACGCGTTTCCTGGCCTCTTCGAGTTCGGCTTCGGTGAGCCGTGATTCCACGGCCCCGTAGCGTTCGCTGAAGACCTCCTGCATGGCCTGGAGGATCGCAGCCCGGGCCATGCCTGTCTGGCGGCGGAGCGGGTCCACCCGTTTCTTGGCACTGCGGGTACCTTTGTCGGAGAGCTTCTCCTTGCCAATCCGCAGCACCTCCACCATCTTGTCGGCGTCGATGTCGTAGCTCATGGTGACGTGATGGAGCATGCCGCCGTTGGCAAGCCGCTTCTGTGCAGCCCCGCCGATCTTCCCCTGTTCGGTGGCGATGTCATTGAGGGGCACGTAGAAAGCGGTGATTCCAAGTTTCTCCAGGGCTGCCATGACCCAAGCGTCCAGGAATGCGTATGAATCGGCGAAGCTGATGCCGTCCACGAGCGTCTGGGGCAAATACAGGGAATACGTGATGCAGTTGCCGGCCTCCATGAACATTGCGCCGCCGCCGCTGATCCGGCGAACCACCGTGATGCCATGGCGGGAGACGCCCTCCGGATCCACTTCGTTCTTCACCGACTGGAAACTGCCGATCACGACGGACGGCTCTTCCCAGTCCCAGAAACGCAGCGTGGGGTTGCGCAATCCCGCCCCAACTTCTTCGGTCAGGACTTCGTCCAGGGCAACGTTTACCTGCGTCGGGAGAACGGAAGGCGGAATTACTTCCCACTGGTGATCGGCCCAGCTGGTGGCTTTGGACAACGCGCGTCGGACGGTGATGGCCACTGCCTCAGCGGAGAAACCAAACAGCGTCGCGCCTTCGGGCAATCCGCTGCCGACAGCCGCTGCGATCTCTGATGCCGTGGATGCCTCCGGAAGGCCGGTCAGGGCATTATTGATGCCCTGCAAGGCCTCGTCCGGTTCCAGGAAGAAGTCCCCGCTCAAGGAGACGTTCGTGAACCGTCCATCCGCCACCTCCAGGTCGACCACCACCAGTTTGCCGCCGGGAACTTTGTATTCGCCGTGAAGGCGGGCGTCGTCGTCGTTGTTCGCTGGGGATGTTGGCTGGGAAGTCATGCTGTCCATCTTGCCGGAAAACGCAAAAGCCCGCATTGCCGGAGAATCCAGCAATGCGGGCCTTGAAAGCCTTGGGGGTGAAGTGGTTACTTCTTGCCGCCGAAGCCCTTGAAGCGGGCGTTGAAGCGCTCGACGCGGCCAGCGGAGTCCATGATGCGCTGCTTGCCCGTGTAGAACGGGTGGGACTCCGAGGAGATTTCGACGTCGATAACCGGGTAGGTGTTTCCGTCTTCCCACTCGATGGTCTTCGAGGAAGACACGGTGGACTTGGTCAGGAACTGCGTACCGGAAGCCAGGTCGTTGAAAACAACAGCTTCGTACTTCGGGTGGATATCAGACTTCATAATGGGACCTTTTGTTCACGCAACTGGATTTTGCCAGCTGCCAGGTATGAATGGAGGTGGTCCTTTGGCTGTAATGCAAACATTCCAGCTTCCGGGCCAACACCCAATCATAGCCGAAACGGACACGCCTCACGAACCGGGTCAGCTTCGTGGGCGGAGTTCCCAAAAGGCCACCGCAGAAGCAGCTGCCACGTTGAGGGAATCGACGCCGGCCCGCATGGGGATTTTGACGGCAAGGTCGACGGCGGCCAGCGTCTCCGCGCTCATGCCGGCGCCTTCGGTTCCGAGTACCAAGGCCAGTTTTGGAAGCTGCCTGGCCGCGAGTTCGTCCAGGTCCAGCGCGTCATCGGTCAATTCCATGGCGGCCACGGTGAAGCCTTGTTCCTTCAGGCGCGTCAGGTCCGCGGGCCAGGATTCCAGGCGTGCCCACGGGACCTGGAAGACGGTGCCCATGCTCACGCGCACGCTCCGCCGGTACAGGGGGTCACCGCACCGTGGCGACACCAGCACGGCGTCCACTCCGAGCGCAGCAGCGGAACGGTAGATGGCCCCTACATTGGTGTGGTCCACGATGTCCTCAAGCACCGCGACGCGCTGCGCGTCGGCCAGAAGCTCTTCGAGCGGGACAGGAGCCGGGCGATGCATTGCGGCCATGGCACCACGGTGTAGGTGGAAGCCCGTAATCTCCTCCAGCAGCGGCGCTTTGCCAATGAAGACCGGGACGTCCGGATAAGCCTGGAAGACATCGGCGAGGTCATCCAGCCATTTCTCGGCAAGGAAGAAAGAACGGGGTTGGTGGCCTGCAGCCAACGCCCTGCGCAGGACCCGGGAGGACTCCGCGATGTACATGCCCTCCTGCGGTTCCCGGAGCTTGCGCAGATGCACGTCGGTGAGCGTCGTGTAGTCGCTCACGCGTGGGTCATCAGCGGACTTGAGGTAGTGGAATGTCACCGGGAGATTATTTCAGGAGGTTGGCGATCATGAAGCCAAGGGCGACGATGCCGAGCGTGAAGATCACCATGCGCAGCACTTTGGGAGACAACTTGCGGCCAACTTTGGAACCCAGCAGCCCTCCGATCGTGGAGCTGATCGCGATGAGCAGGACAACCAGCCAGTTGATCCTGTCGAAAGCGAAAATGAGGTATGAGACTGCTGCCACCATGTTCACCGTCAGGGTGAGGATGTTCTTCATGGCGTTTGCATTTTGCATGGTGCCGGACAGGAAGACACCAAGGATTCCCACAAGGAGGATTCCTTGCGCGGCCACGAAGTACCCCCCGTAGACCCCGGCAAGGTAGATCAGGACCACCAGGAGGATGCCGTGGCTCTTGTCCTTGATGGCGTGCTCGGGGTTCTGCTCGCGGTTGCGGATCCAGGCCTGGAGCTTGGGCTGGAAGAGGACCATCAAAAGGGCGGCCACAAGTAGGACCGGTGCCACGTAGCCGAAGACTTTTTCGGGCAAGTGCAGCAACAGCCACGCCCCGGTAATGCCGCCCAGGAGCGAGGCCGGCATCAGTTTGAGCAATTGCCTGCCGCGGCCTGCCAGTTCGCGTCGGTAGCCCCACGCGCCTGCGGCCGTTCCGGCCACGAGCCCCATGGCGTTGCTCATGGATGCGACCACCGGGGCTACTCCCAGTGCGATCAGCACAGGAAAAGTCACGAGGGTGCCGGAGCCGACGACCGCGTTGATGGTACCGGCCCACAAGCCAGCAAAAAAGACCAGAATGCTGCTAAGAATCTCCATATTGTCCTGGAACCGTCCTAGCGGCGGGCAGTAGCTGTGTAGCGCCCGGCGTTCTCCGAAACGTCCAGGGCCAGGCCAAAGGTGTTGCCAAGGTGTTCGTCGGTGAGGACTTCCTTGATGGGTCCTGCGGCAACAACGCCGCCTTCCCGGAGCAGCATCGCGTGGGTGAATCCAGGGGGTACTTCTTCCAGGTGGTGGGTCACCAGAACCATGGCCGGAGCTGCCGGGTCGCTTGCCAGCTCGCCCAGTTTATGGACCAGTTCTTCCCGCCCGCCAAGGTCCAGCCCGGCGGCCGGCTCATCCAGCAGGAGCAGTTCGGGATCGGTCATCAGGGCCCGGGCGATCTGGACCCGCTTGCGCTCACCCTCTGAAAGGGTTGCGAAGGTCCGGTTGAGCAAGGGGCCCATCCCCCAGTCGTTCAGGAGGCCAAAGGCGCGGCGCTCGTCGTCGCGCTCGTACCCTTCCCGCCAGCGGCCGGTGACACCGTACGCCGCAGTGACCACTACGTTCAGGACATTCTCGTGTTCGGGGATCTGGGTCGCCAATGCCGCCGAGGACAGGCCGATGCGGGGCCGGAGTTCAAAGACGTCGACGCGGCCCAACGTTTCGTCGAGGATCCCGGCCTTGCCACTGCTGGGGTGCAGGCGTGCAGCCGCGATCTGGAGAAGCGTGGTCTTGCCTGCGCCGTTCGGGCCCAGGATGACCCATCGTTCGCCTTCATTGACCTGCCAGTCAACCTTGTCCAGCAGGGTCTTCTTGCCGCGGACAACGCTGACGGAAGCCAATTCCAGAACATCACTCATAGCAGTAGACACTAGGACAAAAAGGCACATGACTGATAACTGGTGAATTCGCTTGTTTCGGGCGTGAAACGAATTCGGGTGGACGAGGCGTCCTCAGTAGGATTGAGGCCATGACTTCGAACTTGGCTGCGGTCAGCTACGGCGTGAATTTGTCCCCCGAATCGCTGGAGGGCGTACGTAAGGTACTGGCCGACGCCGGCGCGGAAGTGTCAGGGGAATCACAGTCAGGCGACGATCGGTTCAGCGTTTACACCGCTGACCTGCAGGTGCAGCTTGGTTCACCCGCCGACCTTTCCGCTCTTCGACGGCGGGTGGCCGAGGCAGCAGCGGCCGGGGCCGATACTGCCTTGGTGCCCACGGACCTTCGGCAAGCAGAACGCAAGCTGCTGATCATGGACGTCGACTCCACCCTCATCCAGCAGGAAGTCATCGAGTTGCTGGCCGCTTACGCAGGCAAGCGTGAAGAGGTCGCTGCGGTGACGGAAGCAGCCATGCGCGGCGAGCTCGACTTCGCCCAAAGCCTGCATGCCCGGGTCGCCGTACTGGCGGGCTTGCCGGCCGACGTCGTGAATTCCGTACGGGAGGAAGTGCGCCTCAGCCTGGGTGCGGCAGAGCTTGTGGCCGCATTCAAGGCAGCCGGCCACGTGGTGGCGGTTGTCTCCGGTGGCTTCAACCAGATTCTTGGGCCCATTGCCGAGCAGCTGGGCCTTGATTACTGGATCGCCAATGAGCTTGAAATCGTTGACGGAGCACTCACGGGCAAAGTCCTCGGAGACGTCATCGATCGGGCTGCCAAGGAAAAGTACTTGCGCCAGTGGTCCGCGGCCGAAGGAATTGACCTCGCGCACACCATCGCAGTCGGTGACGGCGCAAACGATCTCGACATGCTCGGGGCCGCCGGGATCGGTGTGGCGTTCAACGCAAAGCCTGCAGTTCGTGCAGTGGCCGACGCCGCCATCAACATCCCTTACCTCGACGCTGTGAGGAATATCGCCAACGTGTGATCCGCCTGCTCCAAGAACTTCGCACTTTCGCGACACGATCAGTGTTCCTGTGCCACTTACCAGTGACTCGCAGTAACACTATCCCCAGGAGCGAAAGATGGTATTTGAGCAATCACATATAGGAACAGCCGTGGGCATGGCCGGCCTTGACTCCGCAACGGTGCAAATAGGCTTCATGGCTGTGCTCGTTTTCGGCGCGGCGATACTGGCCCTGTTCGGCTCCTTCACTGTCCTCGTTGTCGTTCCGCTTGCGGCAGTGGTGGTGAGGAAGCGTCACGCAAAACGGACACGGCCTTCAGTCGCTCCTGAGGAAACCGAGGGTCCTGTCCCCCTGTCGAGTGTTGGCCCGCGACATGCCAGCTCCGTAAGAGACAGCTGATGCGATTTCGTGACGCAGAAATTTGGTCAATTTATTTAATCGTTACCAGCTATTGCTCCTGTTCGGAATAAACCAGAAAATTCCGAAACATCTTGGTTTTTAATTACCTGATGCGCATATTCTGTTGGAGGTACCGCGAGGTGGGCGGTGGCCAAGGATAAGGGAAGCGCAGGGGCTGCAAGTGAACCGTTCGCAACGCACATGGAAATGGTGGAAGTCGCGCGAACCAAATGATCCCGGGGATTCGCCCGGGTATTCAAAGGATGAGGGCCTCAATACCTTTCCTGAACTCTTTTCCGGCGCCCATTCCCCGTATTCCATGGATGACATCACTGAACAGGAAGAACGCAACATGATCACGCTTAATGAAGCCATAAAGCAACTGCTCGCCATTGAAGGCGCCACGGGTGCGGCCGTCGTCGACTATTCCAGCGGCATGGCCCTGGCACAAGGGGGAAGCCCTGGCTTCGACCTTGGCGTTGCCGCTGCGGGAAACTCAAACGTAGTGAGCGCAAAGCTGCGAACCATGGCAGACCTCGGTCTGGACGGTGATATCGAGGACATCCTCATTACCTTGGGTGGGCAGTACCACCTGATCAACGTCCTCAACTCGGGTGATTCGAAGGGCCTGTTCGTGTACCTGGTGCTTGACCGCACCTATGCCAACCTTGCGTTGGCCCGCCACAAACTCAGCAACATCGCAAAGGGAATTACCATCTGATTCCTCCGGCAACAAAAAAGACGGCCCCTCGCCAGGGGCCGTCTCTTTTTGTTTGCCGAAGTCCTCCTACTCCTTGACCGTTTCAGCTCTTCACCCTTCGGGCGGCGCTGTTCCCGGGTGGAGTAGTCCCGCCCAGCATGTGGTAGACCAATACGTCCTCGTTGGTGTTGGCGTTGGCCTCGATGGTGACGAGTTCGCCGTCGCGAACCACTCCTATCCGATGGCACCAGTTGACCAGTTCAGTCAGATCCGAGGACATCAGGATGATCGCGACGCCGCTTTGCCTGAGCTCGTTGAGCATCTGGTAGACGACATCTTTCGCGCCGATGTCGATACCCCGGCTGGGATGGCTCAGGATCAATACGTCGCACCCTGTGGTCATCCACTTGGCGAGGGAGACCTTCTGGCGGTCCCCGCCGGACAGCGTTGTGAGGGTGCCGTGGATGTTCGTGGTGTTGATGCGCATGCGACGCACCAGATCGATCACGCCACGGAGCCCGGTGACTTCATCCTGCAGGTCCGCGCCGACCGGATTCTCGCCCAAGCCCTTCGCAATGCTGGATGCTGCATCCACGGTCCCGACGTCGTCCGAGAGGTAGCCGATCTTCAACCGCAGGGCATCCTCCGGCCCTTGGATGTGGACCGGGCGCCCGTGCAGGAACACCTGTCCCGAAGTCTTGGGCCTGATTCCCACGAGTGATTCAAGCAAGTGGTAGACGCCTGATTGATGGGTTCCAAGGAGGCCAAAAATCTCACCCCTGGCCACGCTGAAAGTCACGTCCCGAACAGATTCGTCCACGGTGAGGTTTACCACCCGCAGTGCCTCGTCATTGTCTGCTGGCTCTGCGGGCCTGCTGCTGGCTGCCGGCTGTTGCTGCAGAAGCATGAAGGCCAATTCTTCCGCGTCCGTCTGGCTGGCTTCCAGGATCCTGTGGACTTGGCCGTCTCGCAACACGGCGATGCGATGGGCGATGGAGCGGACTTCATCGAGACGGTGGGTGATGTAGATGATCGCCCTCCCCTGGTTCACCAGCATCCTCAGGACCTTGTGCAGGGCCGCGACGTCGTGATCGGGAAGGGACGCTGCTACCTCGTCCATGATCACCAGCTGCGCTTCCTCAGCGACCATCCTCAACACTTCCACCAGTGTTTGCTCGGCACGGATCAGTGTGCCGACCGTGGCGTCCGGGTCAAGGTCCATTGCGACGTCGTTGATGAGTTTTTGGGCGGGTCCACGCAGATGCCCATGGGGCCTGCCGGCCTGAAACGTGCCCCGGTAGATGGCCTCAGCGACGGTCATCGCGGGATCGAGCCGGAAGTTCTGCGGAATGATTCCCACACCGCAGGCCTGGGCTTCATCGCGGGACTCCGGTCCGTATTTCTCGCCGGCCAAGGTAATCAATCCGGAATCGTGCCTGAGGGAGCCGGATAGAACATCCATCAGGGTGCTCTTCCCCGCACCGTTGGTGCCGATCAGTCCAAGAATCTCGCCGCGGTGCAATGAGATGTCAACGCCTTTGAGGATGCGGCGCTGATCATATGACGCGTGAATACCATCGGCACGCAATAGCAGGTCCAAAGAAGCTCCTAGTTCACATTCATGCGTTGACCACTACAAAGGCCAAAGCGCAAGGCATCCGAATACATTGCCGTGCAATGAGGGATCTGGATACTGTGCCGAGTTAATCAGATGGAATGCTAAAAGGCAAAAGTGGCGGCTAAAACAACAACTGGGAAATCGTGACGCGAAAATTTGGATTATTTATCAAATTGTCATCATGTGGGGGTTAAACAGCTGTGGCCCGGGACAAAGTCCCGGGCCACAGCAAATGACACAGCGCCCTACTCGGCGCTCTTGCTGAAGTAATCGGCGCCACCGACGTACTCCGTGTGGCCTGATTCAACGTCAGCGGTAACCATCCTGGCAACCTCGGCCGCGAATTCTTCGACAGAGTACAACTTGCCTGCTTCAGCGCGGCGGGCCTCGATCGCACCGGGGTTGGACCGGTCAAGAAGGGTTGCAGTGACGGTTCCCTCGATCATGTCGCCGGAAACGACCACCAGCGAGATTCCCTTTTCTGCAAGGCTGGGCAGCAGCGCACGAAGGGCATCTTCCCCTGCGCGCTTGCTCTTGGCCACGGGCTCGTACTCAGGCATGGTGGGAACGGTCTCCACGAAGTGTGCCTGGTGGCTTGTCACAAATACAACCCGTGAACCCTCCGGCATGAGCGGGACTGCGGCATTGAGCATGTTGATCTGGGCATCGCGGTTCAGCTTCAGCGCGTAGCCCTCCTCCATGCCGGATTCCATGCCGCCTGAGGCATTAAGCACCAGGACATCAAGGGAACCGAACTGCTCCATGGCAGTGCTGGCCAGGGCGTGCACGCCTTCGTCGGTGGTGAGGTCAGCGCCAACCGCTGCAGCGCGCCCGCCGGCGGCCTGGATTTCGGCCACCACCTTATTGGCGCGTGGCGCCTTCTGGCGGTAATTGACGACGACGGCGGCACCCTCGCCAGCAAGGATCTTGGCAACTTCAGCGCCGATGCCGCGGGAAGACCCCGTGACGATGGCGGTCTTGTTATCCAGCGTTCCCATACGTGCTCCTTTTGTTCAGTTCATCCAAATTCCGTGGGCTCGGATTCCATCAT
Source organism: Paenarthrobacter sp. NPDC089307 (assembly GCF_040685055.1). Lineage (NCBI taxonomy): Bacteria > Bacillati > Actinomycetota > Actinomycetes > Micrococcales > Micrococcaceae > Paenarthrobacter > Paenarthrobacter sp. NPDC089307. Next base: position 544,632 of record NZ_JBFBHE010000001.1, read on the forward strand.
GCCAGCGGCAACCACGAAATCCCTTGTCGGCCCCGGACAAAAACTACCGTTGAGGCTAGTGGGTCAGTGGCCCATTCCGAGGCCGCCATCGACGGGAATCACTGCGCCCGAGATGTAGGCGGCCTCATCGCTGGCTACCCAGCGCACCACGTCGGCCACTTCCGATGCCTCCGCGAACCGGCCGGCAGGGACGTTGGCAAGATAGGACTTCTGCGTTTCTTCCGGCAGCTCGGCGGTCATATCCGTGTTGATGAAACCGGGCGCCACCACGTTGGCGGTGATGCCGCGGCTCCCCAGCTCGCGGGTCAAGGATCGTGCGATGCCAACCATCCCGGCCTTGGAGGCGGAGTAGTTGATCTGGCCGGGCGCACCGTAAAGGCCGGATACGGAGGAGATAAGGACCACACGGCCCTTGCGGAGCCGGATCATGCCCTTGGAGGCGCGCTTGATGACCCGGAAGGCTCCCGTCAGGTTGGTATCGAGCACCGAGGTGAAGTCGTCTTCGCTCATCCGCAACAGGAGAGTGTCCTTGGTGATGCCTGCGTTGGCCACCAGTACCTCCACGGGTCCGTGGGCCTCTTCAACAACCTTGAACGCGGCGTCGATCGACGCCTCATCCGTGACATCGGCCTTCACGCCCAGGATTCCCTCAGGCAGCTCTGTTTCACTGCGGTAGGTAACAGCCACCTTGTCGCCGTTGGCAAGAAATGATTCCGCGATGGCCAGGCCGATGCCGCGGTTGCCGCCAGTGATCAGGACGCTGCGACCGGTGGATACTGCTTCAGACATACTTTGCTCCAGGTTCTGCGGTCATCGAATGCCGCTGTGAAGAGGGATTTTCCTGTCTCGATCTTATCCGCCGCCTGCAGCAACCGTGGCTAAACCGCGAGCTGTGCGGTTTGGGCGGGTACGGCCTTGGTGAGAGAATTGAAAGAGGCCTTTGGAGCGTGATGATTCAGCTGTGACACGAGAGAACAGTCCCCTGCAGCAAGTGCCCGGGGAACCGGACGCGGTCTCCAGCGACCCCGAAGTCCACAGCATCACCGACGCCGCTGCTGCGCACTCCGAGGACATGCGCGAACGGATGATCAAGTACGCCGTTGCCATGGGCATCCGCATGGTGTGCATCATCCTGATTTTCGTCGTTGACGGATGGTTCAAGATCATCGCCATTGCAGGCGCGGTCTTCCTTCCATGGATCGCCGTTGTCATCGCCAACGGCAACGACAAAGCCGAGGACCACAGCGAATCGCTTCTGGACTACGTCGCAGTCCAGGAGATTGGACGTTCCGACGTGCCTGGTAATGACCAGGACGTTGACGACCAGAACAGTGACGCTCCCACGGTGCTTCAGGGCGAGCTGGTGGACGACTCCCCGGCCGGCGCAGAAGCGGGACCCACAACGGACCATGCACCAGAGGCCGGAAACTCCGGCGACGAACGGGCGGCTTCATGAATATCTTTAACCTTGGCGGCGCAGGACTGGCCGGCCGGGAGTCGGACCGTGCCACCGGCGCGGCCATGTGCTCCCGAAAGGGCTGCCGCCTGGATGCCCAGTGGCAGCTGTTGTGGAACAACCCGCGCATCCACACGCCGGAGCGGCGCAAGGTATGGCTTTCCTGCAGCGACCACCGGGAATGGCTTGAAGAATACTTGCAGACCCGCGGACTCTGGAAAGAGACTGTGCCTTTCGCGGGCGATTCAACAGCGAACGAGGCTCACTGAATGTACCGGTTCCTCTTCTCCAGCAAATGGCTGGGGTACTTTGTTTTGGCCGTGATCTTCGCTACTGCCTGCGTGTTCCTCGGCCGTTGGCAAATGGACCGGAGGGCAGAGACGCTTGCCGAGATCAACCGCGTGGTCACCAACTACTCGGCCACCCCTGTTCCGTTCGCTGAGATCAAGGACCAATTCGACGCCTTGGATCCTGAACGGGAATGGACGCAGGTCCAGCTGCGGGGTACGTACGACATCAACGGGCAGCGCGTCGTCCGCAACCGTCCGCTGAACGGCCAGCCAGGTTACGACGTCGTGGTGCCTTTCCGCCTGACTACCGGCCAAGCGGTGGTGATTGACCGCGGCTGGCTCCCGATCGGAAACAACACACCGGGCCGTCCCGACGTCGTCCCGGCACCTCCCACAGGCGAGGTCACCGTTATTGCCCGCCTGAAGCCGGCCGAGCCAAAGTTGGACCGCGGGGCAGTGGATGGACAGCTTGCCTCCATCGATCTGGCCAGCTTTGCCACTGAACTTCCCTACCCCATAGCCACGGGCGCCTACGGGCAGTTGGCCAGCGAGGATCCCGCAGTCCAGCCCATGCCCACGCCCTTTCCCAAACCGGCCACTGAAGAGGGTACGCACCTCTCGTATTCCCTGCAGTGGTTCGCTTTTGGGGTCCTGATGTTCATCGGGTTCGGCTACGCGGCACGCCAGCAGGCTCGGAATGCGGCCATCGATGCCGAAGACGATGACGATGAGATCATCATGGCTGCCGGTGGGAGCACGAAACGCCGTGCACCGGCTCCCCGCAAGAACAAACGTCCGACGTCGGAAGAAGAGGAAGACGCGATCCTGGATGCCCAAGGCTACTGAGACCATTCCGGATGCCGTCCTGAACGTAAAGTCCGCCCTGACCGCTTCAGGAGCCGAAGACACCGTTCGGGTATTCGAGACGAAAGTGCCCACAGCGGCAGCCGCCGCTTCTGTATTGGGATGCGACGTCGCCGCGATCACTAACAGCCTCATCTTCGAGCTCGACGGCGGCCCGCTGCTGATCCTTGCCAGCGGAGCCGCGCGAGTAGATACAACACTGGTGGCCAAATTATTGGGGACCGGAAAGATCCGCCGCGCCAAGCCTGAATTCGTCCTGGAACACACCGGTCAGGAAGTGGGAGGCGTCGCACCGCTGGGCCATCCCAAGCCCATCAGGACCATCCTGGACGCCACGCTCAAAGAACATGAGCTCCTCTGGGCAGGGGCCGGGGACCACAACTCAATGTTCTCCATCACCTACAACGAATTGGCACGCATTACAGGAGCGGAACCGTTGAAGGTCCGCTAGGCCAGGGTGATGAGGTCCAGGTAGTCCTCGTTCCAGTGGTCCTCGACACCGTCCGGAAGCAGTACAACACGTTCCGGGTTCAGGGCTGAGACGGCACCTTCATCGTGGCTGACCATGACGACGGCGCCGGTGTAGTTCTTGAGCGCACCGAGGATTTCCGCGCGGCTGGCGGGGTCGAGGTTGTTGGTGGGCTCGTCAAGGAGCAGCACGTTGGCGCTGGATGCCACGATCGTGGCAAGTGCCAGACGGGTTTTCTCACCACCGGAAAGCACGCCCGCGGGCTTGTCGACGTCGTCACCGGAAAACAGGAATGAGCCCAGGATGCCCCGGACTTCGGCGTCCTTCATGTCCGGTGCCGAGGACCTCATGTTTTCCAGCACGGTACGGTCGTGGTCCAGGGTTTCGTGTTCCTGGGCGTAGTAGCCCACTTTGAGGCCGTGACCCGGGATGATGTCCCCCGTGTCAGGCTTGTCCACTCCGGCCAGCATGCGCAGCAGGGTGGTCTTGCCGGCACCGTTGAGGCCCAGGATGACCACTTTGGAGCCGCGGTCGATGGCGAGGTCCACATCGGTGAAGATTTCCAGCGAGCCGTAGGACTTGCTGAGGCCTTCCGCAGTGAGGGGCGTCTTGCCGCAGGGCGAGGGATCGGGGAAGCGCAATGCTGCCACGCGATCATTCTCACGGACAGCTTCCAGACCGCTCAGCAATCGTTCTGCACGCTTGGCCATGTTCTGGGCGGCCACGGCCTTGGTAGCTTTGGCGCGCATCTTGTTGGCCTGGTCGATCAGGACCTGGGCCTTCTTCTCAGCGTTGGCACGTTCGCGCTTGCGGGCGCGCTCGTCCGTTTCCCGCTGGAGCAGGTAGCGCTTCCAATCCATGTTGTAGTAGTCGATCTGGGCACGGTTGGCATCGAGCAGATACACCTTGTTGACCGTGGCTTCGAGCAGCTCCGTGTCGTGGCTGATCACGATCAGGCCACCCTGGTGGTTCTTCAGGAAGTCCCGCAACCAAGTGATGGAGTCGGCATCAAGGTGGTTGGTGGGTTCGTCAAGGAGCAGCGTCTCAGCGTCCGAGTAGAGGATACGGGCCAACTCCACGCGGCGGCGCTGGCCACCGGAGAGGGTCTTCAGAGGTTGGTTCAGCAGGCGGTCAGGCAGGGCCAGGTTGGAGGAGATCGCAGCGGCCTCGGCCTCGGCAGCATAGCCGCCACCTGCCAGGAACTCAGCTTCGAGCCGGTCATACCGTCCCATGGCCTTGCGCTGGACGGCCGGGTCATCACTGGCCATGTCCTCGTGCGCCTTCTTGAGCTTCCCCACAACAACGTCCAGCCCGCGTGCCGAGAGGATTCGGTCGCGCGCCAGTTGCTCCATGTCCGGGGTCCGCGGATCCTGCGGCAGGTAACCGATCTCGCCGCTGCGGGTCACTTTGCCGCCGGCAGGAAGGCCTTCGCCGGCGAGGACACGGGTGAGGGTTGTCTTGCCGGCACCGTTGCGTCCGACGAGCCCGATCTTGTCCCCTTTGTCCACCCGGAAGTTAACCTGGTCCATGAGCAGGCGGGCGCCGGCGCGGAGTTCAAGGTCCTGGACGGTAATCAATTCGGGTGATGCCTTTCAATGGGGAACGCCTGCGGGACCGGTGGTCGAATAGATGCGGCGGGAGCTGGCCGTGAGAACAGCCTGTTCAAGTCTACCGGCACCCCGGGCGCCCGGCGACATCCTCCTCCAGCAACGGAAACTGTGCCTACGCTCAAAGAATTCAGGGCCCCCTTGTAGGGAGGCTCCAAAATCCACCTGGCTCCGTAACCGTATTCTCGAAACCAGGGGGAACAAGCACTTTCATCGCACCCGTCTGACTCCGTTAGGACCTGTCATGAGCAAGACCGACTCTGCTGCTGCCGCTGCCAATGCCACTGCCTCTGCCAATGCGAATGCCGCTGTGCAGCGGCCCACCACCTCACGCAAGCGCTGGAACGCGACCGACCTTGGCCTCATCGCCGTTTTCGCGGCCCTGGTGGCGGCGTCCTCGATCGTTCCCGGCATACCTGTAGGGGCCTTGGGCGTGCCTATCACCCTGGTGACCCTGACGGTGATGCTCAGCGGACTGGTTCTTGGCGCGGGCCGCGGCTTTGCCGCCGTCGGACTGTATGTCCTCCTGGGACTGGCAGGCCTGCCCATCTTCAGTGGAGGCCGCAGCGGCCTGGGTATCCTCGCAAGCCCTTCCGCCGGGTACATCATCGCTTTCCCCCTTGCGGCGGCAGCCACCGGCTTCCTGGCCGGTTTGGTGATCCGCAGGACCGTGAAGCACCGGGGGCTCTGGCTCTTTGCCGCCACCATGGTCAGCAGCATCGTGATTGTCCATGGCCTGGGCATCCTCGGCATGATGGCCAACGCCAAACTGGACTTCGGCAAGGCGCTCCTCGCTGATCTTCCGTTCCTTCCCGGCGATACGCTGAAGAATGTCCTGGCGGTGATCATTGCCTTGGCCATTCACAAGGCTTTCCCGGATGTCCTGGTACGTCGGGTCAAGTAAAAAGCATGAACACCATCACTTTCAGCGGAGTCTCGGTGCGCGTAGCCGTGGACGCCAGCGACACATACAAAACACTCCTGCAGGACCTCTCACTGGAGCTCACGGAGCGGCGGATCGGCGTGATCGGTGCCAACGGTTCCGGTAAGTCCACTTTCCTCCGGCTGCTGAACGGCCTGGTGGCTCCCACTGATGGAAGCGTGGTGGTGCATGGCCACAGCACAGATTCGGATGTCCGCCGTGTCCGGGCGAACGTGGGCTTCGTCTTCACCGATCCCCTGTCCCAACTGGTCATGCCGACGGGGCGGGAGGACGTTGAGCTATCGCTGCGCCGATCGGTCAGGGACCCCAAGGAGCGTGCCGCCCGTGCTGAGGCGGTCCTTGACCGCTTTGGCCTCCTCCACCTCGCTGACCAGAGCATCTATGAGCTATCCGGCGGAGAGCGCCAATTGCTGGCTTTGGCCGCGGTGCTGGCCGTCAATCCTGGTGTCCTGGTCCTCGACGAACCGTCAACCCTGCTTGATCTGCGCAACCGCGAACTCTTGCGCCGGACGATTGCCGGCCTGGACCAACAAGTCATCATGTCCACACATGACCTCGACCTGGTCCTGGAGATGGACCGGGTCCTGGTGGTGGAGGCGGGTCGCATAGTGTTCGACGGCGGTGCGGCCGAGGGCGTCGCCCATTACCGCGCGCTGTGCGCGGCGGCCCTGGGCGGACTGCCGCTGGAAGGGGCGCCCAAGTGAGGGGGCACGGCTTCCTGATCGCCAATTACGTTCCGGGCAACTCCCTGATCCACCGCACTCCCCTGTGGCTGAAATTCCTGGTGGTGGCTGCCTGCGGAACGGCCTCCTTCCTCATAGTGGACTGGGCGGTTTCCGTGCTCGTCCTGGTTGTCGTGTCGGGGCTTTTCCTGCTCAGCGGCGCCGGGTTCAGGCGGCTCGCCGGTTCCATCCGGATGGTGGCCCCGATCCTGCTGGTCATCGGCTTGTTCCAGTGGTGGCAGCTTGGTGGGCCCACCGCGGCCCGCATCGTGCTCAATGTGCTGGTCTGCGTCGTGGCTGCCTCGGTGCTGACGGCCACAACGCCGGTGCAGGAACTGTTGGATGGTGTGGTGTCCGTTTCACGACCCTTCCGCAGGTTCGGTGCCGATCCCGAGCGCTTCGCGCTCACCATCGCGGTGATGCTCAGGAGCATCCCGTTCATTGCCGGCGCCTTCGCGGACGTGCGGGATGCCGCGCGTGCCCGGGGCCTTGAGCGGAACCCGAGGGCCTTGGTCCTGCCGGTCTTCATCACCACCGTGGCCTACGCCCGGCAAACCGGTGACGCCTTGGCCGCACGGGGACTTGGCGAAGCAGACGAACCAGCCTCGAAGAACTAGGGCGTCAAAGAACTAGAGCCTTGAATACCGCAGCAGGCTTGCGGTCCCCATTCCTCCGGCGATACTGATCATCGCCAGGCCCAGTGCGGCAGATCCCGTCCCGGCATACCGGTTCCTTGCTTGGGCCAGCAACCGGGTCACCAGGACCGCGCCCGAGGCACCGTAACCGTGCCCCAACGCCAGCGCACCTCCCTCCAGGTTGGCCCGGGCCGGGTCAATACCGAGGTACTCCAGGCAGGCGACAGTTTGGGATGCGAAGGCCTCATTGAATTCGATGAGGTCAAGGGAGCCTGGATTCACGCCGTTCCGGGCAAGCAACCGTTTCGCGGCGTGGGCAGCACCGATTCCCAAGAGCTCCGGATCAACGCCGGCGGTGTCGCTGCCCAGCACCAACAAGCCATCGGGCGCACCGATGCTGCGGGCCCGCTGCAGCGACGTGACAATGACGGCGGATGCGGCGTCAGCGTCGAAGCACGAGTTGGCAGCGGTGACTGTTCCGCCGGGTACGAACGCAGCCGGGAACCGGGCCATCAGGGAGGGACCCAGCGAGGGTTTGGGGCCGTCGTCGGCAACAACAAGCTCCTCGGAGCCCATCAGCGGGACGATCTCATCGGCGTATTTGCCCCCAGCTGCGGCAGCCACGGCACGGCGGTGGCTGCGGAGGGCATACTGATCCTGCCGTTCCCGGGTCACTCCGAACTTCGCGGCGACACTCTCCGCTGCGACACCCATGTCCGGGTCTCCGAACTGCGGCGGCACGAAGGTGGCCCGGGTGTAGAAGTCCAGGCCGCCGTCGAGGTTCCTGTTGGCCCTGGCAGGCGCGGTACTGATGCTTTCGACGCCGCCTGCCAGGAACAGGGGATCACCGCCTGCAGCCACCAACCTCGCGGCGAGGGCAATGGCGTCCAGGCCTGAGCCGCACTGGCGGTCCACGGTGAGTCCCGGCACCGTGACGGGCAGGCCGGCCTGGAGGGCGGCATATCTGGCGAGGTTCCCGCCGCCGCCCACGGCGTTGCCGATGATGACATCGTCCACCTCAGCGGGCTGCACTCCAGTGGACTCGAGCAAGGAGCCGAGCACTGGCGCCAGGAGATCCGTGGCGCGCAGGTGCTTGAGTTGTCCCTTGGCACGGCATATGGGAGACCGAAGGGCCGCGATGATGACCGCTTGCCGGGATGGATCAATTTCCTGCTGGGATCCAGCCGAGGGCTTGGTGCTAACCAAGGAGCTGAGCCCTGTGATCATGATTCTTGATCCAATCCAGCAGCACCTTCCGGCTGACCTTGCCACGGTCCGTCATCGGCAGTTCGGACAGCAGGTAGAACTGCAGCGGCCACTTGTCCCGGGCCAGCAGGCCGTCCAGCCCCGTGCGCAGTTGCGTGGCCGTTACGGCACCATAGGCAGGCACGACGCCGGCAATCACCTTTTGGCCACGGATATCGTCAGGCGCGCCGGCGGCGACCGCAACTTCGATGCCTGGAACCGAAGCCATGGCCAGTTCCACCTCGTGGGGGTAGACGTTCTTCCCTGAGGTGACGATCATGTCCGAACGCCGGCCCAGGATGTGGAGGACTCCCCCATGCAAGTAGCCCTGGTCCCCTACGGTGTACCAACCATTGAGGCAACGCAATGCCTGTCCGTCGTCGCCCCACAGATAACCGTTGCTGACCATTCCGCTGCGCACGCTGATATTGCCGTGAACGCCTTCGGGCAACGGCTTGCCTGAGTCGTCGAGAATACTCAGCTCGACCCCGGGGAACGGGCTTCCGATGCCTGTGCCACCGGCATCGAGGGGCTCGCCTGCGGCGAGTCGGGTCCCTGAGACGAAACTCAGCTCCGAGGCGCCGTAGTACTCATAAATAGCCGCATGCGGCGCCCACCGCCGGGCTGCTTCCAAGGTCCGGGCGTCCAGCTTTGATCCTGCGCAGATGATGCTGCGGATGCCTGAGGCATCGACATCGCCGGCGAGGCCCCGTTCGCTCAGCAACCGCAGCATGGTCGGTGCCAGGACCAGACGGGTGATGCCGTCATGGCTGATGGCCGCGTGAGCGTCGCCCACGTCGAACGATTCAAGAGTGTGGAACGCAGCACCGGCATAAAGGCACTCTGAGAGGGCATAGAGGTTAAGGCTGGCGGAAAGAGGCCCCGGGGCCAAGGTGTGGTCCTCCTGCGTCAGTCCGAAGAACTCGATGGAAGCCTCGAAAGACACCTGCCAGGAACGCCGGGAGCGCGTGAAGGCCTTGGGAACAGACGTGGTGCCCGAGGTCAGGCCCACCAGGAAAGTACTCGAAGGATCCCCGTCCACGAGAGTGCCGTCAACGGCCGCCTTGGACTCGACAATCCGTGATGCAACTTCCTCAATCATTGGACCGGGCCATAACGGGTCAAGGACAGCGCAGCGACGTTCTCCCGCCACGGCGGCGGCGTAACGCTCGACGAAGCCGACAGAGTTGGGCTCGGCCAGCACCGTGGTTGGACCAGAAGCACGCACCAGCCCTGCCGCGGCGTCACGGAGTCCCGCCCAGGTGATCCGGCTGCTGCCCACGACGACGGCGGTGTCGTGAGGGCGCTCATCAGCCCAGATGTGAAGTTTGTCCAGGAAAGGCATCCAGCCTATTTTACGGCAGTGTCCGGCCTCCGACGGCAAAAGTGACGTCTATTCTGACTGTATGAGTTTCAACGATGGCGCACAGCTTGACCCGTCCCAAGTAGAGGACCGACGTGGCAGTGGTATGGGCAGGGGTACCAAGATCGGTGGTGGCATCGGAGGTGGCATTGTGGTGCTGCTGCTCGCCCTCTTCGGTATCAACCCCAACATTCTCGGCGACCTGAGCGGCGGTGGCGGTGCTCCGCCCGCCGTGGACAGTGGAAGCGGCGCTGGAGGTGTGCAGGAGTGCCAAACCGGCGCCGACGCGGACAAACGCCTCGATTGCCGCATCACCGGCACGGTCAACAGCCTCAATGCCTTTTGGCCCGACTACCTCGCCCAGTACAACGTGAAGTACTCCCGTCCAGGGACCGTCATCTTCGAACAGGGCACCAACACCGGTTGTGGCCCGGCCACAACGGCGGTGGGTCCGTTCTACTGCCCGGCCGACGTCAAAGCCTACTTCGACCCCGGATTCTTCGATGAACTGGTGACACGGTTTGGCTCATCGGGTGGCCCACTCGCCCAGGAGTACGTGGTGGCCCATGAATTCGGCCACCACATCCAAAACATCCTGGGCAACCTCGACCGAGCCCAGCAGGATCCACAAGGACCCCAGTCGGGCGGGGTGCGGGTAGAACTGCAAGCTGATTGCTACGCGGGGTTGTGGGTACGCCACGCCACGACGCAAACCGACAGCAGTGGCAAGCCGTTCCTCGATCCCCTGACCGAGCAGGACCTGCAGGACGCACTTTCGGCTGCGTCCGCCGTCGGCGATGACCGTATTCAGAAAGCCGCCACGGGACGTGTGTCCCCCGAGTCCTGGACGCACGGTTCGAGCCAACAGCGGCAAAAGTGGTTCTACCAGGGGTACACCACCGGCGACATCAACAAGTGCGATACCTTCGGGGTGGCCACCCCGTAACGTCTGCTTCAAACGAAAGAAGGGTTCCGGGTATATGCCCGGAACCCTTCTTCATGCCCGCAAACCGCGGGCTTAATACTTGATCAGATGTTGAAGCCGAGAGCCCGCATCTGGTCCTTGCCGTCGTCGGTGATCCGCTCCGGACCCCACGGCGGCATCCATACCCAGTTCAGGCGCCAATCGTCTACCACTCCGTCGAGGGACTTGCCCACCTGCTCCTCGAGCACGTCAGTCAGCGGGCAGGCCGCCGTCGTCAGTGTCATGTCGATCAGTAGGGCGCCGTCCTCGTCCGAGTACTTGAGGCCGTAAAGGAGGCCAAGGTCCACCACGTTGACTCCGAGCTCCGGGTCAATGACGTCCTTGAGCGCTTCCTCGACGTCCTCGAGGCTGGTGCGCGCGGCGTTGATTTCGGTCATGGAATGATCCTAACTAGGCCTGCACAGCAGGAGCAACGGCAACGCCGGCGCCTGGGGCGTAGCGGTCGTAGCCCTCTTCTTCAAGGCGGTCGGCCAGCTCAGGGCCGCCCTCTTCAACAACCTTTCCGTCCACGAACACGTGGACGAATTCCGGCTTGATGTAGCGCAGGATGCGGGTGTAGTGCGTGATGAGCAGTGTTCCCAGGTTGCCGGCGTCCTGCGCGCGGTTCACGCCCTCGGAGACCACCTTCAGTGCATCTACGTCAAGGCCAGAGTCGGTCTCGTCGAGGATGGCGAACTTGGGCTTGAAGAGTTCCAGCTGGAGGATCTCGACACGCTTCTTCTCGCCGCCGGAGAAGCCTTCGTTGACGTTGCGCTGGGCGAAGTCGGCGTCAATGCGCAGCTGCTGCATGGCAGCCTTGACGTCCTTGGTCCAGGTACGCAGTGCAGGTGCTTCGCCGTCGATCGCGGTCTTTGCGGTGCGAAGGAAGTTGGTCATGGTGACACCGGGGACCTCCACCGGGTACTGCATGGCCAGGAAGAGGCCGGCGCGGGCACGCTCGTCAACGCTCATGTCCAGGACGTTTTCGCCGTCCAGGGTGATGCTGCCGCTGGTGACGGTGTAACGCGGGTGACCGGCGATCGTGGAGGCAAGGGTGGACTTGCCCGAGCCGTTGGGGCCCATGATGGCGTGGGTTTCACCGGTCTTGATGGTAAGGCTGACGCCCTTCAGGATCTCCTTGGTGCCCTGCTCCGTCTCAATGCTGACGTGCAGGTCCTTGATCTCAAGAGTAGACATGCTCTTCTTTCTTTTCGTTCGTAAGTCTGGCGGTACTGGGCGTTCAGTAGTTCTCTACCGAAGCACCGTTCACAACATTGGTCACGTCCACGTACACGTCGTCGCCATCGATGGTGACGGCAAAAACAGGTACGGGATCGTAGGCGGGCAGCTGGAGGGGTTGACCGCTGCGGAGATCGAACTGGGAACCGTGGCCCCAGCATTCGATCGCGCAGCCTTCAACTTCGCCTTCGGACAATGAAATGTCCGCGTGCGAGCAGGTATCACCGATGGCGTGGATCTCGCCCATGGAATCCCTGACGATCGCTACGGGGTAGTCATCGATGAGGACCCGCAGGGCCTGCTTGACCTGGATGTCATTGGCGTTGCACACCAGTTCGCCCTTGGTTTGTTCACTCATGATTGTCCGGACTGCCTGTCTTGGTTGGTGGTCGACGTTAGTTGTCGGTTGCGGCGAGCTCGTGCTCAACTGCGTCCGTCAGGCGGTCTTCGATGGCCGGTACGTTGATCTTCTGGATGATCTCGTTGAGGAAGCCACGGACAACGAGCCTGCGGGCAACATCTTCCGGAATACCGCGTGCCATGAGGTAGAACAGGTGCTCGTCATCGAAACGGCCGGTGGCGCTGGCGTGGCCGGCCCCGGCAATGAGGCCCGTCTCGATTTCCAGGTTCGGTACCGAGTCGGCACGGCAGCCATCGGTAAGCACCAGGTTCTGGTTCTTCTCGTAGCTGTCGGTTCCTTCGGCGTTCTTCTGGATAAGGACGTCGCCCACCCATACGGTGTGTGCGCCTTTGCCCTGCAAGGCACCCTTGTACAGCACGTTGGAAACGCAGTTCGGCTGACCGTGGTCAACGAACGTGCGGTGCTCGAGGTGCTGGCCGGCGTCGGCGAAGTACAGGCCGAAGAGTTCAACTTCGCCGCCGGGAGCAGCAAAGCGTGCAGTCGGCGTGACCCGGACGAGGTCGCCTCCCAGGCTGACCACGATGTGCTTGAACTTGGCGTCGCGGCCGATCTTCGCCTGCTGGGAAGAAGCGTGGACGGAGTCGTCGTTCCACTCCTGCAAGGACACGACTGTCAGCTCCGCGCCGTCCTCAAGAATGATTTCCACATTCTCGGATACAACGGCGGAACCTTCGTGACCGAGAACCAGGACACCCTTGGAGAACTTCTCCGCCACGACAACGATGTGCTGCGCGGCGGCGTCGCTCCCGGCGCCCGTGAGCGTGACGGTGATTTCCGACTCGAGCGAAACCTCCGACGGAAGCGTGATGACCGTGGCTTCCTTGAAGTTGGCCCACGCGTTCGCCGAGACACGGTCCTCCGGAATGCCGGCGGAACCGATGCGGTGGTCGTCACGACCAACGGTCTCTACAGAGACCCCAGCCGGTGCCGAAACCGTGACAGCCGGTGCCGCGCCGGTGAGGGCTTCGGAGTGGAGGCCACGGAGGCGACGAAGCGGTGTGAACCGCCAGTCTTCTTCGAGTCCGGTCAGCGCCTTGAAATCCTCAAGCGTGTAGGAGGTCAGGCGGCCCGCGCGGGAGCTGTCCGGGACACCGACCCCGCCACCGTGGGAGTGGCTCTTGGCCGAAGCGCCGGCAAGCGGGCCCGCAGAAGGCTGTGCCGCCGTCGAGCCGTCAGCGTTGATGGGCGAGAGGTTCTCGCCTTCCTCCGTGAAGCCGTCGATAAAGGGCTGTGCTGAAGGCGCGCCGATGCGGGCCTTTTCAGTAGTGATATCAGTCATTATTAACCGACGGATCCTTCCATCTGAAGTTCAATCAAGCGGTTCAGCTCAAGGGCGTATTCCATGGGCAGTTCCCGGGCGATCGGCTCAATAAAGCCGCGCACGATCATGGCCATGGCCTCGTCCTCCGGCATGCCGCGGGACATCAGGTAGAAGAGCTGTTCCTCGCTGACACGGGAGACGGTTGCCTCGTGGCCCAGCACGACGTCGTCCTCGCGGATGTCGATGTACGGGTACGTATCCGAGCGGGAAATGGTGTCCACCAGCAGCGCGTCACAGCGGACCGTGTTGGCCGAGTGCTTGGCACCTTCGCGGACCTGGACCAAGCCGCGGTAGGCAGCGCGGCCGCCACCGCGGGCGACGGACTTGGAAATGATCGAACTCTTGGTGTTCGGTGCGATGTGGACCATCTTGGAGCCGGTGTCCTGGTGCTGGCCCTCTCCTGCGAAGGCGATCGACAGGGTCTCGCCCTTGGCGTGCTCGCCTACGAGGTAGACAGCCGGGTACTTCATGGTCACCTTGGAACCGATGTTGCCATCGACCCATTCCATGGTGGCGCCTTCTTCGCAGATGGCGCGCTTGGTGACCAGGTTGTACACGTTGTTGGACCAGTTCTGGATGGTGGTGTAGCGGACGCGGGCGCCCTTCTTCACCACGATCTCCACGACGGCGGAGTGCAAGGAGTCCGAGGTGTAGATCGGAGCCGTGCAGCCTTCGATGTAGTGGACGTAGGAGTCCTCATCGGCGATGATCAGCGTGCGCTCAAACTGGCCCATGTTCTCCGTGTTGATACGGAAGTAGGCCTGCAGCGGGATATCCACGTGCACACCCTTGGGCACATACACGAACGATCCGCCGGACCAGACAGCCGTGTTCAGCGACGCGAACTTGTTGTCGCCCACGGGGATGATGGTGCCGAAGTACTCCTGGAAAATCTCCGGGTGCTCCCGCAGGGCGGTGTCGGTGTCAAGGAAGATGACGCCCTGGGCTTCCAGGTCCTCGCGGATCTGGTGGTAGACAACCTCGGACTCATACTGGGCAGCGACGCCCGAGACGAGGCGGCTGCGCTCAGCTTCCGGAATACCCAGTTTTTCGTAGGTGTTGCGGATGTCCTCGGGGAGGTCTTCCCAGGTTGCCGCCTGCTTTTCGGTGGAACGCACGAAGTACTTGATGTTGTCGAAGTCAATGCCCGAGAGGTCCGCACCCCACGTAGGCATGGGCTTACGGTCGAAGTACTTCAGGCCTTTCAGGCGCAGATCGAGCATCCATTCGGGCTCGTTCTTCTTCGAGGAGATGTCGCGGACGACCTCCTCGTTGAGGCCACGACGGGCGTTGGCGCCTACGTCGTTCTTGTCGGCCCAGCCGTACTCGTAGTTTCCGATACCGTGCAGTTCGGGATTCTTCTCCAGAATCTCCGAGATCACAGTGCCGTCGGCTACCGCTTTCTCTGCTATTTGGTCCGTCATCACGGCCTTTCTTGATGATTGGTTGATTCCTGATACGGGCTTTCGGACTGCACTTCGGCGCCTGGGGGCACCGTGGCAGCCAAACGCCCGGTAGGTATATGGGTGGTGCAAACATGTCCGCCCTGCGCGAGAGTGGACAGACGCCGGACGTCAACGCCCACCAATCGCGAGAAGACCTTGGTTTCGGTATCGCAGAAAACGGGGAATTCCGCAGCGAGGCGTTGAATCGGGCAGTGCCCCTGGCACAGTTGCACACTGGATAGCGCTGCAGGAAGCGGTGCCTTGGCCTCGATTGAATGGGCTGAGGCAACAAAGCCATCCCGGCTCAGGGCCTTCGACAGAGCCATGGCCCTGGCAGTGATGTCGTCCCCTGCAGCCTGGACTTCCGGTGCGTAGCGGCGTTCCATATCCGCAAAACGCTCTTCCGCGTACTCACGAACGGCGTCTTCACCTGCCAGTTCCTGAAGTCGCCTCAAGGCGGAACTGGCAATATTCAGGTAATCGTCGCCAAGCTTGGACTGCCCCTGGGAACTGAGGACGTAGCGGCGTGCAGGACGACCTGCGCCGGAACCGGCCTTGGCGACCCGTTTGACCTCGATGATGCCACTGCGTTCCAGATGGTCCAGGTGCCGGCGGACGGCGGCAGGGGTAAATCCGAGGAGATCACCCAGTTCCGCGGCGCTGACCGGACCATTTTCAAGTACGGCGCTCAAGACACGGTCGCGGGTGCGGTCATCGGCGTCCGGCAGCGCGGGCGAGGCCACAAGGGCCTCTGCCGCTGCAGCATGCCGTTTAGGTGGCATGGATACTGGACTGCTCATGGAATACACAACACAATCATGTCGTAATTTGTTTCATGCATCCAGTAAGGCAAGACTGACCTTTGTTCCCCGCCAAGTGTGACCGTACTACTTCACGTAGAATACTCTGGTGCGATCACCCGAATCTCCTGTCCTCACCATAGACAGACTCATCAAGGATGTAGGCCCCCTGGCCTCCCTCGACGGCAAAATGCTACGGGTGGTCAGCGGACTGTCCCTGGTGGCTGAGCGTGGGCAGGTTACCGCCCTCCTGGGTGCCAACGGCGCCGGCAAGACCACTACCCTGGAATGCGCCCAGGGCCTGCAGAAGCGCACGGGCGGCACAATCTCCCTGTTGGGAGCGGATCCGGATACTGCAGGGGCGGACTTGCGTTCCCGGGTAGGTGTGATGCTCCAGGACGGCGGCCTGCCGCCGTCGGCCCGTCCCATCCCGCTGCTGCGGCACGTAGCCGGCATGTACAAGAACCCCATGGACGTCGACTCCCTGGTGGAGCGACTGGGGATCGACCAGTTCAGCAGGACCGGAGTGCGCCGTCTTTCAGGAGGCCAGAAGCAGCGGTTGGCGTTGGCGGCGGCTTTGGTTGGAAACCCGGAGATCCTGTTCCTGGACGAACCCAGCGCCGGACTCGATCCCCAGTCGCGTCAAATGGTGTTCGAACTCATCGCTGAGCTCAGGGACGCGGGAATGGGGATCGTACTCACCACCCACCTGATGGATGACGCCGAGCGGCTGGCAGACTACGTCTACATCATCGACGGCGGTCACAACGTGGCGGAAGGGACCGTGGCCGAGCTCCTTAGCCATGATCATTCCGCGGACGCCACAGCCTCGGACCGGACACTTTACTTTGATGCACCTGCCGGACTTGATTTCACGGGCGTCGTGGGTGCTGGACTCCACGTCACCGAGTCCCGCTCCGGGAGCTACGCCATTACCGGCGCAATCACGCCGACGGACCTGGCCAAACTCACTACCTGGTGGGCAGAACGGAACATCATGCCGGCCTCATTGCGATTGGAAGCGCGCAGCCTGGAAGACGTGTTCCTCGATATCTCCGGAAGGGACCTCCGATGAGCGGTCTTCTCACTCCCAACGCAGGGCCGTCCTCCCTGCCCCGCCGTATCCTGCAGCAGGGTCGGTACGAAACCATCACGATGCTGCGCAATGGCGAACAACTCATACTTGCCATCGTCCTGCCGCTGATGGCGCTGGTGGGCCTGGTTGTCACTCCCCTGCTGGATGGCCTGGGGTCCTCGCGTGTTGATACGGCGACACCCGGCATCCTGGCTCTTTGCGCCATGTCCACGGCTTTTACGGGACAGGGCATCGCCACGGGATTCGATCGCCGCTACGGCGTCCTGCGTTTCCTGTCCACCACCCCGCTGGGCCGGGGAGGGCTCATTGCCGGGAAAAACCTTGCCGTGCTGGTGGTGCTGTTCCTGCAGGTCCTGGTGGTGGGAGCCGTGGCAGGCTTCCTCGGATGGCAACCACGGCCGGAAGCCTGGCTTCCAGGGCTTGGCCTGTTGATCCTGGGCGCCGCGGCCTTCACCGCACTTGGCTTGTTGGTTGCCGGCACTGTGCGGCCCGAGGCAACCCTTGCAATCACCAACCTGCTCTGGATCCTCCTGGGTGCGATGGGTGGCATCGTTGTACCGGCGGACCGGTTGCCGGCGGCGCTCCAGGGCATCGTGCACTTCCTGCCTTCCGGGGCGCTGGGGCAGGGTTTGCGGGATACCTTCCTCCTCGGCGCGGCTCCCCTGCCTGCCGTCCTGATTCTCCTGCTGTGGACCGTACTGGCCGGCGCCGCAGCCATCCGCTGGTTCAAGTGGAACTAAGCAAAACCGAGCAGAACCAAGAAGTGAGAAAACTGTGAGCACGGCATCGCGCCTTCCGAAAACCATCCAGCAATGGACGTCCAAAATGCCCACCGAAGTCAACGCTGCCGTGCGCCGCCTGGCGTTGCTGTCCCTGATCGGGCAGACCATCCTGGTGGTCACAGGCGGGGCTGTGCGGCTCACGGCGTCAGGCCTGGGCTGCCCTACCTGGCCACGCTGCACCAGCGATTCGTTGGTCAATACTCCTGAAATGGGTATCCACGGCTTCATCGAATTCGGCAACCGCCTTCTGACGTTCGCCCTCGCGGCCGTCGCCGCGTTGATGTTGGTCTATTTGTGGAACCTCCGCAAACAGCGCCGTGACCTCTTCCTGCTGGCACTCGGTCTTCTTGCCAGCATCCCGGCCCAGGCAATTATTGGCGGAATCACGGTCCTGTCCAACCTCAACCCCTGGGTTGTTGGCCTGCATTTCCTGGTGTCCATGGCATTGGTGGTCCTTGCGACCCTTCTTGTCAACAGGGCCTATGGGCGGAGCGGGCGTTTCATGAACAGGGTTTTGCCGGCCCTTCCTTCGATGACGCGTCCGGTGATGATGGCAGTTGCCGTGTTCTCAGCGCTCTCGGTAATGCTCGGAGTCGTAGTTACGGGCGCCGGACCGCATGCCGGGGATGCCGATGCTCCGAGGAACGACCTCGATTGGGATCTCTTTTCCCACATTCATGCAGTCCCCGCCTACCTCATTACTGCGGGAACCCTGCTCGCCGTGTTCCTGGTGGTCCGCCGCAGGATCGCCGGTCCATTCCGTACCGCCGCCTTCCTCCTGCTTGGCGTGACCTTGCTCCAGGCAGCGATCGGCTTCACCCAGTACTACAACGGTATTCCGGCGCTTCTGGTGGGCGCGCATATGTTGGGCGCAGCGCTGCTCATGAGCGCAGCCACCAATGCGGCGGATGTCGCCAGGCACAGTCCGTCGGGTAAGCACAGTCCGGTCGAGTAGGCACAGTCCGGTTCGCCGCATGCTGGCAGGTGGGCTAGCCGCGAATCAACTGGGCCGGGTCGGCCTTGGAGGCAACGATGGCAGGGTAAGCGGCAGCGATCGTGCCGCTCAGGGTGCCCGCGCAGATTCCCCAGAGTGCGGCAAACCAGGGAATGGCGGGAACCCATCCCTCACCCGCTGCGTAGGCAAGGACCGCTCCCATGCCGATAGAGCCTCCCGCTGCTCCCCCGACGGCCCCGACGATGGCCCCTTCCAAAAGAAACATGCAGCCCAGGGGCCAGCGCCGCATGCCCAGTGCCCGCCGCAAGGCGATCTCATTGAAGCGTGCGGTTACTCCCAGGTACATCGTGGTGCCGGCGCTGAGGCATGCGATGGCCAGCAGGACCACAGAGACGACGGCGACCAGACGCCCGAGATCCGAGTCGATACCTTGCTTTAGTTCGCGCAGGTCCGCCACGGTCTGAACCTTGATAGTGCCCGTTTGGACGGGGTTCAGCGCCTTGGGGAGAGCCTCTGCGACTGCTGCGGGCATTCCGGGATCCGTCCGCAAAACCAGGCTGGCTGCCATCCTGTCAGTGACGGAATAGGACCCCACGCCTACCACCACGGCTTCTGCCAGGATAGGATCGCGACCCGGGTCCGTTATGAGGCCCACCACCGGGACGGGTTGCCCAAAAAGCCAGACGACGGCGCCGGGGCCTGGTGTCCCGATGCCCAGGTCCTGCGCTGCTCCCCGACCTACGAAGGCCACGGGACCACCAAAGGATTGATCGAGCAGGGCCGGGTCGCCGAACGAAACCTTGGCGCCTTGAACGGCCAGATACCCGGAGTCTGCCACTCTGACTGCCCCACCAAAGACGGGTTGGTCGGAAAAAGTGCCCGGGCGGAAGGTCGACGGGAGTACAACCGAAGCCGAGAGGTCGGCGACAATACCGCCCCCTTGGACTCCCTTGAGCTGCTCTGCTCGTTTGAGGTCGGACCGGACCGCGTCCCAGGAGGGGTATCCGCCGTCGCGGTTTGCCCTGACTTCATCGCTCGCGGCGTCGTCGATGCGGTCCGCAACTTTAACGGCGGCACTCTCACTAAGGCCAATGGCCGCCACCAAGCCACCGCTGCCAATGAGAAACGCCAGTATCAACAGGAGTGCCTTCCCGGGTCGTCCGGTAAGTGCGGCGAGTGCCTCGGCAACGAGGTCGGTGAACTCACTTTTGCGCTGGCGTTTTAGGGCGGGGACGGGTGGGGGTTCCGCCGCCTCCACGCTCACTGCTCGATGGATCGCTGCGCCCGTGTCGCTGATCACCTGGCCGTCACGCATGGTGATGATTCTGTCTGCGGAGGCGGCAATCCCAGGGTCATGGGTGACCATGACAACTGTGGTTCCTCCGTCGTGGAGCTCGCGTA
Source organism: Paenarthrobacter sp. NPDC089307 (assembly GCF_040685055.1). NCBI lineage: Bacteria > Bacillati > Actinomycetota > Actinomycetes > Micrococcales > Micrococcaceae > Paenarthrobacter > Paenarthrobacter sp. NPDC089307. The sequence goes on from NZ_JBFBHE010000001.1 coordinate 564,650, forward strand.
GGTGCTGCAGCACGATGGCGCCATTGGCTGTGTCGAGGCTTCCGGTAGGTTCGTCAGCGAGGATAACGTCCGGGGCGCCGACGACGGCGCGGGCTATGGCGAGCCTTTGCCGTTCGCCCCCGGAGAGCATCGCCGCCGGAGTGCCCACCCGGTGGCTGAGGCCAAACCGTTGGAGTTGCGGCCACACCAGCGATTTCTGAAGCGCCGGCTGGATCCCCCGGGCTCGGAGACCCAGGGCGGCGTTGCGTGCTGTGGAGTCGCGTCCCACCACATGGGAGTCCTGAAAGACAAAGCCAAAGGTGCGGGCCCGGCTTTCGGCGCGTTGGCCCTCAGTAAAGCCTGCGGTATCAGCGCCGCGAAGCTGGTAGGTGCCGTTCGTCGCCGTATCCAACAGACCGAGGATGTTCAGCAGCGTCGACTTGCCGGAGCCTGATAGTCCCACGATCGCCACGAATTCCCCGGCATGGATATCCAGTTCGATGCTTCTGAGTGCCTCCGTTCCCGAGAAGGAACGGGAGATGCCACGCAGGCTAAGGAGGGCTGGCAGACGGTTCGGCCCGATATTTAGGGATTCCAGCCCGTCGTTTAGGGATTCCGGCCCGCCCCGTAGTGATTCCTCCACCGTCATGGGAGGCGAACGTGATCGCCGGGGGCAATGGACGCGATGTCAGCGAGGGCAGCCCAACCGTCGGCTTGGCCCGTGACCGTGACATCCACGCGCCGGACATCGGAGCCGGCCTCAACCTCAACGAACGCGCTGCCTCGCTCCTGGCGGATGGCGATCAGCGGGACGGCGAGGGATTCAGGAGCAGCGCTGGTGGCAGTGACTGTCAGGGTCTGTCCGGCCGTAAACCCCACAGTCCCGGCTGTCAGTGGCAGCGTTATGTCCTTCCCTGGGATGTCGCTGCTGTCTGTACCGCCCGCGATGAAGGCACTTATTCCAGAAACCTTGGTGTCCAGGGTTGCCGATCCGGCCCGGACTGTCACAGGAGCTCCCATGGGGAACGACTCCGCCTGCAGCACGTCGGCACGCGCGACGATCGTATCCGGGGCAATGGTCACGTTGGCAACGATGCCGTCCTCGCCGAGGACAGTTCCCGGTTGGGCAATATTTGCGATCTTTCCGGCATCGCCGGGAATCTGAACAAACTCCTGCCAGCGAAAGATGACATCCGATGCTTTGGCATCGGTGCCTTGATTGTCGGCGGACGTCGCTTGCGGCGCTTTTGAGCCGGCCGCCTTGTACCAGTTGGACAGTGCCAGCTGCGTTCCGGCGTCGAAAGTACCGGTGCCTGCCGCAGGGAATCCGAGGTTGGTGAGCGCCTCTTGAAGTCCTTTGACGTCGGGCCCGGACTGACCTGCGGATATGTCCCTGTAGAGCGGGACGGCGGAGGGCAGGACGAGGAGTGGGCGGCCGGAGACGACGGCCACGAGCTGCCCCGGGGCGAGGTCATCGCCAGGGGACATGGCAGTCGATGTCACCACCAGGCGGGCAATACCGCCGGCGGCGGTTGCCTTGATGGCTGACTGCGCGCCAGCGACCACCTTGCCCGACAAGATGACCTGTTGTACGACGGCGCGCCTTTCCACTGTGGCGGATACAGGCACCGTTTGCTGGGTCGCCCGCGGTGCCCCGGCGCCCTCCGCAGCGGAAATGCCGGCCCAGTAAGCGGCGGCGAGTCCGGCAATGACAAGCACCAACACGCCTGGAATGAGCCACCACCGTGGAATGCGCCTCATGGCGGAAGTGAGCTGGGTCTCGGGGGTCGTCGATTCAGAGCCTCGCATCGGCCACGCCGTGATCCCTGAGCACTTGCTTGGCCCGATCGACTGCTGCCGCCTTCTGGCTGGCGAGTTCGTTGAGTTCAGCCTGATGGTCTTTCATTTGCGCGGCCTCATACTGGGCGAAGATGTCATACGGTACCCGGGCCCCTCCGCTGGCGTCTTTGCATCCCAGGTCAAGCAAGACTGTTCGGATCTCGTCCTCCTTGGAACCTGTTGTCTTCACGGCCCACGACCCTTCCGCAGCAAGCTTCAGGCCCTTGGTGGTGATGCAGGACTCCCACGCTTTCCGGTACTCCAGATACTCGGGATCGCGTTCCGTGAGCGCAGCAGCAGTCTGCACCATGCGGTTCTGGAGGGACGTGTCACCGGCCAGCCCTGCAAGGAGTTCCGGAAACCCGGCACGGCCAACGGAGCTTGTGCATTTCTCATACATTTGCTGATCGGCCGGAGTGACTTCGATGGCCTCCTTCTCGCGAATGCCTGGGATAACCCTTGTCTCTGGGACGTTGCCGTTTCGTGCAGCAAGGGGCCGCGACCATTGTCCGTAACGAAAATCCTGAAGGGCCCTGCCGTTTCCGCCCCAGGCAACCATAGTGCGGCCAGCCGCGCGTACGCAGTCATCTATGAGGTAGGCAACGGCTGAGTTCACCAACACGTTTTCCCTGTCCGAGTACCAGTAGTTGTCCATAGGCAGTACGACCTCACCCGTGAGCTCGTTCAACGAAGCCCTGACACCAGCAGCGACGCTTCTGTCGACTACCGGAAGAGTTTCAGTGGGTGGAGGTGGTGGTGTTGCCTTGGGCCCGGAGCACGCGACAGAGATGACGCCGATCATCAACGCCAGGAACAAGGCGCTGCGTGGACGCCGCCGGTTCTGGGGCCGCATGGCTAGCCCCAGACGCTGGAGATCTCATCATCCCAGTTGCGGCCGGTGTACATGGTTTCCGACCTCAGGTCGTTGTTCGAATTGCCTCCCCGGTAGATGAGCTTGTAGCCGCCGTAGTTGAGATCGTTGTAGAAGTAGACGTAAGGCGACGAAGGGTCCGCGGGCGCGCCAACCACGATGGAACTTGCTTTGTCATTTGCGGAATCGCTGACATAGGAAGTGACCCAGTTGAACGAGCGCAGGGTTCCAGTGAACCAATAGTCGTCGTAGAGGCAAACGCGGGCCGTGGAACAGGCTGGTGCTGCTTGGGCAGCCGAAATGCCTGCCACCACGGATCCTGTGGTTACTGCCAGCACGGCGGCCGTGCGAAGGAATGTTTTCATGATCTCCCCAATGCTCTTGTGGAACGGCTTTGTTCCACTACGAACGCTAGGTGCCGGAAGCGCCACCTAGACGCAAAACTCCTCAACTAGGTGCTGTTTTCACCGAATTTAGGTGGTCTAAGTCGTCAAAATAGGTGGTGCCTGATGCCCGTCTAGGTATCTGGGACGCTCGTCCTTTATCGGGGATGTGAGCTAGCGTCTCGGCGAAGGCCCGGGGATGTGAGCTAGCGTCTCGGGGAAGCGCCGGGGATGTGAGCTAGCGTCTCGGGGAAGCGCCGGGGATGTGAGCGAGCGTTGGGGGGAACGCAACGACGTCGGCACCCAGGTGAGTGCCGACGTCGTCGAGGATATTGCTGCGGTTATGAACCCCTGGTCAGCCGCCGATGATCGGCGAGCCGATGAACGGATCCACAGCCAGTGCGATGAAAAGCAGCGTCAGGTAGCTGATGGAGCCGTGGAAGACCTTCATGGCGCCCTTGTTGGAGACGTCTCCGCCCTGTGCGCGCTTGTAGAGGGCATGGCTTTCATAGAGGAACCATGCTCCGGCTGCGACGGCGATGACGGTGTAGACCCAGCCGGCCCCGCCGACGGGAATCATCAGCAGGGAGCAGGCGACCATGGCCCAGGCGTAAAGGACCACCTGCACCGAAACCACCTTGGCCCCGGCGATGGCACCGAGCATGGGCACGTTGGCGTTGCGGTAATCCTCGCCGTACCTCATGGACAGCGGCCAGTAGTGGGGCGGCGTCCACAGGAAGATCACCATGAACAGGACAATTGCGGGCCATTCCACGGTGTTGGTCACAGCTGCCCACGCGATGAGGACCGGGAAGCAGCCTGCAGCGCCGCCCCAGACGATATTCTGCGCGGTGCGGCGCTTGAGGATCATGGTGTAGATGACCACGTAGAAGACGATCGCGCCCAGGCCAAGCCACGCGGAGAGCGGGTTGGCGCCGAACCAGAGGATGGCGATGGACGCGGCGCCAAGCACCCAGGCAAAGATCAATGCTTCACGCGGGGTCACTTCGCCGGTCACCAGGGGCCGCTTTTCGGTGCGGTGCATCAGTTTGTCGATGTCGCGGTCGATATAGCAGTTGAAGACTCCGGCACTGCCGGCCGCGAAGGCACCGCCGACAAGAGTGGCGAGGATGAGGCCGATCGAGGGGAACCCGCGCTGGGCGAAAATCATGGTGGGGAGGGTGCTGACCAAGAGCAGTTCGATCACGCGGGGTTTGGTCAGTGCCAGATACGCCTTTAATTTCCGGGAAGTTCCGATGCTTCCCCGGGCCGGGGAAGCGTTGACGGGCGTATCAGTTGTGCTCACGGCGGCAGTCACTCTGTTCTATGCTCTGGGGTTCTCGCAACGGCTGCCGTCCCGGTTTTCGAAAGCAAACGCGGGCGCATGAACCGCTGGTGGCCTCCAAATATCATACCGTGGGCGGAAGTGGCCCGATGTCCGCAAAATACGTCAATGTTTCGGAATCTTCACTCGTGCCGGGCCCCGCGGTGATTCATATAAGGGAATTTCTGTCCAGTTAGTGGGATTTCCTGAGTTCCATGACACGTTTGGGGCTAAGCTGTTGAGCAGAACAGCACACGTTGATCATCCGGGAAACCGTATTCTCGGATATCCGTGCGTCTGGATGAGAGATCAACGTTTCAATGGTGAACGGCTGGTAGACACATTGCAGCGGGCGCCATCCTGTGCTTCCTGCGTGCCGTGTCCGTAAGCCTGCCGTCAGCACAGAGAGGGGCTCGGTTTTCGTGCCACATTTGGAAGAGCAAGAACTGTCATGGACCGATCTGGACAAGAAGGCTGTTGACACCGTTCGCGTGTTGGCCGCTGACGCCGTGGAGAAGGTCGGAAACGGCCACCCCGGTACAGCGATGAGCTTGGCTCCGGCAGCATACTTGCTGTTCCAGAAGCTGATGCGCCACGATCCGAAGAACCCGAACTGGCTTGGCCGCGACAGGTTCGTGCTGTCCCCCGGCCACACCTCGCTGACCCTTTACATCCAGCTGTTCCTCTCCGGCTACGGCCTGGAGCTGAAGGACCTTGAGGCGCTGCGCACCTGGGGTTCGCTGACCCCGGGCCACCCCGAGTACAAGCACACCGCAGGCGTGGAAATCACCACCGGCCCGCTGGGCCAGGGCCTTGCTTCCGCAGTTGGTTTTGCTTACTCGCAGCGTCGCCAGCGTGGCCTGTTCGACGCCGATGCTCCCGCCGGCGAATCGCCATTCGACCACACCATCTGGGTCATCGCTTCCGACGGCGACCTGCAGGAAGGCGTCACGTCCGAGGCGTCCTCCCTGGCCGGCCACCAGGAACTGGGCAACCTCGTGGTGATCTACGACGAGAACCACATCTCCATCGAAGACGACACCGACATCGCGTTCACCGAGGACGTCCTGAAGCGGTACGAGGCTTACGGCTGGCACACACAGCGCGTTGACTGGACCAAGACCGGCGACTACGTCGAAGACGTCCAGGAACTGTACTCGGCCTTGCTCGCAGCCAAGGCTGAGACCAACAAGCCGTCCATCATTTCGCTGCGCACCATCATCGGATACCCGGCCCCGAAGAAGCAGAACACCGGCAAGATCCACGGTTCCGCGCTGGGTGCCGAGGAAGTTGCCGCACTGAAGACGGTGCTCGGCTTCGACCCCTCCAAGTCCTTCGACGTGGACGAAGAAGTTCTGGCCCATGCCCGCAAGGTCCTGGACCGCGGAGCCGAGTCACGCGCAGCGTGGCAGGAGTCCTTCGAGGCATGGCAGTCCGCCAACCCGGAGGCTGCTGCGCTGCTGGAGCGCGTTGAAGCGAAGAAGCTGCCGGCCGAGCTTGACGCCGCGCTTCCTGTCTTCGAGGCAGGCAAGGACGTCTCCACCCGTGCAGCATCGGGCAAGGTCCTGAACGCCATTGGCCCGGTCCTTCCCGAACTCTGGGGCGGCTCGGCCGACCTCGCCGAGTCCAACAACACCACCATCGAGGACTCGCCGTCGTTCATTCCGACGTCACGTTCCACGGACGCCTGGAAGGGCAACCCCTACGGCCGCGTCCTGCACTTCGGTATCCGAGAGCACGCAGCAGCGTCGATCGTCAACGGAATCTCCCTGCACGGCCGCACCCGTGCGTTCTCCGGCACGTTCCTGATCTTCAGCGACTACCAGCGCCCGGCCATCCGCCTCGGCGCACTGATGGGTGTCCCGTCCCTGTACGTCTGGACGCACGATTCCATCGGCCTTGGTGAAGACGGACCCACCCACCAGCCCGTGGAGCAGCTCGCTTCCTTGCGCGCCATTCCGGGCCTGGACGTCGTCCGTCCCGGCGACGCCAACGAGGTCGCCGCAGCATGGAAGACCATGCTGGAGAACCACGAGAACCCCGCCGGCATCGTGCTGACCCGGCAGAACATTCCCACCTACGCCCGCGGTGAAGGCGACGCAACCGGCGACACCTTCGCATCCACCGCAGGTGTGGCAAAGGGCGGATACGTCCTGGCCGAAGCCTCCAAGGACGGCGAAACCGTTGACGCGCAGGTCATCCTGATCGGCACCGGCTCGGAAGTCCAGCTCGCAGTTGCAGCCCGCGAAGCCCTGCAGGCCGAAGGCATCGCTGCCCGCGTCGTCTCCATGCCGTGCGTTGAATGGTTCAAGAAGCAGGACGAGGCTTACCGCGAATCCGTCCTGCCCGCAGCAGTGAAGGCCCGCGTCTCCGTGGAAGCCGGCCTGGCACTCGGATGGCGTGAATTCGTCGGCGACGCCGGCCGTTCCATCTCCCTGGAACACTTCGGCGCCTCGGCTGACTACAAGCGCCTCTTCAACGAATTCGGCATCACCGCCGAAGCCGTTGCGGCTGCCGCCAAGGACTCCCTCGCAGACGCTTCCGCGTAACAGCCTGATACCTCACAACAGGAGAAATCACATGTCTACAACTCCCACGCAGCAACTCTCCGACGCCGGCGTTTCGATCTGGCTCGACGACCTCTCCCGCACGCGTCTGGAAACGGGCACCCTGCAGAAGCTCATCGATGAGAAGAACGTCGTTGGTGTCACCACCAACCCGTCCATCTTCCACGCCGCCATCACTGCCGGCACGGACTACGACGCCACCATCGCAGCCAAGGCCGAAGCCGGCGCCACCGTCGAAGAGACCATCTTCGAGATCACCACCACGGACGTTGCCGACGCCTGCGACCTCTTCGCACCGGTTGCTGCAGCCACCAACGGTGTGGACGGCCGCGTTTCCATCGAGGTGGACCCCCGCCTCGCCTGGGACACCGAGGGCACCATCGCCGAGGCCAAGAACCTCTACGCCAAGGTCAACAAGGACAACGTCCACATCAAGATCCCGGCTACTTTGGAGGGCCTGGAAGCCATTACGGCTACCCTGGCCGAGGGCATCAGCGTCAACGTCACGCTGATCTTCTCCTTGGAGCGCTACCGGGCAGTCATCAACGCCTTCCAGTCCGGCCTGGAGCAGGCCAAGGAAAACGGCCATGACCTCTCCAAGATCCACTCCGTAGCTTCGTTCTTCGTCTCCCGCGTGGACACCGAGATCGACAAGCGCCTGGATGCCATTGGAACCGACGAAGCCAAGGCACTCAAGGGCAAGGCCGGCGTTGCAAACGCACGTCTTGCTTACCAGGTATACGAAGAGCTCTTCTCCACGGAGCGCTGGGCAGTGCTGGCTGAAGCAGGCGCCCTCCCCCAGCGTCCGCTGTGGGCCTCCACCGGCGTCAAGGACCCGGCGTACCCGGACACTCTCTACGTCACGGAGCTCGTAGCGGCCGGCGTTGTCAACACCATGCCTGAGAAGACACTCGACGCTACCTTCGACCACGGCGTCGTGACCGGTGACACCATCTCCGGCACTTACGACGAAGCGAACGAGACCCTCAACGCCCTCGAGGCACTCGGCGTCTCCTACAACGACGTCGTCAAGCTCCTTGAGACCGAAGGCCTTGAGAAGTTCGTTGGCTCCTGGAAGGAACTCCTCGCCGACGTCGAAGGCGCACTGGCCACCGCACGGAAGGCTTCCTAACCCACCATGAGCACACTCAGTTACGACGCCAGCGGTGCTGCGCAGCAGGCCATCGCCAAGCACATTGACGGCCTGGTCGAGGACAGGATCGCCACGCGGATTTTCGCCAAGGACCACACACTGTGGGGTCCTGAAGCGGAGTCCGAGTCGGCCATCCGCCTCGGTTGGGTAGAAGCCGCCACGGTCTCCCAAGCATTGGTTGGGGACATCCTGGAACTTCGTGATGCCCTCCGCGCCGAAGGCGTCTCACGCATTGTCCTTTGCGGCATGGGTGGGTCTTCCCTGGCTCCTGAGGTCATTGCCGGCACCGCCGGCGTCGAGCTGACTGTGCTGGACAGCACCGACCCCGAACAGGTCAGCGCTGCACTGGCGGACCGGTTGGCGGAGACTGCCATCGTGGTCTCTTCCAAGTCCGGTTCCACTGTGGAGACCGACTCTCAGCGCCGCGTCTTCGAGAAGGCGTTCAACGACGCCGGCATCGATGCCAAGAGCCGCATCATCATCGTCACCGATCCTGGTTCGCCGTTGGACAAGGCCTCCCGCGAGGCCGGTTACCGTGCGGTTTTCAACGCGGATCCCAATGTCGGTGGCCGTTTCTCGGCACTGACCGCTTTCGGGCTCGTCCCCTGCGGCCTGGCCGGCGTGGACATCCAGGCCTTCCTGGATGAAGCGGAAGAAGCCGCCGAGATCCTGAACGAAGATTCCACAGACAACATCGGCCTTGCTTTGGGCATCGCCCTTGGCGGTACCACTCCCCTCCGCAACAAGGTCGTCATCGCGGAGGATGGTTCCGGGATTGTTGGCTTTGCCGACTGGGCTGAGCAGCTCATCGCGGAGTCCACGGGCAAGCTTGGCACCGGTATCCTGCCTGTTGTCGCTGGCCCGGATTCCCCCGAAGCCCTTGGCGGGGCCGACGACGTCCTGGTGGTCCGGCTCGTGGCAGCCGATGCCGACGTCGAACTTCGCGAAAACGAAGTGGCGATTGCCGGTGGGCTTGCCACGCAGATGTTTGCCTGGGAATTTGCCACCGCTGTGGCAGGACGCCTGCTGGGCATCAACCCGTTCGACCAGCCCGACGTCGAGGCTGCCAAGGTAGCGGCCCGCGGCTTGCTGGATGCCCGTCCGGAACCCACCCCCGCAGCGTTCACCGACGGTGCAGTCGAAGTCCGTGGCGGCGACTGGCTCGGCACCGCAGGCTCGGTCAGCGAAGCGGTGGAGGCTCTGTTGGGCCAGCTCGGTCCGGACGGCTACCTCAGCGTCCAGGCATACCTTGACCGCATTTCGCACGCCCCGCTCGAAGGGATCCGCGACGAACTTGCAGCTGTCAGTGGGCGTCCCGTGACGTTCGGCTGGGGCCCACGGTTCCTGCACTCCACCGGACAGTTCCACAAGGGTGGACCGGCCATTGGCGTGTTCCTGCAGATCACTGCCGCATCGTTCACTGACCTTGAGATTCCTGAACGTCCGTTCACCTTCGGGCAGCTTATCGCTGCCCAGGCATCCGGTGACGCCCAGGTCCTCGAAGGCCATGGCCGCCCCGTGCTGCGCCTGCACCTCACCGAGCGCGCTGCCGGCGTCGCTCAGCTTCAGGAAGTCGTCGCTGCGTTGGCCGGCGAGGCCAGCACACTCGAAAGCTAAGGCACACAGACAAACATGCCAGAAACTGAAAACGGCAGGAAGAACGGCGCCCTGCGGAACCCCTTGAGGGATCCGCGGGACCGCCGCCTGAACCGCATTGCCGGGCCGTCGTCGTTGGTATTCTTCGGAGTCACCGGCGACCTCGCCCGTAAGAAACTCATGCCGGCGGTCTATGACCTGGCCAACCGTGGTCTACTGCCGCCGAGCTTTGCCCTGGTTGGCTTCGGACGCCGCGATTGGGACAACGCCGACTTTGCGGCCGAGGTAAAGGAAAACGTCAAGGCGCACGCGCGCACGAAGTTTGATGAAGGCGTCTGGGAGCAGCTCGCTTCCGGTATCCGGTTCGTCCAAGGCGAATTCGACGACGACGACGCCTTCGAGCGCCTCGGCGACGTCCTTGACGAGCTCGACCAGACGCGAGGTACCCGGGGGAACCACGGTTTCTACCTGTCCATCCCGCCGAAGGCCTTTGAGCAGGTATGCCGGCAGTTGTCCAAGCATGGCTTGGCGCAGGCCCAACCGGGACAGTGGCGACGCGTGGTGATCGAGAAGCCCTTCGGGCACGACCTCGAGTCGGCACGCCAACTCAACGACATCGTGGAGTCCGTGTTCCCGCCGGACGCCGTGTTCAGGATTGACCACTACCTGGGTAAAGAGACGGTCCAGAACATCCTGGCGCTTCGTTTTGCGAACCAGTTGTTCGAGCCCCTCTGGAACGCCAACTATGTGGACCACGTCCAGATCACGATGGCCGAGGACATCGGAACCGGTGGCCGGGCCGGATATTACGACGGCGTGGGTGCGGCCCGCGACGTCATCCAGAACCACCTGCTGCAACTTCTGGCCCTGACCGCGATGGAGGAGCCGATCTCCTTCAACGCGGACGATCTGCGGGCCGAGAAGGAAAAGGTCCTCGCGGCGGTCAAGTTGCCTGAGGACCTCTCCACGCATTCCGCACGCGGCCAGTTCACGGGCGGTTGGCAGGGCGGCGAGGAAGTCCTGGGCTACCTGGACGAGGACGGTATCCCGGCCGATTCCAAGACTGAAACCTACGCTGCGATCCGGGTGGACATCAACACGCGCCGATGGAACGGCGTGCCGTTCTACCTGCGTGCCGGCAAGCGCCTGGGTCGTCGCGTCACAGAGATCGCGGTGGTGTTCAAGCGCGCTCCCAACCTGCTCTTCAGGGACCACGGCGAAGACGACTTCGGCCAGAACGCCGTAGTGATCCGCGTCCAGCCAGATGAAGGCGCAACGATCCGTTTCGGTTCCAAGGTCCCGGGCACGCAGATGGAAGTCCGCGATGTCACCATGGACTTCGGGTACGGGCACTCATTCACCGAGTCCAGTCCCGAGGCCTACGAACGACTCATCCTGGACGTGCTCCTTGGTGAGCCACCCTTGTTCCCGCGCCACCAGGAAGTGGAACTCTCCTGGAAGATCCTGGACCCGTTCGAGGACTACTGGGCCGGACTTGATGAGCAACCGCAACCTTATGCCCCGGGCAGCTGGGGACCGGCTTCTGCCGATGCCCTGCTGGCCCGTGACGGACGAACCTGGAGAAGGCCATGATCGTAGATCTTCCCGACACCACCACTTCCAAGATCTCCAAGAAGATCATGTCGCTGCGCGAACAAGGCGGCGTGATTGCCTTGGGTCGGGTGCTGACGCTGGTAGTGGTCACCAAGTCCGGCCAGGAAGAAGAAGCCATCGAAGCAGCCAATGAGGCCAGCCGGGAACACCCCTGCCGCATCATTGTCCTCGCCGATGCCGGTGCTGAAGGTCCGGACCGCCTCGACGCCCAAATCCGCGTCGGCGGCGACGCCGGAGCTTCAGAGGTCATCGTGCTTCGCGGCCACGGACACATGGCCCACGAAAGCGAATCCCTGGTTGCTGCACTCCTGCTCCCGGACGCGCCGATCGTGGCCTGGTGGCCGCACGGGGCCCCGGAGAGTGCTTGCGAAACTTCGATTGGCCGCATTGCCCACCGCCGGATCACCGACTCCGCCAATGAGCCGGATCCTCGCCTGGCCCTGGAGAATATCCGGGCCACGTACAAGGCCGGCGATACCGACCTTGCGTGGACCCGCCTGACCAACTGGCGCATGCAGCTGGCCGCAGTCTTTGACCAGGTGGATGGTGATCCAGTATCCGCTGTGGCAGTGGAGGGCGCCTCCGACTCCCCCAGTACCTTGTTGCTGGCCGCCTGGCTGAGCCTGGCGCTGCAGGCGCCGGTTACCATCGTGGCGGACCCTGCAGGTACTGGCATCCGCCGGGTACGGCTGACCCGCGCCAGCGGCGATGTGCAGCTGTTCCGTCCGGGCTTGTCCGTGGCGGAGCTGACCCAGCCCGGACAGCCGGCGCAGCGTATCACCCTTCCCCGCCGAAGCCTCAAGGATTGCCTTGCGGAGGAACTCCGTCGGCTGGATCCGGATGAAGTTTTCGGAGAAGTGATTACGATGGGACTGCCACTTACCAGCCAGAGGAGAGTCCAAACCAGTGCACGCTGAGCCAAGAGTAAGCATCCACCCAGACTCAAAGGTGTTGATGGCCGCGATCGCGGCCCGACTCATCACCAAACTAGTGGATGTCCAGGACAAGCACGGCGAGGCCACTGTGGTCCTCACAGGCGGGACGGTGGGCATTGGCACACTGAAGGCCGTGGCGGACTCAGCCGCGGCCCCGGCCGTCGACTGGTCGAGGGTCAATTTCTGGTGGGGTGACGAACGGTTCGTCGCCGCTGACAGCGATGACAGGAACACGCGCCAGGCCCACCAGGCATTGCTGTCCCACTTGCAAGTGGACCCGGCCCGGGTCCACGAGCCAGGCTCAACGGATCAGTTCACCACCGCGGCCGAAGCTGCAGCAGCGTATGAGGAAGAGCTCAAGGCTGCAGCAGAGGCCGAACACGCCGCAGACATGTCGGACGACAGGCCCGAACAACCTGGAAAGCTGCCGCGGTTCGACGTCCTTCTGCTTGGTGTGGGCCCGGATGCGCACATCGCCTCACTCTTCCCCGATCAGGCCGGCATCCGCGAGAAGAGCCGCACCGTGGTTGGTGTCGAAAACTCGCCCAAGCCCCCGCCGTCGCGCATTTCCTTGACGCTGCCGGCCATCAACACTGCCCAAGAGATCTGGATGGTGGTGGCCGGTGAAGACAAGGCCGGTGCAGTTGGCCTGGCTTTGGCCGGCGCCAATCCCGTCCAGGTTCCTGCAGCCGGCCCGGCGGGTCGCTCCAGGACCCTGTGGCTCATTGATGAGAATGCGGCCTCACGTGTCCCCCAACAGTTGGTCCGAAAGGATCCCGCGGGCGCGTAACCGCTCCAACGCTCCGGCCAGGACAACTTCGGCGTCCTGGCTGGAGCGTCGCTCTTTAACGTAGTCCAGATGCGACTTGAAGATCTCGTCGTCGGGTGGTCCTGCGGGCGTGCCGCCGGGGTCACGCGAAGCGGTCATACCGCATTTGGGGCAGTCCCACGTCCGGGGAATCTGTTCGTCAGGAAGCTTAAGAAAAAAGCCGCGTCTCGTGTCCCTTTGCACACCAATAAGGAACACGAATACGCGGCAGTTGCTCGCCTTGGGCATGATCACTGTGATTTCTGGGTTCGGACCCTTGGGCCACACCTACCCTGGTGCCCCTATAACCTGGCGTGCCATGAACCATTTTCGAACCCCTAGCGACTCGGTGACGGCCCTGCAGGCTTTACAGCCAACAGGGCCAGTGTAATCCGGCAGGGCCGACGGCGGCACTAGTGGAGGGCGCGGATCCGCACACAAAAATGGGGAGGCTCCGTCAAGGAACCTCCCCACCCGGTGACAGCTAGGAGTCGCCGCCGGACGTAAAGCGCATGATGAGCCCGAGCCCGATGATGACTACGCCCCACGTCACACCAAGAATGATGGTGAAGCGGTTCAGGTTGCGCTCGGCAACGCCGGAGGAACTCAACCCCGAACTCATTCCGCCACCGAACATGTCGGACAAACCGCCGCCCCGTCCCTTGTGCAGGAGAATGAGCAGCGTCAGCAGAAGGCTGGTGATAGCCAGCAGGATCTGCAGGATGACTTGAAGAACGTCCACGACGGCCTTTCGAAGAAGCGGAAAACGGGAGCCGGACTAGTCCGTGACGAGGTGGCTCTCGAACCTGACAATGTTAGCAAATTCGGCAGGGTCCAGGCTGGCGCCACCCACAAGGAGACCGTCGACGTCGCTTTCAGCCATGATGGCAGCGGCGTTGTTGGCCTTGACGGATCCTCCATAAAGCAGGCGTGTCTTGGCTGCGACAGCGTCATCGAACAGCACGGCGAGTTCCGCCCGGATGGCGGCGCACATTTCCTGGGCATCTTCCGGGCCGGCTACCTCACCGGTACCAATGGCCCAGACGGGCTCGTAGGCCACGACGAGTTCCGCGGCCTGTTCGGCGGTCAGTCCATCAACGCCGGCACGCAGCTGGGCAAGCGTGTGTTCCACGTGGGTGCCTGCCTGGCGGATTTCGAGGCCCTCGCCCACGCAGAGGACGGGAGTGACGTCGTGGCGGAATGCCGCCTTGACCTTGGCGTTCAGGACTTCGTCGGATTCGTTGTGGATGGTCCGACGCTCGCTGTGTCCCACCAACACGTAGGAACATCCCAGCTTGTTCAGGAACTGGCCGGAGATGTCGCCCGTGTAGGCTCCGGAGTCGAACTGCGACAGGTCCTGGCCGCCATAAACGACGTCGAGCTCATCACCCTGGACAAGCGTCTGGACACCGCGCAGGTCGGTGAACGGCGGGAACACTGCGACCTCCACCCGGCTGTAGTCGTGCTTCGCGTCGGACAGGGTCCAGGCGAGCTTCTGCAGCAAGGTGATGCCTTGCACGTGGTCCATGTTCATCTTCCAGTTTCCGGCGATGAAAGGCTTCCGGACAAAGTTGCCGTTGGCGGAGGTAGTCACATGTACTCCAAAGAATGCGTTGGGATGTGGAACGGCCGGCAGGACGCAGTGGCGCCCTGCCGGCCGGTTGGTTGTTCTAGCGGTCCAGGACGCTCAGGCCGGGAAGTTCCTTGCCTTCAAGGTATTCCAGGCTGGCGCCGCCGCCGGTCGAGATGTGGCCGAATTGCGAGTCCTCGAACCCGAGGGTGCGCACGGCTGCGGCGGAGTCGCCGCCACCTACCACGGTGAAGGCCACAGTATCGGTCAATGCCTGTGCGATGGCCCGGGTGCCGTTGGCGAACGCTTCAAATTCGAACACGCCCATGGGGCCGTTCCAGAAGACGGTCTTGGCACCTTCGATCTGGGCGGCGAAAGCGGACGCCGACTCAGGGCCGATGTCCAGGCCGATGCCGGAAGCGCCGAAAGCGCTGTCCTCGATGGCATCCGCCTTGACCACTTCGTGCTCGGCATCGGCAGCAAAGCGGCTGGCGACAACGACGTCTGTGGGAATCACGAAGGACGTGCCGGCATCCGCTGCCCGCTTGAGGTAATCCTGAACGACGGGGATCTGGTCTTCCTCGAGGAGGCTGCCCGCTACCTTGTGCCCTGCGGCTGCAAGGAAGGTAAAGAGCATGCCGCCGCCTACAAGAATGGTGTCCGCCTTGCCAAGCAGGTTGTCGATCACAGCCAGCTTGTCGGAGACCTTGGAGCCGCCCAGGACGACCACGTAGGGCCGCTGGGTGTCCGTGGTGAGTTTCCGCAGGACTTCCACCTCGGTATGGACAAGGTCCCCGAGGTAGGACGGCAGCCGCGTGGCGACGTCGTAGACACTGGCGTGCTTGCGGTGCACTGCGCCAAAGGCGTCGTCCACGAACGCTCCATTGCTTCCCGTGAGGGCAACCAGCTCATCGGCAAAGGCGCCGCGCTCGGCGTCGTCCTTGCTGGTTTCGCGGGCGTCGAAGCGGACGTTCTCCAGGACCAGGATTTCCCCGTCCTGCAGCGCAGCGGCGTGTTCCTTGGCGGAGTCGCCGACGGTATCAGTGGCACGCTGGACCGTGAAGTCCGCGAGTTCCGCAAGGCGGTCCACGGCGGGCTTCAAGGAGTACTTGTCTTCAGGCGCGCCCTTGGGGCGGCCGAGGTGGGCTGTCACGAGCACACGGGCACCGGCGTCCGAGAGCTTCTTGAGGACCGGAAGGGAGGCCTTGATGCGGCCGTCATCGGTCACTGTAGAGCCGTCGAGCGGCACATTCAGGTCACTTCTGACGAGAATGTACCGCCCGCGGACACCTTCAGCGATGAGTTCGTTGAGGGTGTGAGATGTCATGTGTCTACCCTAGCCCAGCTTGGATGCGACGAGCTCCGTGAGGTCTACGAGGCGGTTTGAGTAGCCCCACTCGTTGTCATACCAGGAAACAACCTTGACCTGGTTGCCGATGACCTTGGTCAGGCCGGAATCGAAGATGGAGGAAGCGGGGTCGCCAACGATGTCCGAGGAGACGATCGGGGCGTCCGTGTAGGACAGGATGCCGGCCCACTGTTCGGACTCTGCTGCGGCCTTGACTGCTGCGTTGACTTCCTCAACCGTGACTTCGCGGGAAACGGTGACCGTGAGGTCCGTTGCCGAACCCGTGGGGACGGGAACGCGGATGGCGTAGCCGTCCAGCTTGCCCTTGAGCTCCGGCAGGACCAGGCCGATGGCCTTGGCTGCACCGGTGGAGGTGGGGACCATGTTGATGGCTGCAGCGCGGGCGCGGCGGAGATCGCCGTGCGGGCCGTCCTGGAGGTTCTGGTCAGCCGTGTAGGCGTGGACAGTGGTCATGAGGCCACGCTCGATGCCGAAGGCGTCATTGACAACCTTGGCCAGCGGGCCGAGGCAGTTGGTGGTGCAGGAGGCGTTGGAGATGATGTTGTGCGCTGCGGGATCGTAGAGCTCGTGGTTCACGCCCATGACGATGGTGATGTCTTCGTCGCTGGCAGGAGCGGAGATGAGGACCTTCTTGGCTCCGGCGTCAATGTGCTTCTGTGCGGCTGCGGCCTTGGTGAAGAAGCCGGTGGACTCGATCACGATGTCCACGCCAAGCTCTCCCCAGGGGAGGTTTGCGGGATCACGCTCGGCGAGGACCTTGATCGACTTGCCGTCGACTACCAGGTTTCCATCGACAACTTCCACGGTCTGTGCGAGGCGTCCACCGACGGAGTCGTACTTCAGGAGGTGGGCGAGGGTCTCAGGGCTGGTGAGGTCGTTGACTGCAACGATCTCAAGGTCTGCGCCCTGGGCCAGTGCTGCGCGGAAGTAGTTGCGGCCGATGCGGCCGAAGCCGTTGATACCAATACGGGTGGTCACTATGTGTCAATCTCCTTGGTGCTCTTGCAAGCACGCCTAGTGAGTCGGATCAAATATTTCCAACTAACAGACCCCGCACGTCGTTGGGCAGAGGTGATTATCAGATCGGAGGGCGACCAGCCACGTTGCTGAAGGCTAACCGCCTTCCGTGATCCATCTTACGTTTAACTAAGCCTGCCCCCGCAACTGCGGAGGCAGGCTTTTCAGCATTTCGCACCAATTCACGCCAAAAGTGACTTTTGTTACATCGGCGTGAACCGGAACTCACCAACTACAGGACGATGAGGCCCGTAGCGTTGGCGCGGGCGGCTTCGAAGCGCTTGGCGACGTCGGCCCAGTTGGCGATGTTCCAGAAGGCCTTGACGTAGTCGGCCTTGACGTTGACGTAGTCCAGGTAGAAGGCGTGCTCCCACATGTCCAGCATCAGCAGCGGGGTGGTGCCCACAGCAACGTTGCCCTGCTGATCGTAGAGCTGCTCGATGACCAGGTTGCCACCGATGGGCTCGTAGGCCAGGAAGGCCCAGCCTGAGCCCTGGAGACCCAGTGCCGCAGCAGTGAACTGTGCGCGGAAAGCATCGAACGAGCCAAAAGCGTCGTCGATGGCAGCAGCGAGCTCGCCCTCGGGCTTGTCGCCGCCGTCCGGGGAAATGTTGTTCCAGAACACGGAGTGGTTGATGTGGCCGCCGGTGTGGAACGCGAGGTCCTTGGAGAGGCGGTTGATGTTGGCGAAGTCACCCTTGTCGCGGGCTTCGGCGAGCTGGGCGAGGGCGTTGTTGGCGCCTGCAACGTAGGCAGCGTGGTGCTTGCTGTGGTGCAGCTCCATGATCTTCGCCGAAATGTGCGGCTCGAGTGCTGCGTAGTCGTAGCCGAGCTCGGGCAGAACGTACTCTGTCACGAAATCCTCCAATGTAATGGACTAGCGTCCGGTTTGGTAACTCTCGTTATGTTCATCCGGCCGGCGGACCAGCCGGAAATCCTTGGGAAGAAGACTGCTCCTGCCTCCACCGGGGTCAACCAGCAGTTGCCTCGCAGTATTTCCTTCTCACTTTCCCGATTCTATGGGTGCTTACTACTCGTCCATCATTTCGGGAGTCACATTTGCCTCAGTCCCTGGGATTCCGAGGTCCAGGGCACGCTTGTCAGCCATGGCCAGGAGGCGGCGGATCCGGCCTGCGATGGCGTCCTTGGTCATGGGCGGATCGGCAAGCCGGCCCAGTTCATCCAGGCTCGCCTGCTTGTGGGCCACGCGAAGCTCCCCTGCGTATTTGAGGTGGTCCGGGACGTCGTCGCCCAGGATCTCCAACGCGCGGTCCACCCTGGCGCCGGCTGCGACGGCGGCCTGGGCTGAGCGGCGCAGGTTGGCGTCGTCGAAGTTGGCCAGCCTGTTGGCGGTGGCCCTGACTTCCTTGCGCATGCGCCGTTCTTCCCACACCATGAGGGCGTCGTGGGCGCCCATCCTCGTCAGCAAGGCCGCAATGGTGTCTCCGTCCCGGATCACCACACGGTCAACGCCGCGGACTTCGCGCGCCTTGGCCTGGATGCCCAGACGGCGGGCGGCACCCACCAGCGCCAAGGCGGACTCCGGTCCCGGACAGGTCACCTCAAGGGACGAGGAGCGTCCGGGTTCCGTGAGGGAGCCATGGGCCAGGAAGGCGCCACGCCACACGGCCTCGGCGTCGGCGGCAGAGCCGTTGACCACCACTGACGGAAGTCCACGGACCGGCCGTCCCCGGCCGTCCAGCAGGCCCGTTTGACGTGCCAGCGCCTCTCCGTCGCGCACTACCCGGACCACATAGCGGCTTCCGCGGCGCAGGCCGCCTCCCGACACGACGATAATTTCGCTTTGATGCCCGTAGACCTCGGCGATCGCAGCACGAAGGCGGCGCGCCGTGGAAGCGAGGTCCACCTCGGCCTCGATGACGATCCGGCCGGAGATGATGTGCAGGCCGCCGGCAAAGCGGAGCATTGCAGAGACCTCTGCCTTGCGGACCGAAGATTTTTTGATGTCCAGCCGGGACAGTTCGTCCTTGACCGACGCAGTAAGTGCCATCGCGTATTCCTAACTGTTCCCGAAAATATCGTGGTAAGCCGCTGCCAGCAGCAATGGGTCATGGACTGGGCGGCGCCTCGACGCCCCTACTCTACCCAACACCACTTCGGCGCCGATCATCCCGGCAGCCTTTTCGAACGCCTTGAGGTCCTGGATCGCGGCGGGATCGGCAAGCACCACGTCCACGCTGAACTCCGGAGCGTAGCGCCGCAGCACGTCAAGGTGGTCGGCCGCGGTCATACCGGAGGTCTCTTTGGTCTCCACGTCCAGGTTCATGGTCAGGCAGCGCTTGGCTGCCGTATCACCGAGTGCCTGGCGCAGCTCGGGAAGCAGCACGTGGGGCAACACGGAGGTGTACCAGGAGCCAGGGCCCAGGATGACCCAGTCGGCGAGTTCAATCGCCGTCAGCGCTTCCGTACAGGCCGGGGCATCCTCGGGAAACAGCTTGACCTCTTCCAATTTGCCCGCCACGGCGCACTTGGCTTGCCCGCGCACAGTCTGCAACTCATGCCCGCCGTCCGGGAGCTCCACGCGGGCCTTGCCCTCGATGGTCAAAGGAATGCTGGACATGGGAAGCACCTGGCCGCGGGCACCCAGGAGTGCGCCGGCCCACTTCAGCCCGGCGACGGTGTCCCCAAGGAGTTCCCACAGGGTGACGATGAGCAGGTTGCCCATCGCATGGTTGTCCAGGGATCCGCCCTTGGCCGAGCCGGCGTCGAAACGGTGCTGCATGACGTCGCGCCAGGTGCGGCCCCAGTCGGTATCGTCGCAGAGGGCGCTCAGCGCCATGCGCAGGTCACCGGGCGGGAGGACGCCGTACTCCTCGCGGAGACGCCCGGATGATCCGCCGTCGTCAGCTACCGTGACGATTGCCGTCAGCTCCGAGGTGAGCAGCCGCAAGGCAGACAACGAAGCCGCGAGGCCATGCCCGCCACCCAGGGCAACCACGGAGGGGCTCTTCTTCTGCTGGCTGCCCGGGACGCCCTTGGGCGGTATGAGCGGCAGCGGACCCGTCAGGACCCCCACTACTCGCGTCCCAGGTCGCGGTGGGCTGTAGTGACCGTGACGCGCGGGAATTGGGCCAGGCGCTTGGAAAGCTCGACGGCGACAGCGACGGAGCGGTGCTTGCCACCGGTGCAGCCCACGGCAAGGGTCGCGTAGTGCTTGTTCTCCTGCCTGTATCCATCAAGGACGGGTTCAAGGGCCCGTACATAGCGGTCCACGAATTCCTGCACTCCCTCCGCACCCAGAACGTAGTCGCTGACGTCCTCGTCAAGGCCGGTGTGCGGACGGAGCTGGGGAACCCAATGGGGATTGGGAATGAAGCGGGCATCCGCCACGAAGTTGGCGTCGACGGGGAGGCCGTATTTGAAACCGAAGCTCATGACATTGAGGCGGAGGGTCACTGGACCCGTGTCGCTGAAGAGTTCGGTGATGGCGGTGGCAAGGCCGTGGACGTTGAACTCGGAGGTATCCAGCACGACGTCGGCGTGCTCGCGCAGTTCCCGCAGGACCTCACGCTCGATTCCGATGCCATCCAGGATGCGGCCGCCACCCTGCAGCGGATGCGGCCGGCGTCCTTGCTCGAACCGCCGAACCAGAACGTCATCATTGGCATCCAGGAACAGCACGCGGAAAGTGATTCCGCTGGCACTCAATGCGCCCAACGCCGTCTGGATGTCCGTGAACAGGTCCTTGCTTCGGACATCCACCACCACGGCCAGTTTGGGGATGGACTTGGGGGCATGGGAGACGATCTCGGCCAAAGTGCCCAGCATCTGCGGAGGAAGGTTGTCCACCACGTACCAGCCATGGTCTTCCAGGGCGTCGGAAGCAGTGCTCCGCCCCGCACCCGACATGCCGGTGACGACCAAAAGCTCCGCCTCCGGTGGCTTGACGGGCGTCAGGCCGTCCTGCTCGGTGCCGGACCCAGCCGTTGCCTCATCCATCAGTTGTCCCCGTTTCCTCGGAAGTGTCATCGCTGCACGTGCCGCCGCCGGTCACGGCGGAGCACGCTTGGCCCGCTGCACCGTGGTCCGGGCAGCGAGCCAGGTTCTTACCCTAGCTAAGATTCGATGATTTCGCCGGTGGTCATGTTCACCGCTGGAGCGGTTTCGCCCTCGGCAGTTGAACCGAGGTGCTGGACCACGGCAGCGGCCAAGGCAGGACCGATCCCCTTCGCGGACGTCAGTTCCTCCACTGAGGCCGCCTTGATCTTCTTGAGCGACCCAAAGTGCGCCACAAGCGCCTTCCGCTTGGCCTCGCCCAGCCCAGGGACGCCGTCCAGTACCGATACGGTCATGGCCTTGCCGCGTTTCTGGCGGTGGAAAGTGATGGCGAACCGGTGGGCTTCATCGCGGATGCGCTGCAGGAGGTACAGCCCCTGCGAAGTGCGGGGCAGGATCACCGGGAAGTCGCTGTCCGGAAGCCACACTTCTTCCAGGCGCTTGGCAAGTCCAACAACGTAGACGTCCTCGATGCCCAGTTCCGCGAGGGCCCGCGCAGCGGCGTTGACCTGGGGCTGGCCGCCGTCCACCACCACCAGGTTGGGCGGATATGCGAACTTGGCCTTGGGTGCCGGTGTTATGCCGTCCGACGGCGGTACTTCCGTTGCGCCGCTGGACGCGGACCGGGTGGGATTGACGATCTCGCCGGAGACAACGGGGACCTGGGCGGCCTTGTCCGTGAGGTAGTGCCTGAAGCGTCGAGTCAGGACGTCGTGCATGGCCGCGGTGTCATCCGCGGCAGCCGCACCCGTGATGGAGAACTTTCGATAGTCAGCCTTTTTGGGCAGCCCGTCTTCGACCACCACCATGGAGGCCACAACGTTCGTGCCCTGGACGTGGGAAATATCGAAACACTCAATGCGCAGCAGGGGAACCGGAATATCAAGGGCCTCCTGCAGCTCCTGGAGCGCCAGGGAACGGACAGTGATGTCGCCAGCGCGCCGTGTCTTGTGGAGCTTAAGTGCTTGTTCGGCATTTTCACGCACTGTGGACATGAGAGCTGCCTTGTCACCGCGCTGGGGTACCCGGATGTCCACCTTGGCGCCCCGCAGGCCACCCAGCCATTCGGTGAGTTCTTCGTGGTTGCTGGGGTTCTCCGGAACCAGGACCTCCCTGGGGATCCTCCCCTGGACTTCGCTGTCTTCACCGTAAACCTGTTGCAGCAGGTGTTCGATCAGTTCGCCAGTGGTAGCGTCTTCGACCTTCTCGACTACCCAGCCACGCTGACCACGCACCCGGCCTCCGCGGACGTGGAAGACCTGGACAGAGGCTTCCAACTCGTCATCATGGAGTGCGAAGACATCGGCGTCGGTGTCCTCTGCCAGGACAACGGCGTTGCGCTCAAATACCTTGCGCAACGCGATGATGTCATCACGGAGTCCGGCTGCCCGTTCGTAATCCAGTTCTGCGACGGCGGCCGCCATGTCCTTTTCCAAGCGGCTGATGAAGCGTTTGGCCTCTCCACCCATGAAGGAACAAAAATCCTCAGCCAGGACCCGATGCTCGTCCGGAGTAACCCGGCCCACGCAGGGTGCGGAGCATTTGTCGATATAGCCCAGCAGACAGGGCCGGCCACTGGCCTGGGCACGTTTGAACACGCCCGCGCTGCAGCTGCGCACCGGGAAGACCCTCAGGAGGGTGTCCATGGTTTCCCGGATGGCACCAGCGGTGTACGGACCGAAGTACCGGGTGCCTTTCTTGCGTTCGCCACGCATGACCTGAACGCGGGGGTACTTCTCCCCCATGGTCACCGCAAGGTAGGGATACGTTTTATCGTCACGGAACACCACGTTGAAGCGCGGCTTGAATTCCTTGATCCACGTGTATTCGAGCTGGAGTGATTCCAGCTCGCTGCCCACTACGGTCCATTCGACGCTGCTGGCGGCATGGACCATGGCATGGGTCTTCGGAAGCAGCCCTGCAGGGTTGGCGAAGTAGGAGTTAAGCCTGGAACGGAGGTTCTTTGCCTTGCCTACGTAAATGACCCGGCCATGGGGGTCACGGAAACGATAGACGCCCGGGGTGGTGGGAATTTCACCCGTCCGGGGCCGGTAACTTGATGGATCTGCCACATGTCCAGTCTAGTGAACCGGACCGGCCGCCAGCGCCAGGGCAGGGTGCGGTCCGGCCTAATCCACCGACTTGCTCTGGTTGTAGCTCGAGGAGCGTTCCTGCCCGCTGAGCAACGCAATGGCGTCCATGATCTTGTCGGTGACCTCCCGGCGCGCCGGCAAAGAATGGTCCGGTCCCGTCTTGTCGAAATACAACGGTTCTCCCACCTTCATGGTGAAGTGCTGGGGACGTACGGCGTTCTTGTCCGCAGGCTGCAGTTTTTCGGTGCCGATGAGGCCAACCGGAATTACCGGCGCTCCCGTGGTCAATGCCAGCCAACCGACGCCTGTCCGGCCACGGTAAAGGATCCCGTCCCGGGACCTCGTGCCCTCAGGGTAGATTCCGATGCCTTTCCCCGACTCGAGGATGTCCAGGAGGGTCTTGAGCGCCTGCACGCTGGCAGCTTGCTCACCGCGCTCCACGGGAATGGAACCAACGGCTTCAAAGAAGGACTTCATCA
This sequence comes from Paenarthrobacter sp. NPDC089307, assembly GCF_040685055.1. Lineage (NCBI taxonomy): Bacteria > Bacillati > Actinomycetota > Actinomycetes > Micrococcales > Micrococcaceae > Paenarthrobacter > Paenarthrobacter sp. NPDC089307. The sequence continues at coordinate 588,264 of NZ_JBFBHE010000001.1, forward strand.
CGGCACCTTTGACGCCCTTGGTAGTGAAGTACTCGGCTTTGGCGAAGAATGCAACCGGACGCGGCATCAGGGCCTGGACAATCACGCTGTCAAGAAAAGACAAATGATTGGGAGCAACAATGAATGGCCCGTCCTTGGGAACATTCTCCAGCCCGATGACCGTTGGCCGGCACGTAGACGAAATCAGTCCGCGGGTTGTCCACCGGATCGCATCAAAGACTGCCATCGTTTTGTACCTCGCTAAGGGCCGCCGCACGGACAGCGTCAAGTTCTTCAATTCGCGTACGCAGTTCAAGGGCAGTGCCTACCACCGTTACTGCGCCGGCTTCTTCCAGTTCACCATCGGGCGCGAAGCCCCAGCTGACGCCGATGCAGTCCAGCCCGTTGGCCATCGCACCGGCTACATCCTGGTGCCTGTCCCCTACCATGACCGCCGGCTGGGAATGAAGGTCAGCCAGCGCCGCACCCACTATTTCGACCTTGCCCGGCGCAGTGTTCGCCTGCACCGATTCGTCATCGGCAGCACCGCGGATCGAGACAAAGAAGTCTGCGATTCTGTGGTGGTTCAGGACGAGGCGGGCGATCGATTGGGGCTTTTGCGTTGCAACCGCCACCGGCCTGCCGCTTTCGGCAAAGTACTCCAGGAGATCGAAGATTCCCGGATACAGCTTGCTTTGTGCAATTCCGGTTTCCTTGTAGTGACGCCGATAGCGATCGATGGTTTCGTCCACCAATTCCCCAGGGACACCTGCCAAATGCAGCAAGGAATCGCTGAGCTTGGGACCCACCATGGAATTGAGGACAGCTTGCTCCGGAACGGGAAGGCCCATTTCCCGGAGGGCTGCGGAAATGCCTCCAGTGATACCGCCGGCAGGATCGACAAGGGTGCCGTCCAGATCGAATATTACGGGCACCTTTGTATGAGTCACCGGGTTAGTTTCTCACGAGTAGCGGCATGCCTGAAACTCGCATGCCGCTACCGGAATACTTCTAGTTCCCTAACCCAGAATTTCCGCGAGGAACGTCGCAGTGTGGCTCTCGGTGGATTTCGCCACTTGCTCGGGCGTTCCTGTTGCCACGATCCTTCCACCGCCGGAGCCACCATTCGGACCAAGGTCAACGATCCAGTCGGCTGACTTGATGACGTCCAGGTTGTGCTCGATGGTGATGACAGTGTTGCCTTTGTCCACCAGTCCTTGGAGGACCATGAGCAATTTCCTGATGTCCTCGAAGTGCAAGCCTGTAGTGGGCTCGTCCAAAACATAGATGCTGCGTCCATTGGAGCGCTTCTGGAGTTCTGCGGCCAGCTTCACGCGTTGCGCCTCACCACCGGAAAGGGTGGTGGCAGGCTGGCCCAGCCGGACATAGCCAAGACCAACATCCACCAGGGTATTCAAATGCCGTGCGATCGGGGTGAAGGCTGCAAAGAACTCCGCACCCTCTTCGATGGGCATGTTGAGGACATCCGCGATGGTCTTGCCCTTGTAGTGGACCTCCAGGGTCTCGCGGTTGTAGCGCGCGCCATGGCAGACCTCGCAAGGGACGTAGACATCAGGCAGGAAGTTCATTTCGATCTTCAACGTGCCATCGCCCGAGCACGCTTCGCAGCGGCCGCCCTTGACGTTGAACGAGAACCGGCCGGGCTGGTAGCCACGGACCTTGGCCTCGGTGGTCTCAGCGAACAGCTTCCGGATGTTGTCGAACACCCCCGTGTACGTTGCGGGGTTGGAGCGGGGCGTACGACCGATGGGGCTTTGATCGACGTGCACCACTTTGTCCAAGTGCTCAAGGCCAGCCACGGAGCGGTGGCGTCCCGCTACCTGCTTGGCGCCATTGAGCTTGTTGGCGAGGACCTTGTACAGGATTTCGTTGACCAGGGTGGACTTGCCCGAGCCGCTGACACCCGTCACGGCCGTGAAGAGCCCCAGCGGGAAAGTGGCGTCCACGTTGTTGAGGTTGTTCTCCCTGGCGCCGACAACCTTGAGCTCCCGCTTTTTGTCGTACTTGCGGCGCTTGGCAGGAATATCGATCTTCCTGCGACCTGCCAGGTAGTCCCCGGTAAGGGACTGCGTGTTTTCGAGGAGCTCCTTGTAGGTGCCCGAGTGCACCACCTGGCCGCCGTGCTCACCGGCGCCGGGTCCGATGTCTACAACCCAGTCGGCCTCGTGGATGGTGTCTTCGTCGTGCTCGACCACAATGAGCGTGTTGCCCAGGTCCCGAAGCCGGGTGAGCGTCTCAATGAGGCGCCGGTTATCGCGCTGGTGCAGCCCAATGGAGGGCTCATCGAGGACGTAGAGGACTCCCACCAGACCGGATCCGATCTGCGTTGCGAGACGGATGCGCTGGGCCTCGCCGCCGGAGAGAGTTCCGGAAGGACGCTCGAGGTTGAGGTACTCCAAGCCGACGTCCAGCAGGAACGTCAGGCGCGCCTGGATCTCCTTCAACACCTGGTTGGCGATCTGGGCTTCCCTGTTGGTCAGCGTCAGGCTTCCCAGGAACTCCGCGCACTCCCGCATCGGGAGCGCCGCTACTTCGGCGATCGACTTTCCATTGATCAGCACGGACAGCGACGCCGGATTCAAGCGCGCGCCGTTGCACTCCGGGCACGGGATCTGGCGCATGTATTCTTCGTACCGGTCACGGGCCCAATCCGAGTCCGTCTCTCCATGCTTTCGGTGCACGTACTGGATGGCACCCTCAAAGCCTGTGCTGTACTTGCGCTCACGTCCAAAGCGGTTCTTGTACTGGACAACAACCTTGTGGTCCTTGCCGTGCAGCACCGTGTTCCGGACGTCCTTGGGAAGTTTCTCCCACGGTGTCTTCATGGAGAAGCCAAGTTCGTGCGCGAGGCCCTCAAGGAGGCGGGTCCAGTACTCGGTGGTGGCTGTTCCCAGGGACCAGGGCGCGATCGCTCCTTCGCCCAGCGACAACTCGGGGTTGGGAACGATAAGTTCCTCATCCACTTCGAGCTTTGTTCCGATGCCGCTGCAGGCTGAGCAGGCACCGAAGGGGTTGTTGAACGAGAAGGAACGCGGCTCGATTTCATCAATGGCCAGCGGGTGTTCGTTCGGGCATGCCAGGTTTTCCGAGAAGGCCCGGATCCGGGCGGGGTCCTCGGCGTCGAGATCAACGAACTCCACCAGGACCCGGCCCTCAGCGAGTCCCAGGGCCGTCTCGACGGAATCGGTGAGCCGCTGGCTGATCTCGTCCTTCACAACCAAACGGTCGACGACGACCTCGATGGTGTGCTTGAACTGCTTGCCCAACTTCGGGGGATCGCTTAGCTGGACCAGCTCGCCGTCCACCCGGGCGCGGGAGTAGCCCTTGGCGGTCAGTTCCTTGAACAGGTCAACGAACTCACCCTTCCGGCCGCGGACTACTGGCGCGAGGACCTGGAACCGGGTACCGGCTTCAAGCTCAAGCAACTGGTCGACAATCTGCTGGGGCGTCTGCCGCGTGATGGGCTCGCCGCATACAGGGCAGTGTGGGCGGCCTACGCGGGCCCACAGCAACCGCATGTAGTCATAGATTTCAGTAATGGTGCCCACGGTGGAGCGCGGGTTCTTGCTGGTGGACTTCTGGTCGATGGACACCGCCGGTGACAGGCCTTCGATGAAGTCAACATCGGGCTTGTCCACTTGGCCAAGGAATTGGCGGGCATAGGCGGACAGCGATTCGACGTACCTGCGCTGGCCCTCGGCAAAGATGGTGTCGAATGCCAGGGAGGACTTACCGGACCCGGAGAGGCCGGTAAAGACGATCATGGCGTCGCGCGGGAGGTCGAGGTCCACGTTGCGCAGATTGTGTTCCCGGGCTCCCTTGACCACCAAGCGGGACAGGTCCGGCTTGGCTGGCTTGTTGTCAGGAACGACGGAAGCGCTGTTCAGGGATTCGATGGCTGTATCTTCAGCTAAGGCTTTGGGCACCCACCAATGCTAATCGAAAACTTCTTCGAATTTCCATGTCGTGCCTCACATGCTACCGATCGGTATCAATCGGCGTCGTAAGCAGCGGCGAAAAGCTGGACCGCTTCGGCAAATGAGGCACCTTGGGCCTTGGCTGCCGCAGCGTATTGGGCGGCCACTTCCGCTAGTGCCCCCCACCGGTCGTCCCGGGCACAGACCACAGTTCCGTTGCGGCCGTGCGTTGCGACGACTCCGGCGGCTTCGAGTTCCTTATAAGCACGGGCGACCGTGTGCGGTGCCACATCCAGTACGCCTGCCAGGTTCCGGACTGGTGGGAGTTTCGAACCCACCGCCAAGGCGCCCGAATCTGCGAGTTCAATGATGCGCAGCCGTAGTTGTTCGAAAAGCGCGACGGCACTGCCTGCATTGGGCCGCCAGCTGCCTGGAAACTCCCCTGCGGGTGTCACGATGAGCTCCTGGCCGGCGCGTGTGCCACCCTTGGCGGCCGATCTGGATTGCGTCCTTGGTCCATGCCGAGAATTAGACCAGCGCGGCCCTCGCTGAACAAGGCATCCGGGCGCAGGAAAGTCATCTGAACGGGAATGGGCACCCCGCTCACGCGTTCTTCCTCGCCACGGCGAAGATCCGTCGGAACGGATACACCGTTCCATGGTTCGTGGCCGGGTAGGCTTCACGGAGCATCGCTGCATATTCCTCTTCAAAGGCAGCGGCATCTGCTTCGGACAGGGCATCAAGCACCGGTCGAAGTCCCGTGCCACGTACCCACTCCAGAACCGCGTTTTCTCCCAGAAGTACCTGCTGGTAGGTGGTCTCCCACGCATCAGCCGAACATCCGGCGTCGAGCATGATGCCCAAGTAGTCAGCTGGTTCGCCCACCGCGCCTTCATGGCGCAGCACCCCGTCCAATTTGCCCCGCCATTGGGGGGAGGCAGCGAGTTCGCGCATCAGCGCATGGGAAGGCGAAGAGAAATTGCCCGGGACCTGCATCGCGAACCAGGCCCCCGGCTTCAGGTCCGTGAGCCAGTTGCCCAGCATCTCCTGGTGCCCGGGAACCCACTGGAGGGCGGCATTCGTGACCACAACGTCGATGTTTTTGTCAGGCCGCCACCCGGCGATGTCACCGGCTTTGAACTCAAGTCCGCTGAACTGCTGCGAAAAGGGGGCGGCCTTGGCGAGCATCTCGGCGGATGAATCGATGCCTTGGACATGGGCCGCAGGCCACCGCTCCGCCAAAGTTGCCGTCAGATTTCCCGGTCCGCAACCAAGATCCACAACGTGATCGGGCTCCGAGGCCTGGACCCTGGCGACGAGATCGTGGAACGGGCGGTCCCGATGGTTGCCGAACTCGGCATATTTGGACGGATTCCACTTCATATAAGTCTCCTCGAGCCGGGCACACTGCTGGGCTGAGCCTAAACCTTGGGGGCACTAAGCTGGAAACCAATGAAACTTCTTGAGCAGCTGCCCGGTTCCACCGCCACCGGTCCCTTGGACCCGGACGAAATCTATACCCGTTTTGTGGAGTGGACCGAGAGCCGCGGATTACAGCTGTACCCGGCCCAGGACGAAGCGATCATGGAGCTTGCGTCCGGCGGGAACGTCATCCTTGCCACTCCCACGGGTTCCGGCAAGTCGCTGGTTGCCATTGCAGCGCACTTCGAGGCCATGGCCCGTGGACAACGCAGCTACTACACCGCCCCCATCAAGGCCTTGGTGTCCGAGAAGTTCTTTGCCCTGTGCGAGATCTTCGGCGCGGAGAACGTGGGCATGATCACCGGCGACTCCGGCGTCAACCAGGATGCCTCCATTATTTGCTGCACCGCGGAGATCCTGGCCAACATTGCCCTCCGCGAAGGCTCCACGGCCGAACTCGGCTCCGTGGTCATGGACGAGTTCCACTTTTACTCCGACCCCCAGCGTGGCTGGGCGTGGCAGGTGCCGCTCCTGGAACTTCCCCAAGCCCAATTCCTCTTGATGTCGGCGACGTTGGGCGACGTCTCCCGTTTCGAAACCGGCCTCACGGAGCTGACCGGCCGGGCCACTACGACGGTCAGTTCCGCGGAGCGGCCGATCCCGCTTCACTACTACTACCACCTGACTCCGGTCCACGAGAGCTTGGAAGAGTTGCTCGCCACCAAACAGGTTCCGGTGTACGTGGTGCACTTCAGCCAGGCTGAAGCCATCGAGCGCGCCCAGAACCTCATGAGCATCAACATGTGCAGCAGGGACGAAAAGGACCGCATCGCCGAACTTATTGCCGGCTTCCGGTTCGCCGCCGGCTTCGGAAAAACCCTCAACCGGCTGGTCCGTCACGGCATAGGTGTCCACCACGCCGGCATGCTCCCGAAATACCGGCGACTGGTTGAGCAGCTCGCCCAGGCCGGGCTGCTCAAAGTCATCTGCGGCACGGACACCTTGGGTGTTGGGATCAACGTTCCCATCCGCACGGTCCTCCTGACAGCCTTGAGCAAATACGACGGCGTACGCACCAGGTCTCTTAACTCGCGTGAGTTCCACCAGATTGCCGGCCGTGCCGGACGCGCGGGATATGACACCGCCGGAACTGTGGTGGTGCAGGCACCCGATCACGTGGTGGAGAACACCAAGGCCATGGCGAAGGCAACAGCCAAGTTTGGTGACGACCAGAAGAAACTCCGCCAAGTAGTCAAAAAGAAGCCGCCTGAAGGATTCGTCTCCTGGGGCGAACCGACCTTCAAGAAGCTCGTCGAGTCGATTCCGGAGCCGCTGACATCGAGTTTCACCGTGACCCATGCGATGTTGCTCAACCTCATGGAGCGACCCGGAGACCCTTTCCAGGCCACGCGACGATTACTCAGTGAGAACCACGAGAGCCGGCCCGCCCAACTCCGGTTGATGAAGAAGGCCCTTGGGATCTATCGGGAGCTGCTTGCTGCCGGGGTGGTTGAACGCATTCCCGAGGAAGAACAGGAAGCAGAGGGACGGTCGGTCCGGCTGACGGTCCACCTCCAAGCAAACTTTGCCCTCAACCAACCACTGTCCCCTTTCGCACTTGCGGCTTTGGAACTGCTGGATCCGGACTCTCCTTCCTACGCCCTTGACGTTGTTTCCGTCATTGAGTCGACGTTGGAAAAGCCGCGACAGATTCTTTCCGCCCAGCAAAAGAAAGCCCGCGGGGAAGCTGTTGCCGCCATGAAAGCTGACGGCATCGAGTATGAGCAGCGAATGGCCATGCTGGATGAAGTCACTTATCCTATGCCGCTGGCAGGGATTCTCGGTGAGGCCTTCGAGGTCTACCGAAAGGCGGCCCCCTGGGTCGGCGACTTCGAACTGGCACCCAAATCAATCATCCGTGACATGTACGAGCGCGCCATGAACTTTGGCGAGTTTGTTCAGTTCTATGGCCTGGCACGTTCGGAAGGCATCGTCCTGCGGTACCTCGCGGACGGTTTTCGTGCGCTCCGGCAGACGGTCCCCCAGGACATGCTGCGCGAGGACCTTGAAGACCTCATCGCGTGGCTGGGAGAACTGGTCCGGCAGGTGGACTCCAGCCTGCTGGACGAGTGGGAAGAGCTGACCGCCGGGTTGGCTCCCACCCCGCATGACGCCCCTCCTCCCCCGCCACCACTATTGACCTCCAACATCCGGGCTTTCCGGGTGATGGTCCGCAACGAGATGTTCCGCAGGGTTGAACTTTTCGCCGACGAGGACTCTGCCGCCTTGGGTGAACTCGATGCCGATGCCGGCTGGGGCGCAGAGCGGTGGGAAGAAGTCCTGGACGACTACTTCGATGAACACGACGACATCGGAACCGGGCCGGACGCGCGTGGACCTGGCTTGCTGATCATTACGGAGGAGCCGGGTTTGTGGAAGGTCCGGCAGATCTTCGACGACCCCGCCGGCAACCACGACTGGGGCATTTCAGCCGAAGTGGACCTGGCAGCATCCGATGACAGCGGGACAGCCGTAGTCCGCGTGACTGACGTCAACAGGCTCTAGCCGCAGAAGCCATGGACACCGTCCCTGACCTGACCAGCAGCCTGTGCAGCCTGGAGGCGCTCAAGGCGTCGACCCCTGCGACGTCAACGGGATTGCGAAGATGGTGGAATGGTGCGCTGGATGTTGAGGGCCTGGCCTTGGGCTCGGTCCAGGCGGCAGCTACGGCCCTTGAAGCACTGACGGGATTCCCGGGCCGATATTCAGTGTCATCCGGGCCGGTCGCTGCCTCGTTCGACTCGCTGGGGCACCTGAGGATTGATGGCGCCAAACCCCAGGGTTTTGCTCCGGCCTCGGGCTTCCGGCGAACCTCCGACGGCTGGATCCGCCTGCACGCGAATTACCCACATCACGCGGCGCGGCTGATGCAAGCATTGGATGCCAAGGGGCCGGAAGAAGTGGCTCGCGCGCTTCTGGTGATGACGTCGCTGGAAGCCGAAGAGGCCATCAACGACCACCACGGGGTGGCAACAGCAGTTCGAAGCCGCATTGATTGGGTCGCGTCCCCCATGCAAAGCGGTCTTGGAAATGAGCCCTGGATCAGCTTTCAGTCCACAGCCGCCCAGGATATCCCCGATCTGGCCCCACGGTGGAACCCGTCCCGGGACCCGTGCCGGCCCCTCACAGGCCTGAGGGTCCTGGACCTGACCCGCGTCATCGCCGGCCCCACCGCGACCCGCCTTCTAGGGGCCCTCGGGGCGGACGTTCTACGGATAGACCCGCCGCATCTCCCGGAGTTGGAGGAGGCATTCGTCGATGGCGGCTTCGATAAACGCTCGGCCGTAGCCGATGTGCGAAATGCTGATGAATCGGCGGTTGTGCGGGGCTTGATCTCGACAGCCGACGTCGTTGTGACCGGTTACCGCGCCGGCAGTCTGGAGCGATTCGGATTGGGCGGTGAGGCTCTGTTGGCTGACAGGCCCGGGCTGGTGGTGGCAACGTTGTCGGCGTGGGGAAACGCCGGGCCGTGGAAGCAGCGTCGCGGTTTCGACAGCCTGGTTCAGGCGGCCTGCGGCATCGCCGAAGAATACGGGCGGGAGGACGACGGCGGGTGGACGCCTGGGGCGTTGCCGGTCCAGGACTTGACCACGCCACAGGCTACGGGCTCGCTGCCGGGATCCTGGGGCTGCTGGCAGAGAAGAGGAGGACGGGAGCCGGAGGGATGGCCCGGCTCTCCCTGCTGCGTACTGCTGAGGAACTGTTCAGGTTGCCGGTACCGCAGGCTTCTGCAAGCAACCAGGCTCTTCCCCAGCCCGACTACCTGGAGTCAGCAAGCCCATTCGGCAAGCTCCGTTTCGTGGGGCCTCCGTTGATGGTGGACGGTGTTCAACTGAGGTATCGACACCCGCCGGTGCGGTACGGATCGTCAACCTTGACGTGGCGCTAGCAAGCTGCCCTCCGCCTAGTAAGCTCGACTGCATGAGTGTAATCCGCCACGCCACTGTTGACGATGTCCCCTCGATCCTGCGTATGATCCACGATCTTGCGATCTACGAAAAGGAACCGGAAGCCGTCAAAAACACCCCGGAGAAGCTCACTGAAGTACTTTTCGGGGAAAACCCGCGGGTATACGCCACGATCGCGGAAAATGCTGCCGGAAAGGTGCAGGGATTCGCGCTGTGGTTCCTGAACTACTCCACCTGGGAAGGCGTCCACGGCATTTACCTCGAGGACTTGTACGTCGAACCTGACGCCCGCGGCGAGGGCCACGGGAAGGCACTCCTGCAGTACTTGGCCGCCACCGCCGTCGAACGTGGCTACGCTCGCGTGGAGTGGAGCGTCCTGAACTGGAACGAGCCTTCCATCAACTTCTACAAGAACCTTGGCGCGTTTCCCATGGAGGAATGGTCCACCTTCCGCCTTACCGGAGAGGCCCTGGAAGAGTTCGGCACAAAGGCCGGCACGGCACAGGAATCGTTTGCCCGTGGCTGAGACGCCCTCCTCCACGCCAATGCACACCATCCACGCCCGCCACGAATTCCGCGGGGTCCGCACGGCTGAGCACTACTTCACGGTGCCCTTGGTGCATTCGCCTGGAGACACCGCGGCCACGGACGAAACCATCACCGTCTTTGCCAGGGAATACTCATCCACGGCGCACACAGCAGAGGAAGCGTCAAGGCTCCCCTGGTTGTTGTTCCTGCAGGGCGGCCCTGGTGGCAGGGGAAACCGGGTAACGTCCCTGGCCGGATGGATGAAGGCAGCGGCACGGGATTTCCGTATCCTGATGCTCGACCAACGAGGCACGGGTCTTTCCACCCCCGTTGAACGGCAGTCGCTGGAGCTTCGTGGGGATGCAGTTGCGCAGGCTGAGTACCTGACGCACTTCCGTGCCGATTCCATTGTTGCCGATGCCGAATTGATCAGGGGACTCCTGGGGTCGGAGCCGTGGAGCGTGATGGGCCAAAGCTTCGGTGGGTTCTGCGCGTTGACTTACTTGTCCTTCGCGCCCGAAGGCCTGCGCGAGGTCCTCATCACCGGTGGCTTGGCGCCCCTTGAAGGCCCGGCCGACCGGGTTTACCAAGCTACCTTCAAGCGCGTAGCGGCCCGCAATGCGGAATACTTCAGGTGGTACCCGGAAGACCGGGAAAGGGTCACAAAGATCGTCCGGCACTTGGAGAAGACTCCAGAATTCCTTCCCAGTGGCGAGCGGTTGTCCCCGGAACGGTTCCAAATGGTGGGTTCTTTCCTGGGCGGCAACACCCGAGTGGATTCGCTCCATTACCTCCTGGAAGATGCTTTCATTGACACCCTTGACGGGGAGCGGCTCTCCGAAGCATTCCTTGAGCAAGTTCGCGGGCTCGTCAGCCGCGCCGCCAATCCGCTCTACGCCGTGCTGCACGAATCAATCTATGGCCAAGGTGAAGCAACCAACTGGGCTGCATGGCGTGTGCTTGAGGACTACCCGGAATTCGAGCCTGCCGCTGACGAGCCCTTGCTCACCGGGGAGATGGTGTACCCCTGGTACTTCGAACAGGATCCCTCACTGGCACCCCTTCGCGACGTTGCCGAACTTCTGGCTGCCCGAAAAGACTGGAAACCGCTGTACGACACCGCTGTTCTGGCCGCGAATACCGTTCCCGTTGCTGCAGCTGTCTACAAAGACGATATCTACGTGGACCACGGCCTGTCGCTCGAAACCGCCGCTGCAGTCCGCGGTCTCCAAGCGTGGGTCACGTCGGATTTCCACCACGACGGAATTGCAGAAGATGGTGAAGGTATCTTCAAACGGCTCTTCGGCATGGTCCGCGGCGCCCATTAGCCACCGGGTTCGCTTCAGCTGCTGCCTACGCTGGCCCGGCGCCGGAAAGCCATGACGAGTGTCATGGCAAGCACCGCCGCGGCCACAAAGCCCGACGCCATGTTGAGGCCCTGGTAGCCGATCCACGCAAGCAGCAGACCGGATGTCGCGCCGCCGAGTGCTCCAGCGGCACCCATCAAGGTGTCGGAGACCCCCTGCACGGTCACCCGTTCATCCGGGCTGACGCTCTCTGCCAGCATCGTCGAACCGGCGATGGTCGCGGCTGACCAGCCGAGCCCCAGGAGGATCAATCCGGCGGTGACCAGGGTGGGTTCATTCTGCCCGAAGCCTGCGATGAACACGGCCAGCAGCAAGAGGCCGTGCCCGATGGCAATGGTCTGCAGCCGCCCCGCCTTGTCCGTCAGCCACCCCCACAACGGGGACAACGCGAACATGCCGGCAATGTGAAGCGAAATGGTGAGTCCAATGATCACCAGAGCATCCGTACTGTCCGTGGTGCCCCCATGATGTCCCCCATGGGATCCACCCACCAGTTGCTGGAGGTGAAGCGGCGTCATGGACATGATGGCGACCATGACTCCGTGGGCGGCAACTACTGCGGCGAGTGCCAGAAACGCCTGCGGGGACGAACGAACGGCACGCAGGCCGGACAGTACCGTTCCCCTGATCGGGGGTCTCCCGGCGGCATCGGAAGCGTTCGCCGTGGACGCCAGGTGGCGTGCAAGCAGCAAGGGATCCGGCCTCAAGCCCAGGAACAGGAGGACGGAGGCCAAGAGAAGTCCGGCCGCGGAAAAGACAAAGGGACCGGCAATAGGCGGCAGTCCCAGTGCCTGGCCCACCAGCGCACCGGGCTGTATGAGGTTCGGCCCGGCAACCGCGCCAATCGTGATGGCCCAGACCACGGTGGACAGGGACCGGCCACGATGTTCAGGCTCGGCGAGGTCCACGGCCGCGAACCGCGCCTGGAGGTTCGCCGCCGTGCCCAGGCCCAGGAACGCTGCCCCCAGTATCAGGATAGGAAATGAGCGGGCCATCACGGCGACGATGAACAGCAGTGCTCCGATCATGGCGGCCACCAAACCAGTGACGAGACCCACCCTGCGGCCACGGGCTTCGGCCAACCGTGCCAAGGGAAGGGCGGCAATGGCGGCCGCCAACGTCAACACCGTTGTGATGGAACCTGCCCATGCCTCGGAGCCGGACAGTTCAACAGCCAGCAGGGAGCCAATGGAAAGCGTCGCGCCATTCCCGACACCGCTGAGGAGCTGGGACGCACTGAGCAGGAAAACACTACGGCGCTGAACCCGTTGTGGGTCCAGCGCCGTGGTTGGGGAGGTAGTCACTTCATGAGACTACAACTTTCGATGAAGTTACTCTGCCTCGCTGAGGCTCTTTCGCGCGTCTTCCTCGAGCCGGGCATCGAGCTTGGCCTGGCGGGCTGCCGGGCTGAGAAGGCTGGCCACGACCGCCACGATGATGGTTCCGACGATCACCGCAAGTGAGACATAGGTGGGGATCTCCGGGGCCCACTCGATGTGGTGGCCACCGTTGATGAAGGGCAGTTCGTTGACGTGCATTGCATGCAGGACAAGCTTGACCCCGATGAACGCCAAAATAACGGACAATGCGTGCTTCAGGTACACCAGGCGGGTCATGAGTCCACCCAACAGGAAGTAGAGCTGGCGAAGACCCATCAGGGCGAAGATGTTGGCCGTGAACACAATGAAGGCACTCTGGGTCAGGCCGAAGATCGCGGGAATGGAGTCCACAGCGAAGAGGAGGTCGGTCAGGCCGATGGTCACGAAGACGATCAGCATGGGGGTAAAGACCTTCTTGCCGCCAACAGTGGTCCGCAACTTGCCGCCGTCGAACTTTTCCGACATCGGAAGCACTTTGCGGAGGCGGGCAATCAAGGGGTTCTCGGCCCCTTCTTCTTCATCCTCACCGGAGTCCTTGGCTTGCTTCCATGCGGTCCACAGGAGGAAGGCGCCGAAGATGTAGAACACCCAACTGAACTGCTCGATCACCACGGCGCCGAGGGCAATGAAAATGCCGCGGAGCACCAAGGCGATGATGATGCCTACCATCAGCACTTCCTGCTGGTACTTACGGGGTACAGCGAAGCGGGCCATGATGATGATGAAGACAAACAGGTTGTCGATGCTGAGGCTGTATTCAGTGACCCAGCCGGCAATGAATTGGCTGCCGTACTCCGGGCCGGTGAAGTAGAACATGGCTCCGGCGAACACCATGGCCAAGGCCACGTAGAAGGCGACCCACAGGCCGGCTTCCTTCATTGAAGGTTCGTGGGGGCGCTTGACGACCAACAGCAGGTCGATAGCCAGGATAATTCCAAGGACGACGAACGAGCCGACCTCGAACCAGACAGGGAGCTCCATTAAAGGGCCTTTCGCAGGGTACGGGAAAACGGTGTAAGTCTCTCCGGCCGCCTGGAGCGTTTGATGCTCTGACATGGCGACCCGCTAGGCCCGGCGAGGCAACCATGCCTTGCGTGCTGACGAACCTAGCGCTTGGGATACTCCCCTACGTGCCTTAAACCATACCCTAGGCGTGACCGGCGGTCTGCATCTGGCGTAATTCCCGCTTCAACTCCTTGACTTCGTCACGGATCCTGGCTGCAACCTCGAACTGCAGTTCGGCAGCAGCTCCATGCATCTGTTCGGTGAGCTGTTCAATCAGGCCCACCAGGTCCTCTGCCGGAGCGGCGGCCAGGCCATCCTGCCTGACGGTCGCAGCGCCCTTCGCGGACGCCTTGCCGCGCTTGCCGCCCTTGGCCAGCCTGTTGTTGTTGAGCAGCTCCTGGGTATCGGCATCTTCCTTGGCCAATTGGTCGGTGATATCGGCGATCTTCTTGCGCAAGGGCTGCGGATCGATGCCGTGCTCGGTGTTGTACTTGACCTGGATGGCGCGGCGACGGTTGGTCTCATCGATGGCGTGCGCCATGGAGTCGGTGATGCGGTCGGCATACATGTGGACCTGGCCCGAAACGTTACGAGCGGCACGGCCGATGGTTTGGATCAGCGACGTGGAAGAACGCAGGAAGCCTTCTTTGTCTGCGTCGAGGATGCTCACCAAGGAGACCTCAGGCAGGTCCAGGCCTTCCCTAAGCAGGTTGATTCCGACCAGGACATCGAAGACACCCATGCGGAGCTCCCTGAGGAGCTCCACCCGCCTCAAGGTGTCAACGTCCGAGTGCAGGTATTCAACCTTGATCCCGTGGCCCACCAGGTAATCCGTGAGGTCTTCGGCCATACGCTTGGTCAGCGTGGTCACAAGAACGCGCTCGTTCTTCTCCGTCCGGATCCTGATCTCCCCCAGGAGGTCATCGATCTGGCCCTTGGTGGGCTTGACCACGACCTCGGGATCGATGAGGCCCGTGGGACGGATGATCTGCTGGACGTAGCCATCGGCTTTGCCGAGCTCGTACTTTCCGGGCGTGGCAGAAAGGTAGACCGTCTGGCCGATGCGCTCCAGGAATTCGTCCCATTTCAGCGGCCGGTTGTCCATGGCGGAAGGCAGGCGGAAGCCGAAGTCCACCAGGTTCCGCTTGCGCGACATGTCCCCTTCGTACATGGCGCCAATCTGCGGAATCGTGACATGCGATTCATCGACCACCAGCAGGAAATCGTCCGGGAAGTAATCAAGAAGGCAGTGCGGTGCGGTGCCGGGATCACGGCCGTCGATGTGCACGGAGTAGTTCTCGATGCCGTTGCAGAATCCCATCTGCTGCATCATTTCGAGGTCATACGTGGTGCGCATGCGGAGCCGCTGGGCTTCCACCAGCTTGTTTTGCGCTTCAAGGACCTTCAAGCGGTCTGCGAGCTCATCTTCGATCCGCTTGATGGCCCGGGCCATGCGTTCGGGTCCGGCCACATAGTGCGACGCCGGGAAGACATACATCTCTTCCTCGTCCCGGATGACCTCGCCCGTCAGCGGATGGAGGGTTTGGATGTTCTCGATCTCATCACCGAAGAACTCGATCCTGATGGCGAGTTCCTCGTACATGGGGATGATCTCCACGGTGTCGCCCCGGACACGGAACGTTCCGCGGTGGAAGTCCATGTCGTTGCGGGCGTACTGCATGGAGACAAACTTCCGCAGCAGATGGTCACGGTTCATTTCCGCACCCTTGCGGAGGGTTACCATGCCGGCAATGTATTCTTCCGGGGTGCCCAGGCCGTAAATGCAGGACACGGTCGCCACCACGATGACATCGCGACGGGTCAGCAAGGCGTTGGTGGCGGAGTGGCGCAGGCGCTCGACTTCCTCGTTGATGGACGAGTCCTTCTCGATGAAGGTGTCCGTTTGCGCAACGTAGGCCTCGGGCTGGTAGTAGTCGTAGTACGAAACGAAATACTCCACGGCGTTGTTCGGCAGGAGCTCGCGGAATTCGTTGGCCAGCTGCGCGGCGAGCGTCTTGTTCTGGACCATCACCAGCGTGGGCCGCTGGACCTGTTCGATAAGCCAGGCCGTGGTAGCGCTTTTGCCCGTACCTGTGGCGCCGAGGAGGACTACGTCCTTCTCACCGTTATTGATGCGTTCTGTCAGTTCGGCAATGGCGGTCGGCTGGTCGCCGGCAGGCTTGTAGTCACTGACAACTTCAAAGGGCGCAACGACACGGTTGATTTCCTGGGCAAGGCTCATACATCAAATCTACCCCCGCCCCCGGACAGCTACTGTCCGCGTTTGCGTTCAGCGGAAGATGAGTACGACGGCGGCGTCCAGCCAGCGCGCTCGGCCCACTCCTCCATCATCGGCCACGCTACCTCGGTGAACCAGGGCTCCTTGGCCTCCGCGTACGCCGCGGCGCCCTTGTCGGCGGCATGCAAAGCTGCCAAGTGACGCTTATGGGCCTCGTACAGAGCCCGGGCGGAGGGTTCTGCCCTGAGCCAGTCGCGGAATAACAGCGCGTAGTACCAGCCAGGTGATCCTGCCACCCGGACGTGCAGGTTCACGGCCCGTCCGGGGTCGGCGTTGGCATGGAAACGCTTCTGCCAGTCCTCCGGATCCGGGTGGGACGGCTTGGAGGTGTCGCCCCGGACGTGTGGCACGGCGGGAAAGCCAGCCGCGCCGAGCAGCGGCGAGATTCGGTCGGCCGTTTCCAGGTCGGCCACGGCAAGCTGGAGGTCCAGCACGTCTTTCGCTGCCAGGCCCGGCACGGATGTGGATCCGATGTGGTCCACCGCCAGGATCAAGTCCGGAGCGGCCACTGTGATGCGGGCTGCCAGCCGGGCAGCTTGGCGGACCCAATCGCCATTGGGCCCCGCCATGGCGGGAGCGTCGGTCCGCGCGGCCCGGACGCCTCGCTTCAGGTTGTCCGCGAAAGGCACCAGTCGCTGCTCCCACAACACATCAACAGCGGAAAGCAGATCCTGCCGGCTACCTGAGTTATCCAGGATGATGTCGGCGGCGGCGTTTCGTTCTGCCCTGGCAGCCTGGGCTGCCATGCGCGAACGCGCGTCCTCCGGCGTCATTCCCCGAAGCCCGACCATCCGTTGGAGGCGAAGGTCATCGGGGGCATCCACCACCAATACCAGGTGAAAGTTGCTGCCCTGCCCTGTTTCCACCAGGAGCGGGATGTCCTGAACCACGATGTCGCCTGGGCCGGCGCTTTCCATGATGGCCGCCGCAGCTCGGCGGACGAGGGGGTGCACGATGCCGTTCAGGACTTCGCGCTGCCCCGGGTCGCGAAACACGATTGAGCCCAGCTTGGGGCGGTCCAGCCTGCCGTCGGGGTCAAGGATGCCAGGGCCGAATGCTTCAACAACCTGTTCCAGGCCAGGCGTTCCCGGTTCCACCACCTGGCGCGCGATGAGGTCTGCGTCGATGAGGAGGGCGCCCAGTTCCTGCAACCGTGATGACACCAGTGATTTACCTGAGGCGATGCCGCCCGTCAGCCCAATTTTCAGCACTCCTCAACACTAGACTGAAGCGGTGGAAGTTGAGGAAGAAAGCCGTGCGACCCACTACACGACGCTTGCGGCAGGTCCGGATTTCCGCCACGAACTCGAAATCCGCCGGTCACGTTTCATCACTGTCCTCCGCCGCTCGCCGGACGAAGACACTGCACGCTCCCTGGTGGCCGCGTTGCGACGCGAGTTCCATGATGCACGGCACCACTGTTCGGCTTTCCTTGTGGGTCCGGACAGGATGATTCAACGTTCCAGTGACGACGGCGAACCGTCGGGCACGGCGGGTATCCCCATGATGGAGGCACTCCTCAAGCGTGAGACCGCACCCGGGGTGACGGACCTTAGCGACGTAAGCGTCGTCGTCGTGCGATATTTCGGCGGAATCCTCCTGGGCGCGGGCGGGCTGGTCCGCGCCTACTCCGAATCGGTATCAGCAGCTTTGGAGCTGGCGCCACTGGTGCAGCGCCGTCGGCTGCGGCTTTGTGATTTCGACGTGCCGCACGCGGACGCCGGGCGGTTGGAGAACGAGCTGCGTGGCTCCGGCTTTGTTATGTCGAACACCAGCTATGAAGCCAAGCACACGGTCCTTCGGATAGCGCTGCCGGACAACAGCCACGCCATCGCGGACGCCCAAGCCCGCGTAGCTGCCCTCACTTCAGGCACCGGCAAGCTGATTCCCCAGGGAACGGAGTGGATCGATGTGCCCTGAAGCAACCGGGGAACTCTTTGTGGCACTGGCCGACGTTGACGAAAGCGTTCTCGAAGAATTGCTTGCCGTGGCCTTGGTGCAGGCCAGCGCCGATGAGGTCACTCCGCCCCTGGGCTCGACGCCGTCCTGGAACCCTGAGCGAATCGCCTGGTTCCGCGCCTATCACCGCGCGGCTGCAGCCGGACTTGACGGGCCGGCGCGTGAGAAGACCTGGGCAGTGGTTGCGGGCGGAACGGTGATGGGCTCCGTGCGGTTGAAGTCGTTCGGGTCTGACGCCGCAGAAACCGGCATCTGGCTGGCCACTCGCTTCCGCAGCCAGGGGGTGGGGCGGTTGGCCCTCCAACTCGTGGCAGACGAAGCGCGTGCTCGTGGCTTCGCCGTCCTTGAAGCCTGCACCGCGCCAGGAAACAAGGCTGCACAAGCCCTGCTGTCTTCCCTCGGTGCCGAACTCATATTCGAAGGGACTTTGGTTAAGGCACAGCTGCTGCTCCGTTAGCCGGGGCTTCGTTCCACATGATTAAACCAGAAGGACCCCTGCCCGGAGGCAGGGGTCCTTCTTTGGCTATTCAGCACATCCCGTGAGGGAGGCGGAATTAGTTGCCGGTCAGCTTCTCGCGCAGTGCGGCGAGTGCTTCGTCGGATGCCAGGGTACCAGCGTTGGACTCAGCAGCAGCCGGCTCCGAGGAGTAGCTGGTGGTGCCGGAATCGCTCTCGCCGGACGTTGCAGCTGCAGCGTCGTCGGCAGCGTGCTGGGCAACCTGCTTCTTGTGGGCTTCCCAACGGGTCTGGGCGTCAGCGTACTGCTGCTCCCAAGCGGCGCGCTGGGTCTCGTAGCCCTCGAGCCATTCGTTCGACTCGGGGTCGAAGCCCTCGGGGTACTTGTAGTTGCCCTCTTCGTCGTACTCAGCGGCCATGCCGTACAGAGCGGGGTCGAACTCGGTGCTGTCAGCGTCAACGCCCTCGTTTGCCTGCTTGAGGGAGAGGGAGATGCGGCGACGCTCGAGGTCGATGTCGATGACCTTGACGAACAGTTCGTCGCCAACGGAGACAACCTGCTCGGCGAGCTCAACGTGGCGCACAGCCAGCTCGGAGATGTGGACGAGGCCTTCGATGCCGTCTTCGACGCGAACGAACGCACCGAACGGAACCAGCTTGGTGACCTTACCCGGAACAACCTGGCCCAGGGCGTGGGTGCGGGCGAAGGTCTGCCACGGGTCTTCCTGCGTAGCCTTGAGGGACAGGGAGACACGCTCGCGGTCCAGATCCACTTCGAGGACCTCGACGGTGACTTCCTGGCCAACTTCGACAACCTCGGACGGGTGGTCGATGTGCTTCCAGGACAGCTCGGAAACGTGAACGAGGCCGTCTACGCCGCCCAGGTCCACGAATGCACCGAAGTTGACGATGGAGGAGACAACGCCGGGACGAACCTGGCCCTTTTCCAGCTTGTTGAGGAACGTGGAGCGAACCTCGGACTGGGTCTGCTCGAGCCATGCACGGCGGGACAGGACAACGTTGTTGCGATTCTTGTCCAGCTCGATGATCTTGGCTTCGATCTGCTGACCGATGTACGGAGCGAGGTCGCGAACACGACGCATCTCGACGAGGGATGCGGGCAGGAAGCCGCGCAGGCCGATGTCCAGGATGAGGCCACCCTTGACAACCTCGATGACGGTACCGGTAACGACACCGTCTTCTTCCTTGACCTTCTCGATGTCGCCCCAGGCGCGCTCGTACTGAGCACGCTTCTTGGAGAGGATCAGACGGCCTTCTTTGTCTTCCTTGGTGAGAACCAAAGCTTCGACCTGATCGCCAACGGCGACGACGTCACCGGGATCAACATCGTGCTTGATGGAAAGCTCGCGGGAAGGGATGACACCTTCGGTCTTGTAACCGATGTCGAGCAGAACTTCGTCGCGGTCGACCTTGACGACGGTACCTTCGACGAGGTCTCCGTCGTTGAAGTACTTGATGGTGGCGTCGACAGCTGCGAGGAAGTCCTCAGCGGTACCGATGTCGTTAATGGCGACTACGGGGGTACCGGGCTTCTCGGTGGAGGTGATGGTCATGTAGTAGGGGCTCCGTTGTGGATAGTTAGTCGGTCAGGCAAACCGCTGCCGCCCGGGTCCGGACGGCAGAACACGGCAAAACGCCGGGTCATCCTGATTTGTGGATTAGTACAAAATGGATGCATGCACGTAGTACACGCCCGTTTATTCTAGTCGCAAGGGCAAAGCAGGGTCAAAAGCAGCGTCACGGCAAGAGGACATCCCCAAGCCGCCCGAACGAAACACCCTTGTCCAGCAACTTCGGAAGGACCGTCGCATAGCCTTTCGCCGTCGCGCCTGCCGGTTTGTTGAAGTGCGAAATCACGATGTCCCCGGGTCCAACCCGCCCCACCTCGTTGGCGACCGTGGCTGCCGGGAAGGTCGCGCCGCCGTCGCCATTGATCGTGAAGTTCACCGGCAGCATGCCGAGTCTTCGCGTCATCGCTGCCGCGACGTCGTCGTAAAAGGCAGTCCCCGGGCGGAAGAACCGCGGGGACTTCCCGAAAGTATCCTGCATGACAGCCTGGTTGCCTGCGAGTTCGTCGTAGGCAGCGGCTGCGTTCGCCGTTCCGGTGATTCCGTAGGCGGATTTGCCGCTGACCGACAAAGGAAGGTGTGAGGTGCCGTGGTTGGCGAGTTCGAACAGGGGATCCGCTGCAAGTTCTGCCGAGAGCCCGGGATTGGCATGGATCCACCGGCTGTTGACGAACAGCGTTGCGGGGACCTTTAGCCGGCGAAGCGTTTGCAGCAGTTCACGGTCATATTCTGAACCGCCTGGTCCGCCGCAGGCATCGAAGGTCAGCGCCGCCTGTTTGGAGGGGGCGTCGTTGACAACGCCTGTGACGTGCAGCCCCCATTCCTTGGGCAACTTGCCCGCGAACTCAGCAAGGATGCTCCGTTTGTCCGGCACGATGGGGGGCTTGGAGCCCGGCTGCGCACGGGCGGCGGCCGCCTGCTCGCTTGACTTGGTGGCGATGGACGGAGGTGGCGTGGCCGGACCGGAGGTCCTCGGCTGTCCGGTGGCCATGCCCGGTTCAGGAGCGGCTGGCCGGGAGCCGGTCCCGTCCGAACATCCGGCCAGGACAGCAGCCGCTAAACCTGCCATTCCAAGCAGCACTGATCGACGGCCGGTCAAAGACCGCCGCTTGGAATCCCCCATGGATGTCCTTACTGACGTTGTGACTATGTGATTGTGTGAACGGTATCGACTAGAAGTGTGTCAGACAGTGGGCGGAACGTTCCACCGCGAACATCTGCTGGGCCTCGAAAGCGGCGCCGGGAGTGTTCTCGTGGATACGGCCGGCTGCGGCGAGCGTCACGGGCGAGACGGCACCGAGGTAAATGGACGCGAGATCAGCGGCGTCAAGGCTCAGGTCGGGCGCCAATCCGGCGTCACTATCGACGACGGCGGCGGCAGCACCGCCGTCGGACTCCAGAACCCAGGTGCCCTCCGCCAGCCCTAAACGGTCCCTTACTTCAAGAACCAACCGGCCGGGCGCGGGATAGCTCCTGGCCTCCAACGCGGCCTTTGTATCCAGAATCCTGAGCCACAGCATGTCCTGGACTTCCGAAGCCTCGATGCATCGTGGGTCTTCCAGCGCCCACGCCAAAGGATCGTCCACAGGAGCCTCGGCCCAGGTCACCTGGTCAATGAGGTCGATGCTGCCAAGGAAGCGCCATAAGTCGAGGTAGGCCACGTTGCTTGCTGCAACAAGGTCCACGATTTCCATGGTGTACGGCTTATGGTCCCAGCCCTTGAAACGGTAGGAAACGTAGCCATCCAATGTTCCGGACGTGTCGTAGTGCAGCGCCGAACGGACGGACATGTCAGGTTTTCCGTCGTGACCGATGGAACCTGAGGCCAGGAGCCGGTAATACTCCTGCCGGTCAACAGACCCTGGGGTGAGCCACTGAACACGTGCGAAAACCTCCGGCGCCACGCCCAGGAGGACGGACGGGTCGGCGACCTCAACGGTGCCCCAGGGCTCGCCTCCAAGGCGGAAGCGAGGACCCGTATCCACGGTGATGCTACGTTCAAAAGTGGCGACGCCGAAACCGAAGCGTCCGTAGATGGAACCTTCGGAGGCAGTGAGCGCCGCCATTGCGAGGCCGTCGTCCTTGGCGCCTTCCAGGTCCGCGGTAATCATTCCCCGCAGGATGCCGTTGCGCCGGTGCGTTCCGCGGACAGTCACGGCGGTGATCAGGTTCGACTCCAGCTGCCGGCCGAAGCCGATGTTCAGGGATTTGCGCATGGTGGCGTACGTTGCCACAGGGACATCGGCGGGAAGGGAATGCCCGGGCGCCTCGCCTGTGATGTAAACGCCGGTCAGCTCACGCTTGTCAGTCTGGTAGGCCGCCAGGGTTTTGGCGAGGTATTCCTCGTCCCGCCGATCCTGGTGGAATCCGTGGGAGACAGCCTGCACCCAGCTGGTGCAGCGGCTGTACGCTGCGTCGTTGCGGTCGGCCACGACGGGGAATCTTTGGACGGAATATTTTTCGGTGTTTTGTTCCTTGGGATCAGCCACGCCTTCGAGCCTAGCCAGAGGCTTGGGGGCGCGCCACCATCACGGCGGCGCGCCCCCAGCGTGGGCTTGCGAACTTCCCTGGACTAGTGCCCGGCCTCGTACCAGCTCGAGCCGACGCCGATCTGGACGTCGAGCGGAACGGAGAGGTCCGCCGCGGAACCCATTTGTTCTATGACGAGTTTTTCCACGGCTTCGCGTTCGCCGGGAGCAACTTCAAGGACAAGTTCGTCGTGGACCTGCAGCAGCATCCGGGACTTCAGGCCTTGGCTGGCCAGCTCGGCCGAGACACCCAGCATGGCCCGCTTGATGAGGTCCGCTGCTGAACCCTGGATGGGCGAGTTCAGGGCGATGCGCTCGGCTGCCTCGCGTGCCTGCCGGTTGGTGCTGGTCAGGTCCGGGAGGTAACGGCGGCGGCCTTCGATGGTGGCGGTGTAGCCATCAGTCCTGGCCTGATCGACCACGCCCCTCAGGTAGTCCCGGACTCCGCCGAAGCGGTCAAAGTAGTCCTTCATCAAGGTCCGGGCTTCATCCACGGAGATCTCCAGCTGCTTGGACAATCCAAAGGAGGTGAGGCCATAGGCAAGACCGTAGGACATCGCCTTGACCTTGGATCGCATGGCGCTGGTGACTTCTGCGGGGGCAACATTGAAGATCCGCGATCCCACGAAACGGTGCAGGTCTTCGCCGTCGCGGTACGCCTGGATCAGCGCTTCATCGCCCGAGAGGTGGGCCATGATGCGCATTTCAATCTGGGAATAGTCGGCGGAAAGCAAGCACTCGTAGCCCTCGCTCACCACGAAGATGCCGCGAACGCGGCGGCCCTCTTCGCTGCGGACCGGGATGTTCTGCAGGTTGGGGTTGTTCGAGGAGATGCGGCCGGTGGCCGCGATGTTCTGCGCGTAGGTGGTGTGGATCCGCCCGTCCTCGGCCACCGACTTCTTCAGCGTTTCCACCATCTGGGCCAGTTTGGAGGACTCACGGTGCGCCATGAGCTGCACCAGGAATTCGTGGCCCGTCTTTTCCAGGAGGCCTTTGAGGGACGCGGCGTCAGTGGTGTAGCCGGACTTGATCTTCTTGGTTTTGGGAAGTCCCAGTTCCTCAAAGAGGACGGTTTGCAGTTGCTTGGGCGAACCCAGGTTCACTTCATGGCCGATCGCGGCAAACGCCTGCTCCTGGGCAGACTCGATCACCTTGGTGAGGTCAGCCAGTTGCTCATCCATGCGGTCCGTTGAGACATAGATGCCCGTCAGTTCCATCTGGGCCAGGACCCGCGCCACAGGAAGCTCCAGGGTGGTCAGGAGGGCATCGGCCTTGCGGTCCGCGAGCTCCTTTTCGAAATGCTTGCTGAGCGCATGTACGACGGCGGCATGCTGCACCAGCGCTGCGGCGGCAGCTTGGTCCGTATCACCGGAGAGATCCAGTTCCAGTTGGCCGGACGGGGCGACGGCTGCGGCCAGGGAGATCTTGAGGTGAACCTGTGCCAGTTCCGCGAGATCGTAGCTGCGGCGGTCCGGTTGGATCAGGTAGCCGGAGATCGAGGTGTCGTCCACTACCCCTTCGAGGCCCAGGCCGCGGTTGTGCAGGGCTTTGAGCGCCGGTTTGAACTCGTGAAGGACCTTGGCTTCTTCGGGGTCACGCAGCCAGCGGGCCAGGACTTCTTCGGCTGCGGCGTCCAGGCCGGTCAACTCAATGAAGGCGGCCCCGTTGGCGCGGACGACTGCCAGCGCGCTGGCGTCGTCGCCGATACGGCCCGGAACAAGCTGGACCGCCAGTGCGGACCGGACCCCGGAGCCTGCTTTGAAAAACGCTTCCAGTCCTGGAGCATCCGTCAGGGTTGCGAACTCGGGAGCGTCAATGGTCTCTGGCGCAGCGCCCGCAGTGTCATCTCCGTAGAGGTCGAATAGACGCGTACGGAGGGTCCTGAATTCAAGCTCTTCAAAGAGCTCTTCAATCGCCTGCCGGTCCGGACGTGGTTCGTGCAGATCCTCCAAAGTGATGGGCAGGTCCAAGTCGGTCAGCAGCTGGTTAAGCCTGCGGTTGCGCTTGACGTTTTCGAGGTTCTCCTTGAGCGCTCCACCCACCTTGCCGCCAATGGAGTCGAGGTTCTCCAGGATTCCCTCCAAGCCACCGTAAAGGTTGATCCACTTGGCCGCGGTCTTGGGGCCAACGCCCGGAACGCCGGGGAGGTTGTCCGCCGATTCCCCCACCAGGGCGGCGAGGTCGGAGTACAAGCCTGGCTTGACGAAGTACTTTTCTTCAATGGCAGCTGCGTCCATCTTGGGAATGTTGCTCACGCCCTGCTTGGGGTACAGCACAAAGACGTTGTCGTTGATGAGCTGGAAGGCGTCGCGGTCGCCGGAGACGAGCAGCACTTCGAAACCGGCGGCATCAGCCTGGGAAGCCAGTGTGGCCAGGACGTCGTCAGCTTCGTAGCCGGGCATGGCGATGGTCTTGATTCCCCACGCCTCCATCACCCGGGCAATGAGGCCGATCTGGCCGGCGAACTCCGCCGGGGTGGCATTGCGGCCGCCCTTGTACTCGCTGTATTCAGCCTTCCGGAACGTAGTGTCGTCGGAGACGTCAAAGGCGACGGCGACGTGGGTTGGCTTCTGGTCCTTGATCAGGTTGATCAGCATGGACGTGAAACCGTGCACGGCGTTGGTGTACTGGCCCCGTGCCGTGGAGAAATTTTCGGCGGGCAGGGCATAGAACGCCCGGAAAGCCATGGAGTGGCCGTCCAGGACCAGCAACCTGGGCCGGCCCTCCCCCGCGATGCTGCTGGATGTCGTGGCAGTGGGGGCGGGTGCTGTGGCAATGGCAGCAGCTTGGGCCGTTGGAACCTGGTCCGGTTTGGTTGTTTCACTCACAGGTGCCAGCCTAGTTGGCATGATGGACAATTTCACGCCGAACAACTTTGTGGACCAACTCAACGAGGCGGGGGTGCCGGAAGAATTCCACGATTGGCTTTCCGCGCACGGAGTGGGAACCCTCGTGGTGAAAATGAGAATCCGCTTCACCGAAATGAGTGCCGAACGCATGGTGGCCACCATGCCCGTCGAGGGAAACACGCAGGTGGCGGGCATCCTCCATGGCGGGGCCCACGTTGTGCTGGCCGAAACCCTCGGCTCTTTCGCGGCTTCACTGCACGCCGGAAGGGGACGCCACGCCGTGGGCATCGAGGTGGGCGCCACCCATCACCGCTCCGTGGCGACGGGCACCGTGACAGGCACCTGTACGGCAATCCACCTTGGTGGGACTTTGGCCACCCATGAGATTGTCATCACTGACGAGAAGGGCCGCCGGCTTTCAACAGCCCGCATCACCAACATGATTCGGGACAACCGGCACTGAACCTCCGGCGGGACGGAAGCGGCGACTACCGTGGGCGTTGCGGAAGCCGGTAGTGCAACTCGGCCGCGGCCCCGCCAAGGATCCTTGAGGAGACCAACTCGAGTGGCGGCGTCGGGCCCTTGAGCGGCAAGAGCGGCTTTCCCGCGCCCAACACCACGGGCACGATGGTGACGATGATTTCGTCAAGCAGTCCGGCGTTGGCGAATTGCGCCACGAGGTCCCCTCCGCCCAACAACCACACGTTCTTTTCGCCGGCGTCCTTCAGCAGGTCCGGGGCGAACTCCGTGACGTCGCCCCGAACGAAGGTGACGTCCGAGCTGGCAGGTGCTGAGTACTCGTGGTGGGTGAAGACCCAACAAGGAATGGTGGGGTACGGCCAGTCGCCGGGTGCGTGCTCCATGAGCCATCTGTAGGTGTCACCGCCCATCGCGATGGAACCGACGCCGGCCATGAACGACTCGATGCCCTGGTTCACGCCGTCAACGTTTTCGAACTGCAGGAGCCAGCCAAGGTCGTCGTCCGGCGAGGCGATAAAGCCGTCGATGGTTGAAGCTACGTAGTACTGGAAGGTCGACATGGGCCCAGACTAGTCAGTCGGAAGCAGGGTTCCCATACTCCACGCGGACGCTCCCATTGTCAGGCAGGACCACAACCCGGCCATGCTGGAGCGACCAGTCGTCGTTCAGCAGGAAGATCCGTCCACCGCTGACCACCAGCAAGCGCAGGCCGGTGTAACGGTAGAGCGGCGCAGCCTCCGAACCCACCGACGCTTCCTGGACGTTGGGCACGGTGAGGGCAAGCCGCTCCTTGCTGTACACGACAGCGGTGGGCAGCAGGTGCGACCGCTCCTGGTAGTCGATCGCCGCTCCCCGTCCCAGGGCCTGCGCGTAATCGGACGTTCCCCAAAAAAGGAGCAGCGTGACCAGGATAAAGACCAGCCACCCCTCGATGCCGCGCGGAGCGGCGCGCTGGGCCTGCACCGAAGGCCCGGCTGCCCGGCGCCGCACGCTGAGGCCCCACGCGCCCACAACCAGTCCGGCAGCGATAAGGAAGGGCGCGTACAGAACGGCTTGTCCGGGGCGCGCAGTCACTGCTATCCACATCACTGCCGCGTAGGCGAAGCCCAGGAGGAGAACCACGGTCGCGGTCAGCTGGACCCGTTTCCGGTGCCGCGGGATCTCCAGGACGCGGGCCACTGCCCTGTCCAGCATGAGCCACAGCAAGCCGATCACTGCCAGCCAGGCCAGGGGCTGGAACAGTGACTGGATGCTCCTCAAAATGAAATCCTGGACCGTGTAGCCAAACAGGCTGACGTCCAACCCCATCGCTTTGGCTTGCGCGTCGGTGCGGGCCCAGCCGAAATACACCAGCAGGGCCGTGACCACCGTCAACGGCGGACCGACCACGGAGAGCACCTCCAGGCCGCGCCGCCACCGCGTATTGCTTGGGTCCGGGGCCTGCGGGGTGTCGCTCACGACGCGGCCGTGGGAGATGCTTCCACCGATGGTGGCGACGGCGGCTGGCTGCTGGTGCGCGGACTCCCATCGGTTGGTGTTCCGGTTCCTGCCGCGCCCGAAGTGGCCCCGGCGTCGTCATAGAAAAAGGTGACCGCCCCGGCAATGTCCACGGTGTCAGTCACCGAGATCCGAACCGACTTCCGTCCCTGCGCCGGTGGCATCCGCAGGTAGAGCGTCCCGTAGTCTTCCCTCGCTCCCACGAATTCGACGTCTGCCGGAACGCCGTCAAAGAGCACATCACCAACGCGGACGTAATAGCCGTCAAGACGCACAATGGTGCCCCCTGAACTTGGACCCGAGGCGCGGGGCGTTCCCGGCACCGGCCTGAGCTGTTCGTCCACCACGGTTAAACCAACCAACTGGCGGGGGCATGCTTCACCCTGGCCGGGTACCACTGTGATCGCCGCATCCGGGTTGCTGCGGTGCTGGGCCACCAACGAGGCCGCCATTGCCGCGACCCTGAACTCCAGGCACTGGTTCTGCGGAATCCGCGGGGTCGCTGAAACAGCGTTGGACGCCTTTTCCCAGTCCTCTTTGCTTCCGCTTTGCACAGCGCGGCAGACAGCTGCCCCTGCCAGCCAAACAGCCTCGTCCGCAGCCCCTTCGAGGCTGCGGGCCAGCGAATCGCACTGGAATTGCTGGAGCAGGAGGTAACGCTGACCTGATGTGGGATCGTTGGGCCCTATCGGTCCCAGTGGAAGCCACGGAACAGCGGGCGCGTTTTCCTGGGGTGCTGCCGGGCCGGCGGGACCTGCAGGCTGAACCGCGGTGCCGCCCCGGGTGGGTTGGGCCTGTCCTGAGCCGGGCGTTTGTGACCCGGAGCCAGGCTGTGGGGAAAGTCCTTCAGAGGAGGGCGGCAAGCAAGCTGAAAGGGCCAGCATCAGGACCGGCACCAACGCCAGTCCGACGAGGCGGCTTCGGGATGGGCACTTCATGACAGCCCCATATCTGCCGGGTCACAACCACGCAGCCACATGCATGGCTACACAGCTGATTATTCTCCCGAATGGACGTGGCTGCCAGAGAGGCTTCTACTTTCCGAAGTACGGAACGATCAGGTAAATCCCGAACAGCACGGCAGCCCCGCAGAAACCGAAGCAGACATAGGCCAGGGACCGCACCAGGACGGGAGACTTCTGTTGGGCGTCACCGGCGATCGCCGTGAGCCGAACGCCCAGGGAGTAGAGGACCACCAGCGTCACGGCGGCGAGAAGGGTAACGCCGGCCACCTGCAGCAATTCCAACCATTTCATCGCTGCACGTCCTTGCTCGGGGTGGTCTTTCGGGACTTCTTCTTCTTGCGGAACCGCACGGCGTGGCCGGCTTCTTCAACCTCGACGGCGTTGTGGTGACCCACATGCGACTTGCGTGAGACAACGAACATGAAGATGATTGCGGCCATGCCGACGACGGCGGCGATGATGACGCCCACGACGCCGACCCCCACCAGCAGCGCCGTCAGCGCACCGACGACCGCCGATGCCGGGAGCGTAAACAACCATCCCAAGGCAATCTTTCCGGCTGTTCCCCAGCGGACGGACGTACCCTTGCGGCCAAGTCCCGAGCCGATCACGGAGCCCGAAGCAACCTGGGTAGTGGACAGGGCGAAGCCCAGGTGCGAGGACGCGAGGATCGCGGAGGCGGTACTGGTTTCTGCCGAGAAGCCTTGGGCGGGTTTGACCTCAGTCAGGCCCGAACCCATGGTACGGATAATGCGCCAGCCACCGGCGTAGGTGCCAATGGCAATGGCGAGGGCACATGCGGCGATGACCCAGAACTGCGGGCCGC
Source organism: Paenarthrobacter sp. NPDC089307 (assembly GCF_040685055.1). NCBI lineage: Bacteria > Bacillati > Actinomycetota > Actinomycetes > Micrococcales > Micrococcaceae > Paenarthrobacter > Paenarthrobacter sp. NPDC089307. Next base: position 617,298 of record NZ_JBFBHE010000001.1, read on the forward strand.
TTCCGGGCGCCTGGGTACCGCCTGCGATGAGGACCAAGGTGATGATGCCCATGGTCTTCTGCGCATCATTGGTTCCGTGCGCGAGGGCCACCAGGCTGGAGGTGAAAATTTGCCCCGTGCGGAACCCTCCGCGCTTCTGGGTGAGCTTGTCGCCCGTTTCGGGATCATGCCTGGAGGTGAGCGCGTAGGCGAGCCTGGTGCAGATATACGCCACCCCGCCGGCAATGAGCGGAGCAAAGACCGCGGGAAGGATGACCTTCTGCAGGACGGTCTCGAAGTTGATGGAGTGGAAGCCTATGCCCACCACAGCGGCGCCGATGAGGCCACCAAAAAGTGCGTGGGAGGAACTGGACGGCAGGCCCTTGAGCCAGGTGACCATGTTCCAGAGGACAGCCCCCATCAGGCCGGCGAAGATGATGTCCGGGGTGATGTGGATTCCGTCCGAGCCTTCCCGGATCAGCCCGCCGGAAATGGTCTTGGCCACTTCGGTGGAGAGGAAGGCGCCTACCAGGTTGAGCACTGCGGCCAGGGCAACGGCCGTTTTGGGCTTGATCGCCCCCGTAGCGATAGGCGTGGCCATCGCATTGGCTGTGTCGTGAAACCCGTTCGTGAAGTCAAAGAATAGGGCCAACGCTATTACAAGCGCGACCATGAAGGTGATATCCACCTGTTGCCCAATCTGCAGAGTCGACGTTCAGCAGTTTCACTTCCCCATACCTGCCATCCACAGCATAGTTCAGCAAGTGTTCAGCTGACCCTGCTTGCGGGATTCACTCTGGCGGGCTTGAAACCTTAAGAATCCTACGTGCCATACCCTGAGGGGCCAAACGAATGGGGTCCGGGATCAGCCCAGATATGTGCGCACGGCCGCGAGCTCGCCACGACTGAGCCCCTTGCGGGGATCGGGTGAGATGCAAAGCACACGGTCCTGCTGATACTCCGCCCAGGAGCGGGCGTCCGACTCCTGGCTGAGCTGATCGTCCAACCAGACAATACGTTGGCTACCCGTGGCGGCCAGGTCTTTTTGCAGGGCCACCAGCTTCCACCATTCAGGCCCTTCATCCCAGCCCTGGCTGGACAATACCGGCCAGTCCTGGCCGTTCAAACCGATGGCCGGGCACAGGAATTCCGGCGCGAGGCGCTCCCAGGTGGTCAACCACACGAAGCGGGCGGCAGGGTGTTCAGCGAGGCTGTTGAGTCCGGCCACAACCTCCGGCGCAAAGGCCACCTCCAGGATGCCGGCGTCGGCGATGCTCCATTCGCCACCCCAGTCCGTGGTTCCCATCGGGCTGAAGGGGTTCACCACGCCGTCGACGTCCAGATAGATGGACACCGGCATCACTGCATCCTCCATGGAACCCACGATCCTCCCCCTTCGCCAGCAGCTTAAGGCCAGCCTATGGGAATGCTCCCTACGCGGGTGATCGAGGGCCCAAATCAATCTCTTGACGTGCGTCATGGAAATGATATTCTCGTTGCATGGAGAAGCCCACAGTCCATTCCGCACACAGCGTCCGCGACATCGAGAACACCGTCCGTACCGATTTCCGGCACGCCATGTCCTATGGCGGATACCTGGACCTCGACCGTTTGCTCACGGCCCAGCACCCCTTGAGCAAGCCGGAGCACCATGATGAATTGCTCTTCATCATTCAGCACCAGACCAGTGAACTCTGGCTGAAACTGGTGCTCCACGAGCTGCTCGAGGCCCGCATGCTTTTCGACGCCGACAACCTGGGCAAGGCCCTCAAATGCATCGCCCGCGTCAAGGCCATCCAACGCACCATGACCGAGCAATGGTCCGTCCTCGGCACCCTGACTCCGCGCGAATACGCCCAGTTCCGCGGGTTCCTGGGAAGCTCATCAGGCTTCCAGTCCTACCAATACCGCGCAGTCGAGTTCCTTCTGGGCAACAAGAACCGTGGAATGCTGCGGGTCTTCGAAAGTGAACCCGAGGCACACGCGCTCCTCAGCTCGCTCCTGGAAGAACCCACCCTGTATGACGCCTTCCTGGCCGTGCTGGCACGGGCAGGCTACGACATCCCCGCAAGCATCCTTGAAAGGGACACCAGTGAACCCTGGACGTTCCACGAGGACCTCGTGCCCATCTTCCAGAAAATCTACGAATCCGACGACACTCCGTGGGGCTTCTACGAGGCCTGCGAAGACCTGGTGGACATCGAGGACAACTTCCAGGCCTGGCGCTTCCGCCACCTCAGGACCGTTCAGCGGACGATTGGCTTCAAAACAGGCACGGGCGGCTCGTCGGGAGTCGACTTCCTCAAACGCGCCCTGGACCTGACGTTCTTCCCCGAGCTCTACGCCGTCCGGACCGAGATCGGCAACTAGCAGCAATCCCCATACTTTTCGCAGGAGAAACCATGACCACCCAGCAGCAGACCCAATGGCCGACGTCGGCAGAACTGGACGCCGTCGATCCCCTCGCCGCCCAGCGTGACGCTTTCTACACGCCCGACGCCGATCAGCTCGCCTCGTACCTGGACGGCAACTCGCTGGGGCGCCCGCTCAAGGCAACGGCGGAGAACCTCGCGTCATTTGTACATGACGCCTGGGGCAGCCGCCTCATCCGCGGGTGGGACGAGCAGTGGATGGACGAGCCCACCGTGGTTGGCGACCGCATCGGGGAAGTGACGCTCGGAGCCGCTCCGGGACAGGTCACAGTAGGTGACTCCACCTCCGTGATGCTCTACAAGATGATCCGTGCAGCCGTGGACGCACAGCCCGGCCGGGACGAAATCATTATCGACCGTGACAATTTCCCCACGGACCGCTTCATCATCGAAGGAATCGCCAAGGAGCGCGGGGCCACGATCAAGTGGATTGCGGCCAACCCCACCAGCGGAGTCCAGGCCGCCGATCTTGAGGGCCTGCTGGGTGAGCGCACCGCCGTCGTGGTCCTCAGCCACGTTGCCTACCGCTCAGGGTTCCTGGCGGACGCGAAGGGAATCACCGCAAAGGTTCACCAAGCCGGAGCCCTGATGCTCTGGGACCTCTGCCACTCAGTTGGTTCCGTGCCCATGGAACTTGATGCCTGGGGGGTGGACCTGGCTGTTGGCTGCACCTACAAGTACCTCAACGGCGGCCCCGGCTCCCCCGCATTCGCGTACGTCAATGCATCACAACAGGAGCGGCTGCAGCAGCCCATCTGGGGCTGGATGGGAGCGGACAACCCCTTTGGCATGACGGACTCGTACCGTCCGGCGCAAGGCATCCGCCGGTTCATCACTGGCACGCCGCCGGTGTTGGCAATGCAGCCCATGAAGGACATGGTGGAATTGATCGCCTCCGTGGGGATGGACGCTGTCCGCGAAAAGTCGATCAAGCTCACGGAGTACGCCATTGCACTCTCCGAAGAACTGCTGGGGCCACTCGGTGCTGAGATCGTGAGCCCACGGGACCCTGCGGTGCGTGGCTCGCATATCACCGTGGACCACCCGCTCTTCGCCGATGTCACGGCCAGGCTCTGGGAGAAGGGCGTCATTCCGGATTTCCGGCCTCCGCATGGCCTGCGGATTGGCCTGTCCCCGCTGAGCACAAGCTACGCCGAGGTTGAACTGGGAATTACCGCCATCCGCGACGTCCTCGCCGAACTGCTGTGAGGCGGAAGTGAGCGCCGTCCTCGATGACATGGACTCCCGGCCGGGGAGTACAACCTCGTTGCTGCGTACCGTCATCGGCCTGTACCTCCGGGATGCCGGCGGATGGATGTCCACCAAGGACATCGTCCTGCTCATGGACGCCCTGGGCACGTCGGGAACCGTCACGCGGACTGCCTTGGGCCGCTTGCGGAAGAAGGATGTCCTGCTGCAGGAGAACCGCGACGGAATTCCGGGGTTCACCCTCACTGAGGGCGCTGCCACCATGCTGTCCCGCGGCGACCGCCGGATATACAACCCAAGAAGCATGTCCCCCTCGGACCCGTGGTGCCTGATTTCCTTTTCCATCCCGGAGACTGAGCGGGAGAAGCGCCATCAGTTGCGGCGCAGGCTCCATTGGATCGGCTGTGGGACGGTTGCGGCCGGACTGTGGATATGCCCGGACACCCTCCGCGTGGAGGTGGAGGAGATACTGGCCGACCTTGAATTGCGTGAGATGGCCACCGTTTTCGTGACCGGCACACCTTTGGTAGGCGGCAGCCTGCAGGACGCCGCCTCCAGGTGGTGGGACCTGGAGGCCGTGGCCGAACTCCACACGGACTTCATCCGCGAGCACGGCGCGGCAGTCCCTGATGCCGGACTTCACGTGGAACCCAGTGCCGCCGCATTCGCCGCCTACGTCCAGTGCATAGACCGGTGGCGGATCATTCCGTACCTGGACCCGGGGCTCCCCTCGACGTTTCTCCCTGCGGACTGGCCCGGGGCGGAGGGCGCGGCGTTGTTCGGCAGGATTGTTGCCGCCTACGGACAGCCCAGCGCTGAGTTCGTGCGCAGCACCGTGCGGATGTCCGACAACGCACAGCGCGTTGGGGCCCCCGCGCCTTCCTGAGGGCCGCCTCTTGTCATCGCGGGAGTTGCTTGCCTCAGTTTCCGGCCTTCACCCGGGACACGAATCGAAACCTGTCCCCCCGGAAGGTGCTGTGTGTCCATTCAACCGGTACGCCGTCATCGTTCCGCGCCAGGCGATGCACCACCAACAGCGGTGCGCCCATCTCAATCCCGAGCACCCGAACGTCATCGGGGCCGGCCAGCGCCGTTTCCACTGTGTCTTCGACCTCGGCGACGCTTATCCCGTAAACATCCTTGAGCACGACATACAGCGAGCCGGTCCTCTCCAAGCCGGCCTTGAACCTCGGAAGCTTCCCCGGAAGCCAGGCGACCTCATGGGCCAGGGGCGCCCCTTCGATCAACCGGATACGTTCCAGCCTGGTTACGGGATCGCCGGTCGCCAGGCCGAGGCGGTCAGCAACTTCCTGCACGGCCTTGACGACGTCGAGAGCCACCAGTGTGGAACCCGGCGTCAGCCCCTGCATCCGGGCGTCCTCCGAAAATGACGTCAATTGCCGGACGTGCGTCACCTTGGGGGGCGCCACGAATGTGCCGTGGCCTTGGATCCTGCCCAGCTTTCCCTCTGCGACAAGCTCGCTGATGGCCAGGCGGACGGTGGTACGGGATGTGGCATAAGTCTGCGCGAGGGTCCGCTCGGTGGGAATGAGCGTACCCGGCTGAAGGTCCTTAAGGAGCCCAAGTATTTCTCTCTTGACGAGGTAATACTTGGGCGTACCAGGTGTGGCGTCAGAGGACATAAGGGACAAGGTACCTGTAGACAAGGCAATTGGTCTATGCCAATCTTGATCAGGTAATCCGAGACGAAGGGATGTCAGTTGGAGGATACACAGCAGTCCGGATTCAAAGACGGCGCTACTGGCGCCCCCGTGGTTCTTGGGCTCCACATCGGTGGTTCCAAAACCCATGCCGTCCTCTCGGACCACGCCGAACTGCCCGGGGTGGACAGCGATGCCCGCGTGGAGATCACCGAAGCACGCGCCAACCTGGCTTCCGTGGGGCACCAGGGTGCCGATGCCGTGCTTCGCAGGATCGCGGCACGTGTGGGTGGCGGCGTCGAAGCGGTTTGCGCCGGAGCTGCTGGTGCGGATACGCCCGCGAGCCGCGCCGTTTTATCGGCCCTCCTCGCTGAACATTTCCCAGGTGCCAAAATCGAAGTCGTCCACGACACCCGCATTATCCTCGCTGCCGCCGGCCTCGAAGCAGGCGTGGTCCTGGTGGCGGGAACCGGTTCTGTTGCCTGGGGCAGGAACCGCGAAGGAAGGGAAGCCCGCAGTGGCGGATACGGCTACCTCCTTGGTGACGAAGGCGGCGGATATTCGGTGGTTCGCGATGCCGTTCGCGAGGCCCTGCGCGAGTACTATGCCGGCCTTGAACCCGGACCGCTGGTCCGATCGCTGATGGCGGCCACGGCCAGCGTGGACGCCCTGCAGCTCATGGACTTCTTTTATGCCAAGCCGGAGCCCGACCATTGGGCCGGGCTGGCCCCGCTCGTCCTCGACATGGCCAACGACGGAGACCCGGCGGCGATGCGGATCCAGGCTGAGGCAGCACACTCCCTGGCGTCCCTGGCCCGGCAGGTGCTGGGCGAACTCGGTTTGGACCTGCCCCTGGTCATGGCTGGGGCGTTGCTGGTCAACCAGGGCCAGCTGGCGGCGGCCGTGGCCCGGAAGATGTCCCTCGAGGATCCTTCACTGGTCCAGATCCTGCCCCAAGCCCCTGTCTTCGGAGCTGTCAAGCTCGCCCGGCAATTGATCCAGCAATGATGCACACCCGGTGATCCAGACAGGTAACGGGAGTAGTCTGAATTCATGCCTTTGATGTGCGGCGGCCGGTAAGAATGAGCAGGGCCAGGCAGCGGTGGTTGCCAGCGCTTCTGATCTGCCTTGCCATGGGCCTGGCGGTGTTGTTCAGTGCGGTTCAAGCAGGCGCAACCAGTTCCCCGCCACCGAAAACTGCTGACGAAATCCTGGCAATGATTGCAGGCACCCAGGTCCGGGAGCTCTCCGGCACACTGGAACAAAACGCAGAGCTCGGCCTTCCCGAAGTACCCGCTGCCGGCCCGGGCCTCGCCCCAGGCGCGGTATCCGCCCTGGAGTTCCTGACAGGCACGCACACCGCACGGATCTACGTCCAGGGCCCCTCAAAAGCACGCCTGCAGATCCTGGACCGGATGGCTGAGCGGGACCTCGTTCTGAACGGCCGCGATGCGTGGTTCTACAACTCAGCAGACAACAGCGCAACGCACCTGAGCGCCCCGGCGTCATCGACGACGGGTCCCAGCGAGTCCCGGCCGTCCCCCACTCCGCGCCCGGACCTTCCTACTCCTGCGGTCATGGCGACGTGCTTCCTCGCAGCCATTGATTCCAGTACCCAGGTCTCTGTGGCCGATTCCTCTACGGTGGCCGGCCGCAGCGCCTATCGCCTCATCCTGAACCCCCGCAGCTCCGGTACCTTGGTGGACTCGGTGGCCATCGACGTCGATTCCGAAACCGGCCTGCCGCTGGGCGTCCAAGTTCGGGCCAAAGGACAATCCGAACCTGCCTACTCTTTGGCCTATACGCAGCTGGAACTGAAGGCACCGGACGCCTCTCTGTTTGAGTTCGCTCCGCCAGCAGGGGCAACGATCACCGAAAAGGCGATTCCCGCAGCTCCGGCTCCGACCAAGCAACTACCCGCCCCCTCTGCCCAGGCAACCCACCCACAACATGGCGTATCGGTCATGGGCGAAGGATGGGACGCCGTTCTCTCCCTGCCCCGGGGGACCGCTCCTGCCGGACTCACGGCCAACCCACAACTTTCGCAAGTGCTTCAGTCCGTGCCCGGCGGCCACGCTTTGACGACTTCCGTGCTGAGCGTTCTGATTCTCGACGACGGCCGCGTCTATGCGGGCATGGTGCCGGTGGACCGCCTCCAGTCAGCCGCTCTTCAGGCGGCCGTTCCCCTTCAGCCAACAGCCCCCGCCCAGTGACGGAGCCCGCCCGCCAGGAAGCCCCGCCGGGCACCGGGAACGGCTTTGCCATCGAAACGCGTTCCCTCGTGAAGCGCTTCGGCCACAGGGCCGCTGTTGACGGAATCGATCTGGCAGTACCGCGCGGGTCGGTTTTTGGCTTCCTCGGGCCGAACGGTTCAGGCAAGACCACCACCATCCGGCTGCTGCTGGGCCTTGCCACGGCGAACAGCGGGGACATCACTGTCATGGGCAGGCAGATGCCGCAGTTTCTGGCCTCTGTTTTGCCTGACGTTGGCGCTCTGGTGGAGGGCCCGGGTTTCTACCCCTTCCTCACTGGCGCAGGCAACCTGGTGCGCCTGGACTCGGCTGACCGCCATGCACCGTCGTCGACCAGGCGGCAGCGTGTCCATGACGCCCTGGACCGCGTGGGATTGGGCCACGCAGCGGGAAAGAAGGTCCGTGCCTACTCGCTGGGGATGAAGCAGCGCCTCGGCCTGGCCAACGCGCTGCTGCGGCCGCGTGAGCTTCTTGTCCTGGACGAACCGACCAACGGGCTCGATCCCCAAGGCACACGCGAAGTCCGGGGCCTGGTTCGTTCCCTTGCCGCCGGGGGCACGACGGTCTTCGTCTCAAGCCACCTGTTGGCCGAGGTCGAGCAGATGTGCACGCACGCAGGGATCATGAGCGCCGGCAGGCTGGTGGCGCAGGGCCCGCTGGACGAGCTGCGTTCCGCCGGAGAGTCACATGTGCTCATTCAAACCCCCGACGGCGGCAAGGCGGCCGGCGTCTTGTCGCGCCTGGGCCTTGTCCCCGGCGACACGAACGGCGGGGAGGAGCCGCGGGAGGCCGTATCGCTGGAAAGCCGGACTCCGGCAGCCACGACTCCGGCAGGTGCGAAGCCGATAAGCGCAAGACTTAACGGCGTGGCCCCGGAGACAATCGTCGCCGCCTTGGTTGCCGAAGGCGTCCGTGTGCGGGGTTTCACTGTGGAGAACGCGAGCCTTGAAGATCGCTTTGTGTCCTTGACTGGAGAGGGGTTCGACGTTGCCGGCTGAAACAACGCGTGCTTCTCCGGCCGTCCCTGTCCGACCAGCGGCAGGGTGGGCACTCCTTGCCTCGGAGCTGTCGGTCCTTTTTCGAAGGCTCCGTACGTGGGCCATGCTGATGGCCTTGGCCGCCGTGCCTATCCTGGTCGCGGTAGCTGTGAAGTTGTCGTCCCGGCCCGCAACTCCCGGTCGTGGCCCACTGTTCCTGGACAGGATCACGCAGAACGGCCTCTTCGTCGCAGTCACTGCGCTGGTGGTCTGTGTGCCGTTGTTCCTGCCCCTCACGATCGGAGTGGTTGGCGGAGACACCATCGCGGGGGAAGCGAACCTTGGCACGTTGAGGTACCTGCTGCTGGCACCCGCCGGACGACTTCGCCTGCTGTTGGTGAAATACGCCGGAACAGTCGCCTTCTGTTTCGCTGCCACGATCGCCGTGGCAGCGGCAGGTGCCCTGGCCGGCGTCGTCCTCTTTCCCGTGGGGCCTGTGACGCTGTTGTCGGGTGACACCATCAGTGTGGGCGAATCGGTCCTGAGGACGCTCCTGATCGCGGCTTACATCACAGTGTCCCTGCTGGGGCTTGCCGCCATCGGGCTCATGCTTTCCACCTTTACCGACGTGCCGGTGGGCGCCATGGCGGCCACGGTTGTCCTCTCCGTCGTGTCGCAGGTGCTGGACAACCTTCCGCAACTGGAGTGGCTGCACCCGTGGCTCTTCAGCCATCATTGGCTGGGATTCGTTGACCTGCTCAGGCAACCGATCGCCTGGACGTCGTTCTGGGATAACGCGTTGCTCCAGATGGGGTACATAGCGGTGTGCGGCGCAGTGGCCTATGCAAAATTCTCCAACAAGGATGTCTTGTCGTAGCTTTGTCGTAGGCTCTTCCCATGGCCAGATTCTTTGATGTGCACCCGGAAGACCCCCAACCACGCGCCATCGGCCAAGTGGTCAATATGCTGCGCGATGGCGGGCTGATCGCCTACCCCACCGATTCCTGCTATGCCTTGGGCGCCCAGGTCGGAAACAGGGAAGCACTGGACCGCATCCGAACCATCCGGCACTTGGACGATAAGCACCACTTCACCCTCGTATGCAAGGACTTTGCCCAGATGGGGCAGTTCGTCATGCTGGACAACGACATCTTCAGGAGCATCAAAGCTGTCACTCCCGGCAGCTATACCTTCATCCTTCCGGCCACCAAGGAGGTTCCCAAGCGGCTCCTGCATCCCAAGAAGAAAACCGTAGGTGTCCGCATCCCGGACCACAAGGTAGTGCAGGCGCTTCTGGCAGAACTGGGAGAGCCCCTGCTCTCCAGCACCCTCCTGCTGCCGGACGAGGAAGAACCCCTGACCCAGGGTTGGGAGATCAAGGAGCGCCTGGACAACCAGGTGGACGGCGTGATCGATGCCGGAGACACTGGCTCCGAACCCACCACCGTGATTGATTTCTCCAGCGGGGTGGCCGAAGTGGTGCGGCGCGGGACGGGCGACCCTTCACGCTTCGAGTAGGCACTCAGCCAGAAGTTTTCGGCTTACTCTTCCTGTTTGCGGGCCCTGCTCGGCTGAACCCGCATCGGCTCGCCGGGCATCTTGGGGAACTCCGGTGGGAAGGGCATCTCACCCTGGCCGTTCTCGACATCCCGGGCCCACCACGTGAGCAGGATATCGATGTCACCTGGATGATCATGCATGGAAGCCCAGGGGTCGCCTGTCTTCTTCAAACGGTCGGGGACGGTGCTGATCGTATATTTCCCGGGGTCCGCGTTCTCCAACTCCTCCCACGCCAAGGGACAGGACACCTGCGCCGTGGGGACAGCACGCGGGCTGTAAGCGCCGGCGATGGTCCGGTCCCGGTTGGCCTGGTTGAAGTCCACGAAGATCCTCTTTCCGCGTTCCTCCTTCCACCAGGCCGTGGTGACCTTATCCGGCATGCGGCGCTCGAGTTCGCGCCCGGCGGCGATCACGGCATGGCGGACCTCAAGGAACTCATGGTTGGGATGGATGGGGGCGTAAACGTGCAATCCCCTATTGCCCGATGTCTTGATGAACGCCGACAACCCCGCCTCTTGCAGGACGGCCCGAAGTTCCAACGCAGCAGGTATGGCGTCATCGAAGTCCGTTCCCGGCTGGGGGTCCAGGTCGATCCTTAATTGGTCTGGATTGTCGGGATCGTCGGCGCGGGAGGCCCAGGGGTGGAACACCACCGTGTTCATCTGCGCGGCCCACACAGCCGCTGCGGGCTCATCAATGACCAGCTGTGGATGGGCGCGCGCACTGGGGTAGGTCACAGTGACGGCGCGAACATAGTCAGGGGCCCCTTTGGGCGGATTCTTTGAGAAGAACATTTCCCCGTCAATGTTTCCCGAATACCTCTGGAGGCTGACGGGCCGGTTGCCGTTGGCAGCGACGAATGCCTCGCCGACATCGATGAGGTAGTTCGCGAGATCGAGCTTGGTCAACCCCGCCTCAGGCCACATGACCCGGCTGGGGCTGGAAATCCTGACCTCACGTGGGCCGTTGGGACCGGGCACGGTAACAGTGGTTGCTTCACTCGCCATGGGCACAAGCTACCCCGTAAAGGCGTGGCGCGTCAGCAACGAGGCCACATTCGGTGGGTGTTTCCTGGTGGCCTCCTTGCCCGGGGCCGGGGTAGGTAATGATGGATATATGCCCACCGTTGAAACGTCTCTGACCGTCGCCGTCGCCGACACCACAGTTTCCGCCCTTTACCTTCGGCCGAAGCACAGTTTTGCCACCCTGGTGGTTGCCCACGGAGCGGGGGCGGGAATGGAACACCCGTTCCTGCAGGGATTCGCGTCGGCCATGGCTGAGGAGGGTGTGGCCACGCTGCGCTTCAACTTTCCCTACCGGGAAGCCGGGCGTCGTTTCCCGGACCGTCCTCCGCTAGCCATCGCCACGTGGCGGGCCGTGATGGCGGCAGCAGCGGAGCTTCCGGACACTGCGCCGCTATGGGCTGCGGGCAAATCCTTTGGCGGCCGCATGGCGTCCATGGCAGTTGCGAAAGGCATGACCGCGCAGGGGCTGGTATATCTTGGCTACCCGCTGCATGCCCCGGGCAAGCCCGAGAGGCTGCGCGATGAACACCTTTACGGAGTAACCGTTCCGATGCTCTTCCTCCAGGGCACGCGGGATACGTTTGCCACCCCTGGGATTCTGGAGCGGGTGGTGGACAGGATCGGCCCGACGGCGAAGCTCCAGTGGTGTGAGGGCGGTGACCATTCGTTCGCGGTCAAGGGCCTGAAGCGCACCGCGGCCGAGGTAGGAGCATCCTTGGCTCCGGAGGTGGCCGCTTTCCTGAAGGCCGGCGCCTGAAGCCAGGATGCCCCGCCGAAGTCATCCAGCGGGGCACATGGGTCAGGCAGGTTGCGGGTGGGGCTCAGCTTTGCGGCTGATCCCCCGCGATGTTGACCAGCCAAGCGATACCGAATTTATCAACACACATCCCAAAGACGTCGCCCCAGGGTGCGCTTTCGAGCGGCATGGTGACCGTGCCGCCGTCGGCAAGTTTGTCCCAGTAGCCGCGAAGCTCAGCTTCGTCGGACGCTTCGCCGCTGAGCGAAACCGAAATATTGTTCCCTGGGTTGTACTCCATGCCGTTTGGAGTGTCTGCGGCCATAAGCGTCAGCCCGCTTGGTGAGACGAGCATGGCATGCATGACCTTGTCAGCTTCGGCAGGATCCTGGCTGGCCTGGTAGTCCCCGAATGTACTGATGTTCAGCTCGCCGCCGAACACCGATTCGTAGAAAGTGATGGCATCACGGGCGTTGTCCCGGAACGAGATATATGGATTGAGGCGGGATGTCATTGGTCGATTCTCCTCACAACTAATTGGTGCGCACACGCGTCACCGTGCGGCAATGCTAACAGTCCCCAAAGGTGGGCGTCCCCCACAGTTTCACTCGCCGTCGTAGGCTTTTTGAAGGACGGCGAGATCGAGTTTCCGCATTTTCAACATCGCCTCCATGGCGCGCTGCGAGCCCGCGCGGTCCGGGCCATTCAAGAGCCCTGGCATGGCCGTGGGTACGATCTGCCACGAAAGCCCGAACTTATCCTTGAGCCATCCGCACTGGCTTTCCTCTCCCCCAACGAGCAGCGCCTCCCAGTATCGGTCAACTTCCTCCTGGGATTCACAGTTCACCACCAAGGAGACAGCCTCATTGAACCGGAACATCGGTCCCCCGTTGAGACCCATGAACTGCCTGCCTTCAATTTCAAACTCGACCGTAAGGGCTGTGCCGTCAGGCCCAGGCATGCTCCGTCCCAAGGAAGAGTTATCGAATATCGAGGTGTAGAACTCCGCTGCATCGGCTGCTTGGCCGTCAAACCACAAACAGGTAGAAATTTTCTGCATCAACCACTCCTCCGAGGACGACGGGAACAGCTTGTCCCCCGACTGAGGCTAGTACCGTGGGTTCGCGCACACAATGGCCGGCGGCGGCCTTTCCGGAAGGTACGACGACGGCCCCCTCACCACCCGCCTTGGGCCACCCATTTCGCGGAAATCGGGCGCCATGGATAGGGTCAAACGTATGTCTTCACCCTCGACGTCCTGGATTCCCGCAGCTGGCGCGGATCTCGTCCTCATACTTGCATTTGCCGCTATTGGACGGGATGCCCACGCCCGCGGGGACATTATCTCCGGGGCGTTCATTACCGCTTGGCCTTTCCTTGTGGGCGCCGCGATCGGCTGGGCAGGAATCCGCGCCTGGCGCGCACCCTATGGCGTGTGGCCATCCGCTGTGGCAATTTGGATCAGTGCGGTCGCGGTGGGCATGCTGCTCAGGGCTGTGACTGGCCAGACCGTGGTCCTGCCGTTCGTGCTGGTGGCTCTGATAAGCCTTGGAGTTTTCCTGGTGGGGTACCGCTTCATCGTGGGACTCTCGGTCCGGACCGTGCAGAGGCGCCGACACCGTTGATCGGCGTTGATGACCGGCGTTGCTGACCGGCGCTGATGACCGGCCGGGCAATTGCCGATGCACTAGGCTGGATTCAGTCCGCAATGATGCTTTTTAGGAAAGGTCCCCAGTGATCACCGCTTTCGTCCTGATCAAGACCGATGCCTCACGGATACCGGAGACGGCAGAACAGATTTCGGCCATCCAGGGCATCAGCGAGGTCTACTCCGTAACGGGTGAGTGGGATCTCATTGCAGTGGCCCGGGTGTCCCAGCATGAGGATCTGGCAGACGTCATTGCCGATCGGCTGTCAAAGGTGCCCTCGGTAGTCCACACCACCACGCACATTGCCTTCCGCGCCTACTCCCAGCATGACCTCGATGCTGCTTTCGCGCTCGGATTCGAATAGAGCTCCTGCGCGGGCGCTAAGGCCGCCCCAATCAGCTTTGGCTGAGGGAAATCCATTTGGCCAGTACTTCGGCCGCCTGCCCTGAATCAATTGACTCAGCTGCCCTGCCCAGGGCCGAGCGCATGCGCTCCAACAGGCTGCCTTCTGCGTGGAGATCGAATGCCACCAAGCCTGCGGCTGCATTGAGGAGCACAGCGTCCCTGACCGGGCCACCTTTGCCGTCCAGCACTTCACGGACGACGCCCGCATTTACCTGCGCGTCCCCGCCACGGAGGTCCGCTACCGTGGACGGTTTTATACCGAGCTCCGAAGGCGTGAAAACCTGTTCCGTCACGGAACCATCCCTGATCTCCCACACAGTCGAGGGCCCCGTCGGCGTCAACTCGTCCAGGCCGTCGTCGCCCCGGAAGACCAGGCCACGGCTGCCGCGGCGGGCAAGGACACCCGCTACCAGGGGTGCCATCCGCGCGTTGGCGACACCTACAGCAGAGGCCTGCACATGTGCCGGGTTGGTCATGGGACCCAGGAAATTGAACGCCGTGGGAACGGCCAACTCCCGCCGAGGGACCGCGGTGTGCCTGAACGAAGGGTGGAACACCTGGGCGAAGCAGAACGTGATTCCGGCTTCTTCCGCGTTCCGGGCCACCTGTTCGATGGAGAGATCCAGGCGGACGCCCAGCGCCTCCAGCACATCCGCCGATCCCGAGGTTGACGAAGCGGCCCTGTTCCCATGCTTGACCACCTTGGCTCCGGCGCCCGCAGCGACCAAAGCCGCCATCGTGGAGATGTTCACGGTATTGAGGCGATCCCCGCCGGTACCGACGATGTCCAGCTTTTCGCCAGAGATCGAAATCGGATTGGCATGGTGGACCATTGCCTCAACCAGGCCGGCCAACTCCTCCACCGTCTCGCCCTTGGCACGCAATGCCACGAGGAAACCGGCGATCTGCGACGGGGTGGCTTCGCCGGACATGATCGTGTTCATGGCCCACTCTGTGTTGCCCACTGCAAGGTCGTCGCCGTTGATCAGTGCTGAGATGAGCCCTGGCCAGGTATTGCTGGCTGCAGGTGCCGATGCCGGAGAAGTCACTCCCTGATGCTATCGAGCCAGCAACGCCGATGACCAATGTGAACCTCGCCGGGAACTTTTCCGCGCGATTTCGCGTCTTTGTAGAAAAAGTCTCCCGAATCGGTGGTTTGCATTGGGAACTCTGGACTTTTACAGACATAATGTCCTTGTGACATCTGCGACCCATGCCCCCAGTACCCCGGCGCACCCGACGCTGAACCGCCCCAACCTGGTTTCTGTTGGAACCGTTGTTTGGCTGTCCAGTGAGTTGATGTTCTTCGCCGGCCTTTTTGCCATGTACTTCACCCTGCGCTCCACATCAGGACTGATGTGGGCCGAGGAGACGGCCAAGCTCAACTTCCCGTTTGCGCTCGTCAATACGATCGTCCTTGTGGCAAGTTCGTTTACTTGCCAGATGGGTGTCTTTGCCGCCGAGCGGCTCGAACCCCGCCGCACCGGTGGGCTCTTCCAGTTCACCCGCTGGGGCATGACCGAATGGTTTACCCTCACGTTCATCATGGGTGCCTTCTTCGTAGCCGGGCAGACCACCGAATACGCCATGCTTGTTTCCGAGCACGTATCACTGTCGTCCAACGCCTATGGCTCCGCGTTCTACATGACTACCGGCTTCCACGGCCTTCACGTCATCGGCGGCCTGATCGCTTTCCTCTTCATCATCGGCCGCGCCTTCGCGGCCAAGAAGTTCGGACACTTTGAAGCGACGTCGGCAATCGTCACCTCGTACTACTGGCACTTCGTCGACGTTGTTTGGATTGGCCTCTTCCTGGTCATCTATGTCCTCAAGTAAGCCCGGCTTGACTCTTTTTCTACAAGAGGCAGAATTTCAACAAGCGGCTCACGGAGCCGACGCAGGATCGAATAAAGGAACCACCACGTGAAGGCACTCTCGCAGAAGCGACGTCACCCACTGGCAGCCATTGCGCTGCTGCTGATGGGCCTCCTCCTCACTGGTGGGCTGTACGCCGTTGCCACATCCGTCAACCAGGCCAAGGCCGACACCACCAGCTACAGCGCAAGTGACGTAGAACAGGGCGGCAAGCTTTTCGCCGCCAACTGCGCAACCTGCCATGGCATGGGGGCTAGCGGAACCCAGGACGGCCCCTCGCTGGTCGGCGTGGGTGCTGCTGCGGTTGACTTCCAGGTTGGTACCGGTCGTATGCCCATGCAGATGAACGGCCCGCAGGCCCAGAAGAAGCCCGTCCAGTTCAATGAAGAGCAGACCAAGCAGCTCTCGGCCTATGTAGCATCCCTGGGTGCAGGCCCGGCCATTCCCGAGGAGCACCTCCTCGACGGCAAGGGCGACGCTGCCAAGGGTGGAGAACTCTTCCGCGTCAACTGCGCCATGTGCCACAACGCAGCTGCAGCCGGCGGTGCACTGACACGGGGTAAGTTCGCTCCGGCTCTCGCTGACGTCACCTCGCAGCACATCTACGAGGCAATGGCCACCGGCCCCCAGAACATGCCGGTCTTCAATGACTCGAACGTCACTCCCGAAGACAAGCGCGACATCATCACCTTCCTGAAGACCATTGAAGCCAATGGTTCACCGGGTGGTGCGGACCTTGGATCCCTCGGCCCGGTCTCTGAAGGCCTGTTCGTCTGGGTTGCCGGTTTGGGTGTCATCATCGCATTCACGATCTGGCTGACGTCACGTACGTCCTGATCGGGACACAACAAAACTTCTGCTGCACGGTCAGCAGTTTGAAACTGAAAATAACTCGGCCCCGGTCGAGACAACGAGAGAAGGATGAGGCGAATTATGGGCAACCATAGTGACGGCAGTCCGAACCACTCGGGCACCGTAGCTACGGCTGGTCAGAATGAGGTGGAGAAGTTCCAGGATCCTGGACTTCCTCCGCATCGTTTGCGCCTGGCTGACACGGACCCGGTAGCCGCAAAGCGCGCCGAGCGTCAGGTAGCCATTCTGTTTGGCACCTCCGTCATCGGAACGCTGGTCTTCCTGGTGGCGTACTTCGCCATTGACCTGGGCGACGACACCACCATTGCAACGATCCGCACGCAAAACCTGCTTCTGGGTCTTGGTACTGCCTTCGCAATGCTTGGTATCGGCACCGGCATCGTGCACTGGGCCAAGGCCTTGATGCCCGACCACGAAGTCTCTGAAGAGCGCCACGCTATCCGTACCGAAGAGGATCGCCAGGCAGCAGTGCGCATCGTCGACGACATCGTCGAGGAGACTGGCATCAAGCGCCGTCCGCTGATCCGCAACACCCTTCTTGGTGCTGTCGCTTTGGCTCCCCTGCCTGCTCTCGCCATCTTTGGCGACTTGGGCCCGCGTCCGGACAAGGCGCTGGCACACACCATGTGGGCTCCTGAGGGCGGCAAGCTCAAGCGCCTGACCCGCGACCCCGATGGCACCCCCATCAAGGCCTCGGACGTCACCATCGGCTCAGCATTCCACGTCATCCCTGAAGGGCTCAATGAGCTCCACGAGGGCAAGTTGAACGAAAAGGCCAAGGCCGTTGTTCTCCTGATGCGCCTGGACCCGAACTCGCTGAACCCCTCCGAGGGCCGCGAAAACTGGAGCTACAACGGAATCGTTGCCTACTCCAAGATCTGCACGCACGTCGGTTGCCCTGTTGCCCTCTACGAGCAGCAGACCCACCACCTTCTGTGCCCGTGCCACCAGTCCACCTTTGACCTCACGCAGGAATGCAAGGTCATCTTCGGGCCGGCAAGCCGTCCGCTTCCGCAGCTGCCCATCGCAGTTGACGCAGAGGGCTACCTCGTCGCCACCAGCGACTTCAGAGAACCTGTAGGACCGAGTTACTGGGAGCGTGACGAGCATGAGCGCCTCATCAACAGCTGAAGCCCCCTTCGTTCCGAAGACCAAAGTTGGCAGTTTCACCAACTTCGTAGACGAGCGTGTGGGCGGCTCCGGCATCCTGCGCGAGTTCGGCCGGAAGGTCTTCCCCGACCACTGGTCGTTCATGTTCGGTGAGGTGGCGCTGTACTCCTTCGTCATCCTGCTGATGTCGGGTACCTTCCTGACCTTCTTCTTCGACCCGTCCATGGCGGAAACCCACTACCAGGGTTCCTACACGCCGTTGTACAACGTCGAAATGTCCGTAGCCTACAACTCGTCGCTGAACATCTCGTTTGATGTCCGTGGCGGCCTGTTCATGCGCCAGGTCCACCACTGGGCCGCGTTGCTGTTCGTAGCATCCCTCGGCGTGCACATGTTGCGCGTGTTCTTCACGGGTGCTTTCCGCAAGCCCCGTGAAATGAACTGGGTTGTCGGCGGCGTCCTCCTCATCCTGGCCATGGCTGCAGGCTTCACCGGCTACTCCCTCCCCGATGACCTGCTCTCCGGCAACGGCCTGCGCATCATCGACGGCGTGATCAAGTCGATTCCGGTCATCGGTACGTACATCTCCTTCTTCCTCTTTGGTGGAGAATTCCCGGGCACGGCCATCATCGGCCGCCTGTACGTGCTGCACATCCTCCTGGTTCCCGCGCTCATCCTTCTGATGATCGTGATCCACCTCTTCATGGTGGTCGTCCACAAGCACACCCAGTACCCAGGCCCGGGCCGCAACGACGGCAATGTCGTCGGTTACCCCCTCGGCCCGGTCTACGCAGCCAAGGCCGGCGGCTTCTTCTTCATCGTGTTCGGTGTCCTCGCCCTCATGGCGGCAGCTTTCACCATCAACCCGATCTGGAACTACGGTCCTTACGACCCCTCCCCTGTTTCCGCAGGCACGCAGCCTGACTGGTACATCGGATTTGTTGACGGCGCTTTGCGCCTCATGCCTGGTGTGGTGAACAACTTCCACTTTGAGTGGATCGTCTTTGGACACACGCTCACGCTGAACGTGCTTCTTCCGGCCCTCGTTCCGGCAGGAATCATCTTCACCGTGCTGTTCATGTACCCGTGGATTGAACGCTGGGTCACCAAGGACAACCGCGAGCACCACGTCCTGGACCGTCCCCGCAATGCGCCGACCCGTACGGCGATCGGTGTTGCAGGTTTCACCTGGTACTGCGTTATGTGGGCTGCGGCCGGCTCCGACCTTATCGCCACGCACTTCCACGTGTCCCTGAATGACGTGACCTACTGGTTGAGGACCTTGTTCTTCATCGGTCCGGTCATCGCGTTCATCGTTACCAAGCGAATTGCACTGGCTCTCCAGCGCAAGGACCGCGAAATTGCGCTCCATGGTCGTGAAACCGGACGTATCGTGCGGCTCCCCCACGGTGAGTTCATCGAGGTCCACGCTCCCTTGGATGAGTACAAGCGCTACAAGCTTGTGGGCTTCGAATCACCGGCTCCATTGCCCGCACAGCCGAACGAGCACGGCGTCGTGACCCGTAAGGAAAAGCGCCGCGCGGCACTCTCCCGCTGGTTCTTCGAAGACCGCGTTGCTCCGGCAACACCTGCGGAACTCGAGGCGGCACACTCGCACGGCCACCACGAGGCCATTGCAGCGGGCGAAGAACAGAAGAGCCTGAGCCACTAACGGCCCAGACCTCAACGCCAAGAAGGGGCACAGTCCATATGGACTGTGCCCCTTCTTTCGTTTTGCCCTGGTATTCCGCGCCAGGCGCCCCTACTGCGTCCGGTAACCCGAGGCGTAATTGCGTGTTGGACGCACACCGGGCCGCTGCAGGGGAACCCAAAGCTTGTACCGGTCGGCCCGGTAATAGGAGACCGAGTAGTCCACCATGGCACGGGCAACAAATGCGTGCCGCTGAATCTTCAACAACGGAGATCCAACGTCAACATTCAGAAGCCTGGCCGTTGATGGCGAGGCCGCAGTAGCTTCAATCATGTCCTCCCCCCACTCCATGACGAGTCCGTACCGCTCGCTGAGGACGTTATAGAGGGAGGTTGGGGGCGCCTCGTCGAGAAGGCCAGGAACACGGTGCGCCGGGATGAAGTTCTCGTCCACGCTCATTGGTTCATTGTCGGCCAGGAGAAGGCGGCGGAAGCGGACCAAAGGCGTGCCTTCATCGAGCTGGAGTTCCCGGGCAAGAAAGGCACTGGCTGCGATCTGCTCGAAGCTTAGGACCTTTGCGGCCGGGACCATGCCGCGGCGCTGCATTTCCTCGCTGTAGGAGGTCAACTTCACTTGCAGGTCGAGCTTCGGCTTCCTGACAAAGGTACCCAAGCCCACGACGCGCTCTATGACCTCTTCGCCAACCAGAGCGTCGATGGCTTGCCGTACAGTCATGCGGGCGAGGCCAAAACGCTCCGAGAGATCCCGCTCGGAAGGAAGAGCCGAGCCAGGCGGACATGACTCGCCGATGAAGGTCCGAAGGATTTCACGGAGTTGAATGTAGATGGGAGTGGGGCTTGACCGGTCAATTTCGCCGGCGATAGTTGCTGCGTCAGCCACGGCCGCAATCCAGCATGTGAGTCATGGTTCAAGGATAAATCAGACGCATGGGAGGTCTAGACCACCTCCCGTCGAACTGGTTAGCGGCCCGTTACGGCGGCTACTCTTGTATGGATCAAATTATGGCGGGGAAATCGCCGTAGCAAAGGAGCTCGCTTGCCGCAGCAGAAAGCGTTAGTTGCCGCCGAGATCGGCCTTCATGCCCGGGCGGCGGCAGTGTTTGTCCGCGCGGTCACCGAGACAGGGTTGCCCGTCACCATCCGGAAGGCGGGGGGACGCCCCGTTGATGCCCGATCCCTCTTGGAAGTTATGACTGAGGATTTCGGGCATGGGTGCGAAGTACTCCTGGAGGTCGCGCCTGAGACGCTCACGGACTCGCAGACGCTGGCGGGGGCCAGGAATGCCCTGGCTGCCTTATCGTCCGTTCTGGAGGCCCCGGAAGCCCGCTGACGGCCTTACACCGAGCCGCACACCCGGCCATCCGGCCTCCGGGCCAGCCGTCACTTCCCAATCAGCGGCCTTCGCGTTGCAACATACAAAAAAGGGTGGGCCCTACCTTTCGGTAGGGCCCACCCTTTTACTGTCCAGGAACTGCTAGTGGGCGTGGTCGCCTCGGCTGTATTCGAAGACCCAGCCGATCAAGGCAACAATCGCCAGGCCACCGGCCACGTATGTCACCCAGAAACCAACGGCCAAGCCGAGGAATCCGCCTGCACAAGACAGACCAAGAACGAGGGGCCACCAGCTCCAAGGGCTGAAGTGTCCCTGCTCCCCTGCGCCTTCGTGGATCTCGGCGTCAGGACGGTCCTCAGGACGCATGCCGATGCGCTTGCCCGTGAAGCCAAGGTACGCGCCGATCATTCCTGCGAGTCCGCCGACCAGCAGAATTCCAAGGACACCGACCCACTCAGACCATTGGGTCAGAAAGCCATAGGCAATAGCTACGGGTACGAAGAAGAAGACTCCAGCTCCGAAGAGCCACGATTCAATTTTCATTTGCTGACATCCCTTTGGTCGGCGTTACCCAAAACTGCTGCTGCGGGTGACGGAGCCTCGGCGGTGTGCACCTGGGCCAACTCCGGGTGGTGGAGATCCAGGGCCGGGCGCTCGGAGCGAATACGGGGCAAGGAAGTGAAGTTGTGGCGCGGCGGCGGGCAGGAAGTTGCCCACTCCAGCGAAGCACCGAAGCCCCACGGGTCGTCCACTTCTACCTTCTTGTTGCTGCGCCACGTGATGTAGACGTTCCAGAAGAACGGCAGCAGTGATGCACCCAGGACGAAGGAAGAGATGGTGGAGAACTGGTTCATCCACGTGAAGTTGTCCTGCGGCATGTAGTCGGCGTAACGGCGCGGCATGCCCTCGACACCCAACCAGTGCTGGATCAGGAACGTGCCGTGGAAGCCGAGGAACAGCAGCCAGAAGTGGATCTTTCCAAGGCGCTCGTTGAGCATCTTGCCTGTCCACTTGGGCCACCAGAAGTAGAACCCTGCGAACATGGCGAACACGACGGTACCGAACACCACGTAGTGGAAGTGGGCAACCACGAAGTAGGAGTCGGAGACGTGGAAGTCCAGAGGCGGCGATGCCAGGATGATGCCCGTGAGGCCACCGAAGAGGAAGGTCACCAGGAAGCCGATGCTCCAAAGCATGGGCGTTTCAAAGGTGATGGATCCCTGCCAGAGCGTGCCGATCCAGTTGAAGAACTTCACGCCCGTCGGTACAGCGATCAGCATGGTCATGAACGCGAAGAACGGCAGGAGGACCGATCCGGTCACGTACATGTGGTGGGCCCACACCGTAACAGAGAGTGCTGCAATGGCGATGGTTGCGTAGACAAGGCCCTTGTAGCCGAAGATCGGCTTGCGGCTGAAGACCGGGAAGATCTCCGACACGATGCCGAAGAACGGCAGGGCGATGATGTACACCTCGGGGTGGCCGAAGAACCAGAAGAGGTGCTGCCAGAGGACTGCGCCGCCGTTTTCGGGATCGAAGATGTGGGCACCGAACCGGCGGTCAGCGCCGAGGGCGAAGAGAGCTGCAGCCAGCGGCGGGAAGGCCATGAGGACCAGGATTGCCGTCACCAGGGTGTTCCAGGTGAAGATCGGCATACGCCACATGGTCATGCCCGGGGCGCGCATGCAGATGATGGTGGTGATGAAGTTGACGGCACCAAGGATGGTTCCGAAACCGGAGAGCGCCAATCCAAAGACCCATAGGTCTCCACCGACGCCAGGGCTGAAGGTCGTGTTCGACAACGGCGCGTAAGCGAACCAGCCAAAGCTTGCTGCACCCTGGGGGGTGATAAAGCCAGAGACGGCAATGGTGGAACCGAAGAGGAAGAACCAGAAAGCCAGGGCGTTCAAACGCGGGAAGGCAACGTCCGGAGCACCGATCTGCAAGGGCATGATCACATTGGCGAAGCCAGCGAACAAGGGCGTTGCGAACATCAGGAGCATCACGGTGCCGTGCATCGTGAACATCTGGTTGTACTGCTCTTTGGTCTGCAGGATCTGCATACCGGGCTCGAACAGTTCTGCACGGATCAACAGCGCCATGACGCCACCGAGGCAGAAGAACACGAACGACGCAATGAGGTACATGTACCCGATGGTCTTGTGGTCCGTGGAGGTAATCCAGTTGACGACAATGCGTCCCTTGGATTTAGGAACTACGGGAGCCTCAAGGGTCCCGGCGGATTGAGTGTAAGTAGCCACGTCGCTCCCCTTACTTTTCGTTCAGGTTCGGATTGCGGTCGTATTCCGCACCGAGCAGGCCCGTGTTGCCATCCTGGCGGAGCTTGTCCATGTGGGCCTTGAATTCAGACTCGGAGACAACCTTGACGCGGAAGAGCATTTCGGAGTGGTATTCACCGCAGAGTTCAGCGCACTTTCCATCGAAGGTGCCCTCCTTCGTGGGGGTGAACCTGATGTAGTTCGTCTTGCCGGGAATCATGTCGCGCTTCTGCAGGAAGGCAGGAACCCAGAAAGAGTGGATGACGTCGCGGGAGTTGAGCTCCAGGTCCACGGACTTGCCGACGGGCAAGTACAGGGTGGGGAGCAATTCCTTGTCAACCTCGTTGCCGGTCAGGTGAGCCTGAACGCCGGCCTCGTGGAGGTCCTCGGTAATGACCTGGCCCTGCTTGTAGTTGAAGTCCCACGCCCACTGCTTGCCACGAACGTCAACAACAACATCCGCCGGCTGCGACCGATCGTCGATCGCACGCTGGTCCTGGTCGGTGAAGTAGAAGAACACCAGCACCATGAACAGCGGGATGGTCAAGTAGAAGACCTCGAGCGGCAGGTTGTAGCTGAGCTGCTTGGGGAACCCCGTGGTGCCCTTGCGGCGACGATAAGCAATGATGCACCAGACCAGGAGGCCCCACGTGATGATACCGACTGCCAAGGCGGCGATCCATGAGTTGACCCAGAGGTCCATGATCCGGTCAGTGTGGTTGGTCGTGCCGCGCTCTGTAGGCAGCCAACCCTTCTCTACCTCTGGTGAACATCCGGTCAAAACCAACGCGCCGGCGAGTGCCAAGCCAGTGATCGAGGTGATCTTTATGCGTCGGCTGCCGGTTCGGTTCTGCGAACTCACAGACGGCCCTTCCTCTTGTTGCTGTCTCCCGGCAGGCCGAAGGCCCACCGGGCACACTAAAAGTTTTACTACCCGATGTAGAGCTTACCGCTATCAGGCGGTTTTCGCGCACATGTCAGCGCCGTGGCTCCGATCGCTTTGGAAGCGGTCCGGAGGGGCGCCGACATGCGGCGAAAGCTCAGCTCAGTGGAACGAGTCACCGCAGGCGCAGGAGCCACCGGCGTTGGGGTTGTCAATGGTGAAGCCCTGCTTCGAAATGGTGTCCTCAAAGTCGATGCTTGCACCGCTGAGGTAGGGGACACTCATCTTGTCCACGATGACCTCGACACCGTCGTAGTCCCGCACAGCGTCTCCGTCGAGCATCCGCTCGTCGAAGTAGAGCTGGTAGATCAAGCCGGAGCATCCGCCAGGCTGGACTGCAACGCGCAGCCGAAGATCGGTGCGCCCTTCCTGTTCGAGGAGGCTGCGGACCTTGCCTGCTGCGACGTCGGTCAGGTTGACCTCGTGCGTGGGCAGTTCGTCATTGGCGACGACCTGTGTTCCGGTGCTGTTTTCGTTGGTTGCAGTGCTCATTGGCCTACCTTCTTATGAAGCTTCTGGCGGCGGCGCCGGAACGCTGCCTGCCCTTACCCAATTACATACGGGTTATAGCTAATGCTACGTCGCGCAGACGCTTAGCTATAACTCCTGACGTAACCACTGACAGCATTTCGTTGTTCCCGGAACGCCGGCACTACGCCTCCAGGCCAACGGCGTTCAGCCTGGCAAGCATCAACGCTTCAGCCAGCACGGCGTGACGGAAGTCGCCGATGTGGAGGGATTCGTTTGCGCTGTGTGCCCGGGAATCGGGATCCTCCACGCCGGTCACCAGGATCTGCACGTCCGGATACATTTCGAGGAGGTCGGCAATGAACGGGATGGATCCACCGATTCCCATTTCCACCGGCTTCACGCCCCATGACTCCTCCAGGGCCCACAAGGCGACCCGTGCCGCGGAAGATGAAGTATCGGTAGAGAACGCATTCCCCTGCTCCCCCGGAGTGAATGTCACCTTTGCCCCGAACGGCGCCTTCGATTCGACATGCTTTTTCAGGGCGTCCATCGCAGCCTCCGGATCCTGGCCAGGGGCCAGGCGCATGCTGAACTTCGCCCGGGCTGACGGGATCAGCGTGTTGGAGGCGACATCGACGGCCGGGACGTCCATGCCGATGATGGACAGTGCCGGCTTGGTCCACAGGCGCGAACCAATGGTTCCGCTCCCGGCGAGCCGCACGCCGTCGAGCACTGAAGCATCGGCGCGGTAGTCCTCCTCGGTGAGGTCGACCTCCACATTGTCCCGTCCCACCAGTCCGGCGACTGCCACGTTGCCGTCGTCGTCATGCAGTGTTGCTATCAACCGTGACAGAAGGGTGGGAGCGTCAAGGACCGGGCCGCCGAACATCCCGGAATGCACGGCATGTTCCAGAACACGGACTTCGAACGTTCCATCCACCAGGCCACGCAGGCTGGTTGTCAGGGCCGGTACCCCCACCTTCCAGTTGCTTGAGTCGGCAACGACGATCACATCCGACCTCAAAAGCTCCTGGTGCTCCTCAAGGAACGTGCGGAAGGTAGGCGAACCGGCTTCTTCCTCGCCTTCGAAAAAGAAGGTCACGCCAAGGCCGAACGCGTCGCCAAGGACCTGGCTGACAGCACTGTAGGCGGCCAAGTGCGCCATGATTCCCGCTTTGTCATCTGCAGCCCCGCGGCCGTACAGGCGACCATCACGCTCTTCCGCCACAAACGGTTCGGACGTCCACAGGCCCCGGTCCCCCGGCGGCTGCACGTCGTGGTGGGCGTACAAGAGGATGGTCGGTTTGCCCTCTGCTGCTGGACGGCGGGCGACGACGGCAGGACCACCGGGGGTCCCGTCGGCTTTGTTGCACCTCAGGACGCGGACGTCCGTCATTCCGGTGGCCTGAACCAGGGAAGATACGGCCTCGGCGCTCCGATCGAGTTCGCTGGGATCGAAACTGGGCCATGCAATGCCGGGTATGGAGACAAGACTCCTCAGCGAATCCATGGTGGAGTTGAAGGACTCGTTGACCGCCGTGGTGAGTGCCTCGACCGGGATGTCGCCGGAGTACTTTTGCGTGTTCTGCGGGTTGTCCGCGTGAGCTGAAGTCATGGCCCACACTTTACCTCCGGGTAATCTGCCATCCCTGCACGCCGGGCCCTGCAGACCAAGGGCGTCACAGGAGACGACGTAACGTGCGCCACCTCGCCGAGGGGTATTCTGTATGGGTGTTCGGACGTAAAAAGGAAGAGCCCAGCGCTCAGTCAGTAGTAGACCAGGCCTACGCCACCGCCCCGGGACCGGGTGCCGGCAAGGGCACCCCTACGCCCAAGCGGAAAGCCCAGGAAGCAGCCCGGAAGCGCCCCCTGGTGCCCACCGACCGCAAGGCTTCCAAGGCGGCGGAAAGGGTAGCCATCCAGGACCAGCGCCAAAAAATGCGGCAGGCCTTGGATACCGGTGATGAGAAGTTCCTTCCCCTCCGGGACAAGGGCCCCCAGAAGCGGTATGTGCGTGACTACGTGGACGCCCGTTTCAGCCTTGGCGAATACCTCATGTTCGGCGCATTGCTGTTTGTAGTGATCTCCCTGATCATTCCGCCCACCAGCGCGGGCATCAGCTACGTCCTTGTAGGCTTCTGGATCATGTTCCTTGCGGTCTTCGTGGACGTCTTCATTCTCTCGCGCAAGCTTCGTAAGCAGTTGACCGCGAAATTCGGCGAGGTCGAGCGCGGATCCGTTTGGTATGGCTGCATGCGGGCGCTCCAATTCCGCAAGCTTCGCCTGCCCAAGCCCCAGGTGAAGCGCGGCCAATACCCGGCCTAGTCGCCGCCACTACGTACGAGAAGACCCCGGACCATTTGGTCCGGGGTCTTCTGCTTTCACGCTGCTCTACCTCGATGCCTGCCGGCGGAGTTTCACCAAGCCCTTGTTGATACGGGATGCCCAAAACGGCCCCTCGTACAGGAACGCCGTGTATCCCTGTACCAGGGTTGCACCGGCGTCCAGGCGGTCCTGCACGTCGCGGGGTGTTTCCACGCCGCCAACCGCAATGAGCACCAGCTGGTCCCCTACGGCTTCCTTGAGCCGGCGCAGGACCTCCAGGGAGCGCTGCTTCAGCGGAGCCCCGGACAAACCACCCGCCCCGAGGGCCTCGACCTTGGCGGCGTCTGAGATGAGCCCACTCCTGGAAATCGTTGTGTTCGTGGCGATGATTCCGTCAAGCTTCAGGTCCAGCGCCAGCCGGGCGACGTCGTCGACGTCTTCATCGGTCAGGTCAGGAGCAATTTTGACCAGCAGTGGAACGTGCCGTCCCGCGGCCTCATCCGCAGCGTCGCCAACCGCCCTCAACAACGGACGCAGTGTTTCAACGTTCTGCAGCAAACGGAGGCCGGGCGTGTTCGGCGAACTGACATTTACCACCAGATAGTCGGCCGCTGGAGCAAGGCTGCGTGCACTCACCAGGTAGTCCCCAGTGGCATCGTTCAGCTCAACAGCCTTGGTCTTGCCGATGTTGACCCCGATAATCGGCCTGGTGTCCGGATACAGCCTTTGCAAAGCAGCCCGTGCAGACTTGAGCCGCGGCGCAACCGCCGCAGCGCCGTCGTTATTGAATCCCATGCGGTTGACGACGGCGCGGTCCTCGACCAGGCGGAACAGGCGGGGCTTGTCATTGCCGGGCTGGGCCTGGCCCGTGATGGTACCAACTTCGACATGGCCAAAGCCGAGGTCTGCGAGGGCCTCTATCCCGTGGCCTTCCTTATCAAACCCGGCCGCCAAACCGAAGGGTGACGGAAATGTGAGGCCAAAGGCCTCCGTCCTCAAGGAGGCATCGGGGGCAGTCAACCTGGCGAGGATCCGGCCCGCACCTGAACGGTGCGCCACCCTGATCGCCTGGAAACCGATCTTGTGGGCTTTCTCGGCATCCATCCAGGAGAAGGCCAACTTGAAGAATGTGGGGTAAACACGCATGCTCCTAGTTTTGCCGTTACGGGACAACTCACCAAACCCGTGACCACCGAAGCCGCTAGCATGTACGCATGCCGCTGGACGATAGTGACGCACATCATGGATATCAGCCCATTGCCGCCGACGTCGCCGTCATTGGCGCTGGCCTGTCCGGGCTCGTGGCGGCAGCAACCGCGTACGCCGCCGGCAAGAGCGTTGTTGTCCTCGACCAGGAGCCCGAAGCATCCGTGGGAGGTCAGGCACACTGGTCTTTCGGTGGCCTGTTCATGGTCGACACGCCGGAGCAACGCAGGCTTGGGGTAAAGGACACTGCTGAGCTGGCCCTGTCCGACTGGCTCGCTTCGGCTGCTTTCGACCGACCCGCCGACGTACATGCGCGGGCCTGGGCCGAGGCCTATGTCCAATTCGCGGCCGGTGAGAAAAGGAGTTGGCTCAAAAAACTCGGCGTTGGCATTTTCCCTCTTGTTCAGTGGGCGGAGCGGGGAGGGTATGGGCCCCAGGGGCACGGCAACACAGTGCCCCGCTTTCACGTCACCTGGGGAACGGGTCCGGCACTCGTGGAACCGTTCCTTGCCAAGGTGCAGGAGGGAGTCGCCGCCGGTAGGGTGCGGATGTGCTTCAGGCACAAGGCCGGATCATTGACGACGACGGCGGGCCAGGTCACCGGGGTGGCCGGCCAGGTCCTGGAACCGTCGACGGCGGTGCGGGGCCAGGCATCCTCACGGCTCGTCGTCGGCGGATTCGAGGTCAAAGCTGGAGCAGTCGTGGTGACTACCGGCGGCATCGGAGGCAACCACGGGCTCGTCCGCAGGCAATGGCCTGGCGGGAACGCGCCCGAGGAGATGCTCAGTGGCGTGCCGGCATCGGTGGACGGCGAATTTCTTCCCGTCGTGGAATCCGCAGGCGGATCATTGATTAACGGCGACCGAATGTGGCACTACCCCGAGGGGATCCACAATTACGAGCCAGTGTGGCCCAAGCACGGCATCCGGATCTTGCCGGGCCCCTCATCCTTGTGGCTCGATGCCGCGGGCACCCCGTTGCCTGCCCCGCTGTTCCCCGGGTTCGATTCCCTTGGAGCCCTGCGCCACATCCTCGCAACAAAGCACGGATACTCGTGGTTCGTCCTGAACAGGACCATAGCGCTCAAGGAACTTGCCCTCTCCGGTTCTGAACAAAACCCGGACCTCACCGGCAAGGATGTCCGGCTCCTGGCTTCACGCCTGCGCCCGGGGAGCGACTCCCCCATCCAGCGTTTCCTGGACCGGGGCGAGGACTTCATCCAGGCCACCTCCGTTCGGGAACTCGCTGCCGGGATGAACCACCTTGCCCGGAACCAGTTGATCGATGCGACGGCCTTGGAGGCATTGGTCCACGCACGGGACCAACAAGTGTCCAGCGGCTTGGGAAAAGACCCCCAACTTGCCGCCATCCGGGCAGCACGGCGGTTTGCCACCGACAAACTGATGCGGGTAGCGCCGCCGCGCCGCCTGACCGACCCGTCCCATGGGCCATTGATTGCCATCCGCCTCTCCGTCTTGACGAGGAAGAGCCTCGGCGGGCTTCAAACGGATCTCAGCTCCAGGGTGCTGGGTGGCGACGGCCAGCCAGTCCCCGGACTCTACGCTGCCGGTGAAGCTGCGGGATTCGGCGGAGGAGGTATCCACGGCTACCGTGCCCTGGAAGGAACGTTCCTGGGCGGCTGCCTCTTCTCGGGCCGGGCCGCAGGCAGGCATGCCGCCGCCAGTGTCTAAGCTAAAGCCATGGAGTGGACCCCTGACATCCTGGGAAAGGACTTTCAATCCTGCGGCTTTGAGGCGACAGGGCCCGACGACGTGGTCCGCCACGCCACACTGATCCGGCATCGAACTGACCAGGCTGCACGGCCTGAGGCCGGTCCGCAGAAGGAAGCAGCGACGTACGGAGCCGTACTTTTCCTCCACGGTTGGAGCGACTACTTTTTCAATACGGAACTTGCCAGGTTCTGGGCCGGCCAGGGCTACGACTTCTATGCCTTGGACATGCATAACCACGGACGAAGCCTGCAGAGGAACAATCCCGGTGGTTATGTGGCCGACCTGAGCTACTACGACGCTGAAATCAACGGAGCCGTGGACCTCATCCATCAAGACCGGGCCGGGTCTCCCCCGGGCAGCCTCACGCTCATGGGGCATTCGACAGGCGGTTTGGTTGCCGCTCTCTGGGCCAGCCGCCACCCGGGCACAATCGGATCCCTTGTTCTGGACAGCCCCTGGCTGGAAATGCACGGAAGTTCACTGGTTCGTCGGGCCGCCCAAGTCCTGGTGGCGCCGATCGCCAAGCTTCGTCCGGAGACAGTGCTAAGACTTCCGGAAAGGGGTTTCTACTTCCGCAGCATCAGCAGCAGTGCCGAGGGAGAATGGGTCCTGGATGAAAAATTCCGGCCGCCGTTCGCCTTCCCGGTGCGGGCCGGATGGCTGAGCGCCGTGTTCGCAGGACACTCGCAGGTATCCCGTGGGTTGAACCTGGAGATCCCTGTCCTGGTCCTTACCTCAGCCGCAAGCGCCAATGGCATGGTCTGGCAGGAATCGATGCGGCGCTCCGATGCCGTCCTGGATGTTGGCGTCATCGCCCTCAGGGCAATGGCGCTGGGGCGCACTGTCACGCTGGAACGGATTGACGGCGGCCTGCATGACGTTTTCCTTTCGGCACCTTCCGTGCGGCAGGACGCCTACGCAAGGCTCGAACGTTGGATCAGGGGTTACATGCGCTACGGCACTCCGGGAAACAACGCGCCGGGGCAGCAACACGAGGGGGATATATGACAGACACAGGGAAACCCGCACCACAATGGAGGCCGGATGTCCTGGGCCACAATTACGAATGCATGGACCTGCCGTTGAAAGACGACGAAGAGGGGCGGGTGAAAGCCACCCTCATCAGGCACGCCCCACCACCTGAGGACACAGTCCCCCACGGCATCCTCGATTTCCTGACCACCTTCGCCAAGCGAAAGCGCCGCCCTGCGCACCAACCAGGGGGCGCGCCCAGGGTGGTGCTCTATCTGCATGGCTGGGCGGACTACTTCCTCCAGACCGAGCTGGCCGAATATCTCACGGCATCAGGATTTTTGTTCTACGCGTTGGACTTGCGCAAATTCGGCAGAAGCCTGCTCCCCGGGCAAACACCGGGCTACACCTCCGACCTCAGTGTCTACGACGAAGACCTCTCCGCGGCCCTCAGGGAAATCGAACTCGATGTAGCCTCGCGGACAGCAAACCGCGTTCCACCCACGATCCACGTCATTGCCCACTCCCTTGGGGGACTCATCGCAGCGCTCTGGGCAAACCGCAATCCCGGCAAGGTAGGCACCTTGGTCCTCAATTCGCCCTGGTTGGAACTGCAGGGCAGCAGTTTGGTCCGCAGCATCGCCATGCACCTGGTGGAGCCCTTCGCCCGGACCGACCCGAAGCGGCCGTTCCGTTTCCCCGAAATGCCGGCCTACTGGGAGAGCGTCAGCAACGAGGCCCACGGGGAATGGATGTTGGATCCGGTCTGGCGTCCGCGGGCTTCCTTCCCCATCCGGGCGGGGTGGACCAAGGCAGTGCTGGCCGGACATGCAGCAGTTGAACGCAAGTTGAACATCGACGCCCCTGTGCTTGTGCTTCTTTCAGGCCGAACCAGGATCCAAGCCGAATGGACGGCGGACCTCATGCGCGCCGATGCCGTCATCGACGTCGAAGAAACTTCGCGGCGCGCACTGGGACTGGCCCGGCGAACAGCCGTGTTCCGGTACCCCGGCGCCCTCCACGATGTTTTTCTCTCACGCCGCACGGTCCGCCAGCAGGCCTATCGAGACGTCGCGGTGTGGCTGGCCGCCTATCCCTACTGATTTAGCACATGCGCGCTATTTACCTGCAGGGGCGGCGTCCACGGCACCGCCGTAGCGCCTGTCGCGCTTGGCGTAGATTTCGACGGCGTCCCATAGGGTCCGCCTGTCGACGTCGGGCCACAGGGTATCCATGAAGACGAATTCTGCGTACGCGGATTGCCACAGCAGGAAGTTGGACAGCCGCTGCTCACCGGAGCTGCGAAGGAAGAGGTCGACATCCGGAAGGTCTGGCTCATCCAGGTATTTCTGAATGGTCTTCTCGGAGACAGAGCCTGGCTTCAGCCGCCCCGCCGCAACATCCTCCGCAATGGCGGACACGGCATCGGCAATCTCGGCCCGGCCGCCGTAATTAACACACATGGTCAAGTGGCAGGTGTTATTGGCGCGGGTGTACTCCTCCGCCTCTTCCAGCTCCTTGATGACCGAGCCCCAGAGACGGGGTCGCCTGCCGGCCCAGCGGATGCGCACACCCCATTCATCAAGCTGGTTACGTTGCCTTCGCAGCACATCCTTGTTAAATCCCATGAGGAAGCGCACTTCTTCAGGTGAACGGCGCCAGTTCTCTGTTGAAAACGCATAGACGCTGACGTACTTGATGCCCAATTCAATGGCCCCTGCCATCACATCCAACAGCGCCGGCTCACCAGCCTTATGGCCCTCAATCCGGGGCAAGCCACGCTGGTTCGCCCACCGGCCATTGCCGTCCATGACGATGGCCACGTGCTGTGGGATCAGCTCACTGGGGATACTTGGCGGGACCGCTCCGGACGGATGCGAGTAGGGCGCCACTACCGGCGAAGTTCTTGCTGCCATCTTGCTCTTCTTACCAAGTGCCACTATCAGCTTCGCTCCACGTGTTTGAGTGATTTCAAGGCCCGTTCCAAATGCCATTGCAAATAGCTCGCCACCAATCCGGCAGCTTCCCTGCGATGCCGGGGGTCGGAAGCATCCGCGATTCCCCAATTGCCCGTCAACAACGCGCCAAGAAGCACAACTGTTTCCGGGGCAGGTGCAGGCGAACCAGGTGGCCTGCAGTCCCCGCACACCATTCCTCCCACCGGGGCAGCAAATGCGGTGTGGGGACCCGGACGGCCACATCGGGCACAGGCGGTAAAACTGGGCGCCCAGCCTCCCGTGGCCAACGCACGAAGCAGATATGAGTCCAGGATCAGCTCCGGGGGATGGTCTGAACGGCTCAAAGCTGCCAACGCGCCAACCAGCAGGTTGTACTGGGCCGTACCGGATTCGCTATCGGCATCGGTGAGTTTCTCGGCCGTCTCCGTCATGGCTGCAGCCACGGTGAACCTGCCATAGTCGGCGGCGATGCTGCTTCCGTAGGCGCCTTTGGCGACGGCTTGGGTGACGATGTCCAATGTCCGGCCCGACACCAGCTGCAGGTCGGCCACCATGAAGGGCTCAAGCCTGGCTCCGAAGCGGCTGCTGGTCCTTCTGACGCCCTTGGCCACGGCACGTACCTGGCCATGATGTTTGGTCAGCAAGGTAATAATGCGATCCGCCTCGCCCAGCTTGTGGGTACGGAGAACCACGGCATCGTCCCGATAGGACCGGGCTGCAAACGATGGATTGGCCACATCTAATCTTCGCACTATGCCCGGACCCGGAACGGATGCCGGACCGTGTGGTGACAGAGTTTCCTGTCACCACACGGTTGGCGCCTAGGCCTGGGCGTCCCGGACTGCCCGGTTTACTGCCGAGATCAGCGCCTTCAGTGACGACGTCGTGGTGCTGGGGTCAATCCCGACTCCCCACAGGACGCGCTCTCCAACGGCGCATTCAACGTATGCAGCAGCGCTGGCGCTGCCTCCCTCGGACAAGGCGTGCTCGCTGTAGTCGAGGACCCGGACGTCAACGCCGTCCTGGCGCAGGATGTCCAACAGGGCGGCGATGGGGCCGTTGCCGTGTCCCGTGCGTCGAACCTCGGCGCCGTCGATCCGCAGGTTCGCATTCATGGTCATGGCACCGGCTTCATCGGTTTCGGTGCTCACGCTTCCCAGTGTGTAACGGCCCCACTGCGCCTGCTCTTCGTCCGAAGGCAGGTACTCGTCCTGGAAGATCTGCCACAACTGGGCACCGCTGACTTCGCCACCCACGGCGTCCGTTCGCCGCTGGATAACTCCGGAAAATTCGATCTGGGCACGCCGCGGCAGGTCCAGGTTGTGCTCATTCTTCAGCAAGTAGGCAACGCCGCCCTTGCCCGACTGGGAGTTGACGCGAATAACAGCCTCGTAGCTGCGCCCCAGGTCCTTGGGATCGATCGGCAGGTAGGGTACCTGCCAGGTGAAGTCGTCCACAGACTTTCCGGCGGCAGCTGCGTCCTTCTCCAGCGCTTCGAAACCCTTCTTGATGGCGTCCTGGTGCGATCCCGAGAAGGCAGTAAAGACCAGGTCACCACCGTAGGGAGAGCGCTCGGGAACCGGCAGCTGGTTGCAGTACTCCACCGTGCGGCGGATTTCATCAATGTCGGAGAAATCAATCATGGGGTCCACGCCCTGAACAAACATGTTCAGTCCCAGCGTCACCAAGTCCACGTTGCCAGTGCGCTCACCGTTGCCGAAGAGGCATCCTTCAATGCGGTCCGCGCCGGCCAGGTAGCCGAGTTCGGCTGCTGCCACTCCAGTACCGCGGTCATTGTGCGGGTGCAAAGAGATAATGATTCCTTCGCGGGGGTGCAGATTGCGGTGCATCCACTCGATCGAGTCTGCATAGACGTTCGGAGTAGCCATTTCCACCGTGGCAGGCAGGTTGATGATGACTTGCTTGTCGGCTGAGGCCTCAAAGACGTCGGCAATGGCGTTGCACACGCGGGCTGCATACTCCAGCTCGGTCCCTGTGAAGGATTCCGGTGAGTACTCGTACGTGATGTGAGTGTCGGTCAACGTTTCTTCGTACTTTTTGCAGAGGCGCGCACCCTGCAGGGCGATATCCAGAATGCCGTCCTCGTCCTGGTTGAATACCACACGCCGCTGCAACACCGACGTGGAGTTGTAGAGGTGGACGATCGCCTGCTTTGCCCCCACCAATGACTCATAGGTCCGCTCGATCAGGTGTTCCCGCGCCTGGGTCAGGACCTGGATGGTGACGTCGTCGGGAATGTGGCCGCCCTCGATGAGTTGGCGAACGAAGTCGAAGTCCGTCTGAGATGCCGAGGGGAAGCCGACTTCGATTTCCTTGTAGCCCATCTTGACCAGCAATTGAAACATCTTCAGCTTGCGCGCCGGGCTCATGGGATCGATCAGCGCCTGGTTGCCGTCCCGCAGGTCAACAGCACACCAACGGGGAGCTTTGGTAATGACCTTGTCCGGCCACGTGCGGTCGGGGACGTTCACAGTGATTTGGTCCTGGAACGGCAAATAGCGGTGGACGGGCATACCGGAGGGCTTTTGTGCATTACGCATGACGTGTGGCCTTTTCTCTAAGAACTAAATGAAAGCTTAGCCGGACACTACGGAACTCCGCGGCGAGGATGGCCCAGCGTCAGATAGCTTTCAGGCCTCGCCGCGGCAGCTAAGAAGAAGCATTTCCGCACGCACAAAATTACAGTAACACGATGCGTATGATGACAGTGCAACACCTCATGCAACGTCCACTATGCAGACGCCGCGACGGTGGCAACGCCGGCTGCAGCGTCCACACAAGGAGCCACAGTGCCACAGTCGGGGATCACTCTTTCGAATATCGACCACAGCGTCCGGCCCCAGGACGACCTCTATCAACACGCCAATGGCGCGTGGCTCAAGAGCACTACGATTCCTGACGACAGGCCGCTCGAAGGAACGTTCACTGCGTTGCGGGATGGGGCCGAACTGGCCGTCAAGGCAATCATCGAAGAAGCCGCAGGCAAGGGTGACTCGGCTACCGGGATTGAACAAAAAGTAGGCGGCCTCTATGCAAGCTTCATGGACGAGGCGGCGGCCGAAGCCAAGGGCCTCGAGCCGGTCCGGGCGCGCCTTGACGAGGTAAGCGCAGTAGGTTCTCCCCGGGACCTTGCCGCCTTGGTGGGCCGGCTTTTCCGCTCGGATGTGTCCGGCCTTTTCTCGATCTACCCTGCGCCGGACGCCGGGAACCCCGAACGCATCCTGCTGTACATCGGGCAGGGCGGCCTGGGGTTGCCGGATGAGT
Organism: Paenarthrobacter sp. NPDC089307; assembly: GCF_040685055.1. NCBI lineage: Bacteria > Bacillati > Actinomycetota > Actinomycetes > Micrococcales > Micrococcaceae > Paenarthrobacter > Paenarthrobacter sp. NPDC089307. The sequence continues at coordinate 653,217 of NZ_JBFBHE010000001.1, forward strand.
CCTACTACCGGGAAGAAAAGTTTGCCGGAATTGTGGAGGCCTACAGCGGCTACATCGAAAGGTTGTTCACGTTGGCCGGCATCCCGGACGCCGCGAACGCCGCGCAACGGATCGTTTCGCTTGAAACGGCGCTGGCGTCGCATCACTGGGATAACGTAACGCTCCGTGACCCCCAGAAGACCTACAACCTCAAGACCTCGGCCGAAGCTGCCGCATTGTTCCCGCTGCTGGAAACGTGGTTCGACGCAGCGCGCGTAGACGCGGCAAAGCGCCAGGAGCTGGTTGTCAGCACACCCGACTTCTTCACGGGCGCGGCCGGCTTGCTGGAATCCGAACCCTTGCAGACGTGGAAGGAGTGGCTCACGCTTCGGGTTCTCAGCTCTGCTGCTCCATATCTGTCCTCGGAATTCGTGGCCACCAATTTCGAGTTCTACGGCACAACCCTTAGCGGGACGCCGCAGAACAAAGAACGCTGGAAGCGTGGAGTTGCTGTTGTCGAAGCTGCCTTGGGCGAGGCTGTCGGACAGATCTACGTGGAACGGCACTTCCCTCCCGGCCACAAAGCACGGATGGAGACCTTGGTAGCGAACCTCATCGAGGCCTACCGGGAAAGCATCTCCTCTTTGGAGTGGATGGGGGAAGAGACCAAGAAGGAAGCCCTCAAGAAGTTGGACGCGTTCCGCCCCAAAATTGGCTTCCCCGAGAAATGGATCGACTATTCGGCAGTGGAGATCGATCCCCAGGATCTTCTGGGCAATGTTGAACGTGCCCATGACGCCGACGTGGATCGGCATCTGGATGAGATCGGCAAGCCCGTTGACCTGACGAAGTGGCTCATGACGCCCCAGACGGTCAACGCCTACTACCACCCGATGTTGAATGAAATTGTGTTCCCGGCGGCCATTCTCCAGCCTCCGTTCTTCACGGCAGAAGCCGACGACGCCGTCAATTATGGCGGAATCGGGGCCGTGATCGGCCACGAGATCGGCCATGGCTTCGACGACCAAGGCTCGCAGTTCGATGGCAGCGGAGCATTGCGCAACTGGTGGACAGAGGACGATCGCAAGGCCTTCGAAGCACTGACCGCCAAGCTCGTCGCCCAATTCGATGCCCTGTCACCGTATGCGGCGCCTGAGCACAAGGTGAACGGCAAGCTCACCCTGGGCGAGAACATTGGCGATCTGGGCGGGCTGACCATTGCCTATAAGGCATACCTTTTGAGCCTTGACGGAAAAGAGCCGGAGGTCATTGACGGCTTCACCGGACAGCAACGATTCTTTATGTCCTGGGCTGCCGGATGGCGCCAGGTGATCCGTACAGAGGAAGCCATCCGCAGGCTGGCCACTGACCCCCACTCCCCCAACGAGTTCCGCACCAACGCTATCGCGCGGAACCTCGACGCCTTCCATGAAGCCTTCGAAGTGACTGAGGCGGACGGCATGTGGATGGATCCGCAGGAACGCGTCAGTATTTGGTAGAAACCGAAAAGCAAGGCCGGGCCAGTTACAGCTGGCCCGGCCTTGCTTTTGGCTTCGGTGTGCAGCTGCTACTGATCGATGTATAACGGGTTTACCTGCTGGCATACGGCATCGCTTGCCGTCTGGTTGACCACATTGGACGGGACGGAAGCTGCTCCGTAAGCCGTGCCGGTGGTGAAATCAGTGCCGACATAAAGCTGCACGCCGGCTACTCCCGGGGCTTCCTGGACCTGCGCGGCGGGGATGCCATAAAGCTTGGCAACGTCAGCGGCGACGTCGGCAAAGCCCGTGCCGTAGTAGAGCACCGTCTGGTCCACGGGGTTGGCCTGGTAAGACACCGCCTGGGCAAAGCCGTTGGCTGTCAGAACGGTCATCAGTTCCTGAGCCCGCGTGGCGACCCCGCTGCCATTGGCAACCGACACCGGCTGAATTGCCTTATCGTATGCAGGGGCGGCCGGCGTGGTGGTTGTCGGCTGTGGCGCAGGGCTTTCCGAGGGCGTGGGTGTTGACGTTGCGCCAGGAGTGGTGAGGTCAAGGTCGGCACGCAAAGCTGCGAAGAGCTGCGAGGCCTGGGGCTCCACCAGTTCGAGCCGGTTGGGATCAATCGCTGCGGCCTGGGTCGGCACAGCAACAAACGCCACCTTGGACACGTCGATGTCCTTCAGCCGGCCACCGATCGTCAGCAAGGACGGGACCGATGCCAGGCCCTCGTCCACGGTGAGGTTCTGGGTGACGACGTCTGCGATCTGGAGAAGCCGCTGCGGATTGCCCAAGGTACCTTCGCTCTTGAGCTTCCTGGTCAGGGATGAAAGGAACGCCTGCTGGCCCTTGATGCGGCCAAGGTCTCCGCCATCCCCGAACGCATGCCGGGTACGCAGGAAGGCCAAGGCTTGCTCGCCCTCCACCAGGGAGTCGCCCTTCGGCAGACGGAGCCTGGAATCAGGGTCCAAGACGGGATCGCTGACGCAGACGTTTACGCCACCTACGGCCTTGGAGAGCTCCTTGACGGCGTTGAAGTCGGCCATCATGAAGTGGTCCACTTCCAAGCCCGTCAGCTTATTGATGGTATCCACGGCACAGCCGATGCCGGCCTCCGCCATGGCTTCATTGATCATTACGCCGCTACGGGCAGGGAAAGTCTGGTTGTTGGTGCGGTCGGTGCACTGGGGAACATCCACCAGTAGGTCCCTGGGGAAGCTGAGGACATTGACGCGTTTGTTGTCGGCGGAAATGTCCAGCAGCATCATGACATCCGAGTGGCCATAACCGGAGGAGTCTTCAGTGGACCCGTACTCAGCGTTCTTGCCGTCACGGGTATCGGAACCGAGGATCAGGATCTGCAGGCGGTCCGTCTTGTCGTTGGCCAGGGCATCACCGGCATTACGGGTTTCCGCAGCGCTCAGCGGCGCCTTGGTGATGTTGGTCTGCAGCCGGATGAACCAAAAAGCAGCGAAGGCGACGCCGGCGACCAACGCAACGGAGACCACACCGGTGACAATCTTCAACCAGAGCGGCAGGCCCTTGCGTTCGTTCATATGGCGCGGGGTGCCATCAGCATCCTTACCATGGCGTGCCGCAACGGGACCAGCGGTGCCGGTGCCCTGCGGGCGGGCGTCACGACGTCGCACTATTCGGTTTACCTTTCCTTAAACAGCTCGATCCCCGCAATCATAGTTGCCGTTTCTGGGAAGTTCCTTATCGGGCCGGGAGCCACGCCGGATCCAGCAGTGCTGCCTAGAATCCGAGTTTGACCAATTGCTTGGGGTCGCGCTGCCAATCCTTGGCCACTTTGACATGCAAATCAAGGTAAATTCTGGTACCAAGCAGCGTCTCAATACCCTTGCGCGCATTGGTGCCGACTTCGCGCAACCGGCTTCCACCCTTGCCGATAATGATGGCTTTCTGGGAGGGGCGCTCGACGTAGAGATTAACCCGGACGTCCAGAAGCGGATTGTCCTCGGTCCGGCCTTCACGCGGAACGATTTCCTCCACCACAACTGCCAGGGAGTGCGGAAGTTCGTCCCTGACACCCTCCAGAGCGGCTTCGCGGATGAGCTCAGCGATCATGACCGCTTCGGGCTCATCAGTGAGTTCGCCATCCGGGTACAGGGGCGGGGAGGAAGGCATGTGGCTGATCAGCACGTCCGCGACAGTGGAGACCTGGAATCCATCCGCTGCCGACACCGGAACGATGTCAGCCCAGCCTTGTTCCCCCAGAACCTCCCTGCCCAACGCGGCGACAGCGAGCAACTGCTCGGTCAGCGCCTGACGGTCGACAAGGTCGGTTTTGGTCACCAAAGCGACAATCGGTTTACGTCCGACGGCGGCCAGCTGGGCCGCGATGAATTTGTCACCGGGGCCGATCTTTTCGTTCGCAGGCAAGCAGAAACCAATCGCGTCAACCTCAGCAAGAGTATCGGCAACGAGTTCGTTGAGGCGCTTTCCCAAAAGGGTGCGGGGACGGTGCAGGCCCGGGGTGTCCACGAGGATCAATTGCGCGTCATCACGGTGGACGATGCCCCGGATGGTGTGCCGGGTGGTTTGCGGCTTGGCCGAAGTAATGGCGACCTTCTGGCCAACCAAGGCATTGGTCAGTGTCGACTTGCCCGCGTTGGGCCGGCCCACGAGAACCGAGAACCCCGCGTGGAAGCCGCCGAAGTCGCTCTCGGCATCGAATTTCTTATTTTGCTTGCTCACGTGGAACTCCCTGTTGCGTTGAGTCGGCGTCGTCGAGAAGGTCTTCAAGGTCAGTGTCTTCCTTTGGCATGGCGGCCGCAATGATGTGGCTGACCCGGTTTCGGCGACCCTCCAGCCTATCTGCCTTGAGGAATACCCCGTTCACCTCCACCGAGCTTCCGACAATGGGAACCTGGCCCAGTGCCTTCGCGAGGAGGCCACCCACGGTGTCCACTTCGTCGTCGTCGAGGTCGATGTCGAACAGTTCGCCGAGGTCATCGATACTCATGCGGGCACTGACGCGGTATTGTCCGTCACCCAAGTCGACGGCTTCCTCTGCGGCGGCGTCGTATTCGTCAACGATTTCCCCGACAATTTCCTCGATGAGGTCTTCCAGCGTGACCAGGCCGGCCGTTCCGCCATACTCGTCGATGACGATGGCCACGTGGGTTGACTCCTTTTGGAGTTCCCTCAGCAGATCGCTCACCGGTTTGGACTCGGGAACGTACCGGACATCGCGGGCGAGCGAATCGACGTCGTGCGCCTGCAATCCCGGTTCGCCGCGATGCATGGCCGCCGCAACATCCTTGAGGTAGAGAATGCCGCGGATCTGGTCCGTGTTTTCACCGATGACGGGAATTCGCGAATAACCCGACCGCAGGAACAAGCCCATGGCGGTTTCGAGGTCGGCGCCCGTGCCGATGGTGACGATGTCGGTGCGGGGAACCATGACCGAACGCACCAGGGTGTCGCCGAAGTCGAAGACCGAGTGGATGAGCTCGGCCTCATTGTCTTCGATCATGTCCGATTCGGCGGCGCGGTCCACAAACTCACGGAACTCTTCCTCGCTGACGAAAGCATCATCACCGCTGGGCGCGCCCGGGGCAACGGCTTGGCCAAGGGCCACCAGCCAGCCCGGAATCGGACCGAGAATCCAGCAGAGGAACCTGATCAGCGGGGCGGTGAAGCGAACCACCGGTCCGGAGTGCGCACGCCCCAATTGGCGGGGCGAAACCCCCACGAGCACAAAGCCGATCACGGCCATGATGCCTGTTGCGGCCAGCCCCGCGAGCCAAACGTTGTCCAGCAGGCTGTGAAGGACCACGGCAACAGCCACCGCTGCGGCCATTTCGAACCACACCCGCCAGAACCGAAGGGCGCGCATGTGGGCGATGGGGTTCTCAAGGATGCCCGCCAGGGCCTTGCCCTTGCTGCGGCCAATGGATTGTTCCGCCTCATGCCGCGGCAGGAAGTTGAACGCAGCCTCGGCTGCTGTCAGCAGGGCAACAAAACTGAGGAAAACCAGCGCCATACCGACCAAAATGATCGAGGTCACTGCATGGTCTCCATGGGGGCATCCTTGCCCAGGAATTCAGACAGCAGTTCCCGCTGCAGGCCAAACATCTCTTCTTTTTCATCGGGTTCTGCGTGGTCGAAGCCCAACAGGTGCAGGATTCCATGCGTCGTCAGCAACAGCATTTCATCCTGGGTAGGGTGACCGGCGTTGCGTGCCTGCACTTCAGCCACCTGGGGGCAGATGGCGATGTCGCCGAGCATCCCCTGGGGAGTCGGCTTGTCCGGGGTCCCGGGCGTCAGCTCGTCCATGGGAACGGACAACACGTCCGTTGCCCCGGGTTCGTCCATCAGCTCTATGTGCAGCTTCTCCATGGCGGGCTCGTCAACCAGCAGGATCGACAACTCCGCCTGTGGGTGGATGTACAGGCGCTCAAAGATGAAGCGGGACAACGTCACCAGCTGCGCTTCATCCACTGCTACGCCGGACTCGTTGTTGACTTCAATGCTCATTTACGTTCTCCACGTTTATGGGTGTTTGCGGCCTCGGGGCGGTGGGCGTCATCCCAGGCGCTGTAGGCGGAGACGATGTCGGCAACCAGACGGTGCCGCACGACGTCGGCTGCCTCCAGGATCGAGAAGTTGACGTCGTCAATCCCGGTGAGGATCTCGCGGACAATCCGCAGCCCGGACGTTGAGCCGAAAGGCAGGTCGATCTGTGTAACGTCGCCTGTGACCACCATCTTGGAACCGAACCCGAGGCGCGTCAGAAACATCTTCATCTGTTCAGGAGTGGTGTTCTGGGCTTCATCGAGAATGATGAAGGCGTCGTTGAGGGTTCGTCCACGCATGTAAGCCAAGGGCGCCACTTCAATGGTCCCCGCAGCCATCAGGCGCGGTATGGACTCCGGATCCATCATGTCGTGCAGCGCATCATAAAGGGGACGCAGGTAGGGGTCGATCTTGTCGCTAAGGGTTCCGGGAAGGAATCCCAATCGCTCCCCGGCCTCGACAGCCGGCCGGGTCAGGATGATGCGGCTGACTTCCTTCATCTGAAGGGCCTGCACAGCCTTGGCCATGGCCAGGTAGGTCTTGCCTGTGCCAGCTGGCCCAATCCCGAAGATCACCGTGTTGTCGTCAATGGCATCGACGTAGTTCTTCTGGTTCAGCGTTTTGGGCCTGATGGTCTTGCCCCGGCTGGACAAGATGTTGTGTGTCAGGACATCGGCAGGATTCTGCACTGACTGGGTCCTCAGAAGGGACACAAGCTGCTGCAGCACGTCCGGCGTCACCAACGTGCCCTTGGCCACCAGCCCGCGGACTTCCTCCAGGAGGCGCATGATGCGGGGAATGACCGTAGAGGGCCCGGTCATTGAGAGCTCGTTGCCCCGGACGTGGAAGTTGACGTCCTGGAACTGTTCCTCGATATACCGCAAGGCTTCGTCATGGCTGCCCAGCGAGTGAACCATCTGGTCGGAGTTATCGAACGTGACAACTTCCGTGCGCGTGCCCGGTAATGTGTGCGGGAACTCGGTGGGCGGCTGGTTCCCGTTTCCGGTCCTGAGCCGTCCGTTCAAAGATTCACTCATAGTGCTGGCCGTACGGCCTGTTCTCCTCCGGTTGATCGTATGACGCAATCCTACGCCAGGGCGGACCAGGATGAACCTCAACATGGGCCGGAACACACTCCACCGCGGCGGCCCGACATTTAGTCTCAACTCGGCATCAAGCCGGTATCAATCATGTTTCAGTTGGTCCCGGTCCGCACAAACCCGGCCAGACGCCGTCGTCGATGTGCCAAGCTGGCATAGCGGGTGGCGACAGCCCCCGCGACCTGACCTCAGCGACCCCACCCCAACAGGGGCTGCATTCTGCACCGTAAGACAGGAACCGCCATCACCAAGCCAGCGAACAACGGCACTGGCGCACGCAAGCGGACCAGGTCCGCTATCGCTGCGCCGGCGATGCTTGCTGTCCTGCTGCTGACCGGTTGCATCGCCAATGGTGGTGGGGGCAGCCAGGTGACAACGAGTTCGCCACCGATGTCCGTCCAGGACGCCCCCGCGAGCAATGCACCCCTGGAAACAACCCAGGCTTCCACCAAGATCCCGGTCTATTGGATCGGGCGCAGCAAGGACGAGGTCTACCTCTACCGTGAATTCCGGGACATCTCCGGCGACGGCAACCCTGTGACGACGGCTCTGAAGATCATGATGGCGGAAAAGCCGCTGGACCATGATTTCTTCACGCCGTGGCAGGAACCGGGAAGTTTGGCCACCTCCATCTCGGGGAAAAACGTGATCACCGTTGATGTTTCGCGGGACGCCTTCAACTCGAACCTTGACGCCGGAATGGCGCAGCGTGCCATCCAGCAATTGGTGTACACCGCCACGGCGGCAGCCTCGTCCTCCGGGCTCATCAACTCCGGCCAGCAGATCCAGGTCGTCATCCTGGTGGACGGCCATAAGGACTACATGGCCTTCGGGCAGGTAAAACTCGGCGAACCCATGACGCGCGACGCCTCCCTGGTGGCGCCACTGTGGATCATCGATCCCCAGGAGGACGTATCGCTGCCTCCCGGCTTGATCAAGTTCAATGGCCGGATCACCGACAACTCGCGCCCCATCAATTGGCAAATCCTCCAGGACAACGGCAAAGGCGAGAAATCGAGCCTGCTGACAGGACAGACCAAGGCAACGGGTGAACCCGGTCAGTATGGACTTTTCAGCTTCGGCGCGACCCTGAAGCCAGGCAAGTACGAATTGCGCGTGTCCGAGGTTGATGATGCCGGCAAGGCCATCGAATCGAGCACCGACACCCGTTTGTTCAGCGTGGCTTAGGCCGGTTACCAACGTCCAAGGACGTCGCTGGCCAGGACGACGGCGGCAGGTCCCGCCGTCGACGACCGCAGGACATGGTGACCCAAGAGAGCCGTGACCGCACCCGCGTCACTGAGCCGCGTTACTTCCCGCGGCGAGATTCCGCCCTCCGGGCCGACGATCAAAAGAACCTCGCTGGGCGAAGCACCATCAACTTCCCACTTCTCCAGCACTTCCCGCAATGGGTTCTTGGCGTCCTCATGAAGAATGATGGCCAGGTCTGCATCCGCGACGGCTTTCCCCAACCCATTGGAGTCGACGATGCCGCGGACCGCGGGTATCCAGGCGCGCCGTGCCTGCTTGGCTGCCGCGGTGACAACGGACTGCCATTTCGCATGCGCCTTCGCTGCCCGGTCCGCCTTCCAGCGCACGATGGAGCGCTCTGACTGCCAGGGAATAACGGCGTCGATTCCGAGCTCCGTCGCCGTTTCGATGGCCAGTTCGTCCCGGTCGCCCTTCGCCAACGCCTGGACCAGCACTAAGCGGACCTGCGGCTGTTCCTCGACCACGACTTCTGAGGCCTCGACCGTCAGGGTGCCGGATTCGACGTCGGCTACCGTTCCTGTCAGCCGAACGCCGGCGCCGTCGGCGATATCCACGGATTCACCGACGGCGAGGCGTTTTACCGTCACAGCGTGCCGCGCCTCCGGTCCCTCAAGGACGAACAGGGAACCGGGACCAACGTGGCTGAGGCTGCCTGCCGGCGTGAAGAAAACGGGGTTGCTCACCGCTACAGGTTACCGAGCTTGTCGCGGAGCTTGGCGAACATGCCGCCGCTGGCCACCAGTTTGCCTTCAGTGAATTGCTCACCCCGCAGCTTGGCGAGCTGTTGCAGAAGCTCTTCCTGGGCGTGGTCCAGCTTGGTGGGAGTCTCCACCTGGAGGTGTACCTTGAGGTCGCCGCGTCCGTACCCGCGCAGGTGCGTCACACCCAGACCGCGAAGCGTGATGACTTCACCGGACTGCGTGCCTGCCTTCACTTCGATGTCCTGGGAGCCGTCGAAGGTATCAAGCTGGACATCGGTTCCCAGCGCCGCCGCAGTCATGGGCACGCTCAGGGTTGCGTGCAGGTCATCGCCTTCGCGTACGAACATGGAATCGTTGTTGACGCGGATCTCCACGTACAGGTCACCGGCAGGACCACCTGCCGGACCTGCCTCCCCCTGGCCGGACAGCTGGATGCGGGTGCCGGTGGCGACGCCCGCGGGAACCTTGATGGTGAGCGAACGGCGGCTCCTGATGCGGCCCTGTCCGCTGCACTCGTTGCAGGGGTCCTTGATGACGGTGCCGAAACCTTCGCAGGAACCACAAGGGGCGGTGGTCATGACCTGTCCAAGGATGGAGCGGACTGCGCGCTGGACCTGTCCGCTGCCACCACAAATATCACAGCGCTCAGGGTGGGTGCCGGGACGGCAGCAGCTGCCGTCACAGGTCGGGCAGACCACGGCCGTGTCCACCTCAAGCTTCTTGTTGACGCCGAACACGGCATCCTTGAGGTCGATCCGGACGCTGATGAGGGCGTCCTGTCCACGCCGGACGCGGGAGGCAGGCCCACCATGGCCACCCCCGCCGCCAAAGAATGTGTCGAAAATGTCCTGGAAGGCGAAGCCTTGGCCGGCGTAACCGCCACCGAAGCCGTTGTCGGTGCCGTTTTCATTGCCTGTGGCATCGTAAACACGGCGTTTTTGGGGATCTGACAATACTTCGTATGCGTGCGTCACGGCCTTGAATTGCTCCGCGACGTCCTCTCCGGGGTTTACGTCCGGGTGGAGTTTCCGCGCCAGCTTGCGGTACGCCTTTTTGATCTCTTCCCCGGTGGCTTCCGGCGAGACTCCCAAAACGTCATAGTGGCTGCTCAAAGTCGGTATCTCTTCCTGGTTGTACTACGGATGTTTTCTCAGGCCGGTGTTCAGCCGCCGAGAATGCGGGAAAGGTAGCGGGCCACAGCGCGAACTGCCGCCATAGTGGTGGGATAGTCCATGCGGGTCGGTCCAAGGATTCCCACCTTGGCACCTGAGCCGTAGCCTGTGGCCACCACTGATGCCTCGGCCAGGCCGTCATATGGATTCTCCCGGCCAATACTGACCGTGACGCCCCGGGGATCGTCCCCCATGTCCGACAACAACCGGAGCATGACAACTTGTTCCTCAAGGGCCTCGAGCACGGGCCCGATGCTCAACGGGAAGTCCACGTTTGAACGCGCGAGGTTGGCCGTACCGGCCATGAGGATGCGCTCTTCGCGACTGGTGTCACTTAATGATTCCAAGCCGTTGGCCAGCTTTTGTGCCAGGCCGCGAAGCTCCGGCGGGCAGAGGGCCACCACGGACGGAAGCACCTGCGGCAGAAGGGCCAACTGCGTGCCGGCAATGCTGCCCAGGAAACGCGACCGCAAGAGCATCAAGGCCTCGTTGCCCACGTCGGAGCCGGCATCGATGACTTTCTGCACGACACTCCCCGTGTCCGCGATAAGGACCACAAGAACCTGCTTGGGAGCCAGCAGGACAAATTCTGCGTGGCGGACCAAGGCACGGTTCGAGTGTGGGTACTGCACGACGGCGACCTGGTTGGTCAGCTGGGACAGGAGCCTGACGGTGCGCTCAAGAATGTCATCGACATCGTCCGGGCCCTCCAGCAACGAATGGATGGCCCGACGCTCGGCGGCGGACAGAGGCTTGACCTGGGAGATCCTGTCGACGAACAGGCGATAGCCCTTGTCCGTGGGAATCCGGCCCGCACTGGTATGCGGGGCGGCAATGAGTCCCTCCTCTTCCAGGACAGCCATGTCATTGCGGATGGTGGCACTGGAGACTCCGAGGTGATGCCTCTCAACAAGGGCCTTCGATCCCACGGGCTCCCGGGAATGCACGTAATCCTCAACGATGGCACGCAGCACTTCCAACTTGCGTGGCTCACTCATTGCTCCACCTCCTGACGACTGCCATGGTCCAAGGGACCGGTCACCGCGGGACCTCGAGGGATCACCGCACTTAGCACTCAACATGCCCAAGTGCTAACAAGTCTAGTATGAGCTACCGCGTTGCTAGCATTGAATCTGTCCGCGGACTGCGTACAGGGCAGCGCCAAAATACCGGTTAATGAATGCTGACCCTGTCCCTTCACACATCACCACAGAGGTAGGAATTCCTTGGCTTTCGATAATTGGGGCCCGCAGGATCTGACGGCTCCGGCCAAACGCCAGCTCCCTGAGGTTCCCGTTCAACGGGGAATGGTCCTCGAAGACGTCCAGTCGGGCTGGGTGGGCGAAGTGACGAGGGTTGAGAAGACAGGTGGCATGCACATCGTGTCACTCGAGGACAGGCGCGGAAAGACGAAATCGTTCCAGCTTGGGTACGGGTTCCTCCTCGAAGGACAGGCGATCCGGTTGATGCCTCCGGCCCCCAGACAGCCAGCTTCAGCAGTCCCGGCCGGGCGGACGGCTTCGGGCTCGGTGAAGGTCCAGGGCCAACGTGCCCAGGTCGCCAAGGCGAGCCGCATCTGGGTCGAAGGCAAACACGACGCCGAACTCGTAGAGAAGGTTTGGGGTGATGACCTTCGCGTTGAGGGCATCGTGGTGGAACCCCTCCATGGGGTGGATGACCTCAAATCCGCCATCGTCGACTTCCGCCCAGGCCCCGGCCGCCGCTTGGGCATACTCGTGGATCACCTGGTGCAAGGCTCCAAGGAATCCCGTATCGCAGCCGATGCCATGACAGTCCCTGGCGCTCCAGGCAACGTCCTGATTGTCGGCCACCCATACGTTGATGTTTGGCAGGCAATCCGGCCCAAGGTCCTGGGCATTGAGCAGTGGCCCGCAGTAGCCCGCGGTACGGACTGGAAAACCGGGATCCTCAGAGCCTTCGGTTGGCCCCACGAAACAGCCGAGGACATAGGCTTGGGCTGGCAACGGCTAATTGGTGCCGTGCGCAGCTACTCGGACCTCGAAGCCTCGTTGCTGGGCCGTGTGGAAGAAGTCATAGACTTCCTGACGGTTCCGTAGGGTTGCCGGCCCGGCACTGCAGGATCTCGTGTGTTTCCGGGGCGTTGGTCCCGGGAAGGACGCTCGGGCCGGTATTCTTGGACAGCAACACCGCAGCATCTTTAAAGCATTTAAAGCAAAGGGAAGACACCGTGGCAGATAACGCTCCTGAAGAACCGGGCAGCGCCGCAGGCCGGCCCCAGTACCATGGCGCCCCTGCCAACGCACTCCCGCTGACAGCCAGTGAGGACAGGCAGTGGGCCACATTGGCGCACTTCGGCGGCATCCTGGGATGCTTGCCGGCACTCTTGATCTACTTGATCTTCCGTGACCGGGGACCATTTACAGCGCAGGAATCAAAGGAAGCGCTGAACTTCACGCTTCCTCCCACCATCGCCGCCGTGCTGGCCAACATCCTTGTCCTGTTGCCAGTTGTAGGAAACATTTTTGCAGTGATCGCCACTGGCATCTGGGTTGCGCTGACGTGCTTCTCGGTCTCGGCGGGCATCCGCGTCAACCACGGCCAGCCGCACCGCTACAAGTTCAACCTGCGCTGGATCAAGTAACGCAGGTTCAGTCCGGCAGGATCCTGCGGACTACGGCATCAGCGAGCAGGCGACCCTTCAGCGTAAGAACCAGACGTCCCTTGAACGCCTGAACCGGATCAACCAGTCCATCTGCAATAAGGCCCGCCATCGCGTGGCGGCCAACCTTGTCCAGGGCATCCACGTCAAGGCCTGTGCCCAGCCGCGCCTCCAGCATGATCCTCTCGACTTCACGGGTGCCGGCGTCGAGGGTTTCACGCCCCGCCGCAGGCGAGGCTCCGGTTCCCAGCCGCGATGCGTAGGCCGTGGGGTGTTTTACGTTCCACCAGCGAACGCCACCAACATGTGAGTGTGCACCGGGGCCAATCCCCCACCAGTCATCCCCGCGCCAGTAAGCCAGATTATGGCGGCATGCTTGTTCCGGAGTCCTGGACCAGTTGCTGACCTCGTACCAGTTCAGGCCCGCCGCTGAGATCATCTTGTCCGCCAGTTCGTACTTGGCGGCGTGATCGTCGTCGTCGATTCCCGGCACCTGTCCGCGCCTGATCTGTGCAGCGAGCTTGGTGCCCTCCTCCACGATCAGCGCATAGGCGCTGATGTGGTCCGGTCCGTAGGACAGGGCCGTTTGGAGTGAGAACTCCCAGTCCTCCATGGACTCCCCGGGCGTACCGTAGATGAGGTCCAGGCTGACGGCCAGACCGGCCTCGCGCGCCCATTGCACAACCAGGGGTACCCGGCTGGGTGTGTGCGTCCGGTCAAGGACCTTCAACACGTGTGGAACAGCGGACTGCATACCGAACGACACACGGGTAAAGCCTGCGTCCGCAAGCAGTTGCAGAGACTCCGGCGTCACGGAGTCCGGATTCGCCTCGGTTGTCACCTCGGCGCCAGGCTCAAGGCCCCATTGCCCGACGGCGGCGCGCAGGATCTGCGCCAAGTCCTCCGCCGGCAGGAGGGTAGGTGTGCCACCCCCGAAGAACACTGTGCTGAGGGGGCGCGGCGGCAGGCCGGAAGCCTCAAGGGCGTTGGCCGCGAAACCCAGCTCTGAAACGGCTGTGGACGCATAAGCATCCTGCGACGCTCCCCCGCCAAGCTCCGTCGCGGTGTAGGTGTTGAAATCGCAGTACCCGCACCGAACGGCACAGAACGGAATGTGCACGTAGAGCGCGAATTTACGCTGCTCGACGCCGTCCAGCACCTGCGGAGGCAAGATGCCATCCGCAGGTGCCGGATCGCCCAAAGGTAGGACGCTTGGCATTTACTTCTTGGCCTTGTCCTTGGATTCATCAGTGGTGAGCGCGGCGATGAAGGCTTCCTGGGGGACCTCAACGCGGCCCACCATCTTCATGCGCTTCTTGCCCTCTTTTTGCTTCTCGAGCAGCTTGCGCTTACGGGTGATGTCACCGCCGTAGCACTTGGCCAGAACGTCCTTGCGGATAGCGCGGATGCTCTCGCGGGCGATAATGCGCGATCCGATGGCTGCCTGGATGGGAACTTCGAACTGCTGCCGCGGAATAAGCTCACGGAGCTTGCCGGTCATCATGACGCCGTAGGCATAAGCTTTGTCGCGGTGCGTGATGGCGCTGAAGGCATCCACCTGTTCGCCCTGGAGCAGGATGTCCACCTTGACGAGGTCGGCAACCTGCTCGCCGTCGGCCTTCCAGTCCAGCGAAGCGTAACCGCGGGTCTTGGACTTCAGGAGATCGAAGAAGTCGAACACGATTTCCGCCAGCGGGATCCAGTACCGGAGCTCAACGCGGTCCTCGGACAGGTAGTCCATGCCCTTCATCTGCCCGCGGCGGCTCTGGCACAGTTCCATGATGGCGCCGACGAACTCGTTGGGCGCGAGAACGGTCGCGGAAACCATCGGCTCACGGACCTCGGAGATCTTGCCTGTGGGGTACTCGCTGGGGTTGGTAACGTGGACAACCCTCTTGTCCTCCAGCGTGACCTCGTACTCCACGTTGGGAGCAGTGGAGATGAGGTCCAGGTTGTACTCCCGCTCCAAGCGCTCACGCGTGATTTCCAGGTGCAGAAGCCCCAGGAAGCCCACACGGAAGCCGAAGCCCAGCGCTGCGGAGGTCTCAGGCTCGTACACCAGGGCGGCGTCGTTGAGCATGAGCTTTTCCAGGGCATCGCGAAGTACGGGGTAGTCGGTGCCGTCCAGGGGGTACAGGCCGGAGAAGACCATCGGCTTGGCATCGGCGTAGCCACTGAGGGATTCCGACGCCGGTTTTGCCAGGTTGGTGACGGTGTCGCCCACCTTGGACTGCCGGACGTCCTTGACGCCCGTAATCAGGTAACCCACCTCGCCGACGCCCAAACCCTTCGACGGCGTGGGTTCCGGAGAACTCACCCCGATTTCCAGGAGTTCGTGCGTTGCGCGGGTAGACATCATCTGGATGCGCTCACGGGGATGGAGCTTGCCATCGACCACCCGGACGTAGGTGACCACGCCACGGTAGGTGTCATACACGGAGTCGAAAATCATTGCACGAGCGGGAGCATCGGGATCGCCAACGGGTGCGGGCAGGTCGCGGACGATCTTGTCCAGGAGCGATTCGACACCCACGCCGGTCTTGCCGGAAACCTTCAGAACGTCCTCCGGGTCCCCGCCGATGAGGTTGGCAAGCTCGGCCGCGTACTTCTCGGGTTGGGCCGCAGGCAGGTCAATCTTGTTCAGGACAGGAATGATGGTCAGGTTGTTTTCCATCGCCAAGTACAGGTTGGCCAAGGTTTGCGCCTCGATGCCCTGCGCGGCGTCCACCAACAGAATCGCGCCCTCACAGGCGGCCAGGGATCGGGAAACCTCATAGGTGAAGTCAACGTGGCCCGGAGTGTCGATCATGTTCAAGGCGTAGCTGGTGCCATCAAGTTCCCAAGGCATGCGAACGGCCTGGGATTTGATGGTGATTCCGCGCTCACGCTCAATGTCCATGCGGTCCAGATACTGGGCCTTCATGTCGCGTTGCTGAACGACGCCGGTGAACTGCAGCATGCGGTCGGCCAAGGTGGACTTACCGTGGTCAATATGGGCAATGATGCAGAAGTTCCGGATGATGGCCGGATCTGTTGCGGCGGGCACCGGTGCGGTGCGGGCCATGGGAGACACGCAGGATCCTTACTGTCGACACTCACACGGCAAATCCCGGAACTGGGCACAAGCCAGCCCGAACACGCCGCGCATCTGATCCTCTAGTCTCCCACGAACCTGCCCTTCGCCGTACATTGCGCCTGCTATTGCCGGCCGGCGTCCGATGTAGCGTGTTCACATGGCTTTCGACTTGCGCCCCCTGGGCAAATTCCTGCTGCGCTCACTTAAAGCATTGGGAGGGCGCAGCTCCAATGACGTCCGTCCTGCAGCGCCGCCAAAACCACGCAACCGGCGCGCCGCCGTCGAACCATCAGCGGACTCCTACCCTGGCGATTTCCGCGGAGCCATCAAGCCCAGCTACTCACCCACCCCGGATGGCAAGCCGGATCCTGGCGAAATAGTGTGGGGGTGGGTTCCCTATGAAGAGGACCACTCACAGGGCAAAGACCGCCCCGTACTTCTCATCGGGCGTGATGGACACTGGCTGCTGGGACTGATGCTCACCTCGAAGGACCACGACAACGGCACTCGTGCGGACGATTACATGGACATCGGGGCCGGAGCGTGGGACCGCCAAGGACGACCAAGCGAGGTCAACCTGAAGCGCATCATCAGGCTGGACCCTGGGGCCATCCGCCGCGAAGGAGCCGTCCTGGGCAAACGGCAATTCCAGGAAGTGTCCCGGGGCCTCCAGGCCCAGCAAGGCCGGCACTGAGCCACCTGTCTGCGTTACCCCCGAATTTCTGCTATCCTTTATAGCTGTGTGTCCGTGCAGGTCGACGGCCACTCATGGTTGGCTGCCATAGGCATCCCCACGCCGCTCAGTCGATGGCCAACCTGAAAACCCTCTAGACCATTTCCGCATTAAAAAGAGAGTTCATACGTGGCTAATATCAAGTCCCAGAAGAAGCGCATCCTCACCAACGAGAAGGCTCGCCTGCGCAACAACGCAGTCAAGTCCGAGCTGAAGACGGCCATCCGCGCCGTCAACACCGCCGTTGAGTCTGCTGACAAGGATGCTGCTGGAACTGCGCTTGCTGCTGCCAGCCGCAAGCTGGACAAGGCTGTCAGCAAGGGCGTTATTCACAAGAACAACGCTGCAAACCGCAAGTCGGCGATCTCCAAGAAGGTCAACGCACTCTAAGGTTTTTCCAGTTCGACTGAGCTGATCAAAAGGCCGGCACCTATTGGTGCCGGCCTTTGGGTTTAACAGACGGTGTTCCCGAGATCAGCTTCGTGTCCAGCGTCAGCGACGACTGGCCGAGGTGGCGATCACCGTCACGGCATGCTCCACTGCGTAGACCGGATCGCGCGACTCACCCTTGACCTGGGCGTCCGCCTCGGCAATGACCTGGATGGAGCGGATCAGGCCCTCGGGCGTCCACCGACGTACATCACGCTGCGCCTGCTCTACCAGCCACGGCTGCATTCCCAGGTTCTTTGCAATGGTTGCCGGCGACCCGTTTGCCCCGGCCACCTTGGCCAGTGTCCGAAGCTTGGCGGCAAGGGCCGCCACCAGTGGAACGGGATCGACGCCGGTTGCCAGTGCGTGCCGAAGCGTGGACAGTGCCACTGGCCCGTTGCCGGCCATGGCGGCGTCAGCAACCTTGAATGCTGTGGCTTCCACCCGGCCCCCGTAGTACCGCTCCACGGTTTCCGCCGTCACAGCGGTAGTGGCATCGGCGATGAGCTGGCCGCACGCTGAGGCGAGCTCTGAAAGATTGGCTCCGACGGCGTTCACCAACGCCTGGACAGCTTCCCCGTCGATGCGGCGTCCGCCCGCTTTGAACTCCGAGACGACGAAGGCAGTCTTCTCCGCATCCTTCTTCAGGGGCTGACACTCGATGACCGGCCATCCTCCAGCCTTCACAGCATCAAGGAGTTTCTTGCCGCGCACCCCTCCGGCATGGCGGAGGACGAGGACAACGTCCTGATCTGGATGCTTCAGGTAGGCCATGCCGTCTGCCAGGAATGCGTCATTCATGGCCTCAAGGCCCTCGACCTCGATCAGCTTGCCCTCGCCGAAGAGGGACGGAGTGACGGTCATCGCCAGCGTGCCCGGCTCATAGGAGCCAGCGTTAAGGCGGCTAAGCTCCACATCGGGCATCACGGTCCGTACCTGCGTACGAATCCGATCCATGGCACGGATACCGAGGTATTCTTCCGGCCCGGTGATCAACACTACGGGGGCCGGGTTCGCGTCCCGCCAGCTGACGTTGTTCGCCGCGGCGCTCTTGGCCCGGGTGTTTTGGGCAGCAGCCACTGGTGTTTCCTTCCGGACGGTTCCTTGCAGATATCAAGTCTGCCATGCCTTGGCCGCGACATGTGCTCCAGGAACGCCACTACTCCGCCGTGCAACGTCAGCACACGAGCCAGAACCAGCTGGGGACGCAGCGACATCCAGACCACCAAGATGGTAACTGCCGAGCAAACCACCATGGCGACAACACCTGCAGGGCCCTCGGCCCACGGCAGCGCGGCTCCGGGCAAGCCCGCGAAAAACCTGGCCACGCCCGCTACCGCCTCGGCACAACCACCGGCGACAGCAACAGGTGCCACCGCCAACCATGGCGCCAAGGCTGTGAACGGCACGGCAATCGTCCCCAGAATGGTCACCGGGGCCACCAATGGACCGGCCACCACATTGGCGATGAATGCGTATGGCGTAAATTGCGGTTGGAGTGCCACGATGACCGGTCCGCATAACAGCTGGGCTGAGAGGGGAACGGCCACCCCGGCAGCGATCCATCTGGGAACCAAGCCGGGTATCCACGATGCAATGCGGCTGGCCAGCAGCACAATGCCCAGCGTTGCCAGGACAGACAGGAGAAACCCCACATTCGCCGCCATGGAAGGGTCAAGCAGCAAAAGAATCGTTGTCGCCAGGCAAAGGAACGTCAGGGAACGCCCCCGCAGGCCGCCGGTCATGGCAGCCAAGCCCACGGCCCCCATGACCGCGGCCCGCAGGACACTGGGATCCGGACCGACCATGACCACAAATCCTGCCAGGCCGCATGCAGCGAATGCTCCGGCCAGCGGGCGCGACAACCGGAGGGACCGGGCCAGCAAGATGAATCCCCCAAGCACGAGGCTGCAGTTGGCACCACTGACCGCGGTTAAATGTGTCATTCCGGTCGTCTTCATGTCAGCTTCGAGGCTCTCCGGCAGGGCGCTGGTGTCTCCCGTGACCATCCCCGGCAAGAGCCCGGCCGCGTCCGGAGGCAACCACTTTGCTGCTCTGCCAAAGGCAATCCTGAGTTGCCCTCCCAATTGCCGGACATCGAATTGTGAGCGGATCAAGACCGGCGCCGACGACGCCGAGAGAAGGGCCGCCTGGGTCTGCCCGTCCCGGACTTCCTTCAGGATCCCCGTGGTTCTGACCAGCTCACCGGGCCGCACCCTTTTCCATGCCTCATCGCCTGTCACCAGCACATCGGCGCTTCCCCGCGTGACAGTGCCCTTCGACGTGACTTCCTGCAATGACGCCGCCACAGTCCACCGTGATCCACCTGAATGACCTGGGACGGGTGCTTGACTGGGACTTCCCGTGACCATGAGCTGGATGAGGACTCCGTCGTTTTCCGCTGTTGCGTGTGCCAAAGGCCCGTCCTCACGTTGGCTGGCCACGGCCGCGCACTGAACTGCCACTGAAGCGGCCATGAAACTGGCCACAGCAAGGGTCGCAGATATTGTCCGGGCGCGGATCCGGGAGGACTGCCGCCGACGCCCTGTAAGCACGAAGGCTGCGCCCGCAATGGCCAAAAGGCCAGCTGTCGTCCACGAAAAGCCAGCTGCATTGAGCGTGCCCAGCAGGGCCGCTCCCCACGCCATGATGACGGTGGGCACCAGCCTGAGGTCGATCCTCTTGACGGGTCCCTTTTCGGCAGCACCGTCAGCCACCTTGCACCGTCACAAGATCCTTCAGCGATTCCATCAGCTTGGGCCCGATACCATCGACGGCGTCGAGCTCATCCACGGACGTAAACGCTCCATGCTCTTTTCGCCAATCCACTATGCGTTGTGCCGTGACCGGCCCGATCCGAGGCAGCGTTCCTAGCTCCTCAAGCGACGCTGTGTTGATATTTACCTTGGCGCCAGCCACCGTTTGGCCTGTTGCTCCGCTGGTACTGGTGGACCCGGCCCCTGCGCCCGCCAGGGGTGTGGGGCCGGGAGGGGGCACCTCTCCGACGACGGGAACGTACAGCTTGGATCCGTCGGTGAGAACTTCCGCTAGGTTGAGGGCGGTGAGGTCGGCATCGGGCACCGACCCACCGGCTGCAGCAATGGCTTGAAAGACGCGACTCCCCTGCGGCAGGGAAACAACCCCCGGTTTGCTTACTGCCCCAGCTACATGAACCACCACCACGCCCGTCCCCCCTTCTGCGGACGGAGCAAGGGCACCCGGGGACTGTACAGGTTCCGTTTCCTGGGCTGAGGAGTCAGCGCCATCCGAAACGCTGGACGACGCTGACGGAGCCAGGGGCTCAGACGTCGGCAAGCCGTCCGTGAGCTGCCAGAAATGCCACGTAATCAGCGCGGCACCCACCACCGCAACGAGCAACGCGACCCGCCAGGATGTGCGCCAACGCAACCGTGCGCCGGATGGACCTAAAGGGGCCTGCCCTGCGAACAAGGAATCCAAATCGTCAACGGCTGAGCCCGGAGCTGCAGTTTCCGCCAAATCCAACAGCGGTTGGTTCCCGGGGCCAGGGATCATTCGGGCGGCGAATCGCTCCCGCGCGGCCTGTGCGGCGGCATCTTGGGATAGGTCCCCGTTCCGGCGTGGCATGAACCGAGCCTACGGCCGGCCAAACGGCACCTGGGCATGAATCCATGGCTATGTGGATAACCCGGCCGGGGACTTCACCCCGCTGGAGTGCTGCTCTCCCCTACAATGACGGCCAGGACTCCGAGCCCGGCATGTGCGGCCAGGACGGCCGGCAGGGCACTGATTTGGGGGGCCGGGCAGTCCGGACAGGTTTCGTTCAGGCGGGCCGCAAGGGCTTCCGCCTCGATCTGGTTACCGAAATGGTGCACAGCCAAACGTTGCTGGCCAGCCGGACGGGACGCTACGTCGGCAGCAACGATCTCCTCGAGGCGGGCGATGGCGCGCACAGCGGAACGTACCTTTTCGAGCGGGACGATCTTGCCGCCGTCGACCGCCAGGATGGGCTTGATGGCCAGGACTGTCCCCAGCAGCGATGCCGCCGCCCCGATGCGCCCACCCCGCCTCAACTGCTCGAGGCTGGGGACATAAAAGTAGACCTTGGTGCGTTCCATCCGCTGCTCGGCGAAGCCCCGGACTTCTGCCGCTCCCTGCCCGTCGGCGGCTGCAACGACAGCACTTTGGACGCCCATCCCTTGGGCCATGCCTACTGTGCGGGAGTCGACGACTTCCACAGGAATGGAGACGCGTGCCGCGGCGAGCCGGGCGGCGTCGGCCGTTCCGGAGAGTTCGGACGAAATATGAATTGAGACCACGGCCTCAAAACCACGTCTCTGGGCAGCGAGATAGGCCTGCTCGAACTGCCCCGGTGAAGGACGGGAGGTTTTGACCGACGCTCCCGAAGCCAGCGCCAGCGACAACGTTTGGGTGATGTCGTCTTCGCCCTCGCCGTAGATCTCGTTCCCCACCATTACGGGCATCGGAACAACGGCCAGGCGCCCGTCGGCACTGAAGGCCGACACCCAGTCCGCAGGCAGCGCGGCGGCGGAGTCGGTGACAACAGCCGTCTTGACGACGGCGGCAAGTGGCTCGTCAGCGGCAGGAACCGGCGCGGTGGGTTGGCGGAGTCGCGCCACCCTGTCCTTGAGCCAAATCCACGCTGGCGGTTCTCGCTCGGGCACACAACCTCCAAAGATCATGGCTGGCCGCCGGCACACTGCCGGCGGCCTCACTGTCCCTGCTAGGCAGGAACGATGTTCACCAGTTTAGGTGCACGCACAATCACTGTCCGGATGCCGCGGCCGTCCAATGCACGCTGGACGTTTTCCGACGCCAAAGCGAGCTCACGGAGTTCGTCTTCGGTAACGCCGGGCGAGACCTCGAGCCGGTCGCGGACCTTGCCCTGGACCTGAACCACGGCAGTGACGGTTTCCTGCACCAGCAATGCCTCGTCATGCTTCGGCCAACCGGCGTTTGCTACGGAAGCCGGGTGGCCCAAAGCGCTCCAGAGGTCCTCGGCGGTGTAGGGAGCGAACAGGCTCAGGATGACCGCAACAGCCTCGACTGCCTCGCGGACGGCGGGGTCCGCCGCTCCTGCACCGGAATCGATGGTCTTGCGCGTAGCGTTGACCAATTCCATGAGCCGGGCAACCACGACGTTGAACTTGTTGTTGTCCAGGAGCTCAGCGGCGTCAGCGATGGTCTTGTGGGTCACGGTGCGCAAGGCCCGGTCACCAGTGGCCGGATCCACGCCCGGCTCGCTGCTGACGTCCTGGCCGAGGCGCCAGGCACGTGCCAGGAATTTGGCCGAGCCCGACGGCGAAACATCCGCCCAGTCGACGTCGTCTTCCGGTGGGGAGGCAAAGACCATGGTGAGGCGGACAGCGTCGACGCCGAACTTGTCCAACTGCTCGCCCAAATCGACGCCGTTACCGAGGGACTTGCTCATGGCCTTGCCGCCGTTGAGCACCTGGCCCTGGTTCAGGAGCGCCGAGAACGGCTCGTCGGTTTCGATCAGGCCGATGTCCTTGATGACCTTGGTGAAGAACCGTGCGTACAGCAGGTGCAGGATGGCGTGCTCCACGCCGCCCACGTACTGGCCCACCGGCATCCACTCGTTGATCTTTTCTGGATCAAAGGGACCCTCGGTGTAGTCAGGCGAGACGAAGCGCAGGAAGTACCAGGACGAATCCACGAACGTGTCCATGGTGTCGGTATCACGCTGGGCAGCACGGCCGCAGTTGGGGCACTCAACGTTGACCCATTCGACGGCGGCGGCCAGGGGCGATGTCCCCTTCGGGGCCAACGCCTCGCCACGCAGGTTATCGGGCAGCCTGACGGGCAGCTGGTCGTCGGGGACGGGGACCTCGCCGCACTCACCGCAGTGGATGATGGGGATGGGGGTGCCCCAGAAGCGCTGGCGGCTCAACAGCCAGTCCCGCAGCCTGAAATTGACGAACTTCTCGCCGGTTCCGAGCTTTTCCAGAATCTGGATGGCAGCCGGGATGGCTTCGGCCTTGGACAGTCCGTCCAGTTCGCCGGAGTTCTTCAGCGTCCCCTCGCCAGCGCTGGCCACGCCGGTCTCGGCAGGATCCTCTCCCCCGGTTTCCAGGACAGCGCGCACCGGCAGATCGAAGGCCTTGGCAAAGTCGAGGTCGCGCTGGTCGTGGGCTGGCACGGCCATGATGGCGCCGGTGCCGTAGTCGGCCAACACGTAGTCTGCGGCCCACACCGGCAGCTTTTCGCCGTTGAGCGGGTTGATGGCATATCGGCCCGTGAAGACGCCGGTCTTCTCACGCTCCGTGGACTGCCGTTCGATCTCCGAGAGGGCCTTGACCTTCTCGCGGTAGGCCATGAGTTCGTCGTGCTGCTCCGGGGTCACCAGGTCCAATGCCAGGTGCGCGTCGGCGGCAACAACGAAGAACGTAGCGCCGTACAGGGTGTCCGGACGGGTAGTGAACACGGTGACTTCACGTTCGGGACGCTCGTCGGTGGCTTCGATGACGAATCGGACGTGGGCACCCTCGGAGCGGCCGATCCAGTTGCGCTGCATGGCCAGCACGCGCTCAGGCCAGTGGCCCTGCAGCTGGTCCATGTCCTCGAGCAGGCGGTCGGCGTAGTCGGTGATCTTGAAGTACCACTGGTTCAGGGACTTCTTGGTGACCGGCGTGCCACAGCGCTCACAGGCGCCGTTGACGACCTGCTCGTTTGCCAGGACGGTGAGGTCCTTGGGGCACCAGTTGACCGGGGAGTCCTTGCGGTAGGCCAAACCGCGCTCGTAGAAGCGCTTGAACAGCCACTGGGTCCAGCGGTAGTACTCGGGATCCGAGGTGTGGAGACGGCGGGACCAGTCCGCGGAGATGGCGTAGCGCTTGAACGACGCCGCCTGGGTGTCGATGTTCGCGTAGGTCCACTCGCTGGGGTGTGCGTTGCGCTTGATGGCAGCATTTTCGGCGGGCAGGCCGAAGGAGTCCCAGCCGATCGGATGCAGGACGTCGAAGCCCTTCTGGCGGAGGTAACGCGCCACGACGTCGCCCATCGCGAACGCTTCGGCGTGGCCCATGTGAAGGTCGCCGGAAGGGTAGGGGAACATGTCCAGGACGTAGCGGCGTTCACGCGAACCGTCGTCGGCAGGCGTGAAGACTTTGAGGTCTTCCCAGACCTGCGGCCACTTGGCTTCCATGGAAGCGAAGCTGTAGACGCCTTCTTCAGGCGCTTCGGCTGCCGCTGTCTGTGCTGTTCCGGTCTCTGTCTCCGGCTGAACGCTCACTGCTGCCCTCTTCTGTTCTTCGATGGCGGTATTTACCTCCTGCTGCGCTCCGGATAACCCCGGACACACAAAAGCCCCTCAACAATGGAGGGGCGGCCGCACGGCTGTAAAGGCCGGGCGGCTAGCTAAGCAGAAGGATCGCACGCATACCAATACCTTACCCCACCAAACCCATGGGCTGGGTGTAAGACGGGCGCGCGCCAAAAGAGGTTCCGGGGACTGCCCGCCATGGTGTGGTGGGCACCGCGAAGCGGGCGGGCGGGAGTCCCCGGAACCTCTGTCGGGAGATGGCTACTTCACGTCTTCGTCGACCCAGTCCATGGACTTTGTTACGGCCTTCTTCCACAGACGCAGCTGGCGCTCCTGCTCTTCTGCCGGCAGCTGCGGCTCCCAGCGCTTGTCCTCGTTCCAGTTGGCGCTGAGTTCACCCAGGTCCTTCCAGAATCCGACAGCCAGGCCTGCCGCATAGGCAGCACCCAACGCCGTGGTTTCCACGACCTTCGGGCGCACAACGGGTACGCCGAGAATGTCGGCCTGGAACTGCATGAGTGCCTCATTGGCGACCATGCCGCCGTCGACCTTCAACTCGGTCAGCGGAACGCCCGAGTCGGCGTTGACGGCGTCGAGTACCTCGCGGGTCTGGAAGGCGGTAGCCTCCAGCGCCGCACGCGCGATGTGGCCCTTGTTGGCGAAGCGCGTGAGGCCAACGATGGCGCCACGTGCGTCCGCCCGCCAGTACGGTGCGAAAAGGCCGGAGAAGGCGGGGACGATGTAGACGCCGCCGTTGTCCTCCACCGCCGCGGCCAGTTCCTCCACCTGCGGGGCGGAACTGATCATGCCGAGGTTGTCGCGCAGCCACTGGATCAGGGAACCCGTAACGGCGATGGAACCTTCAAGGGCGTAGTGGGGCTTGTCGTCTCCCAGCTTGTAACCGAGCGTGGTGAGAAGACCGTTCTTGGAGTGGACGATTTCCTCGCCGGTGTTGAAGATGAGGAAGCAGCCCGTACCGTAGGTGTTCTTGGCTTCACCAGGCTGGAAGGCGGCCTGCCCGAACGTTGCGGCCTGCTGGTCGCCCAGGATGCCGGCCACGGGGGTCTCGCGCAGCAACTGCGAGGTGTGGACCTGCCCGTAGACCTCGGAGGAGGACTTGATGGTGGGCATCATGGAGGCCGGAACACCGAAGACGTCCAGGATTTCCTGGTCCCACTGCAGGGTCTCAAGGTCCATGAACAGGGTGCGCGAAGCGTTGGTGACGTCGGTGACGTGCACTCCGCCGTCGACGCCGCCGGTCAGGTTCCAGAGGACCCACGCGTCGGTGTTGCCGAACAGGAGGTCGCCCGCTTCGGCTTTCTCACGGGCACCGTCCACGTTGTCCAGGATCCACTTGATCTTGGTACCGGAGAAATAGGTGGCCAAGGGAAGGCCGACCTTCTGTTTGAACCTCTCCAGCCCGCCGTCCTTTGCCAGTTCATCGACGATCGGCTGCGTACGGGTATCCTGCCAAACGATGGCGTTGTAGACGGCTTCGCCGGTGTTCTTGTCCCAAACCACGGCGGTTTCGCGCTGGTTGGTAATGCCGACGGCGGCGATATCGTGCCGGGTCAGGTTCGCCTTTGACAGGGCCGAGGCAATGACCTCGCGGGTGTTGTTCCAGATTTCCGCGGGGTTGTGCTCAACCCAGCCTGCCTGCGGGAAAATCTGCTCGTGTTCCATCTGGCCGGTGGACACGATGTTCCCTGAGTGGTCAAAGACGATGGCGCGGGAGCTGGTGGTGCCCTGGTCAATGGCGATGACGTATTGGTTCATGGTGACGTCCTTGTCTGGTGTTGTTGGTTACTCAGTGGTCTGCGGGGTGCGGATAAGGGAGCTTGTCGTTCAGGATCAGCCGGCGAGGGCAGGCATGATGCCGGGTACCAAAAGACCCACAAGCCCGGCAAGGGCACCGCCAACCAGCGGCCCTACGACGGGGACCCAGGAGTAGGCCCAGTCGCTGGAGCCCTTGCCCTTGATGGGAAGGACGGCGTGGGCGATACGCGGGCCGAGGTCACGTGCCGGGTTGATGGCGTAACCAGTGGGACCGCCGAGGGATACACCGATACCGACAACCAGCAACGCAACTGCCAGCGGGCCGAGGCCCGAAGGCGTTCCTCCGAAGGTCAGGATGACGAAGACCAGGACGAAGGTGCCGATGATCTCGGTGATGAGGTTCCACGGGGTGGAGCGGATGGCCGGTCCGGTGGAGAAAGTGCCCAGCTTGTTCGCTGCCAGGGGCTCTTCATCGAAGTGCTGCTTGTAGGCGAGCCAGCAAACCACTGCGCCAAGGAAGGCACCAAGCAGTTCACCACCGAAATACGTCAGGGTTGAACCGAAGGTCACTGCAACATCCGGAGCGTACTCGCCCTTTCCGTTGACCAAAAGGCCCAACGTGACAGCCGGGTTGAGGTGCGCACCGGACTTTGCGGCCACGAAAACGCCCGCGAAGACCGCGATCCCCCAGCCCCATGTCACCATCAGGAAACCAGCGTTGTTGCCCTTGGTGCCTTTGAGCGCAACGTTGGCCACGACGCCGCAACCCAGCAGGGTCAGCATCATGGTTCCGAATACTTCGGAAAGGAAAACAATTCCAAGAGACATCTTTGACTCCTCTATCTTCTGTTGTCAGCCTCTTCGCGGGTGAAGAGGTTGTTGGGACGGTTCCGTTGTCTCCGGAACCGTCCGATGGTGGTTTCAGGCCACCAAGCTGTGCACGTCAACCTTGTGGAAGCGCTGCAGGACCTCCTGCGCGTGGTGGATTTCGGCCTCACGCGTTGCTGCGTCCCAACCGAGGGGTTCGGACAGGGCTGCGGCGATCTCGTTGAGGAGCTCCCCTGTGACCAGGCCGCGGAACGCAAGTGATGTCCTTCGGATGAGCACGTCGACCAGGTGCCCGATCTGCTCGTGCTCGGCCATGAAAGCCAGCTCACGGACACTGAGTTCGCGGGTTGACCTCAGCGGTTGGTCCTGGCCGGCGTTGAGGTATTCGATGACGGCTTCGGCCCGTGTCCCATAGCGCGTCAACAGAACGGCGACCCGGTCAGCATCCAGGCCCGGGCCCATGTGCTTCTTGATCCATTCCTGTTCGCCCTGCTCGGTGTCCGGGAATCCGGCGCCGCCGCCGATGGCGAGTTTCGCCGTCGAGACCTTGCGCTCCATGCCCAGTTCGCGCAGGACGTCATTGGTCATGTGTTCGGCCAGCGCGCGGAAGGTTGTCCACTTGCCGCCTACCAGGCTGAGTACGACGGCGGCCTTGCCGCCTGGGGTGGGCACGGCGTCGTTTCCGGTGCGGACGTTGCGTTCGATGCGGTAGTCGCGGGAGACGAATCCCGGCTGGGTCTCGTCATGACGGGGCAAAGGACGCACGCCGGCAAAGCTGTAGACGATCTGGTCACGTTCGACCTTGATGGTGGGGAACACATGGCCGACGAGGTCGAAGAAGTAGTCGATTTCTTCTTCGGTGCAGACGGCGTCTTCGGACATATCGGCATCCACGTCAGTGGTTCCGACCAATACGCGGTCACCCATGGGATAGATCAGCACGATGCGGCCATCGGTGTGCTCGAAGAAGATCTCCCGGCCGTTGCACGCTGCGAGCAGTTCGGGATGGTCCAGGACGATGTGGGAACCCTTGGTGCCGCCCATGAACTTGCTGGCAGCGCCCATGGCCTGGTTGGTGAGGTCTACCCACGCACCTGTGGTGTTGACGATGACATCGGCCTGGAAGTCGAATTCCTTGCCGGTCAGTTCGTCACGGAGCCGGACGCCGTCAGTTCCCATGGATACGAGCGAGACGTAGTTGCTGGCTCGCGCGCTTCCACCCGGCAGCCCGGCCCCGCGGCCAGCCTTTTCGCCATCCTGCAGGACGTCCAAGGTCAAGCGCTCCGGGTTGTGAACGGAGGCATCAAAGTAGGTTGCCGCGTACTTGATGCCGGAGTGCAACTTGGGCAGCTCGGCGAGGGCGCGGGTCCGGCCGCGGAATTGGTGGCGGGGAACGCTTCCGCCATCACGGGAGAAGAAGTCGTACATGCTCAGGCCCACCTTGATCAGGAAGGCGCCGCGTTCCTTGGGCTTGCCCTGCTTGTGGGTGAGGAAGCGCGTGGGAGCGGAAAGGATTCCGGAGAACGTACTGAAGATCGGAATGGTGGTCTGCAGCGGCTTCACGTAGTGGGGGGCGATCCGGAGCAGCCTGTTGCGCTCCACCACGGACTCCTGGACAAGGCGGAATTCGCCGTTCTCGAGGTAGCGGATGCCGCCGTGGATCATGTGCGACGAGGCACCACTGGCACCCTGGCAATAATCGCCGCGCTCCACGAGGGCTACGTCGACGCCCTGAAGTGCCAGGTCCCGGAAAGTTCCGACACCGTTGATGCCACCGCCGATGATCAGTACCTTGGCCGTAGGCCGCTCCTGAAGTGCGACGACTGAGTCGCGCTGCTGGGCGTGCTGTGAGGTACCGGAAATCCTGTTGTGTCCCAAAACTGCTCCCTTGGGCTTGGTTCGTGCGCCGCGCCACTCGCTGCTGCACCGTTCACCACTAATCTTGCGAAGGTGGAAAATGGAGTCAAGCTATTTGCACAAACGTGCAGTAAGGAAATGAGATGGCACGATCACGTCACTCGGACGCACTCCGGGCTGCACAAATGTATTACTTGCAGGACCTGACAATGGATGCGATCGCCCGCGAACTGCGGACGTCCCGGTCCACTGTCTCCAGGCTCCTGTCCTCGGCTCGGGAAACCGGCTTGGTGCAGGTCCAGATCCGCAGTCCGTTCGACACCGGACCCGAGTTGGAAAGCCAGATCCGGAACCAATACGGTGTGGACGTCCATGTGGTTCCGGTGCTGGACACGCTCAACGAAGCAGAGACCCTGGACCGCGTGGCCATGCAGGCCGCCCGGACCATAGGACCCCTGGTGGACTCCAACGCCATCATCGGCGTGGCCTGGGGTGCGACCCTCAGCGCCGTCAGCCGGCACCTCACCCGGAAGGTGACCCACGACAGCATCGTGGTCCAGCTGAACGGGGCCGGAAACATGCAAACTACCGGCATCACCTATGCCAGTGACATCATGCGGCGCTTCGGCAGCGCCTACGGTGCACGGGTTGAACAGTTCCCTGTTCCCGCCTTTTTCGATCACGCTGCCACCAAGACCGCCATGTGGAATGAACGAAGCGTTCAACGGATCCTTGATCTGCAGGCACGCATGAGCATTGCAATTTTCGGCGTGGGTTCGGTCGATTCGGACTACCCGAGCCACGTCTATGCCGGCGGTTACCTCGATGAACGGGACCTCACCATGCTGGCAGCCGATGACGTGGTGGGCGATGTCGCAACGGTCTTTTTCCGGAGCGATGGATCCTCCGACGGCATTACCCTGAACGAACGCTCCACCGGGCCCAGCCACGAGCAACTCAGGCAGGTCAGGCGGCGCATCTGCGTGGTGTCGGGTGCCTCAAAGATCAACGGGCTCCAGGGCGCATTGGCGGCGGGCCTGGCCACCGACCTCATCCTGGATGAGGCCTCGGCCCGGCGCCTTGTCAGTTTCAACGGCCACGCCTGAAGCAATCGTGCAGGTAATGGGTAGAGTCGTTGCTATGAGATCCCCTGCCCCGCTGACCTTGAACAACGGCGTCACCATGGAACGTCTGGGATTCGGCCTCTACAAAGTTCCCCCCAAGGATGCGGAGGTCTTGGTGTCAACCGCCCTGGGCGAGGGGTACAGGCGCTTTGACACTGCCGCGATGTACGGCAACGAGGTTGGACTGGGCCGTGCCTTGGGCGGCGCGGTGGGCGATGCGGCACGCGCCAACGGCAGCACAGGGGGTTCCGGCGAGTACCTGCACACTCTTGCCCGGGAGGACCTCTTCGTCACCACCAAGGTCTGGAACGATGACCACGGTTACGATCCCACGCTCCGGGCCTTCGATACTTCCATTTCGA
This sequence comes from Paenarthrobacter sp. NPDC089307, assembly GCF_040685055.1. Lineage (NCBI taxonomy): Bacteria > Bacillati > Actinomycetota > Actinomycetes > Micrococcales > Micrococcaceae > Paenarthrobacter > Paenarthrobacter sp. NPDC089307. The sequence continues at coordinate 683,569 of NZ_JBFBHE010000001.1, forward strand.
ATCTGGGACTCGATTATGTGGATCTCTACCTCATCCACTGGCCATGCGCCGGACGCGGGCTTTTTGCGGAGACATACAAGGCGCTGGAAACCCTCTACAGAGAGGGCAAAGTACGGGCGATCGGAGTGTCCAACTTCCAACCCGGACATCTGGACGAGCTGATGCAGACTGCCGAAGTGGTGCCCGCAGTGAACCAAATCGAGTTGCATCCCTGGCTGCAGCAGGGCAAGCTGCGGCTCCTGCACCAACAGCTGGGCATCGCCACGGAAGCATGGAGCCCCCTTGGCCGCGGCCAGGTGCTTGCGGACCCGGCGATCATCGCGCTGGGAGGCAAGTACAACCGCACGCCCTCCCAGATCATCCTCCGTTGGCACCTTCAGTTGGGCAATCTGGTCATCCCCAAAGCCAGCTCCGCGGACCGGATCAAGGAAAACCGACAAGTCTTCGATTTCGAACTCGACGCAGCCGACATGGACGGCATCGCCGGACTGGAACGCCACCATCGAACGGGTTCGCACCCTGACAACGTAAATTAGGAACGACCGAATGGACACAGTGGACACCGGGCACTCCCCCAGAGGCGCACAGGCCCCCGGCGAATTTTTCAGCAAAGAACTGCCAGGACGGACCCATGCCTCCGACGTGCAGGTGGACGGCAGCAACGTGGCGTACTGGACCTACGAACCGGTGTCTGCAACAGCCGCCACACGGACCATCCTGGTCATCCACGGTTTCCGCGGCGACCACCACGGATTGGTGCGCGTAGCCGACCAGCTTCCGGAGATGCGGCTCATCATGCCGGACCTTCCCGCTTTTGGAAGCTCGGAGCCTTTCGTCGGTGATGAACACACGGTTGAACGGTACGGAGACTTCATCGCAGCCTTCATGGCTGCGCTTGACCTTGGCCCCGACACGGTGTTGCTGGGACATTCCTTTGGCTCGATCGTTGCGAGCCACTTTGCGGCGACACATCCGGGCACGGTTTACCCCCTGATCCTGATCAACCCCATTGCAGCGCCGGCGTTGGAAGGTCCCAAGGGCATCATGACCAAGCTCGCGGTTTTGTATTACCAGGTCTCCACCAAGCTCCCGCGCCGCGTGGGCCTGGCTGTCCTCAGAAACCGGGCGATCGTTCGGATCATGAGCATCACCATGGCCAAGACCAAAGACAAAAACCTTCGTCGTTTCATCCACGGCCAGCACGACGCCTACTTCAGCGCGTTTGCCGACAGGAAGAGCCTGCTTGAATCCTTCAAGGCTTCAGTGTCGGGCAACGTCGCGGAGGTCGCCGGGCAACTGCGCCTGCCAGTACTGCTTGTCGCCGGCGAGAAGGACGAGATAGCCACGCTTCCCAGCCAGCACAAACTCATGAAGCGCCTGCCGGAGGCAAAGCTGGAAGTGATTCCCGACGTCGGGCATTTGATCCACTACGAAACCCCGGTCCCCGCAGCGGCCGCGATCCGCACCTTCCTGGAGGAACACCCCGCGTGAAAATTGTCATCGACGCCCGCTTTACCAGAACGGACCACCACGATGGCATCAGCCGTTACGGTTCCAGCCTCATAGCCGCAACGTCGAAACTCGCGGACGTCACCATGCTGATCAGCGACAAGCGCCAGCTCGCCCTGCTGCCTGACGTCCCCTACGTGATGGTCAACAGCCCGCTTTCTCCGATGGAGCTGTTCGTGGCACGCAAGGTCAACCCGCTGGGCGCTGATGTGGTGGTGTGCCCCATGCAGACCATGGGCACCCTGGCACGCAAGTACGGGCTGGTCCTCACCCTCCACGACCTCATCTACTACGAGCACCCGGCTCCCCCCGGCTTCCTGCCGGCCCCGGTCCGCCTCCTGTGGAGGCTGTACCACAAGGCGTTTTGGCCACAGCGGCTCCTGTTGAACCGCGCGGACGTCGTAGCCACGATCAGCCACACGACCGAAGCCCTTATGGCCAAGTACAGGCTCACCAAACGGCCCGTCCGGATTGTCGGGAACGCCCCGCAGCCAGGGCAAACACCACGTGATGCCGGTGCCGGCGCCGACAAAACGCTGTTGTACATGGGTTCGTTCATGCCCTACAAGAACGTGGAAACCATGATTCGCGGCATGGCCGGACTGCCGGATTACACCTTGCACCTGCTGAGCCGAATCACTCCCGAGCGCCGGGCAGAGCTGGAGGCCATTGTTCCCGAAGGGGCCAAGGTCATCTTCCACAACGGTGTAACCGATGCGGAGTACGACGAGCTCCTGCTACGGGCCACCGCCCTTATCAGCCTTTCCCGGGCGGAAGGATATGGCCTGCCCCTGGTCGAGGCCATGGCCTTGGGAACTCCAGTGATTGCCAGCGATATCCCGATCTTCAGGGAAGTGGGCGGGAACGCCGTCAGCTACGTCGACCCGGGATCGCCCTCGGAATTCGCTGCCGCCGTTACTGCCCTTGGTGATGATGAGTTGTGGCAGCAGCGCTCCCGCAGCTCCGTGGAGCGTGCATCGGCGTTCAACTGGGACGACTCGGCACGCCAACTGCTCGCTGCGGCGGAGGAGGTCGTTGCCCTCCGGCTCAACAGGGCCTAGAGGACGTCGACCCCGTCCAGGCGCAGCTGGACGGGCCCAGCGGTGCGCTTGGCCGCACTGGCAACCTTCACGGCACGCATCGCACGCGTAGCTTCCCCAGCATCGGAATAGGGAATGAAGTACAGCAGGCGCTCGTCGACTTCCTCTTGGCCGGCACTTGAAGGGGCGCCGCTGAACAGCTGCAGGGGCGCCGGGCCGGCCTTGCGAAGCCGCGTCCCCAAGGAGGTGCCGGCCTCGAAGGCGTCAGCAAAGTGCCCGACGTCGGCCCTTGATCCCGTTATCGAAGCCACCCGCACGGCGGGCGGCAGCTGAAGCTCCTTGCGCAGGGCCAGCTCACGCGAGGCATAGCCTGCGGCGTCCCATCGCAACAACGCGCCGGTGGCCGAAGTGTCGTCGGCAGTGATGACCACCAGGCCACCCTCGCCCGCGGGTTTCACCAACGAGGCCGCGTTGAACCAGCGACGCACGGTATCTTCTCCCGCGCGGAGGTTTTCACGCCGAAGCAGCGAATTTCCATCCAGCAGCAAAGCCGCGGAGTAACCGTGCGGGGCAACGGGCTCGGCGCCCACTGTGGCTACCACCAACGCGGGGGCATCGGGCACGGTTGCCTTGATCTTCTCGCCGGAGGAAGTCACCACGGCTTTACCGGGAAAAGCGCGCCCCAGTTCCTCCGCCGTCCGCATGACCCCCGTCGCGCCCCTTCGCAACCGGGTGTCGTTGCAGTGCGTGCAGCGCCATTGTGGGGCCGGGGTGGAGCACCAACGGCAGGTGGGGATCGCCGAGCTTCCGGAGACCGCCAGCGGCCCCTGGCAGGCGTTGCAGCGGGCCAGCTCCCTGCACGTCTGACACACCAAGGAAGGCGCGTACCCGGCGCGGGCAACCTGGACCAGCACCGGACCACGTTCGAGCCCCTCCTTGGCTGCACGCCATGCTGCGCCCGGCAGCCGGGCAATACGTGCCAAAGGGTCACGTTCCTGCTCGAAGCTGTCGGCCGTATTGAGAACGCGGGGCACGGTGGAACGGACAATGCTTCGTGGCGCTTCAATCGGTACCGCCCAACCCAGTTCCACCAGGCGTTGCAGCTCAGTGCTGCGGCTGTGCGAAACCATCAGGCACGCGGCGTTCTCCTGCTCCGTACGCAAGAGCAGGACTTCCCGTGTGTGCGCATAGGGAGCCCGTTGCTCAATGTGGAGGTCATCACCGTCATCCCAGCACACCACCAGGCCAAGGTCCTTGACGGGTGCATAGGCTGCAGAGCGGGTGCCGATGGCAACTCCTGCCGAACCGCTCAACAGCCGTAGGAAGTTTCGGTAACGCGGCGTTTGGCCGTCATCCGCGGTCAGGCGTGCGACGTCGGACAGGGGCAGGACCTCTGCCAATGCCGCTTCCAGCCGTTCCAGGTCCCTGTAGTCAGGGACCACCACAATGGCACCTCGCCCGGAGGACCTGACCGCGGCTACCGCAGTGGCGACCATTTCCGGCCAGCCATCGGGGCCGAAGCCTTGTAGTGCGGTCAGGACGGCATTGGGCGAGCCCCCTCCGGCCAGGTGTTGGAGATAGGGGGTGCCGTTGTTGTACCGGCTCCATGCCTGGGCAGAAGACAGCTCCTGCGGATGGGGTTCGGTATCGCTATCAGGCTGCAGCCCCCCACCGAGCAGTTCCTTTTCCACCCTGGCTACCCGTGGAGGAATGGCGGAGCGCAGGACATCGCTGAGGGTGCCGGCGTAGCGGGCGGCGACATTGCCGGCCAGGGTGGCGATAGCAGGGCTAAGGACCGCTACCGGCGAAATTACCTTATGCAGGGGCGTCAATGGCGACGCGGCATCAGAGGCTTCGAGCCGGTCAAGAATGTATCCGTTCAGTTCCTGGCCGTTGAATTTCACCTTGACGCGGACCCCTGGCGCCGCTTCCTCGGAGAGTTCAGCGGGCACACTGTAATCAAACGGCCTGTCCAGATGAGGCAGGGGGGACTCCAGCATCACACGGGCCACGGGGAGCTGCGTGGCCAAGGGTGGCCCCTGGACGGGCGGCCGGTCCGGGAAGCCCTGCAGCAGCGATGGTTGAAGCAATGACGGCTGGGCCTCCTGGCCTGCCATGCCCTTCACCTCCACCTCGTCATGCGGAATCCACCAAACCCGACAATAATTCCACCGCAGCCAACAATGCAGATGCCCGCAGCGGGAGTCCCGCTGCGGGCATCTCTCTTGCTACAGCCAACCATGAACCTCCGACAAAACAACACCGGGCAGGTCCAGGGACGACATCAGGCGTTGAAGTATTCCTTCAGGTCCGCCACCCGGTCCAACCGCTCCCACGTGAAGTCGGGTTCGTCGCGGCCGAAGTGCCCATGGGCTGCCGTCTTGGCGTAGATGGGGCGCTTGAGGTCCAGGGCATCGATGATGGCGCGGGGACGGAGATCGAAGAGTTCATTAATCGCTTCGCTGATGCGTGCCGGATCGACAGTCTCCGTACCAAAGGTCTCAACGTACGTTCCGACGGGCCGTGCCTGGCCAATGGCGTAGGCGATCTGGATCTCGGCGCGCTTGGCAAGGCCCGCAGCCACAACGTTCTTGGCAACCCAGCGCATGGCGTAGGCAGCTGAACGGTCCACCTTGGACGGGTCCTTGCCGGAGAACGCTCCACCGCCGTGGCGGGAGAATCCGCCATAGGTGTCCACGATGATCTTGCGTCCTGTCAGGCCCGCGTCCCCTACCGGTCCGCCAATGACGAAGGCACCGGCGGGGTTCAGGATGTTGGCCGTGCGGGAGAGGTCGAGGTTTGACGCCGCCAGCACGGGATCGATCACGTAGCTTGCGAGGTCCGCGCGGAGCTGGTCCAGGCCCGCTTCCTCTGCATGCTGGCTGGAGATGACAACCGTTTCAACCGAAACCGGCCGGTCGCCGTCGTACCCTACCGTTACCTGCGTCTTGCCATCGGGCCGGAGGTAGGCGAGTTCGCCGTTCTTGCGGACTTCGGTGAGGCGTTCCGACAGGCGGTGGGCAAGCCAGATGGGCGTTGGCATGTACGAGGCCGTCTCATCACTGGCGTAACCGAACATGATGCCTTGATCGCCTGCACCCTGGAGGTCGTAGTCGTCCTCCTGGCGTCCTTCACGGGCTTCAAGCGAGTTGAAGACGCCGCCGGCAATGTCGTTCGACTGCTGCCCGATCGAGACAGACACACCGCAGCGGGCACCATCGAAACCATTGGCCGAGGAGTCGTAGCCGATCCCCAGGATGGTCTCGCGGACAATCTGCGGAATTTCAACGTAAGCGTCAGTGGTGACCTCACCGGCAACGTGCACCAGGCCCGTGGTGGCCATGGTCTCAACGGCCACGCGGGACTCAGGATCCGCGGCCAGCAACGCATCAAGAATGGAGTCGCTGATCTGGTCGCAGATCTTGTCCGGGTGCCCTTCGGTAACCGACTCGGAGGTGAAGAGACGGAGCTTGGACGGGGTGCCATGGTGTTCATGGTGCAGCGGTAAAGTCACTCGACCACCTTACTGGGTTGCGGGATCACGGCATCTGCCGTGTGTCCCTTTGCTAAGAATTCGGGGGTGGGCTCAGTCACGTGGCCGGGAAGACCCGCACGAGCTCGGCACCGACACGATCAACGACAGCGGCAGCAACGTCCGCCTTGGATCCGGCAGCGGACTGCGGCTCAGCTCCGTGGCCGGACAGGATGACCACCGAGTTCTCGTCCTGCCCGAAGACGCGTCCGACACCTACCTGGTTGACTACGAGAAGGTCGCAGCCCTTGCGTTTGAGCTTGGCCGCTGCATGCTCCAGGACATCGCCCTGGGCGTCCCCGGTTTCTGCCGCGAATCCGACAATCAGCTGCTGGCCACCCTCGGCATCGCGCCTCTGCACAAGCTCGTGCAGGATGTCCGGATTCCGGACCAGGCGCACCAGCGGCGCGTCCTCGCCGTCGACCTTTTTGATCTTGGTGTCCGAGACCTCTGCCGGACGGAAGTCGGCAACGGCCGCCGCCATGATGACGACGTCGGAACCTACTGCCGCTTTCAGCGCTGCCTCGCGCAGTTCCAAGGCTGACTCAACGCGGACAAGCTCGACGCCGGCGGGCGGCTCCACATCCATGTGCGCAGCCAGGAAACGGACCGTGGCTCCTGCAGCCATGGCAGCGGCAGCCAGCGCGGCGCCCTGCTTGCCCGAAGAGCGGTTGCCGAGGAACCTGACCGGGTCCAGCGCTTCCCTGGTTCCACCTGCCGAAATCGTGACGGTACGGCCCGAGAGCGATCCGTGGATGGACGGCGGCGTGGTTCCTTCGGCTGTGCCCGATGCCTCCGCCAAAGCCATTGCGGCCGCGTAAATCGCCTCCGGCTCGGGCAGGCGTCCAGGACCTGAGTCTGAACCGGTGAGGCGTCCTGAAGCAGGTTCCAGAACTGTAACGCCACGGCTACGGAGTGTCTCCACGTTTGCCTGCGTTGCTGCGTGCTGCCACATTTCAGTGTGCATTGCAGGTGCGAAAAGCACGGGCCCATGGGCCATCAGCAGGGTGTTGGTGAGGAGGTCGTTCGCTTGTCCGGTGGCGGCCTTGGCCAAGAGATCGGCAGTAGCGGGAGCAATGACGATCAGGTCGGCTTCGTGCCCCAAGCGGACATGGTTGACCTTCTCGACGTCGTCGAAGACGCTGTTGCTCACCGGGTTGCCGGAGAGGGCCTCCCAGGTGGCGACCCCGACAAAGCGGGTTGCTGCCTCCGTGGGGATGACCGTCACCTTATGGCCGGCTTCAGTAAAAAGCCGGAGGAGCGATGCAACCTTGTAGGCTGCAATCCCTCCCCCGACTCCGAGGACTATGCGCACGTGACCTCCGTCAACAGGCAGTCTGTTTTATTCTGCAGGCTCGATCGGCGTGGAAACCAGAAGGCCTTCGTTGATTTCGCGCAGGGCGATCGAAAGGGACTTCTCGTTCAGCTTGGTGTCGACCAGCGGGCCGACGTACTCGAACAGGCCCTCGTGCAGCTGAGCGTAGTAGGCGTTGATCTGGCGGGCACGCTTGGCGCCGAAGATCACCAGGCCGTACTTCGAATCGGCAGCCTCAAGCAGCGAATCGATCGGCGGGTTGATGATGCCTTCAAGGTTCGTGGACACGAATTCTCCAAATTCTAGCGGGCCAACAAAAAGGCGCTTTAGCGCCCGTGCGGGGTAAGCCCCATGAGTGAAACAAGCTCGTCCGCTGCCCGGCGAACGTCGTCATTAATGACGGTGTGGTCAAACTCCGGTTCAGCAGCAAGTTCCAGTTTAGCGGTTTCCAGCCTCCGCTGCTGTTCCTCGGGAGTTTCGGTGCCGCGCCCCACCAGCCGCCGGACCATTTCGTCCCAGCTCGGCGGTGCCAGGAAGACGAAGTTGGCGTCGGGGACAGCCGCCTTGACCTGCCTCGCACCCTGGAGGTCGATTTCCAGCAGGACGGACTTGCCCTCGGCGATCGCCGCATTGACGGTGCTGCGGAGGGTGCCGTAGCGGTTCTGTCCGTGGACCACGGCCCATTCCAGCAATTCGCCGTCAGCCACCAGGGCGTCGAACTCTTCGGCTGACTTGAAGAAGTAGTGGACACCATCTTTTTCGCCCGGACGGGCCGCCCGGGTAGTGGCCGACACCGAAAGCCAAACCTCTGGATAGTTGTCCCTGATGTAGGTGGATACGGTTCCCTTGCCAACGGCAGTGGGGCCTGCAAGGACGGTCAGTCCAGGATTCTTGCTCACGGATTCCTTCGGGGAAATGCGTCAAACGCTTTGTTGGGTATCCATAAAATCTACCAGCGCTTGCGCCTGGTGGATTCCCAACCCCCTGATGCGCCGGGATCCTGCGATTCCGATATCAGCCATGATCCCGGCGGCCCTGACAGGTCCGATGCCTGGCAGGGCTTCCAGCAACTCCACTACCCGCATCCGTGCGATCGCTTCGTCGGTGGCGCCCGAGGAGATCAACTCCGCGATGCTCACTTCTCCGCGCTTGAGCTTCTCCTTGGCGGCAGCCCGGACTGCGCGGGCCTTGGCCGCCTTCTCCAACGCATCGGCACGTTCTTGCGGTGTCAGCTCTTTAAGGCCCACTGCCGAACCCCTGTCAGATCGAGTTTGTGATGCACATCACGCGAGTGATCCTGAACCTACCGGCAGGGGCGCAGTTGCGCAATGAGGTCGGGAAACTTACTCGGAGCGAAGCCCGTCCAGTGTCTCCCCAGCTGCTGAGCGCAAAGCCGCGATGGACGGACCCGCGGCCAGGATTCCCCGGCTGGACGTGGCAAGCACCTGCGGGTAGGCGTCGGCGAACGTCGCGCGAAGGTCTGCCGGCGTCGCTCCTTGTGCCCCAAGTCCCGGCGCAAGAATAGCCCCGCGGACCGGACCAAGCTCGATGTCCAGATCCGTCAGCGCCGAGCCGATCGTGGCACCAACCACCAAGCCTACTGACCCGAGGGAACCCTCATAGCGCTGGTTTTCGGCAGCCGCTGCAGCCACGATCCTGCGGGCAACGGACTGGTCCCCACCGACATGCTGGACCGACTTTCCTTCAGGATTGGAAGTCAGGGCCAGCACAAAGACACCACGCCCATACTGCGCGGCGAGCTCCAGGGCAGGACGAAGCGACTCGAATCCCAAGTAAGGGCTCAACGTCACCGAGTCCGCGGCCAACGACGAACCGTCGCGCAACCACGCGTCCGCGTAAGCAGCCATGGTTGAACCGATATCGCCGCGCTTGGCGTCGGCGATGGTCAACACGCCTGCCTCGGCCGAGGCGGCCAGCGTCCGCTCCAGTACAGCCATGCCGGCAGAACCGTGGCGCTCATACAGGGCCACCTGCGGCTTTACCGCGGCAGCGAGGGAAGCCACCGCCTCCACCACAGAGAGCGAGAAGCGTTCCAGCCCCGCGACGTCGTCGTTCAATCCCCAGTCAGAAAGCAGCTGGGGGTGCGGATCGATGCCCACGCAGAGCGGTCCGCGATCAAGCATGGCCGCAGCCAGCCGGGAGCCGAAAGACTCCCGGGCCGGCTGCTGCGCATCAGCTGTCAAGGCTGCCTCAGGCATTGGCTGCTTCCATAGCCGATGCCAGGTTGGCTGCGTGCTCCTGCAGGCTGGTCACCGACCATTCGTAGGTTCGCTGTGCTTCAATCGCCTGGACTGCAGCGTTGAACTCAGCAACCGTGGTGATGCAGGGAATTCCAATGGACGTGGCCGCGGCACGCAGTTCGTAGCCGTCGCTGCGGGCTTCGCCGCCGGACGGCGTGTTGAACACCATGTCGATTTCGCCGGCCACCACGAGGTCGGCGATGGTGCCTTCCCCTTCTGCGCTGCTGCCTTCTGCAACCTTGCGGACAGGGGTCGCCTGGATGCCATTGCGGCGCAGGACGTCGGCCGTTCCACCGGTGGAGACGATCTCGAAGCCGAGGTCGGAAAGCCGCTTGACGCCCATGATCACCGAGCGCTTGTCGCGGTTGGCCACGGAAACGAAGATCTTCCCCTCAGTGGGCAGCGCGTTGTTCGCTGCGGCCTGGCTCTTGGCAAAGGCGGTATCGAAGTGCTTGTCGATGCCCATCACTTCACCGGTGGAGCGCATTTCCGGGCCCAAAAGGGAATCAACGACCCGGCCTTCGGGGGTCCGGAAGCGGCTGAACGGAAGGACAGCTTCCTTCACCGCGACCGGGGCATCCAGAGGCAGGGTGGAACCGTCACCGGTCTCCGGCAGCATCTTGTAGGCGCTGCGGAGCTGGTTGATCGTGACGCCGGTGCCGATCAGGGCCGCAGCCTTGGCCATCTGCACGCCCGTTGCCTTGGACACGAACGGAACCGTGCGCGAGGCACGCGGGTTCGCTTCCAGGACGTACAGGACATCGGAGGCCAGCGCGAACTGGATGTTGATCAGGCCGCGGACGCCCACGCCCTCGGCGATGGCCCGCGTTGCGGTCCGGACGCGCTCGATCACATTGTTGCCCAGGGTGATCGGAGGCAGGACGCAGGCTGAGTCGCCCGAGTGGATACCGGCCTCTTCGATGTGCTCCATGATGCCGCCAAGGTACATGTCGGTGCCGTCGAAGAGAGCGTCAACGTCGATTTCGACGGCGTCCTCCAGGAAGCGGTCGATCAGCACCGGGTGGTCCGGCGTGATTTCCGTGGCGTTGGCGATGTAGCGCGAAAGGTTGGCTTCGTCGTAGACGATCTCCATGCCGCGGCCACCGAGTACGTACGACGGGCGCACCAGAACGGGGTAGCCGATTTCGTCAGCGATCTTCTTGGCATCCTCGAACGACACGGCGGTGCCGTTCTTCGGGGAGGTCAATCCAGCTTCGTCCAGGACGCGGGCGAAGGCACCGCGGTGCTCTGCCAAGTCGATGGCTTCCGGTGAGGTACCAAGGATGGGCACACCGGCGTCGGCAAGCTGCTGCGCGAGCTTCAGCGGCGTCTGGCCGCCGAGCTGCACGAACACACCCATGACGCCACCTGTGCGCTCCTCGGCGGCGATGACCTCAAGGACGTCCTCCAGGGTCAGCGGCTCGAAGTAGAGACGCGTGGAGACGTCGTAGTCCGTGGAAACGGTCTCCGGGTTGCAGTTGACCATGACGGTCTCGTAGCCGGCCTTGCGCAGAGCCATGGAGGCGTGGACACAGGAGTAATCGAACTCGATGCCTTGGCCAATGCGGTTGGGCCCGGAGCCCAGGATGATGACGGAGGGCTTGGAGTGCAGGCCTACTTCGTCTTCCTCATCGTAGGAAGAGTAGTGGTACGGCGTGTATGCGGCGAACTCAGCGGCACAGGTGTCCACGGTCTTGTAGACCGGGCGGATGCCGAGGGCCTGGCGCACTCCGCGGACAACGGCCTCGTTGTTGTGCGTCAGGGCACCGATCTGCTCATCGGAGAAGCCGTGGCGCTTGGCGTTGCGCAGCATTTCCTCGGTGAGGACGCCGGCCTTGCGGATCTCCTGCGCGGTCTCGTTGAGCAGCTGCAGCTGGTCAAGGAACCAAGGGTCGATCTTGGTGGCCTCGAAAAGGTCCTCCACAGTGGCGCCGCCGAGGAGCGCGCGCTGCACCTGGTGCAGGCGGTCCGTGGTGGGACGCTTTGCTTTCTCGATGAGCTCGGCAACCTCGTACTCGGGCACAGAGCTGAAGTCCAGCTGCGAGCCCTTCTGCTCCAATGAGCGAAGAGCCTTCTGCAGGGCTTCGGTGAAGTTGCGTCCCATGGCCATGGCTTCGCCAACCGACTTCATGGTGGTGGTCAGCGTGTTGTCCGCTGCCGGGAACTTCTCGAAGGCGAAACGCGGAACCTTGACCACTACGTAGTCCAACGTGGGCTCGAACGACGCAGGCGTCTTCTGGGTGATGTCGTTCGGGATCTCATCCAGGGTGTAACCGAGGGAGAGCTTGGTGGCGATCTTGGCGATGGCGAAGCCGGTGGCCTTGGACGCCAGGGCCGAAGAGCGGGAGACGCGGGGGTTCATTTCGATAACCACCACGCGGCCGGTGGCGGGGTCGATGGCGAACTGGATGTTGCAGCCACCGGTGTCCACGCCGACTTCGCGGATGACCGCGATGGAGACGTCGCGCAGCTTCTGGTACTCACGGTCGGTGAGGGTCAGTGCCGGAGCAACCGTGATGGAGTCGCCTGTGTGCACGCCCACGGGATCGAAGTTCTCGATGGAGCACACAACAACGACGTTGTCGTTCTTGTCGCGCATCATCTCAAGTTCGTATTCCTTCCATCCAAGGATGCTCTCTTCAAGCAGGACCTCGGTGGTGGGGCTGTACTGGAGGCCCTGGCCCACGATGCGGCGAAGGTCATCCTCGTTGTATGCCAGGCCCGAACCAAGGCCGCCCATGGTGAAGGAGGGGCGGACCACCATCGGATAGCCCAGGTCCTCGGCGGCCTTGAAGGCTTCGTCCATGGTGTGGATGATGTGGCTGCGTGCTGATTCAGCGCCGCAACGCTCCACTACGCCCTTGAACTTCTCGCGGTCTTCGCCGAGCTCGATGGCGGCAATGTTGGCGCCAATGAGTTCGACGTTGTACTTCTCCAGCACACCGTTCTTGTCCAGTGCGATGGCCGTGTTCAGGGCCGTCTGGCCACCCAGGGTGGGCAGGATGGCGTCCGGACGCTCCTTGGCGATGATTTTCTCCACCACCTCGGGGGTGATGGGTTCAACGTAGGTGGCATCGGCGAACTCGGGGTCCGTCATGATCGTGGCCGGGTTGGAGTTTACGAGGATGACCCGAAGGCCTTCCTCCTTGAGGACCCGGAGGGCCTGGGTGCCGGAGTAGTCGAACTCGGCCGCCTGGCCAATGACGATGGGACCGGAACCGATGACAAGGACGCTCTTGAGATCTGTACGCTTGGGCATTACTTCTTGTCCTCAGTCTTGGATTCGTTGTTCTTTGCGGAGCCGGCGGCTTTGGCATCGGCCATGAGGTCGATGAAGCGGTCGAAGAGGTACGCGGCGTCGTGCGGGCCGGCGGCAGCCTCGGGGTGATACTGGACCGAGAAGGCCGGGATGTCCAGGCAGGCGAGGCCTTCAACGACGTCGTCATTGAGGGAGACGTGGCTGACCTCCACGCGGCCATAACGCTCCTCAGGGGCCACCGTGGACCCGTTCAGGGGCGCGTCGACAGCGAAGCCGTGGTTCTGGGAGGTGATTTCAACCTTCCCGGTGCGGCGGTCCATCACCGGCTGGTTGATGCCGCGGTGGCCATAGCGGAGCTTGTAGGTACCAAAGCCGAGTGCCCGGCCCAGGATCTGGTTGCCGAAGCAGATGCCGAAGTACGGCAGCTTCTCGTCCAGCACCGAACGCAGCAAGGAAACCTGGTGGTCTGCGGTGGCGGGGTCGCCAGGGCCGTTGGACATGAAGAAGCCGTCAGGCTTGACCGCGTTGACGTCTTCAAGCGTGGACGTGGCCGGCAGGACATGCACGCGGACGCCGCGTTCGGCGAAGCGGACCGGAGTCATGGCCTTGATGCCGAGGTCGACGGCGGCGATGGAGAAGCGGGGTTCGCCTTCCCAGCCGTGGTCCTTGGGGTCTACGACGTAGGCCTCGTCGATGGACACTTCCTCTGCCAGGGCCGCGCCTTCCATGGGCGCACTGGCCAGGACGGCGTCCAGCAACTCCTTGTCGGAGGCCTGTGCGGCCTCACCCGAGAAGATACCGGCCCGCATGGTCTTGTGCTCGCGGAGGTGGCGGGTGATGGCACGTGTGTCCACGCCCTGAATGCCGACGATTCCCTGCTCGACCAGTTCGTCATCAAGGCTGCGCTCGGAGCGCCAGTTCGAGGGGCGGCGTGCGGCGTCGCGGACAATGTAGCCTGCCACCCAGATGCGGCGGGACTCAGCGTCTTCGCTGTTGACGCCCGTGTTGCCGATGTGCGGCGCCGTCTGGACAACCAGCTGGCGGGCATACGACGGGTCGGTGATGGTCTCTTGGTAGCCAGTCATGCCGGTGGCGAAGACGGCCTCACCGAGTGCGGTTCCCTGGGCGCCGTAGCTGCGGCCACGGAACATGCGGCCGTCTTCGAGCACCAGCACTGCTGCTGAGGGGGTGGTTTTGGTGGCTGAGTTACTTTCCGTCACTTTATTACTTTCCACTATCGGCATCTGCCTGAGGGGCTGCGGAGATCAATTCCTGGAGGGCTTCGAGGAGGAGCTTCTTGTCGGCTGAGTGCCGGGACCTGAACCCGGTGTCTAGTTCGCGGGCGCCAAGCCTCCAGCTGATGACCAGGAGTCCGTCCTTTTCGACGAATTTCCCGGCCATGCCGTCGGCTTCGCGGCTGTCCACCAGCGCCAGGCGCGGGATGAACACGGGGTCGGCGCCTTTGCGGTCAAACAGCACGCCTTCGGCGTGGATGCTCAGTTCCGCGTTGGTCCGGATGCCCAGGCCCTGGACCGCGATGCGGTCCAGCCAGTCCCCCGCCGTCGTGGTGGTCACGTACTGGCCATCGGCGACGACGCTGGCGGGCGTGAGCTGCTCCGGCACCGCCGGGAGGCGTTCGACGTCGGCCTGTCGCCTCTGTCGGTTCCGCCACCCAAGCCAGATCATCGCCAGGACGACGAGGATCAGCGGCACCGTGATGAGCACGGTCAGTGTTTGGTTGTTCATCAGTTGGCTGCCGGATGCTTGTACGGCGTGTTGAGCCGGCCTTCAAGGACCGTGGGGTGGCCTTTGAAGAAGGTAGCCACCACGGATCCGGGCAGCTCCTTGCCCTTGAACGGTGAATTGCGGCCCATGGTTGCCATTTTATGGGGGTCGACGGTCCAACGCGCAGCCGGGTCCACCAGGATGACGTTGGCAGGTTCGCCAACCTCGAGCGGGCGGCCCTGGTCAGCGACCCGGCCGATGACCGCGGGGGTGAAGGAGGTGACCCTGGCAAAGTCAGCCCAGGTCATGAGTCCCGTTTCGATCATGGTTTCCTGGACCACCGACAACGCGGTTTCAAGTCCGGTCATGCCCATGGCAGCCTGCGCCCACTCGCATTCCTTGTGCTCGCTGGGGTGGGGAGCGTGGTCGGTTCCGACGACGTCGATGGTGCCGTCGGCCAATCCTTCGCGCAGGGCCTGCACGTCGGCATCGGTGCGCAGCGGCGGGTTGACCTTGTAGACGGGGTCGTAGCTGCGGACCAGTTCATCTGTCAGGAGCAGGTGGTGCGGTGTCACTTCGGCGGTGACGTTGATGCCACGGGCCTTCGCCCAGCGCACGATTTCAACCGATCCGGCAGTGGACACATGGCATACGTGCAGGCGGGAACCGACGTGCTGGGTGAGCAGGACATCACGGGCAATGATGCTTTCTTCGGCAACGGCAGGCCAGCCGGTGAGTCCCAGAACGGCGGAAACCGTGCCTTCGTTCATCTGTGCCCCGGCTGTAAGGCGAGGTTCCTGCGCGTGCTGGGCCACCACGCCGTCGAACGCTTTGACGTACTCCAGCGCGCGGCGCATCAGCACGGGGTCGTGGACGCAAATGCCGTCGTCGGAAAACATCCGGACCTGCGCGCGGGAATCGGCCATGGCACCGAGCTCGGCAAGCTGTTCGCCGGCCAATCCCACGGTGACCGCGCCGACGGGACGAACATCAACCCAACCGGACGCGCGGCCCAGGCTGTGGACCTGCTCGACGACACCGGCAGTGTCCGCTACGGGGTTGCTGTTGGCCATGGCGTGGACGGCGGTGAAGCCACCCAGCGCAGCGGCCCGGGTACCGGTCTCGACTGTCTCGGCGTCCTCGCGGCCTGGTTCGCGGAGGTGGGTGTGGACGTCCACCATTCCCGGCAGGGCGATCAGGCCCTTGCCGTCGATGACGGTGGCTCCTTCGGCGGAGAGGTCCGAGCCGCGGTCGGCGATAACGCCGTCGCGGATCATCAGGTCCTGGGCTTCGCCTCCGAGGATGGCGGCCCCGCGGATCAGGTAAGTGTTTTCGGCCATCAGTTGCTCTCCTTGCTGGACGGGCTCGCGAAAGCCGGTGTGGCTGTGGTCATCGGGGCTGCTTCGCGGGAGTCCCCGGACAGCAGCAGGTACAGGGCGGCCATGCGAACGGACACGCCATTGCGCACCTGGGCAAGAACCGTGGAACGTGGTGAGTCGGCAGCGGCGGACGAGATCTCCAGGCCCCGGTTCATGGGACCCGGATGCATGATGATGGTGTCTTTCATTCCGAGCTCATCCAGGGCGCGGAGGCGGGCGTCGTCGAAGCCCCACCGCCGGGAATATTCGCGGGTGGACGGGAAGAACGAAGCGTTCATGCGCTCACCCTGGACACGCAGCATCATCATTGCGTCAATGCCGCCTGCCAGCGTTTCGTCCAGGTTGTAGCTGACCTTGCACGGCCAGTGTTCGACGCCGATGGGCAGCAACGTCGGTGGCGCCACGAGCGTGACCTCGGCACCCAGGGTTTTCAGCAGCCAGACGTTGGAGCGGGCCACGCGGGAGTGCAGCACGTCACCAGCGATGGCCACGCGCATCCCCTTCAGGTCTGCGCCCGTCGACGCCGTCCCGTTGAGCTGGGACCAGTGGCGGCGCATGGTGAAGGCGTCCAACAGTGCCTGGGTGGGGTGCTCATGCGTACCGTCCCCGGCGTTGATCACGGCTGCGTCGATCCAGTCCGTGGCAGCAAGCCGGTGCGGTGCCCCGGACGCCCAGTGGCGGATGACTACGGCGTCCGCGCCCATGGCGGCAAGGGTCTGGGCAGTGTCCTTGAGGCTCTCGCCCTTTGACACCGAGGATCCCTTGGCGGCGAAGTTGATGACATCCGCGGACAAACGCTTGGCGGCGGCTTCGAAAGAGATACGCGTACGCGTGGAGTCCTCGAAAAAGAGGTTCACTACCGTACGGCCGCGGAGGGCAGGGAGCTTTTTGACCTCGCGCTCCCCCACTGCCGACATTTCCTCAGCCGTGTCCAGGATTCGGATGGCATCGCTTGCGGCCAGGTTTTCGGTGGACAGAAGATGCTTCACTTGCCGGCCTCGATAACTACTTCATTGACGGGCTGGCCATCCACAGAGTCAGTCTCCTCCAGGTGCACCCGGACCTTTTCCACCGAGGACGTAGGCAGGTTCTTGCCCACATGGTCGGCGCGGATGGGAAGTTCGCGGTGGCCCCTGTCCACCAGGACAGCGAGGCGGACAATGCGGGGACGGCCAAGATCCACCAGGGCATCCAACGCTGCGCGGATGGTACGTCCCGAATACAGGACATCATCAATCAGCACGACAACCTTGTTGTCGATGCCGGACAACGGAAGCCGGGTGTGGTGCGGAGGACGCGTGGGCTGGTGCGAGAGGTCGTCACGGAACATGGTGACATCCAGCTGGCCGACGATTGCCCCTGCGTTCACGCTGGGGTCGGCCGCTGCAATCTTGTTTGCGAGCCGCACGGCCAGTGGATAGCCGCGGCTGGGAATGCCCAACAGGACCAGATCCTGGGAGCCTTTGTTGGCTTCGAGGATCTCGTGGGCGATACGAGTAAGCGCACGGTCAATATCCGCCTGGTTGAGGACAACCCGCGACGGTACGTGCGCTGAAGTGACTTCAGTCATCGCTCGTCTCCCCTTTCCCCGCCTCACGGGACGGAATTAAAAAAGGAATATTTGCTCCTCAAAACTATCACAGCGGGCCATGCGCCCACAGCGGGGGCCTAGGGCCGATGGTGAGTTTAAGCTCACATTTCCCCTCGTGGAATAGGCTCTTCCCCATGAGCACGAACCACCCCGGCCAGCCCGGAGGACGCCCCTATCCGCGGCCCTACCTGGAGCCTGGCGCCAACCCAACCTGGATGGGCCGTGTCCATCCTGGCAACTACCAGGCAGCGCCGGGCAACCCGGGCCAGCTGCCACAGCAGAGTTGGGCCACGCCCCCTGCACCGCGTCCCCGACGCAGCTGGGGCACCCTCCCACTGCTGCTTACAGGCGCCGTACTGGCACTCGGCAGCCTGCTGCTGGTGGTTCCATTCCTGCTGGGCAACACGGGTATCGCCGGATTCGTTATCGGCTTCCTGGTCTCACTGATTCCCTTGTCCATAGTCTTGCTGACGGTGCGCATCATTGACCGTTGGGAGCCGGAACCACAGCGG
This sequence comes from Paenarthrobacter sp. NPDC089307, assembly GCF_040685055.1. NCBI lineage: Bacteria > Bacillati > Actinomycetota > Actinomycetes > Micrococcales > Micrococcaceae > Paenarthrobacter > Paenarthrobacter sp. NPDC089307. Next base: position 701,692 of record NZ_JBFBHE010000001.1, read on the forward strand.
CTCCTGTGGTTCGCCTTTACGTGGGGCGCTGCGGTGTCCATCGCCGGAACACTGTTGATCCAGCCAATCTTCGCCTTGGCAGCGCCGACCTCCAGCAAAGAAGCCTTTGCCTACTTCATGGCTACGGTCCAGGCACCCATCGTGGAGGAATTTACCAAGTCCTTGGGCCTGCTGGTCCTCATATTGGCGGCCCGGAAGTACTTTGATGGGCCCGTGGATGGAGTGGTCTTCGCTTTCACCATCGCCGCCGGATTCGCCTTCACGGAGAACATCCTCTACTTCGGACGCGAAATTGCCTCATCCACCGATCCCGGTACTGACCTGGTGCGCATCTTCATCCTTCGAGGCGTCATGTCACCGTTCGCCCATGCCGTTTTCACCGGCACGACAGGCCTGGTCATGGGCTTTGCTGCCCGGAAGTGGCATCCGGGATATGCAGTTCTTGCCTTCTTTATCGGTCTGCTGCCTGCCATGTTCCTGCATAACCGATGGAACAGCATGGGGCAGAACTTCCTGGTGGAATACTTCGTGGTTCAGGTGCCGATCTTCCTGATAGCAGCCGTCGGGATCATCCTGCTCCGGGTGGCGGAGGGAAAACTGACCCGTCAACGGCTTCTTGAGTATGCCCGGGCTGGTTGGTTCACGCCTGCGGAAGTGGAGATGCTGGCTACTTCCAGGGGACGGCGCCAGGCACTTCGCTGGGCAGCATCAAGGGGCCGGGGACCCCAGATGAAAGCCTTCATCAAGGGGGCCACGGCGCTGGCCTTCACACGCCAACGGATCCTCAGCGGCCGAGACACACAAATCCATCAGCACGATGAACTCGAACTCCTCCGCGGCATCGCGCCGCTCAGGAACGCGGTACTTCTTTAACGCGAAAAGACCCACCCATGGTTATTTGGGTGGGTCTTTTCGGTGTTCTGTCGAATGTGCTGAACAGAGCAGCAGATCCTTAGGCCAGCAGGGAGGGCTTGAGCTTCTGCAGCCGTCCGAGCAAGCCGTTGATGAAGGCGGGAGACTCGTCCGTGGACATCGTCTTGGCCAGGGCCACAGCTTCACTCACGGCAACGCCATCAGGAACTTCGTCGTTGTACAGAAGTTCCCAAGCGCCGATGCGAAGAATGATGCGGTCCACGGACGGCATGCGCTCCAAGGTCCAGCCTTGTGCGTAGGTCTCCAGGAACTCATCGATGGTTGCCTGCATGGACACAACGCCCTCAACGATTTCCACCGTGTAGGGGTTGATGACGAGGTCCGTCTTCTCCCGACGTGCCGTCATTGCGTCAAAAGCCGAAACTGAGCGCTGCTCCGCTTCGAAAAGTACTTCCAAGGCCCTGCTACGGGCTTTACCGCGTGCGCTCACTAGTCGTTGACCCGGCCCAGGTAGCTGCCATCGCGGGTGTCGACCTTGACCTTGGTGCCCTGCTCAACGAACAGCGGTACCTGGATCTCGTAACCGGTTTCCACGGTGGCCGGCTTGGTTCCGGCGGAGGAGCGGTCGCCCTGCAGGCCCGGCTCCGTGTAGGTGATTTCGAGAACAACGCTAGGGGGCAGCTCAATGTAAAGGGGAGTGCCCTCGTGGATGGCGATGTTCACCATCTGGTTCTCAAGCATGAAGTTGGTGGCGTCGCCAACGGTTGCACCGGAGACGGTGATCTGGTCGTAGTCCTGGGTGTCCATGAAGACGAAGTCTTCGCCATCCTGGTACAGGTACTGGTAGTCGCGGCGGTCAACCGTAGCCGTTTCAATCTTCAGGCCGGCGTTGAAGGTCTTGTCGACCACCTTGCCGGACATGACGTTGCGCATCTTGGTGCGGACGAAGGCGCCTCCCTTGCCCGGCTTGACGTGCTGGAACTCGATGATGTTCCAGAGCTGGCCCTCGAGCTTCAGTACGGTCCCGTTCTTGATGTCGTTTGTGGTTGCCACTCGTATCCTCTGGTTATCGCACTGGTCCCGGCTGCCAGCTGTCTATGCCAAGCAGGCGTGCCAATCGGCCCGCCAGCGCGTATTTATCAAAAATCCAAGAACCATTCTACCGGCAAATGCGGCGGACCCTTGCGAGCAGCGTTTCAGGCAGCTCTCAGGAAGCAATTTCCAGGACGTCCCGGGCCCGTTGGAGGGCTACGGCCGAGGAGTAGATCAGCGCCGCGTCGGCGGCCATGGCCACCCTCAGGTCCAGCGCTTTGGAGAACTCCTCGGATGCTGCCAGGGCGTTGCCGCTCACGAAATAGGCACGGCCAAGGTACTGGCGCACGACTGCTTCCTTGGATGTTCCCTGGACCTCGTGCAGCAGGTGGCGGAACAGCTGCACAGCCCTGTCGAGCCGGTTGGTGGCCCTGTGGACTTCAGCTTCGAAGATCCTGAGCCGGAACGACTCCGGATCTTTGTAGCGTGCCTCCGCCAAGAGCTCGGCCGCCTCCTTTGGCTGGTTCTCCAAGAGGAGGGCCATGATGCGGTCGGCGGGATCTTCCGAAGCCGCAAGCGCGGACTCCATGACTTCTTCGTTGACCACCACGGGCAGGAGCGTGTCAGGGTTCATTCGTACACCGGGGAAGCCGGCAGTAGGCCAGTCGCTGACCCCTTCGCGCAACGCAATCGTCATGATGCGATCTCCTGATACGCGGCAAACAGAAGGGAAGTATCGGGGACATCCAGGATCCCGGGCTTGGCGACCCCGTCAAGGACAACAAAGCGGAGAAGATCGCCGCGGGACTTCTTGTCGCGGCGCATGCCGTCCAGCAAGCCCTGCCAGCGATCCCGGCGGTACGTGATGGGCAGTCCGAGGCTTTCGAGGATAGTGCGGTGCCGGTCGGCATCGGCGTCAGACAAACGGCCAACGCTGCGTGACAACTCCGCGGCGAACATCATGCCTACCGCTACTGCGGCTCCGTGGCGCCAGGAATAGCGCTCCACAAGTTCGATGGCGTGGCCCAGGGTATGGCCATAGTTCAGGATTTCGCGCAGGCCTGATTCCTTGAGGTCCTGGGACACGACGTTGGCTTTGACCGTGATGGCGCGCTCGATGAGTTCACGGACAGTGTCCGAACCCGGGTCCATCACAGCGTCGGTGTTCTTCTCGATCAACTCAAGGATCGCGGGGTCGGCGATGAAACCACACTTGATGACCTCAGCCATGCCGGAAATGAGCTCATTCTTGGGCAGGGTTTGAAGGGTGTCCAAATCTGCCAGGACGGCCGCGGGCGGGTGGAAGGAGCCTACAAGGTTCTTGCCCTCAGCGGTGTTAATGCCGGTTTTTCCACCCACGGAAGCGTCCACCATGCCCAGGAGGCTGGTGGGCATGTGGATAACCTTGACGCCTCGAAGCCAGGTGGCCGCCACGAAACCGGCCAGGTCCGTCACGGCGCCACCGCCTACTGCCACGATCGCATCAGACCGCGTGAAGTCGTTCTGGCCAAGCACCTGCCAGCAGAATGCGGCAACCTGGATGTGCTTGCCTTCTTCCGCATCCGGGATCTCAGCAGTCAGGGCGGTGAATCCAGCACTTTCAAGCTCGTCGCGGACGGTATCGCCCGTCAGCCGGAGGGCCCGCGGGTGGATCACCAGGACACGCCTGACCCGCTCGCCGAGCTTCGCCGGCAGGGTCTCCAAAAGGCCCCGCCCCACCACGACGTCGTAGTTCTCGCTAACGGACTGGCCAGTCACCTTGATGACAGTTGCTTCGCTGCTCACTTTTCAACTTCCTCTTTCAAGGCTGCATGCTGGCGCAGCCGTTCCTCCAAGTGGAGGCCGATTTCCGCCACGGACCCCGAACGGACATCCAGGGTGATATCGGCAAGTCGTTCATAGACAGGACGCCGGGTGGCAAACAGGGCGTTCCAGCGGGTCATGGCATCGCCCTGCAACAAAGGCCTTCCCGTGTTTCGCGCAATCCTGTCGGCAACGGTATCGGCGTCGCATTCCAGGTAAACCACGGTGCACTCCCCCAGCAACTGCTGGGTTCCGGAATCAAGCACGGCGCCGCCGCCCAAGGAGATGATTGCCGGCTGGGTCTTGGCGGATTCGATCGACTTGGCCACGGCCCTGGCTTCAATCTCGCGGAAAGCGTGCTCACCGCGCCCGGCGAAGATGTCGGCGATGCTGCCATGGGAGGCAACCACCACTGCGTCAGTATCGACGAACGGGAGGCCAAGCTGCTGGGCCAACTGCTGGCCGATGGCAGACTTGCCAACAGCCATAGGGCCCACCAAGACGACGGGACGGCCGGAAGTGCCGTCCTGGACGGGGCGGTCCACTACCGTCCAACCGAGTCCAGGGTGGCAGGGATGTTGTCGAGGTAGCTCTGCAGGTTCCGCTGCGTCTCGGCAACGGAATCTCCGCCGAATTTCTCGGCAACAGCTTCGGCGAGGACCAAAGCCACCATGGCCTCGGCAACCACGCCTGCCGCAGGAACCGCACAAACGTCCGAGCGCTGGTGATGGGCCTTGGCGGGTTCGCCAGTGCTAACGTCAACGGTCCGAAGGGCCCGCGGAACAGTGGCAATGGGCTTCATCGCAGCACGTACACGCAGGACTTCACCGATGCTCATGCCACCTTCGATGCCGCCGGCCCGGTTGGTCTGGCGGACGATCTTGCCGTTGCCGTCCTTGACGATCTCATCGTGTGCAGCCGAACCGCGGCGGGCAGCAGTAAGGAAACCGTCACCCACCTCCACGCCCTTGATCGCCTGGATGCCCATGAGGGCAGCCGCGAGCCGGGAGTCGAGCCTGCGGTCCCAGTGCACGTAGCTGCCCAATCCTGGAGGCAGCCCATACGCGAGCACCTCAACTACGCCGCCGAGCGTTTCGCCTTCTTTGTGGGCAGCATCGACTTCGGCAACCATGGCATCGGAGGTCTCACGGTCAAAGCAGCGCAGGGGGTCTGCGTCAAGGGCCAGGACATCATGCGGCACAGGCAAGGGCCGGCCTTCAGGAACAGTGACACTGGCAATGGAGACAGTGTGGCTCACCAATTCCACGCCAAGCTGCTTCAGGAACTGGGCTGCAACGGTGCCCAAAGCGACCCTTGTAGCGGTCTCGCGTGCGCTGGCACGCTCAAGGACCGGGCGTGCCTCATCAAAGCCATACTTCTGCATGCCTGTGAAATCCGCGTGCCCGGGGCGGGGACGGGTCAGGGGGGCGTTGCGTGCTTGGTCGGCGAGGATTTCCGGGTCCACTGGATCGGCAGACATGATCTGCTCCCACTTGGGCCACTCGGTGTTTCCTACCTGGATGGCGACAGGGCCACCTTGGGTGAGTCCATGACGTACGCCACCGAGAATGGTGACCTCGTCCTGCTCGAACTTCATGCGGGCGCCCCGGCCGTAGCCCAGGCGGCGACGCGCCAGAGCGTCACGAATTTGCCCGCTGGTGAGTTCAACACCGGCGGGCACGCCTTCAACAATTCCGATCAGAGCCGGACCGTGGGATTCACCGGCAGTCAACCAACGCAACATATAACCAATCCTGCCATGTAGGGCCTCTAGAACACCCGCCGGGGAAGCCCGACTGAGTCGCACATCACATCTATGACGGCGGTATCGACGTCACGACCGCTAAAGAGCCTTATCTGCTCCGCCGCTTGGTACATCAGCATCTCCAGCCCCGGGACCACCGCTCCCCCGTGGTAGCTCCACACTTCAGCAATGCGGCTCGGCCAAGGATCATAAGCGACGTCCAGCAGGACACCCGCTCCGGTCCCAGGCAAGGCCGCCAACTCTTCAGCCAAACCATCCGCCGCGCGCGGCGGGAGGGTCGAAATCACCAAGTCCGTACCGGCCACAGCTGTGGGAGCCTCCGTCAGGGGCCTCACCGCGAGGGAGATTCCGACGGCGGCCGCGGCGGCTTCGGCGTCACCGGCGCGTGCGGCGTCGCGGACAAACACGTCAACGTGTCCGGCGCCGAGCTCGTGGACGGCAGCCACTGCCGCAGCCGAGGTTCCGCCGCCACCGAGGATGGCGGCATGCGGCGCCGAGGCCACGCGTGCGTACCGGACGGATTCGACGATTCCCGCGACGTCCGTGTTGTAGCCCGCCCGACGCACCGTTACGCCGTCGTGTTCGAAAACGACCGTGTTGATAACGCCCAACCGGGCACCGGCGCCGCGCACTTCATCGACTTCCTGGACCATCGCCGACTTCAGTGGCATGGTCACCGACAAGCCGCACCAGGACTCGTCGCTGCGGAGGGATTCCATGAACGCCGGCAGGCCGGCGACCGTGACGTCTATCGCGGAGTATTCGATCCCGACACCCAGCTTGGCATAGGCGGCAGTATGTAACGCTGGGGACTTCGAGTGGGAGATCGGGTGACCCAGGACTGCGGCCCGAAGACTCACGCACACCGTCCTGCGTTGGCCTGGCACCACGCGTTGTATTGCTCAACATACGTATTGTGCTCAGCCAGTGTCTTGGAGAACTTGGTCTCCTTGGTGTCCAGGTTGATGGTCACCCAGTACAAGTAGTCGTTGGGCGTCGGCTTGGCCGCGGCATCAATCGCGGTCTTGCCAGGAGAACCGATCGGTCCCACGGGCAGTCCGACGTTCGCGTAGGTGTTGTACGGATTGGATTTGTCCGCCTTTTCCTCTTCCGTGACGTGGAAGGACTTCCTGCCGAGTCCGTACGTCACCGTTGCGTCGGACTGGATGAGGCCGCTGGTTTCGACGTTGTTGGGCTTGAGCCTGTTGTAAATCGCACCGGCCACGTTTCCGTAGTCTGCCTGTCCGCCCTCGGCCTGCACGATGCTGGCGATGGTCACGGTGTCGTACTGCTTTGCGGGATCGGTGATTCCCTGCGATTTGAGCTCATCCAAAGTGGTGGTGACCAGCTTCTGGATAATGTCTTTGGCCGAGGTACCCAGATCGAACCGGTACTCCCCTGGCGCCAGGAAGCCTTCAAGGTTCTTGGCTTTCGCGGGAACGCCGAACTGTGCAGGCGCCTGGTTGAGGGCGTTGAGCTGTTCCATCGGAATACCCGAGCCCTTGGAGATGGCCTCCAGGGATTCGTTGATCCGCAGCCCTGCGCTCAGCGCAAAGTACATGACCTTGGAAGTGTCCTTGTTTACCAGGACAGCTACTGCGTCCGAATTCTTCATCTCGGTGCGGAACGTGAAATCGCCTGGCGACAATTCTCCACCCTGGCTCACGAATTCCTTGACGAAGGAATCGGCGTCGGCAACGACATGCTTCTGCACGAGATCATTCGCCACCGCTTTGGGTCCGGAGCCCTGGGCCACAGTGACGCTGACGGAGCCTGTTCCGGGTCCCGGGTAATCCGTGACCTTGTCCATGCCCAGCAGGGGCTTCAAGAACTGCGCTCCGACAGCGATGGCGGCGACGAACACTCCCAGCGTCAGGAGAAGGGCAAGGACACGACGGCGGCGGCGCGCCTTTTTCGCGGCAGCCTTGGAAGCGGGGCTCGCCACAGGTGCCAGGAGTTCGTGGGGATGGTCGTCGTGGTGGAGCTCGTCCGGGTGGAGCCCGTCATGGTGCAACTCATCCGGGTGGAGCCCGTCATGGTGAAGCTCGTGGTGCAGCTCATCCGGGTGGAGTTCGTCATGGTGCAACTCATCCGGATGGAAGTCGTCGTGCGCGGCTGCGCCGTAGTGTGCGTCATGTTCAGCGTAATCATGGGCTTCCAGGGGCGCCCCGATGTGCTCGGCATGGACCAATTCCAGACTGCCGTGCCCGGACTCTTCGTGCCCGGATTCTTCATGTCCAGCTTCGCCATGCGAAGTATCGGCCATGTCGCCGGAAGGCGTCCCGTCGTGCCGCGCAGGAGCCGGTTCTACGGAGCGGGGTGCCTCGGCGGCCGGCTTCTGGACGGGAACGGGCGGGGCCGCCGGAACGGGCGGGGCCGCGGACACCGGCGGGGTCTCCGGGACCCGGGGAGCCGGGACAGCAGGAACGGGACGGGGAAGTTCAGCCTCAGGCTCCGCTGGCGGAGCATCCTCTCCGGGTGTCGCTTCAGGAACGGGTACGACATTGTGGTTCTGCGTGGCGAGGAATCGTTCCCGCGCCCGCAGTTCTTTGCGGGTCAGCGGCATGCCGCCGCCGGCGGTACCGCTGGAGGGGTCGTTGTTGACCGGGCTCACAGTTGCAGTCCCCTCGTAGAAGAATCGGGTTCACTGCCGGAGGCAGCCTGCAGCGTTGGGGTGCTGCTGGGCTTTTCGGGTTGCGCCGGTGCCTGCACTCGGCGGCCAACGTCCGTTCCTCTGGCTTTTTGCATGTCGATCGCGTGCTGGAGTATTCCAGCAGCAGCAACCTGATCAACCACTTTACGGTGATTCCTGCTGCTCATGCCAGCTTCGTGCAGGTTGCGGTGTGCCGTAACGGTGGAAAGCCGCTCATCGACAAGGTTCACGGGAATGTCCAAACGGGCACGGGCAAGCTCAGCCACAAGGAGCGCGGCGTACTCGGCAGCCATGGCAGCGGACCCGCGTTCCTCCCCCTTCATGGTGCGCGGAAGTCCCACAAAAATCTGCACGGCAGGCAACTCGGCGGCGTGCTTGACCACCACGCGGACATCGGAGTTCTTTTTTGTATCGCGGCCTACCGTCTTGAACGGCGTGGCAAGGATTCCGTCGGGATCACATTGGGCAAGGCCCACCCTGACGGTACCGACGTCTACCCCCAGCTTGATGCCACGGGGGTAGACGTCATCGTTGGTACGCGTGGACACTGTCAGCGCTTGGCAATCGCGTCCACCACCGCTGCGAGGGCCTCAGGGACCTTCGCAGCGTCGGTTCCGCCACCTTGGGCGACGTCGTCCTTGCCTCCGCCGCCTCCGCCCAGGATGCCGGCGGCCAAGCGGACCAGAGCGCCCGCCTTGACGCCGGCGTCACGCGCAGCTTCGTTGGTGGCGATCAAGACCACCGGGCGATCGTTGCTCACGCCGGCAACAGCCACCGTGGCGGCCTCGGAACCAAGACGGTTGCGCAGGTCCAGCGCGAGGTTCCGCAGGTCGTCGGCGCCACCGACCTGACCGGCGTCGTGAGCTACCACCCGGACACCAGCGGCATCCTTGGCGGTACCCACCAGGTTGGCAGCCGCTGCGGCAAGCTGTTCCTTGCGCAGGCGGTCGAGTTCCTTCTCCGTGGCCTTGAGCTTGTTCAGCGTGCTGGAGATCCGATCGGCAAGCTGTCCGGAAGGAACCTTCAGGAGCTCCGTCAATTCGGTTACCAGTGCGCGCTCTGCGGCAAGGTGCCGGAACGCATCCAGGCCCACGAACGCCTCGACGCGCCGGTTTCCGGACCCCACAGACTGTTCGCCCAGCAGCGAAAGGCTGCCGATGAGGGAGGTGTTGGACACGTGCGTGCCACCACACAGCTCACGGGACCAGGCGCCGTCGATCTCGACAACCCGGACTTCGCTGCCGTAGTTCTCGCCGAAGAGGGCCATGGCGCCCAGGGCCTTGGCCTCTGCCAGGCCCATCACCTTGGTGTCCACCCGGTAGTTGTTGCGGATGGCGATGTTGGAGACTTCTTCGATCTCCGAACGCGTGGCAGGGCTCAGGCCTTCACCCCAGGCGAAGTCGAAGCGCAGGTAGCCGGCCTTGTTGTAGGAACCGCGCTGGGTAGCTTCGGGTCCAAGGATCTGGTGCAGGGCGGCATGGACGATGTGCGTTCCGGTGTGTGCCTGTTCGGCGGCATGCCGGCGTTCGCGGTCGACGGCGGCGCGCACCAGGGCGTCGGAGGCAATCTCACCTTCACGGACAATCGCCTTGTGCACGCTCAAGCCCTTGATGGGGCGCTGGACGTCGAGGACTTCCACCACGAAGCCGTCGCCCGTGATGAGGCCCGTGTCGGCGGACTGGCCACCGGCTTCGGCATAGAACGGCGTTTCGTTCAGGACAAGCTCGATCTCGTCACCCGTGGAGGCGTGCGCGACGGCACGGCCGCCATGGACGATGCCGCGGACCTTGGATTCGCCTTCAAGCTCCTCGTAGCCGGTAAAGACTGTCTCACCCTTGCCAAGGAGTTCCTGGTAGGCGCTGAGGTCGGCGTGGCCACCCTTCTTGCCCTTGGCATCGGCCTGTGCGCGCTGACGCTGCTCGAGCATGAGGGCGCGGAAGCCTGCCTCGTCCACCTTGAGGCCGGCCTCTTCTGCCATTTCCAAGGTCAGGTCGATCGGGAAGCCATAGGTGTCGTGCAGGGCAAAGGCGTCAGCGCCGGACAACGGGACGCCTGCAGCCTTCGATTCAGCAACGGCGTCCTCCAGGCGGGCTGTACCGGAAGCGATGGTGCGGAGGAAGGCCTTCTCCTCAGCGTAGGCAATACGGCTGATGCGTGCGAAGTCCGTTTCCACCACGGGGTAGACGCCCTTCATGGCATCACGGGACGCGGGAAGGAGGTCGGGCAGGCAGGCCTTCTCGACGCCGAGCAGCCGCATGGCGCGAACGGCGCGGCGGATGAGGCGGCGCAGCACATAGCCGCGGCCTTCGTTGGACGGTGCCACGCCATCGGCAATGAGCATCAACGCAGACCTGATGTGGTCAGCGACGACGCGCATACGGACGTCATCTGTGTGGTGCGGATCTTCCGCGGACTCGGCCGAGGTGTACTCACGGCCGGAGAGTTCAGCGGCCTTGTCGATGACGGGGCGGACCTGGTCGGTCTCGTACATGTTCTCGACGCCCTGGAGGATCATCGCCAGACGCTCCATGCCCAAACCGGTGTCAATGTTCTTCTTGGGCAGTTCGCCGACGATGTCGAAGTCCACCTTGGAACGGACGTTTTCGATCTGGTACTGCATGAACACGAGGTTCCAGATCTCGATGTACCGCGTTTCGTCAGCGAGCGGGCCGCCTTCGATACCGTAGGCCGGGCCGCGGTCGTAATAAATTTCCGAGCAGGGGCCTGCGGGACCGGGCTGGCCCGTGGACCAGTAGTTGTCAGCCTTGCCCATGCGCTGGATGCGCTCAGCCGGGATACCGGTGTTCTTGAGCCACAGGTCCTTGGCTTCGTCGTCCTCTTCGTAGACGGTCACCCAGAGACGCTCGGCCGGAAGTCCGTAACCGCCGTCCTCGACGCTGGTGGTGAGCAGCTCGAAGGCGAACTTGATGGCGTCTTCCTTGAAGTAATCGCCAAAGGAGAAGTTGCCGCACATCTGGAAGAACGTACCGTGGCGGGCAGTCTTGCCGACTTCCTCGATGTCGCCGGTGCGGATACACTTCTGGACGCTCGTGGCGCGGCTGTAGGGCGGCTCTTCGCGGGCCGTCAGGTAAGGAATGAACGGCACCATTCCGGCCACAGTGAAGAGAAGTGACGGGTCGCTGGAAACGAGCGACGCGGAGGGAACGGCGGTGTGGCCCTTGCTGACAAAAAAGTCCACCCAGCGCTTGGTGATCTCCTGCGACTTCATTAGCTGATTACTTACCCTTCTCAATTCACTGCACACGATGTGCGCGGTACCGGCTGGTGCCGTTCCGCAGCTTTCCATTCTGCCCTGTTGAGGGCCTGGGAGCGAACCGCTCCCGCTAGCGTCCGCCTGCCCCGGCGTCGTCAATCCCGAGCGCGGCCCGCAGGTCAACTTCCCGCTGGTGCATGCCGGACCGCACGGCATCGGCAAAGTCGAACAGGCCGTCCGCCATCCGGCCCACGGCGCGGTTCAAGCCTTCGGGCCCCAGGTTTGCCTGGGCCTCGGTGATCTTACGGAAGGCAATGACGCCGATCGCGACGCCAATGCCCATCCAGACAATTCTCTTCATAGGTTTATGGTCTCCCGTGGTTTCAGCGGCTGCGACGGCCGGAGGTTGGGGTACGGCGTGCGGCAAAAGCCGAACGGACGCCGTAACTGAAAGCAGCAACCTTGATCAGCGGTGAACCTACCGTGGCGGCCACGAGCGAGGACAGCGCAGAGATATTCGCTGACGCGTCCGAAACGTTGGAGGCGATTCCATCCACCTTCTTCAACTGCTGGTTGGTGGTGGTGACCGTAGCGGTCACTTCGTCCATCAGGGGCGTGGCGCCGTCGCTGATGGAACGGATGGAGGTGCGGACTTCGTCAAAAACGCCGCCCAGCTTCAAAATGGGCACAGCCAACAGCAGGACCAGGAGCGCGAAGACTCCTGCTGCGATGAGACCGGCGATGTCGCCACCAGACATAGAACTCTTCTCCTAGGATCGTTGCGCTGCCCTGCACCGCCGCAGTGCGGCTTTGGCCAAGGCCTCCCCCAGTACCTTACCTATAGTGGGCCGGTACCTTATAGACAAAGAAGCCCGCGGCGTCTGCCACGGGCTTCTTTGTCTGCGCTGCTTGAATTTAGCGTGCGTAGAATTCGACGACGAGCTGCTCTTCGCAGATCACGGGGACCTCGGAGCGCTTCGGGCGGCGAACCAGGCGTGCCTGGAGGGCGTCGATCTTGACGTCCAGGTACGGCGGCACGTTGTTCAGGACGTGCGCACCTGCTGCTGCGACCTGGAACGGAGCCATGACCTCGGAGCGGCTGTGGACGTGGATGAGCTGGCCTTCGCCGACGCGGAAGGACGGGCGGTCCACGCGGACGCCGTCAACCATGATGTGGCGGTGCACAACAAGCTGGCGGGCCTGTGCGATGGTGCGGGCAAAGCCTGCACGGAGCACGAGGGCGTCCAGACGCATTTCGAGCAGCTCAACCAGGTTTTCACCGGTCAGGCCCTTGGTGCGGCGTGCTTCTTCGAAGGCACGGGTCATCTGGGCTTCGCGGATGCCGTACTGGGCGCGCAGGCGCTGCTTTTCGCGCAGACGTACGGCGTAGTCGGAGTCCTGCTTCTTGCGGGCACGGCCATGCTCACCGGGGCCGTACGGGCGGCGCTCCATGTACTTGGCGGCCTTGGGGGTCAGAGCAATGCCGAGTGCACGCGAAAGGCGTGCGGTACGGCGAGCACGAGTGTTGTTAGCCACTTGTGTCCTTCCAATTACTGCGGCGAATCAGTGTTACTGGCCTCCATCAGGGAGAGCATCGGCCAACCGCTGCCTCTTGCTACTGGCCCGGGCGCGCAGCACCGCTGAAGAAATCTTCAAGGGATTTGGCGTCGGGTCATGCCAGACAAGGATCAATGTTAGCACGGGCGGCACCTCCGGCCCGAAACTACTCGCCGCGGACGATCTTCCGCAGCCGTTCCAGCCTGGCAGCTATGTCCCGCTCCGCACCGTTGTTGGTGGGCTCGTAGTAGTCCTTGCCTACGAGGTCGTCCGGCGGGTACTGCTGGGTGGCAACCCCATGGGGCTCGTCATGGGCGTACTTGTAGCTCTTCCCGTGGCCAAGCTGCTTGGCGCCGGGATAATGCGCATCGCGCAGGTGCATGGGAATGCCGCCACCATAGCCTGCACGAACATCCGCCACGGCTTTGTTCAGTCCCATGTAGGCGGCATTGGATTTGGGCGCCGTAGCCAGGTGCACCACGGCTTCCGCCAACACGATGCGGCCTTCAGGCATGCCGATCAACTGGACTGCCTGGGCCGCGGCAACGGCGGTCTGCAGTGCCGTGGGGTCGGCCATGCCGATGTCCTCGGCTGCGGAGATCACGATCCGCCTCGCAACAAACCGCGGATCCTCCCCTGCCTCCAGCATCCGCGCCAGGTAGTGCAGAGCGGCATCCACGTCCGAGCCGCGAATGGACTTGATGAACGCGCTGGCAACGTCGTAATGCTGGTCCCCGGCACGGTCGTAGCGAACTGCGGCGGCGTCCAGGGCACGTTCGGTGTGGCGCAGTTCGACGAGCACAGGGGCTTCCGAGCCCTCATCCTCGACGTCGGAGACGTCACCGAACGCTACGCCGGCGGCGGCTTCCAGCGCCGTCAGCGCGCGCCGGGCGTCGCCTCCGGACAAGCGAACGAGGTGGTCCAGGGCCTCCGGGCTTAGCTCCACCCGACCCGCGAGTCCCCGGGCGTCAGTCACCGCCCGCTGCAGCAAGCCGCTGATGTCGTCGTCGGTGAGAGGCTTCAACGTCAGGAGGAGCGAACGGGACAACAGCGGGGAAACCACCGAGAAGGATGGGTTTTCCGTCGTGGCCGCAACCAACACGACCCAACGGTTTTCGACGCCGGGCAGGAGGGCGTCCTGTTGTGCCTTGTTGAAGCGGTGGATCTCGTCCAGGAACAGGACCGTGGTCTTCTTGTAGAGGTCCCGGGCCGTCAGGGCCTCGTCCATGACGCGGCGAACATCCTTGACGCCAGCTGTGATGGCCGACAATTCCACGAATTTCCGGCCCGGACCGCGGGCGATGACGTGGGCCAGCGTGGTCTTGCCTGTCCCCGGAGGACCCCACAGGATCACCGAACTCGGACCCGCCGGACCTGCCGCTTCAGCGCCGGCCGCCAGTTGCCTGAGCGGGGAACCCTGCCCCAGGAGGTGCTGCTGTCCCACAACGTCATCCAAGGTACGTGGACGCATCCGCACAGCCAACGGGCTGCGCTGGGACGCCATCCAGTTGGCATCCGACGGTCCTCCGGCGGCAGGCAGCTCCTCCGACTCGTCGTCGTTGTCGGCACCGGCACCAAAGAGATCTTCCACATGGATAGGCTACTCATAGTTCCAGCAAAGGAGACATCGAAGGTGAACCGCCCAGCATCAGCCCCGCACCGCCGGGGCGCCAGCCGGACCGCCCTGGTGCCCGCGGCAAGGTTGCAGGGATGGGTGGACCGGTTCGCCGCCAGCCACGGCGCAGTTGAGCAGGACCTTGACGACGGCGGGCTGCTGCTTCGCGCGGCCGACGGAGCCGAGGCCCTGCTTCGAGCTCCGTGGCCGGCCGAGGGAAGGCCCGGCCGGGGAGCGACGGAACTGGACCGCCTGGCCTCACTCGCCAACCAGGAACGTGGCCTTGGCCTGCTCCTGGTACGCAGAGGTGGCTACGCCGTGGCCGCTGCCAGCGGTTCCACGGTCCTGGCATCGAAGAGCGGTTCACGCTTCATCGATGCCAAAACCGTTGCCGAACACGCCGCCCGGATCTTCTCTGAGCACAGGATCGAATACCTTGCGCCCGGCGGCGATCGCACCTTGGTGGACCAGGTCCTGGCCCAGCAATCGCTCAAGGATGTGGCCGGCCGGACAAGGCTGGCTTTCCTGGACGTCCAGGAGCCGAAGTCCGCACTGCTTCCAAAAGCTGCGGCCGATGCCTGCTCCATTCGAATTTCCGTCTCCGATGCGCCCGTTCAGCAGCCGCCCGGTGCCCGTTTCAGGGGCGCCTGACGATATAAGTAGCTCCCGCAGTCGGTGAATCCCGCCTGTGCATAGAGGGCCTGCGCTCCAAGGTTGGCAGTAGTGACAAGCAGCCAGAAACCCTTGAGGTTCCGTTCAGCGCCGGCCTGCAAGAGCGCTTCGAGCACCCTCGTGCCGTATCCACGCCTGCGCTGCGCCGCCGATGTCGCCATGCTGTAGATACCGCCCCAGCCGTCCACCAAGGCGAGGCGCCCGACGGCGGCGGGAACGCCGTCGTCGTCCCTTACCAATGCGTAGAGCGATGGACAGTCGGTGAGGATTTTCCGGGCGACAGACAGTTCAACCTCGCCGCCACGGCCGTCCACCGACCACCACAGGTCAAGCCATTCACTCCAAGGGTGGTCACGGAATTCCACGTCCTGCGCGGGGGTCACACCCCGCAGGCCGGCGGCGTCCCGGACCATGATCCTTGTTTCGGACTGCCGCGTGAAGCGCTGCCCGTCCAGAACGGCGTTGAGCTCCGCACTGCGGGCATCCTCGAATACCTGGAAGATCAGGGGCAGACGGCGGCTCCGATACCACAGCGCGGCGGACTGGACCGATTGCGCCAGGCTCTCGCGCCCCGTGCCGGAGGGCACCCTGGGCCAGACCGAGTTTGCCCGTTGCGTCACTCCCTCCGAGGCGCGAAGCACCCACTCCCCCGAGTCCTCCCGCTCAAGGGCGGGCCAGGCCTTGTCCATGAGCCCTTCGAGGAATGCCTGCTCCAGCATTTGCCGTGCCTTTCTGTGGGTCCGGAAACACCAGGGGCCCTCCACCGCGGTGGAGGGCCCCTGGCCAGGAATCTATTCGGACTTTGCCTCGGCCTTGGCTGCAGGCTTGGCCTCGGGCTTGAAGTCGACCCCGGCCTCCTTGCGCTGCTGCGGCGTGATCGGGGCGGGTGCGGCTGTCAGCGGATCATAGCCGTTGCCCGACTTCGGGAAGGCAATGACGTCGCGGATCGATTCCACGCCGGCGAGCAAGGCCACCACGCGGTCCCAGCCAAGGGCCATTCCGCCGTGGGGAGGTGCGCCGTACTTGAAACCCTCCAGGAGGAAGCCGAACTTCGTTTCGGCGTCTTCCTTGTCCAGGCCCATCAGTTGGAACACCCGTTCCTGCACTTCGCGGTCATGGATACGGATGGAACCGCCGCCGATTTCGTTGCCGTTGCAGACGATGTCGTAGGCGTAGGACAGTGCCGACTCAGGGTCCTTGTCGAACGTGTCCAGGAATTCGGGCTTGGGCGAGGTGAAGGCGTGGTGCACAGCCGTCCACTGGCCGGCACCGACTGCGACGTCACCGGACGCGACGGCAGCGGCGGCGGGCTCGAACATCGGCGCATCCACGATCCACACGAAGGCCCAGTCGTTCGGATCGATCAGGCCCGTACGGTGGCCGATCTCCACGCGGGCGGCGCCGAGCAGGGCCCGGGCAGCGGACTTCTCGCCGGCGGCGAAGAAGATGCAGTCGCCGGGCTTGGCGCCAACAGCATCAGCCAGGCCTTCGCGCTCAGCATCGGTGAGGTTCTTGGCGACCGGGCCAGCCAGTTCACCGTCTTCCTTGTAGAGCACGTAGGCCAGGCCCTTGTGACCGCGCTGCTTGGCGAATTCCTGCCAGCCGTCCAAGGTGCGACGCGGCTGGGATGCCCCACCCGGCATCACCACTGCACCCACGTACGGAGCCTTGAAGACGCCGAAGTTGGTGTCCTTGAAGAATTCGGTGAGTTCAGTCAGCTCAACGCCGAAACGCAGGTCCGGCTTGTCGGAACCGTACTTGGCCATGGCGTCCAGGTACGTCATGCGGCGGATAGGCGTGGGGATCTCGACGTCGATCAGCTGCCACAGTGCCTTGACGATGGCTTCGCCGAGTTCAATGACGTCGTCCTGGTCCACGAAGCTCGCTTCAATGTCCAGCTGGGTGAATTCAGGCTGGCGGTCGGCCCGGAAGTCCTCATCGCGATAGCAACGGGCGATCTGGTAGTACTTCTCAAAGCCGCCTACCTGCAGGAGCTGCTTGAAAAGCTGCGGCGACTGCGGGAGGGCGTACCAGGAACCCGGGGCCAAGCGGGCCGGGACAACGAAGTCGCGGGCGCCTTCCGGCGTCGAACGCGTCAGCGTGGGTGTTTCGATCTCGACGTAACCGCGCTGGTGCAGCAACTCACGGGCAACACGGTTCGCTTCCGAACGCAGGCGCATGTTGCGGGCCGGGCCAGGGCGGCGGAGGTCGAGGTAGCGGTGCTTGAGGCGCGCTTCCTCGCCAACCTCGACGTGCTCATCGATCTGGAACGGGAGGGGCTCGGAGGTGTTGAGGATTACCACCTTGTCGGCGATGACCTCGATCTCTCCCGTTGCCAGGGCCGGGTTTTCGTTGCCTTCGGGACGCTTGTTGACCGTGCCGGTGACCTGCAGGACGTACTCGTTGCGGAGGCCGTGGAAGACCTCTTCCTCACGGACGACTACCTGGGCCACGCCGGACGCGTCGCGCAGGTCAACGAATGCAACGCCACCGTGATCACGGCGGCGGCCCACCCAGCCGGCCAGGGTAACGGTTTGTCCAATGTGCTCGGAACGAAGGGATCCGAGGTCATGTGTGCGCAGCACAGCATTCCTTTCAGCATGAAATTTAAGGGGACCGCTGCAAGGCGGTCCCGTCCGAGTTTACCCGCCCCGGCCGCGGCTCCCGCCAAAGGGCGGTACAAGCACTGCCCGATCAGGCCGTCGCTACCCGGACATGGAGGTCTTCTTCAGGCGGCGTCCAGCTCATGGGATCGGCGTCCACCTGCACACCGGACCGGATGTCCTTGACCTGGTGCTTTCCGTCGTCGTCAGTGAACCAGACGAAGGGGATGCCGCGCCTGTCGGCGAACTTGATCTGCTTGCCGAACTTATCGGCTTTGGCAGCAACTTCGGTGGCGATGCCGCGGCCACGCAACTGGGCAGCGATGTCCTGGGCCGCCGACCAACTGTCATCAGTATTCAGCGCGACCAGGACGGCAGTGGGCACTGCCCGGGAGGCAGAGGCCAGTTCCTGGCTGAGGATCCGGGACACCAGGCGCGTCACGCCGATGGAAAGCCCGACGCCGGGGAACTTGCGGTTGCCCTTGCTGGCCAGCGCATCGTAGCGGCCTCCGGAACAGATGGAACCGAGCTGTTCGTGTCCTACGAGGACGGTTTCGACAACCGTACCTGTGTAGTAGTCGAGGCCGCGGGCGATGCTCAGGTCCGCCACCACCTTGCCCGGCGCGCGTTGTACAGCGGCTTCGATGACCTGCTGGAGCTCGCTCAGGCCTTCTTCAAGCAGGTCATCCTTGACGCCCAATGCGCGGACCTGCTCCACGAAGGACGTGTCTTCGGTGCGGATGGTGGCAAGCTGCAGTGCAAGGCCCGCCTGCTCATCGCTCGCACCGAGTTCGGACTTGAGCAGACCGGCCACTTTGTCGGCGCCGATTTTTTCCAACTTGTCGATACTGCGCAGCACGCCGGCCGTATCAGTCAGTCCGATGCCCCGATAGAAACCCTCGGCCAGCTTCCTGTTGTTGATCCGGAGCCGGAAATCCGGAATGGGCAGGGCGCTGAGGGCTTCGGCAATGACCAGCGCGATCTCGACGTCGTAGCGGAAGGGCAGTTCGCCGTCGCCCACCACGTCAATGTCGGCCTGGGTGAACTCGCGGGCCCGGCCCTCCTGGGGGCGTTCGCCACGCCACACTTTCTGGATCTGGTAGCGGCGGAACGGAAATGCCAGGTAACCCGCGTTTTCCACGACGTAACGGGCAAAAGGAACGGTCAAATCGAAGTGAAGTGCCAGAGCGTTCGGATCCGACTTATCAGAGCCGTTCGGCTTGGCAGCCTCGTCCTCGTCGTCCTGGAGCCTGCTCAGGCCATAGACCTCTTTGTCGATCTCGCCCTTGCGCAGCAGTTGGCCCACTGTTTCGACGGCGCGCGTTTCAATGGAAGAGAAGCCGTGCAGTTCGAACGTTTTCCGCAGCGTATCCAGCACGTGAAGCTCCACCAACCGCTCCTGGGGAAGCCACTCGGGGAATCCGGACAGGGAGGCGGTACGTGCCATGGTGGAATTGTCTCCTCGAAGAAATCTGACGCGAGCCTTTGCTCCGCAGCTTTAAACGTCCGTTCGGCGTTTACAGGGCGGGCGTTCAGCCGGTCATGCATAAACTATGTGCGGCAGCCAGTTTATGCTTTCCGCGCGTGCACATCTAATGCCGCATGCCCGGGTTCCTGTCGGCGGCCATCCGAAGCGGACATAATCAGGAGGACTCTTGGCAACAAGGTCGCGGGATGACCGCGAAGCAAAACGTCGCATCAGGCAGATGGAAGCCAAGCGCGCCCTGCGGCAGGAACAGGGCAAGCGCCGCAAACGCGACAACACCATCGCCGTTGGCGCCGGAGCCGCGGCTGTGGTCCTTGCGGTCGTTTTGCAGCTGACGGTCTTCAGCTCCAATCCAACGGAAGCAGAATTTGCCGCGGCCGAAGCCGGACTCAGTTCGCCCTCGGCCTCGCCAACGGCCTCCAACAGTGCCGATATCCCCAGCCCCGACACGGCGGCCGGCAAGACGTTCACCGGCGATCTCTCGCTCAACGGCGGTGTGGTGGGCGTTGAGCTGAACGGCACCGCTGCGCCCCAGGCGGCCGCCGTCCTGAAGTCGCTTACCGATGCAGGCTATTACAACGGAGCGAACTGCCACCGCTTGACCACCTCCGAGACATTCGGCCTCCTTCAATGTGGTGCGAAATCCGCTGACGGCGCCGATGATTCGAACTATCACTGGGGTCCTCTTGAAAACACCCCGGCGGACAACAAGTACCCAGCAGGCACCATCGCCATTGCACGGTCGGGAAACAACGCCTACGGCAACGGCCACCAGTTCTTCATCGTGTACAAGGACACCACCATCCCGGCAGACACTGCCGGCGGATACACCGTGGTAGGCAAGGTGACCAGCGGACTGGACGTTGTCACAAAGATCGCCGCAGCTGGCCTCAAACCCGGCGAAAACACCACTGACGGCGCTCCTGTGGCACCTGTCACGATAGACTCGTTTTCTCTGAAGTAACCAGTTCCAGGCCCCGGCCGGGGTGCATTGCCTTAGCAGTCCCTCCAAGCGAAAGACTTTTAGCGGTGACAGACAGTCAGAAATCCGACGAAACAGCAGCAGTAGCCAACGATGAAGCGGTCGAGGTGACCGAGACGACCGAGGCCGAGGCTTCCTCCGACGCAACGCCCGATTCGGCTGCCAACGAAGCCGGAACGCCTCGCCCCACCCCGTCGGCCGCGCCGTCGCCTGCGGCTTTTGCAGCTCGCCCCAAGGGGCCTGCCGCCGTTGTACCTGCCGCCCCGGCGGTATCTGCCGCGTCGCTCGCCGAAGCAGCCAAGTGGGGGCGTGCCGAAGGAGACGGCCACGTCTTCCTGACGCTCGATGGTGAGGAAATCGCCGTCGGGCAGTACCCGGGAGTCAGCCCTGACGAAGCCCTGGGGTACTTCGCCCGCAAGTTCGACGACGTCATTGCGCAGGTGGTCCTGCTTGAACACCGGGTTGAATCCAAGGCCCCGGCAACGGACATGCAAAAGACCGTCACACATCTGCGTGAGCAACTGGCCGAGCGCAACATGGTCGGCGACATCCGTTCCGCCGAGGCACGGCTCGATGCCTTGTCGACGCAGATTGTCGAGCTCGAGAAGTCGGAGAAAGCGGCCCACGAGGCCGTACGTGCCAGCGAACTCGCTGCCCGCGAGGCTATCGTGTCCGAAGCCGAGTCCATCGCCGGACAGGATCCCGCACAGATCCAGTGGAAAACCTCCAGCGCACGCATGAACGAGCTCTTCGAGTCCTGGAAGGCCGCGCAGAAGAGCGGCGTCCGGCTCGGCCGCAGCAACGAGGACGCCCTCTGGAAGCGGTTCCGTTCGGCACGCACAGTGTTCGACCGCCACCGCCGCGCCTATTTCTCGCAGCTGGACAGCAACAACTCCGCTGCGAAATCCGCCAAGGAAGCCCTCATCGCAGAGGCCGAGGCACTTTCCTCGTCCACTGACTGGGGGTACGCTGCCGGCGAATACCGCAGGCTCATGGATCAGTGGAAGGCCACTCCCCGCGCCAGCCGCAAGGATGACGACGCATTGTGGGGCCGGTTCCGTGCGGCACAGGACGTCTTCTTCAGCAACCGCCAGGCTGCCAACGACCAGATCGACCAGGAGTACACCGCCAACCTGGCCGTCAAGGAGCAACTGGTGGCTGAGGCCCAGGCTTTGCTGCCCATCAAGGACCTCAACGCCGCCAAGAAGGCCCTGCAGTCCGTCCGCGACCGTTGGGAAGACGCCGGCAAGGTCCCGCGTGCGGACATGGGCCGGATCGAAGCAGGCCTGCGCAAGGTCGAAGATGCTGTCCGTGAAGCCGAGGAAGAGAAGTGGCGCCGGAGCAACCCTGAAACCAAGGCCCGGACCAACAGCGCCCTGACGCAACTCGAAGCCGCCATCGCGGGCCTCAAGGACGATCTTGACAAGGCCGAAAAGGCCGGCGACCAGCGCCGTATCAAGGCTGCTCGTGAGGCCCTCGAGGCCAGGCAGGCCTGGCTCGACCAGATTCAGCGTTCAGCCAGCGACCTCGCGTAGTCTTTTCTGCCACGCTGCAGGCTCCGTACCGGTTATCCACATAGCCGGGACGGAGCCTGTACTCGTTGAGCGGCTCCACGGAATGATCGAGTAATGGTCCCCGCTGTCACCGCCCCGCAACTACTGGAGCCGGTCATCCCCGAGCTGTACTCCCCTGGCCGGATCTTCACGTGGAATGAGCTCCAGGGAATGGCCTTTGACGGCATCCTGCTGCCGTTGTACGGGAAGAGTTACGCATCGCCGGGCGTGGCCATTACACACCGGCTCCGGGCGCGTGCAGCAGCACTGGGCGTACCGGAACGGGTCCGCACCAAAGTGGTGGCGGGCAGGCTGACTGCCGCGTGGATTTACGGGTGCGCCAAGCCGCCCGAAAAGTTGTCGTTGTTGGTCGATGCCAAACACCGCATCTCGAGCCTCCGCGGCACCCTGGCTTGCAGCCTTCATGAAGTACGGCTGGGACAGATGGATGTTGTGAGCCTCGGCGGAATGCTGGTGAGCACCCCACTTCGTACAGCAGCGGACATCGCTCTCCACGTCGAAACGGATCGCGCATTGCCCGTGCTGAAGCGGCTCCTGGCCAAGCCGGAACTCGGCATCAGGCTGCGACTCCTGATCCTGGCAGTCGAGGCATCTCCGCGGGTGCCTCACAAGAGACGCGCCTTGACCACCTTGGACCAACTGAAGCCACCCGCACCGGTCTAGTTCCGGCGGCGGTTTCCTGTGGTGCGGTAGACGTCAAAAACGCCATCAATGCGGCGGACTGCATTCAACACGTGGTGCAGGTACTTCGGGTCGCCCATTTCAAACGCAAACTTGGAGATCGCAACCCTGTCGCTGGAGGTGTGAACGGATGCTGCCAGGATATTGACGTGATTTTCCGACAGAATGCGCGTCACATCGGACAGGAGGGACTTCCGGTCCAAGGCTTCGACCTGGATTTCCACCAGGAACACGCTTGACTGCGTCGGCGCCCATTCGACGTCGACAATCCTGTCAGGCTGATCGCGCAGCCCCGAGACGTTCGTGCAGTCCGTACGGTGCACAGAAACGCCGGAACCGCGGGTAACAAAGCCGAGGATGGGGTCCGGCGGCACGGGTGTGCAGCATCGGGCCAGCTTGACCCACACATCGCCCACACCCCTGACGATGACGCCGGAATCCGAGAACTTGGACTTGGCCACCTGGGTGGGAATGCTGACCTCGTCAAGGTCCTCATCCGGGGTCTCGTGCCCGCCCAAATGCTCCATCAGCTTTTCCATGACGGACTGGGCAGAGGTGTGCCCGTCTCCGACTCCTGCGTAGAGTCCGGAGATGTCGACGTAATGGAAATCCTCGGCGACCGCTGACAAAGCGTCGTGGGTCATGAGGCGCTGCAGAGGGAGGTTCTGCTTCCGCATGGCGCGGGTGAGCATGTCCTTGCCACGGTCGATCGCTTCTTCGCGACGCTCCTTGGTGAACCATTGCCTGATCTTGTTGCGTGCCCGTGCCGATTTAACGAAGTGTTGCCAGTCCTGGCTCGGGCCGGCCCCTTCAGCCTTGGAAGTGAATATTTCCACCCAGTCGCCGTGGTTCAGTTCACTGTTCAGTGGCACAAGCTTGCCGTTGACCCGTGCACCGATGGTGCGGTGTCCGACTTCCGTGTGGACAGCGTACGCAAAGTCCACGGGAGTGGAACCGGCGGGCAGCGCCATGACTTCACCCTTGGGCGTAAAGACAAAGACTTCCCGTGCATTGATCTCGTAACGCAGGGAGTCCAGGAACTCGCCGGGATCCGAGGTTTCCTGCTGCCAGTCCACCAAGGACCGCAGCCAACCCATGTCGCCGTCGCGCGGGCTTCCCGGCCCCTGTGCTGTCCGGTTGGGCTGGTCTTTGTACTTCCAGTGCGCCGCCACACCATACTCTGCCCTGCGGTGCATCTCGTGCGTGCGGATCTGGATCTCCACAGGCTTGCCGCCAGGGCCGATCACCGTAGTATGCAGCGACTGGTACATGTTGAACTTGGGCATCGCGATGTAATCCTTGAACCTGCCCGGAAGCGGGTTCCATCGCGAGTGCAAGGTGCCAAGAGCTGCGTAACAGTCACGCACTGAGTCCACCAACACGCGGACGCCCATGAGGTCGTTGATGTCGTCGAAGTCCTTATCCCGGACGATCATCTTCTGGTAAATGGAGTAGTAATGCTTGGGACGTCCCGTGATGGTGGCTTTGATCCTGGCGGTCCGGAGATCGTCCGCGATCTGGTTGCGGATGACGCTCAGGCTCTTTTCACGTTCCGGTGTGCGGTCCCCCACCATCCGGACGATTTCCTCGTACACCTTGGGATATAGGGCCGCGAAGGAGAGATCCTCAAGCTCCCACTTGATGGTGTTCATGCCCAGGCGGTGGGCCAAGGGCGCGAAGATCTCCAGGGTTTCACGGGCTTTCCGGGACGAGGACTCTGCGGAGACGAACCGCCAGGTGCGCGCGTTGTGAAGACGGTCGGCCAGCTTGATCATGAGGACCCGGATGTCCTTGGCCATGGCCACCACCATCTTGCGGACGGTTTCCGACTGGGCCGCTTCGCCGAAACTGACCTTGTCCAGCTTGGTGACGCCATCCACCAGCATGGCAACCTCGGGCCCGAAATCACGTGTCAGGTCCGCCAGGGTGTAGGGAGTGTCCTCCACCGTGTCGTGAAGCAGCGCCGCGGCCAGAGTAGTGCCGGTCATGCCAAGTTCAGCCAGGATGGTGGCCACAGCCACCGGGTGGGTGATATAGGGGTCGCCACTCTTGCGTTTCTGCCCCTGGTGGCTGCGCTCGGCGACTGCAAACGCACGCTGGATCAGATCAAAATCTTCTTTGGGGTTGTTGGCCCTGACTGTCCGCAACAGTGGCTCGAGGATTGGCGAGTACGGAGCCACGCCCCGTCCGGTCAGGCGTGCCAACCGGGAACGCGTGCGTTCCCTTCGGCCGGGGAAAGTGGGTCGGGCTCCCGGCATGTCGACGGGCACTGCACCCGGCGCCCGGCCGGGCGCGCTTGATGCCGGGACCGCAACTGCCTTGCGGTCTTCTTCCCCGCCCGTCAGCGGTGCCGACGTCGCACGTTCTTCCACAGAAGTACCCCTCACAACCGATTTAATTCTCCCAGTCTATTCCCGCAAGTGAATGCTTCTGCAACTGGACAGCACATGACGAACGCAGCGGCAAGTCAAAGAGCCGGCCACCGCGCTGTGGCGGTGACCGGCTCTTCGGGCAATCAGGAGTGCATAGGCTCCCTAAACGGTGGCTTCTGCCCTGCGGTGCGCCACCTTTTTGGCCTGCTTGACGAGCTCGGGCTCGCCTTGGCGCAACCAGGCATAGAGAGGGGCAGCGATGAAGATCGTTGCCGCCGTGCCGATGAGGATGCCCACAAACAGCGCCAACGACAAGTCACGCAGCGTGCCTGCACCGAGGAGGCCTGCGCCGATGAAGAGGATAGCGGCCACCGGGAGGACAGCCACCATCATCGTGTTGATGGAACGTACCAGCGTTTGGTTGACGGCCAGGTTGACCTCTTCGCCGAAGGTACGGCGGGTTGAGGTGTAAACGTCGGAGGTGTTCTCGCGGATCTTGTCGAACACCACCACGGTGTCGTACAGCGAATAGCTCAAGACCGTCAGGAAGCCGATAATGGCCGACGGCGTGACTTCGAAATCGCTCAAGGCGTAGACGCCCGCAGTGGTGAACATGGTGACGAGCATGCCAACGAGTGCAGACAACGACATTTTCCAGGTCCTGAAGTACAGGGCCATCAGGACTGCGGCCAAGCCGACGAATACCACCAGGCCGATGAGGGCCTGCCGGGTAACGTCCTGACCCCAGGTGGGTCCAACGAAGTTGGACGTGACCTCATTTTCCGTGACGCCGTAGGCGCTGGTGAGTCCGTCCTTGATGCGGTTGGTCTCTTCGTCGGTGAGTTGGTCCGTCTGTATCCGCATGGTGTTGCCTGCCACGTTTGCCACGCGCGGAATGGCGTCGGGAACGACGTCGTGGACAGCCCGTTCCCCGAGCGCCGCGTCCGTGCTGGTCACGTTGGAGACTGTGAACTCCGAGCCGCCCCGGAACTCGATGCCGAGGTTGAAGCCACCCTTGACCACCGGGATCAGGATGGACAACGCCACGGCAACAGCGGCGATAGTGAACCAGATCTTCTTGGACTTGACGAAGTTGTAGGAGCGTTTGCCCGTGTAGAGCTCATGGCCGAAGGTTGCGAAGCTCGTAGTCATTACTTCTCCTCCTTGCTGCCGTTGGAAGTACCAGTCAGCTGGCCCTTCGCGGCAAGGCGCCGTTCGGCGATGGTCATGCGTCGTTCCGCTTCAGCGGCTGCCCCGGCGTTTCGGGGGCGGACCGGCGTCGGCTTTTCATCCGGGGTGCGGAGCCGGCCTGCTCCGCGGTACAGCGGGACCGCGCCCAGGCGGTCAGGTGACAATCCGGAGAAGCGATGTCCTTCGCCGAAGAACTTGGTGCGGGCCAGGACCTGCAGCATCGGGTGCGTGAACATGAACACCACAAGGAGGTCGGCGAGGGCCGTCAGGCCCAGGGTGAAGGCAAAACCGCGGACGTTTCCGACGGCCACGAAGTACAGGACCAGCGCGGCCAGGAGGTTGACGGCCTTGGAGGCAAGGACGGTGCGCTTGGCGCGCTTCCAACCGTTCTCGACGGCGGATACCAGTCCGCGCCCATCGCGCAGTTCGTCGCGGATACGTTCGAAGTAGACGATGAACGAGTCAGCTGTCTGGCCGATGGCAACGATCAAACCTGCCACACCGGCCAGCGACAACCTGTAATTTTCAGTCCACCCGAGGATGGCGATGGCCAGATACGTCAGCAAACCTGCCACCACGAGCGATGCGATGGTGACGAAGCCCAAGGCCCGGTACTGGAAGAGCGAGTAGACCACAACCAGCAGCAGGCCGATCATGCCCGCCAAGAGGCCAAGCCGAAGCTGGTCACCACCGAGCGTGGCCGAGATCTGCTCCTGCGACTGGATTTCGAAACTGATCGGCAGCGCGCCGTAGCGCAGCTGGTCAGAGAGGGCCTTGGCAGTAGCCTGGGTGAAGTTGCCGGTGATCTGCGGCTTTCCATCAGTGATGACGGCAAGCGCGCGTGGCGCGGAAATCACCTTGTCGTCAAGGACGATCGCGAACTGCGACTTGGGGTCATCACTACCCTGCGCCTGCGCCGCCACGTAGAACTGGTTCAGGCGTTCGGTGACTGCCTTGAACTTAGCGGTTGCGTCACCGTTGAAGACGATGTTCACGCCCCAGGAGTTGGTTACGGAACCCTGTGCGCCCTGGACCTGGGAGAACGTGGAATCACTGATGTCCTGGCCCTTGACTTCTACCGGCCCAAGAATGTACTTGGCTGCGGGAGTCTTGTCCGTTGCAGGTTCACAAGCCACCAACGGCTTGGCGGGGTCCGAGCGGTCACGCTTCTCGGTGGACGGATTGACGCAGTCCAGCGCTTCGAATTCCTTGACGACATCCCCGGTCACCCAGTTGTTGTCGCTGGCGTTGGCCGGCTCGGCGGTCGGCTTGGGCAGCTTGTCCTCCGGTGTGCGCTGCTCGGCCGGAACCGCCGCGGGGTCACCGACGGCGATGACGGGCCGGAAGTTCATGTCAGCGGAAGCCTGGATGAGGTCGCGCGTCTCCTTGGAAGGAGTTCCCGGCAGGCTGACAACTACGTTGCGGCCGGACTGGGTGCTGATTTCGGCCTCGGCGACGCCGGAACCGTCCACGCGTTGGCGGATGATCGCCACGGCCTGGTTGAGTTGCTCCTCGTTGATGTCGCTTGCACCCTCAACGCGGGGCGCAAGGATCATCTGGGTGCCACCCTCGAGGTCCAATGCAAGCTTGGGCGCCCAACTGGCATGCCCTGTCATCACACCGCTTGCCAGGACAGCGGTGAGTACAACGAATATTGCTCCAAGCCAGGTCAGCACCCTGCGGGCTGAATTTTTGGGGCCGGTCCGTGCCATTTTCAATCTTCCTGTTATCGCCGGACAGCCGCCGGCGGGCGCTGGTGAGCGTCTGCCGGCGGCTCTCCGCTGCCGTAGAAGTTGCCTTGCGCGGTGTTGCCGCGACTGACGGTGCTAGTTGTCCTTCTTGTCCTCTTTATTGAGGCGCGCAATGGTCTCTTCCGGAGTCTCGACGGCCGCCGGGGATTCCGTGCCCGTCACTGTCAGGGAGGAGGCGTCGTCGGGAACCACGGGGGCTTCCTCGGGAGTAGCCTCAACCACCTTCGTGACTGCCTGGCGGTGAACCGTTGCCTGGTTGCCCGGCGAAAGTTCGATAACGACCTTGTTTTCCGCTTCATCGATGGACACGATCCGGCCGAAAAGACCGAAGCTGGTCATGACGTCGACGCCCGGAGCAAACTTGGACTGCATCTCAGCCTGCTGCTGCTGGGTCTTCTTGTTGCGGCGGAACATCATGAAGACAAAAAGTCCAAGCATGACGAACAGCAATATGGTCATTGGATCCACAGGGAAGTTCCGTTCTGTACTTACGTTTTGGTTCACGGCAACGTCCCTGGCAGATCCGCGAGGCTGGCGCATGGATCAAGGACTCGAACGTGCCGAGCGTCATACCAGTCTAGAGGGAAAAGCTGAACGCAGCGTGTTAACCGGCAGTATCGATGCTTTCGGCGTGGTTTTCGTCCTCGTCGAACAGCGCCAGCGTCTCTTGTCCGAACACTCCGCTTGGCACGGCATACCCCAAATGTGTCCACGCCGAAGCCATTGCTATCCGGCCCCGCGGTGTCCTCCCCAGCAATCCTTCGCGCACCAGGAACGGCTCGGCGACGGTCTCGACGGTTTCAGGTTCTTCCCCCACGGCAATGGCCAAGGTGGACAGCCCTACAGGGCCACCGTTGAACTTGGTGATCAGGGCTTCAAGGACGGAGCGGTCCAGCCGGTCCAGTCCCCTTTGGTCCACTTCGTACATATCCAGGGCCGCCGATGCTGAGCGGGCGTCGATTTGCTCGATACCGTGCACCAGTGCCCAGTCGCGTACACGGCGAAGCAGCCGGTTGGCGATACGTGGCGTGCCGCGCGAGCGGCCCGCTATTTCCGTGAAGCCGGCTGAGTTGACCTTCAAATCCAGCAAGCCGGCGGAGCGGCGCAGGACAAGTTCGAGCTCGGCCACGGAGTAGAACTCGAGATGCCCCGTAAATCCGAAACGGTCGCGCAAAGGACCTGGGAGCAAACCCGCCCGGGTGGTCGCTCCCACAAGGGTGAAGGGCGGCAGCTCCAGCGGGATGGCCGTGGCGCCCGCGCCTTTGCCCACCACGATGTCCACACGGAAGTCCTCCATGGCCATGTACAACATCTCTTCAGCGGGCCGGGACATGCGGTGGATCTCGTCGAGGAAAAGTACCTCGCCCTCCGAAAGGGAGGACAGTATGGCGGCCAGATCCCCAGCGTGCTGGATGGCCGGACCACTGCTGATCCGCAGTGGCGCGTTCATCTCCGCCGCAATGATCATGGCCAAGGTGGTCTTGCCAAGCCCGGGGGGACCTGACATGAGCACATGGTCGGCGCTGCGACCCCGCATTTTGGAGGCCTCCAACACCAAGGCAAGCTGCTTGCGAACACGATGCTGGCCCACGAAGTCATGCAGGTTCTTCGGGCGGAGCGCGGCCTCAATGACCCGCTCTTCCGGTTCCTCTCCCCCGCTGACCAATGACTGCTCAGCCACGGCTGCCTACGCGGTTGCCGGCGCGCGCACCGTCCTGGCCGAGCCACCTAAGTGTGGCGCGGAGGATCTGCGCGACGTTTCCTGCCTCCACCAGTTCAGGGGAATCGGCCATAGCCTTGTCAATGCTCCCCGTGGCATCCTTCTCGGACCAGCCCAGACTCGTCATGGCAGCAACCACCTGTGGCTTCCATTCGGCCTTGACTGCGGTCTCCGGCGCCGCGGCGGTGCCTGTGCCGTGCGGGACAAGCTTGCCGGCAAGCTCAAGCACGATCCTTCCGGCCACTTTGGGTCCGATGCCCGGGACCTTCGTGAAGGCCTTGCCGTCGCCGGTGTGCGCAGCCACGCGGATGGCCTCCGGTTCGTGAACGGCGAGCACGGCCAGGGCCAGGCGCGGTCCCACCCCGCTGACACTGAGCAGGACGTCGAAGACTTCCCGTTCGTCGTCGTCGGCGAAGCCGAACAACGTGAGGGAATCTTCCCGGACAATCATGGACGTGAAGAGCTTGGCTTCAGTTCCCACAGTCAGGTGGCTCAGGGTCTGCGGTGTGGCGAAAACACTCATGCCGGCGCCGTTGAGATCGATGACGGCGCTGGACAAACCAACGTGGGCTACCGTTCCACGGAGAAAACTGATCAAGACCCGGCTCCTGAAGTATTGCCCGTTGCGACGCCGTGAAACAGCGGAGAAAGCGGACTATCCGAACATATCTACGAATACCCTAGCAAGGACAGCCAGGTATCACCGTGCACGGCGCGCTTTCGCTTCGGCGTCCGCCCAGGCCTTTTGGGCAGGGGTCAGGGAACTGCCCCCGGCGCCTCCGCCGACAGCCCCCATGCCGCTTCCTGCGCGCCACGCGTGGGTCAGGGCCAAAGCCAGGGCGTCAGCGGCGTCGGCCGGTTTGGGTGGGGCGTCAAGGCGGAGGATCTTGGTCACAAGCTTCGTCACGGCGTCTTTGTTGGCCGTGCCACTGCCGGTAACCGCGGCCTTCACCTCCGAGGGCGTGTGCAGCGCAACGGGGATACCCCGGCGGGCGGCTGCGGCGATCACGACGCCGGAGGCCTGGGCCACGCCCATCACCGTACTTACGTTCATCTGGGAGAAAACGCGTTCGACGGCGACGACGTCCGGCTTGTGCAGGTCAAGCCACTCGTCGATCGCCTGTGCTATGACCAGCAGGCGCTTGTCCAGGGTCAGTTCGGCAGAGGTTCCCACCACGCCGACCGCGATCATGGTGGCGCGGCGGTTCCGCTCAATGTCCACCACGCCGATGCCGCAACGGGTAAGGCCCGGATCGACTCCCAATACGCGAAGAGTCAAGTCCGGGCCTTCCTGTTGATGATCAAATCCGGGTGCTGCCGCGCCTACTCGGCGTCGAGGGCAGCCTGCACTTCCTCGCTGAAGTCCGCGTTGCTGTACACGTTCTGGACGTCGTCCAGGTCCTCGAGGGCGTCCACGAGCTTCATGAACTTCTTGGCGCCATCAACGTCGAGCTCCACCTGCATGGACGGCACGAATTCGGCTTCGTCGGTTTCGTACTCGATCCCGGCTTCCTTGAGGGCGTCACGGATGGCCTGAAGGTCCGAGGGCTCGGAGTGGATTTCCCAGTTCTCGCTGCTGTCCTTGACTTCCTCGGCACCTGCGTCAAGGACGGCCATGAGGATGTCGTCTTCGCTCAGGCCGTTCTTGGGCAGAACCACAACGCCCTTGCGCGCAAACAGGTAGCTGACTGAGCCGGGGTCGGCAATGGTCCCGCCGTTGCGGGAGATCGCGAGGCGCACCTCTGAGGCCGCCCGGTTCTTGTTGTCGGTGAGGCACTCGATCAGTAAAGCCGAGCCTTGGGGGCCGCGGGCTTCGTACATGATTTCGGTGTAGTCGACGACCTCGCCGGTGAGGCCTGCACCACGCTTGATCGCGCGGTCGATGTTGTCGTTGGGGACCGAGGTCTTCTTGGCCTTGGTGACAGCGAGTTCCAGGCCCGGGTTTCCGGCAAGGTCCGGTCCGCCCATGCGGGCAGCAACTTCGATGTTCTTGATCAGTTTTGCGAACGACTTTGCACGCCTGCTGTCAATGATGGCTTTTTTGTGCTTGGTGGTCGCCCATTTGGAGTGGCCTGACATGCTTTACGCTTCTCCTCTGATCATTCGAATAAAGAGTTCATGCACACGCTTCTCCCCTGTCACTTCCGGATGGAAGGAGGTGGCCAGCAAACGGCCGGAGCGCACTGCAACAATTCTAGCCACTCCATGCAAAGCAGCGGTGTGGCTGGCGTGGTCAGGATCTACTTGCGCAAGTATGTCCACCCCTGGACCCACGCGCTCCACCCACGGCCCGCGAATGAACACCGCATGAACCGGGTCTACGCCGTCTTCCCCGGCACTGAAGTCCAAACCCTTGAAATCAAGGTCGGTTTCGAAGGATTCGCGCTGGCGTCCGAAGGCATTACGGCGGACGGTGATGTCCAGTCCGCCAAACGTCTGCTGCGGGTTCCCTTGAAGGTCGGTGGCAGGGTCTGCGATCTCTTCAGCCAGCAGGATCATGCCGGCGCAGGAACCGTACACCGGAAGGCCGTCGGCGATGCGCTTTTGGATGGGATCTCGGAGCTCGAAGATCCGGGACAGTTTGTCGATGGTGGTGGATTCGCCGCCCGGGATGATCAGGCCGTCGATTTCGTCCAGCTCAGCGGGCCTGCGGATGCCCACACCGGTGGCACCTGCCGACTCCACAGCGTGGATGTGCTCTCGGAAGTCGCCTTGGAGCGCCAGCACACCGATCCGGAGGCCTGAACCCACGCGCGATGAAGCATCGGAAAGGGGGTTGGTCATTGGACCATCATAGTGCCCGCGGCGCAAGCGGTACTTCGCGGCGCTATGCCGGCGCCCACAATGACCGGGGTCGCATGCCGCGTCTGGGATATATTACAGAGCATGCTTTCCTTCAGCGTCCCCCTCGGCAAGCTGGTCCGCACACTGTCCCGGCTTCGGGGCGGAGGCTCAGCATTTCCCGGCCTGGTGGTTGAGAAAATCGATCCCCGTTTCATGCAGCGAACCCTGGCCTCGCTGCCTCATGGCGTGGCTGTGGTCAGTGGCACCAACGGCAAGACCACCACGACCAAGATGGTGGTGGAACTCCTGGAAAGCCAAGGGCTGAAGGTGTTCACCAACCGCACGGGCAGCAACTTCACGCGCGGCGTTGCGGCATCGCTGCTGGGCGAGGTGGATTGGCGGGGCCGCCTCGACGCCGACATCGCCATCCTTGAGCTCGACGAGGCCCACGCAGTGCATTTCGTCAACAAAGTCCAGCCGCGCTACAGCCTGCTGTTGAACGTACTCCGCGACCAACTGGACCGTTTCGGTGAAATCGACAAGACCGCCCGCCTCCTGGAACACATCGCGTCCAAAACAACGGACACCGTCGTCCTGAACCGCGAGGATCCACGCGTGGCGCGGATCGCCAACGTCGTCAACGGTCTCGACGCCGTTCATCACCCGAGCGTCCGATACTTCGGTCTGGACGACTCACTCCGCAGCACTTTCCCGAACGACGACGAGATGCGGACCGGAAGCGGCCCCTCACCTTCCGGGACGTCAGTGGCTGCCGCTACGGGTGAGGCAGTCGACTTACCGGATGCCGACGTCGTACTGCGCCGGGTAGGTGCCCAGGACGCCGACTTTGAATTCGACGGCGAGACCGTCACCACCACCATGAAGCTCCGCGGCGTCTACAACATCTTCAACGCGGCCGCGGCGTTGTCGCTGACCCGTGCAGTCCTGGGGACCGGCCCCGTTGACACTCCGAAACTCGTCAAAGCACTGGGGGACGTTGCTCCGGCGTTCGGGCGCGGGGAGAGCCTGACAGTGGACGGCCAGCCGTTGGAACTGGTACTGGTGAAGAATCCCAGTGGTTTCCGGCTCGGCTTGAAGTCGTTCCCGGCCGGCGGCTATGCCACCATGATCGCGATCAATGACAACTACGCCGACGGCAGGGACATGTCGTGGCTGTGGGATGTCGAATTCGATTCCCTGCGCGAGGGTGGAGTGGAAGTCCTCACCGGGGTCCGCGCCTACGACATGGCCCTCCGCCTCCAATACGACGACGTTCCGTTCGGCACCGTGGAAACGGACATCACAGCGGCCCTCCGGACCTTCATCGACGGTTCGCGCGGCAAGCCCAAGCGTATTTTCTGCACCTACACGTCAATGCTGGCAATTCGCCGCGAACTCGCCAAAATCACCATAGTTGAGGTGGTCTCATGACCTCGGAAACACAGCCCCAGGCATCCCAAACCCGGACGCCACAGCCCAGCAAGGGCACCATCCGCGTCCTGCAGCTCTATCCCCGGGAAATGAACATCTATGGCGACTGGGGCAACGCCCTGGTTCTCAAGCAACGGATCAAGTGGCACGGCTACACCCCGGAGCTGCTGGAGTACAACGTCGGCGATGATTTTCCGGACGACGTCGACATCATCGTGGGCGGCGGCGGCCAGGACAGCGGCCAACTCGTTATCCAGGATGATCTCCAGGCCCGGGCTGGGCAGTTGCGGGAACTCGCTGACAACGGTGCGCCCATGCTGGTGATCTGCGGTCTTTACCAGCTTTTCGGTAAGTTCTTCAAGACCAGCACCGGACCCACCATCCCGGGTATTGGCATCCTTGATGTTGAAACCCAAGGTACGGATGAACGCCTGATCGGCAACGTGATCATGAAGTCCACCGAATTCGGCGACATCATGGGCTACGAAAACCACAGCGGCCAGACCACTTTGGGTCCCGGCGTCGAACCTCTGGGGACCGTCACCAAAGGTGCCGGCAACAACAGCAAGGACGGCCACGAAGGCGCCCGGTACAACAATGTTGTGGCCAGCTACCTCCACGGTTCGCTGCTGCCGAAGAATCCTGCCATCACGGACTTCCTGATCCGCACGGCCGCCGAGCGCAAGTTCGGCACTTTCGTGCCGGGGGCGCCCGACGACGACTACGCCCGCCTCGCGCGCGAACACGCCGCCCGGCGCCCGCGTTAGGCCCTATTTTTCCTTGGTGATCAGCAGTTCGTGGGCGCCTGCATCGGCAGCGCCCATGGACTCCACTACCGCCTGTGTCCTCTGGTGGGTTTCCGCGTCGGCCGCAGGCGTGGCACACACTCCTTGCGGGGCGTCGCTCGCCACTGAACACCAGCGATAGGGATCACGGACGATCACAGATGGCGCCCAGGCCAGGTCCGAGACGGTCCAGGCACCCGCAGCATTTTGGCTGAACTGCGCCCTGACCAGTAATCCTTCGTTGTTGACCGCGTACCACGGTGACAACTCCGTGATGCCGTTCCCCAGCCCGTAGACGATTCAAGTGCCCTTGTACTTCTCGATGGGCAGCACGGAATGGGTGTGGTGCCCATAGATCATGGTGAACTGGCCACTGTCCACAAGGGCGTGCGCGACCTCCTGCTGCTGGGCATTTGGCTCGCTGGCGTATTCGTCGCCTGCGTGCATGACTCCCAGGACGATGTCGGCCCCGAGGGCTTTGGCCCGGGTGGCTTTGGCAATCATCGTGGCGGGGTCGAGTTCGTCCACCAACCATGGGTATTCCGGAATCTGCCCGTTGTGCCCATAGGTTCCAACAATGACCGCTACTTTGGCGGCCTCGGTCTGGAGCATCAGTATCTCCTTGGACTCTGCCTCGGTCCTGTACGAGCCCGTGTGCTTCAGTCCGGCTGCATCCAGGGCATCCAAGGTGCGCAGCAGCCCTTCGGTGCCGCGGTCGATGGTGTGGTTGCTGGCGGTGGTGCAGGCCTGGTAACCGATCTCCTTTGACGCTGTGACGATCTGCGGCGGGACGTTGAACGACGGGTAGGCCGAGAACGGCCCTTCGGGCGTCGCCACCGGGGTCTCCTGGTGGCAGATGGCCAGGTCACTGTTGTTGATGTAGCGCCGCTGGCCTTCAAGGAGTGGGACGAATGTGTAGCCGGGCAGTCCTGCGGCGGCAGCGTCAGCCCTGGCCTGCTGCCAAAGTTGGGTGTGGACCAGCATGTCACCGGTGACAGTGACGGAGGTGCAACGGAGTTCCGGGCATGCCGGCCCTTTTCCTGGTGTCGGGTTGGGTGCGGGGGTCCGCGTTGGAGTCGGCTCCGGCGCCACCGGGGCCGGGGCGGCGCTGCTGTGCTTGGCGTCCTCGTTTTCGGCGATGACTCCACAGGCGCCCAGTGTCATGGCCAGGGCAACCATCAGCGCGGGCCCCGCCCACCGCCGTGGCCGCATCCATCTCGTCACAGATGTGAGATTCCCCATGATTTTCATCCTACGGTGAAGTCATGCCGAACCAGGCGTGCCGCTCTTGAGGACATGAATCTTACGTGAAAGAGTCACTTCATGATCAATCCCCTGCTGAGTCCCAGCCCCCTGCCCTATGGCTTGCCGCCCTTCGGCGACATTTCCTCCGCCCACTACGCCGAAGCGGTGGACAACGGGCTGGCCGCGCACTTGGAGGAGATCAAGGTCATCGTTGGCAACCCGGAGCCTGCTACTTTCCAGAACACCGCCTTGGCCATGGAGCGGTCCGGACTACTCCTGCACAGGGCTGCAGCAGCGTTCTTCACCCTGGTGTCTGCCGATGCAAGCGACGACATCAAAGCACTCGAAACCGAGCTCAGCCCCAGGTTCTCGGCCCACCAGGATGCCGTTTACATGAACCGGGGGCTGTACGAACGCTTCGCTGCTATCGATGTGGACGCTCTCGATGCTGAGTCTGTCCGGCTGGTGGAGGAGTACCTCAAAGAGTTCCGCCAATCGGGAATCCAGCTCGATGACGCCGGCCAGGATCGACTCCGGGAAGTCAACGCTGAGCTCTCCCGGCTCGGCACCGACTTCGGCCAGCGGGTCAAGGAAGCGATGAAGGCCTCAGCTTTGCTTCTGGACGACGTCACGGACCTGGCAGGCCTTTCGGAGGAAGACATCACAGGCGCCGCCGAAGCCGCCAGGACTGCAGGACATGACGGACAATTCCTGCTGACGTTGATCCAACCCAGCAACCAGCCCGCCCTCGCCTCCCTAGAAAACCCAGCCATCCGGCGTCGTTTGTATGAAGCCTCCCTGGCACGGGGTACCGATGGAGGTCCCCTGGACGTTCGGGAGATCGTGACCGCGACCGCCCGGCTGCGGGGAGAGAAGGCGGCCCTGTTGGGCTTCGCCAACTTTGCCGAGCTTGTGGTGGACCAGCAGACGGCGCCGGGCTTCGACGACGTCGAGTCCATGCTGCGTCGGATGGCGCCTGCAGCCGTCCACAATGCCCAAGCCGAGGCCGATGCCCTCGCGGAGTCGGCAGGACGGGAATTGGAGCCGTGGGACTGGGCCTTCTACTCAGCCCGGGTCCGCAAGGAAAAATTCGAGGTCGATGAGCAGGCTTTGCGCCCCTACTTCTCCCTGGAAAGCGTCTTGGCCAACGGTGTTTTTCATGCCGCAAACCGGCTCTATGGGCTCACCTTCCATGAACGCGCCGACCTGGAGGGATACCATCCCGATGTCCGTGTGTGGGAGGTTCGCGACCACGACGGAAGTGGCTTGGGCCTCTTTCTTGGTGACTACTACACCAGGGAGACCAAGCGGGGCGGGGCGTGGATGAACTCCCTCGTGGAGCAGTCCACCCTGCTGGGCACCCGGGCTGTGGTGATCAACAACCTCAACATCACCAAGCCCGCCCCCGGCGAGCCCACGCTCCTGTCCCTGGATGAAGTACGGACCGTTTTCCACGAGTTCGGCCACGCCCTGCACGGGTTGTTCTCTGATGTCACCTACCCGCGGTTCTCCGGTACGTCTGTGCCCAGGGACTTCGTGGAGTACCCCTCCCAGGTTAACGAAATGTGGATCATGTGGCCGGAGATACTGGGGCACTACGCCCGTCATCACTCCACCGGCGAACCCCTCCCCCAGGATGTGGTGGACAAGCTCAGCGCGTCCCTGTTGTGGGGTGAAGGGTTTGCAACCACTGAGTACCTCGGGGCGGCGCTCCTGGACCTGGCATGGCACGTGCTGTCAGAGGCTGATGTGCCTGGGGATGTCTTGGCTTTCGAAGCAGAGGCCTTGGCAGCCGCGGGCGTCGCCCACCCGTTGATCCCGCCGCGTTACCGCACTGGCTACTTTCAGCACATCTTCGCCGGAGCGGGCTACGCCGCCGGCTACTACTCCTACATCTGGAGCGAAGTACTGGACGCCGACACTGTGGAGTGGTTCAAGGAAAACGGCGGACTGACGCGTGCGAACGGGGACAGGTTCAGGTCCGAACTGCTCTCCCGGGGCAACAGCCGGGATCCTTTGGAGTCCTTCCGCCGGTTCCGGGGCCGCGACGCGCTCCTGGACCCGTTGCTGAAGCGCCGGGGTTTGGAGTAATAACGACGCCGGGCCGGTCACCTTTGAGGGTGACCGGCCCGGCGTCGGACTGCTTTGGCTGCTACCAGCCGCGCTCTGCGAGGCGGTGGGGCTGGGGGATTTCGTCGACGTTGATGCCGACCATGGCCTCGCCCAGTCCGCGGGAGACCTTGGCGATCACATCAGGATCGTCGTAGAACGTAGTTGCCTTGACGACGGCGGCGGCGCGCTCTGCGGGGTTGCCGGACTTGAAGATACCTGAACCAACGAACACGCCATCAGCGCCGAGCTGCATCATCATCGCAGCATCAGCCGGAGTCGCGATGCCACCAGCGGTGAACAAGACCACGGGCAGCTTGCCCGTGGCAGCGATTTCCTTGACGAGCTCGTACGGGGCCTGCAGCTCCTTGGCCGCAACATACAACTCATCCTCCGGAAGAGCTGACAGCTTGGCGATCTCCGCACGGATCTTGCGCATGTGCCCGGTCGCATTCGACACATCACCGGTACCGGCTTCGCCCTTGGAACGGATCATCGCAGCACCCTCGTTGATCCGGCGCAACGCCTCACCCAGGTTGGTGGCACCACAAACGAAGGGGACGGTGAAGTTCCACTTGTCGATGTGGTTGACGTAGTCCGCCGGGGTCAGGACCTCGGACTCGTCGATGTAGTCAACACCGAGGGACTGCAGGACCTGTGCTTCGACGAAGTGGCCGATGCGGGCCTTGGCCATCACCGGGATCGACACCGCGGCAATGATCTGATCGATCATGTCGGGATCGGACATCCGGGACACGCCACCCTGGGCGCGGATATCAGCCGGTACGCGCTCGAGCGCCATGACGGCGACAGCACCGGCGTCCTCGGCGATGCGGGCCTGCTCGACGTTAACGACGTCCATGATGACGCCGCCCTTGAGCATCTCCGCCATGCCCCGCTTAACGCGGCTGCTGCCCGTGACGCTGTTCGCGGACGAACCGGCTTCGTTGCTTACATCTGGTGTAGACACAAAAACCCCTATGGGTAGATAAACGACCTTTTTGCCGGGGGCACGCGCAGCCACACGACCGCAATCAGCGCACACCGGGTTTCAGGTCAAGGTGACCAAGTACTAGTAATAGTAGTCGCAGGTTGCGCAGCGGCAGTACATTCATTACTGCCTTCAAGGCCAACAGGCGGGGTGTGATAGGACACCTGCACAAATGGCACCAGCGGACTCTGGTCAGATGCCAGTTCCCTCGGCTTCGGCCAGGGCCTGCCGGTGAACGGTGGCCATTCTTTGGATTACTGTGACGACGCTGGCGAGTGCCAACAGGACCAGCGTTGCGAAGAGCACCACAGGCGGAAGTCCCAATCCCGTGAGCCCGGCTATCAGCAGAACCGAAGCAAGCCTTTCGGCACGCTCTGCGATGCCTACGCTGGCTTGGTAGCCAAGCGATTCCGCTTTGGCCCTTGCATACGAAACAACCATCCCCAGGACGAGGCATACGACGGCGGCAGTTCCTATCGCCGCATCCTTGCCTCCGGTGAAAAACCAGATGCTCAAACCTGCAAAGATGGCGCCGTCCGCCAGGCGGTCCAACGTGGAGTCCAGGAAGTTGCCCCAGCCGCCGCTGCGGCCCTGAAGCCTTGCCATGATGCCATCGACGACGTCCGAGAAGGCAAAGAAGGCAACCACCACCGAACCCCACCACAAGTGGCCCAAGGGATAAAGAATGAGGCCACCCAGAATGACGCCGACTGTACCTGCGATAGTGACGATGTCCGGGGAGACACCCATCCGCAGGAGCCAGCGCGCCAGTGGTGTAAACAGTGAAGTAAAGAAACCGCGCGCATGCCTATTGAGCATTCGACTCCCCCGGCCAGGCCTCGGCCACGAGCTTGCGGACCTCATCGAGCGTCTGCGTGATGGCCTTGGTCTGGGCGATGATCGGGAAGAAGTTTCCGTCGCCGCCCCACCGCGGGACAACGTGCTGATGAAGGTGTGCAGCTATGCCGGCGCCGCCGGTGACGCCTTGGTTCATCCCCAGGTTGAAGCCGCTGGGATTCGAAACCTTCCGCAGCACGCGCATGGCGGTTTGCGTAAGGTCCGCGAACTCTGCCGTCTCCTCCACCGTGATGTCCGTGTAGTCAGGGACGTGGCGGTAGGGGCAGATCAGCAGGTGGCCCGGATTGTAGGGGAAGAGATTAAGCACCACATAGCAGGTCTTTCCCCGGTAGACGATCAGAGATTCCTCGTCCGAACGCGTGGGGCCTACGCAGAACGGGCAGTCATCCTTGTTTTTGAACTGATCCTGCCCGCCCTTGATGTAGGCCATGCGGTGCGGAGTCCACAGGCGCTGAAATGCATCCGGAACGCCCGCGAGCCCGAAATCATCGGTCACGTCTGCGTCGCCCGGAAAGTCAGCTGCCGCGCCTGTGTTCTCCTGCACCGTCACTGTTTCCGTTCCGTCAGCTCTCGCGGTTCTTTACGGCGTCGACAATCCTGCGGACTGCCTCTGCAACAGGAACGCCGTTATCCTGGCTGCCATCGCGGAAGCGGAACGACACGGCGCCTGCCTCGGCGTCTTCACCACCGGCAATCAGCACGAAGGGGATCTTGTCCTTGCTGGCTGTGCGGATTTTCTTGGGGAACCGGTCGGACGAAATGTCCACCTCTGCACGGATACCTGCAGCCTTGAGCTGGCCTACGACGTCAAACATGTAGTCGTTGAAAGCCTCGGCTACCGGAATGCCTACCACCTGCACGGGAGCAAGCCACGCCGGGAAAGCCCCGGCATAGTGCTCGGTCAGGACGCCCATGAAGCGTTCCACAGAACCGAAGAGGGCACGGTGGATCATGACGGGCCGCTGACGGGTTCCATCTGCTGCTTGGTATTCCAGCTCGAAACGCTCGGGCAGGTTGAAGTCCAACTGGATCGTGGACATCTGCCAGGTCCGTCCAAGGGCGTCCTTCGCCTGAACCGAGATCTTGGGGCCATAGAAGGCGGCTCCGCCCGGATCAGGTACGAGCTCAAGCCCGGAGGCAGCG
This sequence comes from Paenarthrobacter sp. NPDC089307, assembly GCF_040685055.1. Taxonomy (NCBI): domain Bacteria; kingdom Bacillati; phylum Actinomycetota; class Actinomycetes; order Micrococcales; family Micrococcaceae; genus Paenarthrobacter; species Paenarthrobacter sp. NPDC089307. Next base: position 742,582 of record NZ_JBFBHE010000001.1, read on the forward strand.
GCGACCTCGGAAAGCGTGCGGGTTGCTTCTTCCCAAGCGGCGTCGTCACCAACGAACTTCTCTTCGTTCTTGGTGGAGAGTTCCAAGTAGAAATCGTCCAGGCCGTAGTCCTTGAGCAGACCCAGGACGAAGTTCAGCGTAGTGGTGAGCTCATCTTTCATCTGCTCGCGGGTGCAATAGATGTGGGCATCGTCCTGTGTCATGCCCCGGACGCGGGTCAGTCCGTGCACGACGCCGGACTTCTCGTACCGGTACACCGAGCCGAATTCGAACAGGCGCAGGGGAAGCTCACGGTAGGAGCGGCCGCGCGAGCGGAAGATCAGGTTGTGCATGGGGCAGTTCATCGGCTTCAGGTAGTAATCCTGGGCCGGCTTACGCACTGTGCCATCTTCGTTGTATTCGGCATCCACCTGCATCGCAGGGAACATGCCGTCCTTGTACCAGTCAAGGTGGCCGGAGACCTCGTAGAGGTGTCCCTTGGTGATGTGCGGCGTGTACACAAACTCGTAGCCGGCATCGACGTGACGCTGGCGGGAGTAGTCCTCCATCGCCTTGCGGATGATTCCACCCTTGGGGTGGAACACCGGGAGACCGGAACCCAACTCGTCAGGGAAGGAGAACAGGTCAAGTTCAACGCCAAGCTTGCGGTGGTCGCGGCGCTCAGCCTCGGCAATACGTTCCTGGTATGCCTTCAGTGCGTCCTTGGTAGGCCACGCCGTCCCGTAGATGCGCTGGAGCTGCTGGTTGTTCTGGTTTCCCAGCCAGTAGGCGGAGGAGGAGCGTGTCAGCGCAAAAGCGTTTGAGATCAGCTTGGTGTTCGGCAGGTGCGGACCACGGCAGAGATCGCACCAGACGGTATCGCCGCTCTTGCGGTCCACGTTGTCGTAGATGGTGATGTCGCCTACGCCGACCTCGACGTTGACACCTTCGGCGGAGCCGGCGGCGTCGTTCTTCTTGCCGAGCAGTTCAAGCTTGTAAGGCTCGTTGGCCATGGCTTGGCGGGCTTCTTCTTCGGTGACCACGCGCCGGACAAACTTCTGGTTCTGGTTGATGATCTTTTGCATCATCTTTTCCAGTTGGCGGAGGTCTTCCGGAGTGAAGGGTTCTGCTACGTCGAAGTCGAAGTAGAAACCGTCAGTGATGTAGGGGCCGATGCCAAGCTTGGCGTCGGGGCGCAACTGCTGCACGGCCTGTGCCATGACATGTGCGGTGGAGTGACGGAGGACGTTGAGTCCGTCGGGAGACTCGATGGTGACGCCTTCGACGTCGGAGTCGGCGGGGAGTACCTGGTCGAGGTCTTTCAGCTCGCCGTTGACACGGGCTACAACGACGTCGCGGCGCTCGAAGAAGAGTTCCGCGCCGGTAGTCCCTTCCGTCACCTTTGTCTCTTCGCCATCGACGATGAGGGTGATCTGTTGGGCATCTGACACGGGTGTCTCCTATTCATGGTTAAGGCTTCATAGCTTGTGGCATACGGGGACCACAGCCAGCCACCGTCAATCGTATCCGCTTCGGCGAGGGCGGCCAAAGCAGCACGCCGAGTCGCGATCTAGGGGCGTTCAGCTTCCCAGGCCAGTTATGGCAAGGTTCCTTGCTATGCCGTGAAGTGGCCCATGATGCGTGTATTCCCCAGGTGGCATGTCGTCGCCTCGGAGGATTTCCGAGTACGGCAACGTTTCGGGCCGGCCAAGGTCCCAGGCCTTGCTCGCGCTGAGGCTGATGCCCTTGGGTCCGGTCCTCCTGGTGGTTCCACGGATCAACAGCAGGCGGGTACCGAACAACAGTGGCCCCGATTCTTCCTGGGCTTCGTGGAAGAAGACTGAATCCACACATCCCGTGCCGTCATCAATGCTGATGAAGACAACACGCCGCCCTCCCCTCATGGGAGGTGTTTGGGTTGCAATGCGGACACCAGCCACCAGCACTTCAGTCCCATTGCGCAAGCCCAGGAGCTTGTCGGCCGTGGTCACGCCCAGTTTCGCCAACAGGGGACGATGGCTTTCCATCAGGTGTTCACTGACATCAACGGCCATGAGATCAAGTTCTGCCCTGACATTTTCGACCATGGTGGGGGAAGGGAGTTCCGGTGCAATATTCCTGAGTTCGACGTCACCAAGCGCAAACGACAATTGTCCTTCGATGACTCCGTTGGGTTTCTTTGACGGGCTGCCTTGCAACGCTTGCAGATGTTGGACGAGGTCAGCACGGCTTGCTTTTCCTCCTGAGTCCCTATGCAGGGCATCGAAGGCGCCGAGCTGGGCCAGTCTTTTGATGTTTGGCTTGCTCACCCTGGCCCTTGCCCTGAGGTCGGCCAAGGAATCGAACGGTTGTCCAGCTACGACTCTCTTCAGTTCCGCCCCCGAAAGCCCATAGATCCCGGCCAGGCTCAACCGGATGCCAAGTTTGCCACGATCAGGCCCTTCAAGAATCTTCTCCACCCTGAATTCAGCCTGGCTCCGGTTAATGTCCAGGGGAAGGATGGGAATGCCGAGCCGCCGGGCTTCAGCGACCAACAGCCGCTTGGGATACATACCGGGATCGTGCTCCCATAGCCCGGCCAGGAAAGCTTCAGGATGGTGGGCTTTGAGCCATGCTGATTGGTAGGTGGGCACGGCGAAAGCGGCCCCGTGCGCTTTGCAGAAACCAAAGCTCCCGAAGGCCTTCAGCGTCCCCCAAACCTTGTCCACCACCTCAGGCGGGTAGTTCCTGATGGCTTCCCGACGGAAGTACTTCTCCACCTCAGGTTCACGCAGTTCATCCCCGAGTGCCCGCCGGAATTCATCAGCCCTTGCCAGCCCGCATCCGGTCATGACATCGAAGGTCTTAAGGATCTGTTCATGGAAAACAGTCACGCCATGGGTTTCCTGAAGTACCGGTTTCAGGTCTTGGTGCGGATAGACCTCAGGCGCAAAACCATGCCTGTGCTCCAGGAAAGGCCGGACCATATCCGACTTCATGGGCCCGGGACGGAACAAGGAAATATCGATGATGAGATCGTTGAACTCCCGGGGTGCCATCTTCCCGATGAGCTCCCGCTGGCCCGGTGATTCGATCTGGAAACAACCCAACGTGTGGGTGCTTCGGATCAGTTCAAAAGTGGGCTCGTCATCCAAAGGAACGGCGTTGAGCTCGATCCTGCCATCTTCGGCTATGTAGTCAGGTCCCGAGCCTCCCGGTCCAGTCGGATGGTTCCCAGCCGCAACCACCTCTGCCTTGGAAGGATGAAGCCGGATCACTTCCCTGACGGCGAAGGCCATGGCACTTTGCATCCGTACGCCCAGGACATCCAACTTGAGCATGCCCATGGGATCCATGTCATGTTTATCGAACTGGCTCATGGGCAAGCCGATACCGCTTGGTTGGACGGGGGTCCGGTCAAGGAGCGTTGCATCCCCCAGGATCACCCCACAAGGGTGCATCGAGATATGCCGTGGCAGACGGTCCAGCCTTTCGGTCAGGTCCACCAGGAGATCGAGTTGCTGGTTCTCCTCCATTCCTCCGCGCTCCACCCGACCGGCAAAGTCACGCAGTTCCGGCTTTTCCACCAGCGCTTCACGGAATTTCCGTGCTGAGAATCTCCAAAGCTGTTTGGCGATATCGCTGACTTCGCCCTCATCCATGCCCAGCGCCATGCCTGCATCCCTGACAGCTCCTCGTGCCCGGTACCCGTTTTGCATGCTCATGAGGGTGACCCGTTCGGCCCCGAAACGGTCAAAGATCTTCCGGTAGACATTGTGGCGTTCGGCGCTTTCGACGTCGATGTCGATGTCAGGAAGGGTGGACCGGTGCCCGGAGAGGAATCTTTCAAAAATCAGGTCGTGACGGATGGGATCCACTTGACTGATGTCGATCAGGTAGTTGACCAGGCTGGATGCGCCCGACCCCCGTGCCGCGACCCTGACACCCATATCCAGGATCATCCGGGATACCTCGGCCACCGTGAGGAAGTAAGATCCGAAGCCAAGCTTGCCGATGATCCGGAGCTCGTGCTCCAGCCTCGACCGAACCCGTATTTCCTCATCGCCGCTGATACCAGGGAACCGCCTGGAGATTCCTGCATCGCATCGTTGGGCCAGCTCCATCATGGGGTCGTTCTCGATGCCGATGATTGACGCTTCGGGAACCACGGGTTGTTTCCATCCCATGTCCAGGACGGGGTCAATGCGGCATTTGTCGGCGAGCGCCTCGGTGTTGGCCAGGAGTTTGCTGAGCTCCGCTTGCCCCAGGCCTGCGGCGTTGATGATTTCTTTGCCCAATTGGAGCATGTGGCGCGGGTTCTTCAACCAGCCCTGCCCTGTCGGTTGAAGCTGGACTGCGGTTTGAAGCATGTGCGCGGTGGAGAGTTCGGGGAGTGATTTCAGGGTCCGTGCGGAGTCCAGGACGTCCGCGGTTGCTGCGCCATCCTGGGCGCAGTAGCGCACGGCGTTGCTGAGGATGGCGGGGACGTTGTATTCGAGGGCAAGTTTGAGCATGCGGACGGCATGGGCCGTGCTCAGTGATTCTCCCGGGGCACTGAGGTGGGACACTGTCTCGGCCACTATGGTGCCTGGCGGCATGGCATCGATCCATTGCTTGAAGAGGGTTCTGGGCCTCAGGTATTTGCGTCCGCCCATGGCTCTGCCTACATCCGAGTCCGGTCCGATCATGACGGTAAGCACGGGCCTGAGGGTCTTGGGATCAAGGGTCCTGGACGCCAGCTCCCCCCTGGTGACTGCAACAGGGATTGCACCTCCGGCTTTTCCAGAGGTGCGGGCATGGGCATCGGATATCAAGCGGCAAAGTGCCCGGTAACCTGCGCCGTTGTTGTGTCCGTGGGCCAGCACGACGACGCGGCCCGCGACTTGGGTGCGGTGGTCGCCGTCGTCGTCGAAGACTGCCAGGTCCACACCGACAATGGGATCGATGCTTGCATCCATGCAGGCTTTGAGGTGTTTGACAGTGCCGTAAAGGCCGTCACGGTCGGTGCAGGCGAGCGCCGTGGCTCCGTCTGCTGCGGCGGTTTGGGCGAGTTCATCGGGCCAGGAGACGCCGTAGTGTGCGCTGAAGGCTGTGGAAACATGCAGGTGGGTAAAGCTCAAGGTTCACGCTGCTTCGTCTGGTTCCACGGCACGTGCCGGTGCGGCGTCATGAATGCGCAGGAGCCTCCAGCGGCCGCTGCCTACGTGCCGGACGAGGTCGAGGGTGATGGTTTGGTTCGCAGTGGGGTCCGGCTGCAGCGGCAGCAGCTGGACCCGCCAGATCTCGTGGTCAACGAGGCCTGCGCCGGCCCCGATAGGTGCCCGGTTTTCCTCGACCCACCATTGGCGGCGTTCGAACCACCGGACTGGTTCGTTGGTGACGGTGTAGTTCGTTCCCTTCCACTGAACTGCTTGTGGCTGGCCTGTTTCCGTGCAGATCACTCCGACGGACTCGCTGAACAGCCCCATTTCACACCTCATTACGACGGTCCGGATTGATTCGAAAGTATGTTCGAATAATTCCAGTTTACGCCGAGGTGGGGACAAAACCTACTTCGAAGTTCGCTCCTGTGCAGAAGCACTCGAAACCCGCCTGCCTACTTGCTTCAGAAGGCCATCGCGCCATGGTTGCATCCCTCGTGCCAGGGCGACGCTTCCCATAAGGGCCGATGCGGCCCTCAGTTGCTGGGTGCGAAGCAGGCGCTTCCTGTTGTAGGCAGCGAGCGCTTCCTCCAGGGGTCGTTCGTTCAGGAGGTTCCCCAACGTCACGGCGTCGATGAGCGCTTCGCAGGCCCCTCTGCCGAGGTTTGGCGTCATGGCGTGGGCGGCATCTCCGACCAACACCACGTTTCCCCGTGAATAACGCGCCATTGGCGGGGTTGTCCAGATGCGTTGCGCCAGGGAAGTTTCAGGAGATGCCTCAGCGAGGACCCTGGTGACGGCCGGCGAGTACTGGCCGTATCTGTCCCGGGCCGCATTGAGCGCTTCCCGGACGTCCACCTTGTCGGGCCCGAGCTGGGATCGGAAGGAGGCGTACCAATTCATTCCTTCTCCCGCCGGCGCCAAACCGAAGATCTCGCCACGGCCCCAGTATTCGCCAACGTCCTCCGGCTCAGGCGTACCGCGCACCACTCCCCTGACGGCCAGGAATGGAGTGGGGCGGGCAACGCTCCGTGGACCCCAGTGGGCCCGGCGCACCACACTGTTGACCCCGTCGGCTCCTACGGTGAGCCACGCGCCACTGTGCATTTTGTCGATTTGCCCGTCGTTGACCCTCCCGGCAACCCGGTTAACTGACGAGGGAACAGCTGAATCAAGCAGTCGCAGGAGATCCGGGCGGGATATTCCCAACACCCCATCCCCCTCCACATGGAGCATCTCTGCTCCCGTCGGTTTGCGAAGGGCGCCTGCGGTGATGATTGTCCCCCGGCTCCGCGCCGCCCCTAGTATCCCCACTTCGGACAAGGCCCGTTGAGCTTCGGCCCACATGGCCAGGGTTGTTCCCACCGTGGGCAGTTCGGGCCTTTGCTCGTGCATTGTGACCTCGAATGAGCCAGGATCCAGCTTTGCTGCGAGCGCCATTCCGGCTATGCCCCCACCGATGATGTCCACCTTTTTCATGCCCACACTGTACTACTACATTTGTAGTAGTGGTAGGGGTGGAAGCTAGACTTTGGGCCATGCCCGACCGACGAATCCAGTTAGCCGATGCCGCGCTCGCCGTGGTCGCCACGCAGGGCCTCAAAGGCCTTACCCACCGTGCCGTCGACGCACAGGCCGGGGTCTCCGTCGGAACCACCTCGAACTATTTCCGCAACCGCGCCGCCTTGGTGGGTGCCGCCGTCGACCGCGTTGAAGAGTTGGACAGCCGCCTGCTTCAGCAAGGCGGGCTGGAACTCCCGACGTCGGTTGCGGCCTTATCGGAGCAAATCGCCACAGCGGTCATGGGACTTGCGCAGGAAAACTCCGGGCTGACCCGGGCGCGTTTCGTTTTCGCGCTGGACCAACCGGAGGTTGTGGCAGCCGGACACGAGCGGCTTGTATCGGCCCTTGCGCATCTGCTTGAAGGCATGGGGATACCCGATGCCCGGGCTCGTGCAGAAGCAGTATCCGATTACAGCGACGGCCTGGCGCTGCACCTGCTGACCGCCCGGAAAGGCCAGGACGTTGACAAGGCAGCCGTGGCACGGACCATCCAACGACTCCTGGAGGGGTGAACGAAGGTTGGCCCGCAGGGGTGGACGGCAGCCGGTCCACAGAGCAGGATTGTGGCATGAGCACCAATGACGCACTCCTGAAGCAGGTCGACATCTCCGCCTCGGAGGACAACCTCGTGGCACGGTTCGAAATTGACGGCAACATCCCAGGCTCCGGCGCTTACGTCGTGGGCCTTGTTGCTGCCAGCGAAGACTACTCCTCGCAGCGCCGGCTCGGCATCGAGTTCATGAACGGTGAGGCGATCTCGTTCTATTCGTTCAACCATTCCCTCAGCGCGGAGGAAAACTACGACATCAAGGGCGTGGAGCACTCCGGCAATGTCATCACCGGGAACTTTCCGATGTCGGCCATCCACGGACTCAGCAAGGGGCACGTCATGACAGCCTTCAGCGAAGCCGACGGCCGTGAGTTCCAGTCCGGCGTGCCAGTGAACGAAGCCCTCTGAAGAGCTAGAAGAGGCCTTCCACCGGTTCGATGAGTTCCGGTGAGTTGTTGCGGACATTGCCGACGGCCGCGCCCACCGGATCAAGCGTCCAATCGGCCGCAGCGTCGTGCGCCCTGGACCGGACCAGGTCCACGAGGCCGGCTGCGTCCTTTTCCCGCGGATCCAGCCACGCTTCCATGGTCTCCGTGCTCATGGGCAGGGGAACGCGGTCATGGAGCATGGTCAATTCGTCGAATACCGAAGCGCTGCGCCGCGTCCGCGCCGAATCCGCCGTGGGGGTATCAGCGGTGAGGATGGACATCGAGAGCAACCAGCGGCCCGGATCGTCCTCGGCAGCCGACTGATCCCGCCACCATTCATACAAGCCGGCGAAAACCAGGCCATGACCGTCGCCGGGGTGAACATAATAGGGCTGTTTGTTCTTGCCCTCGCCCTTCTTCCACTCGTAATAGCCATCCGCGGGGACCGCGCAGCGCCGGGCCACGGCAGCCTTCTTGAAGGACGGCTTCTCCAGAAGGGTTTCACTACGGGCATTGATCAACCGCGCACCGCCCTTCGGATCCTTCGCCCAGGACGGCACCAACCCCCATTTGGCCACGTGCAACTGCCTCTTCACACTGTCGTCGACGAGCCGCTCCAAGACAATGGGAACCGCGTCAGTCGGCGCAACATTCCACGACTTCTCCAAGGCAATCTCTTTTTCAAGCTCAGCGTCAAAGTCGGCGAGCAGGTCACCCACCGCACGGGCCATTACGTAACGTCCACACATGCCAACAGTCTGCCCTTTCCCCCGAAAACACACCAGCGCACCCGTGTGACGTAACCCTGCTTCGCAGCCGGTCGGGAATTATTCTGCGCCGGGTTACCGTTGTTACCAACGAAACCGTCCGTCCAACCGAACAAAATCCCAGGAGAGCTCCGTGGACTTCACCCCCGACTCCGGCACCATCACCATGTTCTCGACCACTTGGTGCGGCTACTGCAACCGCCTGAAGAAGCAACTGGACGCCAAAGGCATCGGCTACACGGAGATCAACATCGAAGAAGTAGACGGCACCGCCGAGCTCGTCGAGCAACTCAACGGAGGAAACCGCACCGTTCCCACCGTGCTCTTCCCGGATGGAACGGCAGCCACCAACCCCTCCGCCTCCGAAGTTGAGAGCCGCCTCGCCGCCTAGGCATCCTCGCTCATCGCTGCTGGGCCCGCCGGAACAATCCGCATACTGTCTGCCACCTGTGATAGACAGAATGGGAATCCGTAGCGGGCCCTCTTGCATTAACCGATTGCATTAACCGGGCCCGCCGTCCGCGAGCCCGAAGGGAACCACTCCATGGTCCACGCAGTCAAAGGCGTCGTCGTCCGATCCAAGGGCGCACCCGCAACCCTCGAAACCATCCTTGTTCCCGAGCCCGGCCCGGGCGAAGCCCTGGTCGACATCCTCACCAGCGGCGTTTGCCACACCGACCTCCACTACAAGCTCGGAGGCATCAGCGACGACTTCCCGTTCCTGCTGGGCCACGAAGCAACCGGCGTCGTCAGCGCTGTTGGACCTGACGTCACTGACGTCGCTCCCGGCGACCGCGTTGTCCTGAACTGGCGCGCCGTCTGCGGCAACTGCCGCGCCTGTAACCGCGGCCAGGCACAGTACTGTTTCAACACCCACAACGCCACCCAAAAGATGACCCTCGAAGACGGCACCGAACTCTCGCCCGCGCTGGGCATCGGGGCCTTCATCGAAAAGACCCTGGTAGCTGCCGGGCAGTGCACCAAAGTAGACCCCGACGCCGATGCCGCCGCTGTGGGGCTGCTCGGCTGCGGCGTCATGGCAGGCCTGGGCGCCGCACTGAACACTGGTGGCGTCAAGCGCGGCGACTCGGTCGCCGTCATCGGCTGCGGCGGCGTAGGCGTGGCAGCCATCGCGGGCGCGGCACTCGCCGGTGCCACCACCATCATCGCCGTGGACATCGACGCCAAGAAGCTCGAGCGGGCCAAGGACCTCGGCGCAACCCATACAGTGGATTCCTCTGCCGGCGACCCCGTGGAAGCCATCCGGGAACTCACCGGTGGCTTCGGCGCAGATGTGGTGATTGACGCCGTCGGACGTCCCGAAACGTACAAGCAGGCCTTCTACGCGCGCGACCTCGCAGGCACCGTTGTCCTGGTGGGCGTCCCCACGCCCGAGATGACCCTGGAACTTCCCCTGCTGGACGTATTCGGCCGCGGTGGCTCACTCAAGTCTTCCTGGTACGGCGACTGCCTGCCCTCCCGGGACTTCCCCATGCTGGTAGACCTCTACAAGCAAGGAAAACTGGACCTCGACGCCTTCGTCACCGAGCGCATCACCATCAACCAGGTGGAAGAGGCCTTCGACAAGATGCACCACGGCGCAGTGCTGCGATCGGTGGTGGAACTGTGAGCCCGGACAACCTCACCATCAGCAACGTCGTCACCTCCGGGACGTTCTCCCTGGACGGTGGCACCTGGGATGTGGACAACAACGTCTGGATCATCGGGAACGACTCCGAGTGCATCGTCATCGACCCCGCCCACAACCCGGCCGCGATCATGGACGCCCTGGAGGGCCGGACGGTCAAAGCCATCCTGCTCACTCATGGCCACGACGACCACATCCGTTATGCAGGCGAATTCCGCGAGCTCGCCAAAGCACCTGTATACCTCCACAAGGACGACTGGATGCTTTGGCACGACGTCTTCCCCGGAGTTGATCCGGAGAACTCCATCGCGGACGGGGACACCTTCGACGTCGCCGGCGCAACCCTGGAAGCGATCCACACTCCCGGCCACTCGCCCGGCTCGGTGTCATTCCACCTCCCCAGCGAAGCCACGCTCTTCAGCGGAGACACCCTCTTCCAGGGCGGACCCGGCGCAACAGGACGCTCCTACAGCGATTTCCCCACCATCATCGAATCCATCAGGACCAAACTCCTGACACTGCCGGAGGAGACCGTGGTCCGGACAGGGCACGGAGACTCCACCACCATCGGCGCGGAGAAGCCGCAGCTCGAAGAATGGATAGCACGCGGCCACTAGGCCCAGCTCGGCCCGCAGGTACTAGATCAAGCGCAACATAGAGGCAGACGGCAGTCCACACTGCCGTCTGCCTCGCAGTACACGCGTCTTTTTGGTTCAGTTTTCCAGGCCCTCCGGCCCCGTTTATGCGAGGCCGCGCGGGCTGGTTCCGAACGGCTCAACGGAGTGGGGCCGACCCGCCTACGAGAGTCCGGAAGTCGCCGTCGACCACCTCTGCATATCCTCGGTAGGCCTCCACCACCGCCGCCTCCACGGTGGCCACATCCAGATGCGGCAACAAGTCGTTGGCAGCCCCGGCGGTCGCGGGATCCCACTCCAGGCCCAGTGCTGCGTAACTTGCCGTCAGGACATCACGGATGGGTTGGGAGTTCTCCACCACGATCACCGAACTGAACAACCAACCCCCGGACACTACCCGCTGGGCAGTGCCGATGAGCTTGATCCGGTGGGCAGGAAAATCGGGATCTTCACCGTGGACACTGAACTCGCCGGGGCAGTACTCCCCCGGGATTTCCCCGACGGCGGCATGGACGCCAACACTGCGCAGCGCACCAGCCAGCAACTCGCCGAACTCCGAAAAGCGCGCCTTTGCCCTGACTATTGCGTCCGGGTGCGGCTCGATGTGGTCGATCACCAGGGTGCCTTGATGATAGGCGGCAGCCCGGCCTCCGGCCTTGCGCACGAGCGGCTCGAATCCAAGCCGCCTGCACGCCTCCCCGGCAGCGGCAAATCCCGGCAGGTTCGCGTCCCGCTGGCCAAATGCCACCGTTGGCTGCGGACGGTACAGGCGAAGGGAGGGACCCAGTTGGCCGCCGCGGGCCCGCTGCAGAAGTTCCAAGGCGAAGTCGAGATCCCCGGCGGCGCCGAATGAGTCCTCCTGCCGATACACCGTGAGCTGTTTTGGCGCTTCGGCAGCCACAGGCATCAGCTCTTCCTCAAGGTCAGGATCTGCTCGGCCCTGCCGAATGGTCCGTGGATGTCATGAAGCACAGTGGAGGTCAAACCGATTCCGTCGCCACCGAAGGACACCTTGTTGTCCAGTCCCAGCCATTCACCGGACGGCGCGCGGTACATGTGGATCTGCAGGTCGACATTCGGGAAGATGTAGCTGTTTTCGCCAGGCGGGACACGGGCAGCGATACCGTTGGCGGTATCAATGAGGCCAGTCAACCGGGCAAGGTCAGCGCTGTCTGCGTGCTGCGTAAGGGGGTGCGACGTCCGGATCCATATTCTTCCCGATCCTGGGCGGTGCCCCTCGGCGATGCGCATCTCCAAGGACCGGATGTATCCGCCGGGCCAAACGCTGGCACCGTCCCACGGCTTGCATTCGTCCGGCGCGGGCATGGACTCGTCCTCCACGGCGGCCACGGCGCTGGTGTCGCTGGTGATCATGCGCCAGGCGGAAGCACGGATGGCTACCCTTCCGCCCGCGGAGAGTTCAGCCTGTATGAGCTCTATGGTTCTTCCCGGCCTCAACGTCGAGGTGCTGATCTGGAATTCCCCACCAGGAATGAGCCCGAGGATTTCATAGCTGATCCGCGCCATACGGACATCGTCCCTGGGTTCATGCCGCAACAGGGCGTCTGCGAGGATGCCCGATGCCGGCGCCATATGTTGTTCGTGCGGATTCCAGGCCCCTTGGGCGTGGATCGTGGAGCGGAAACGGCCCTCACCCAACGATTCGTAGTAGAAGTCGCCGTCCGCCAGTTCCGGTAATGCAGTAGTCAACCCGAGCCTTTCGCCGATCCAGCAGTAGAACTCAGACCACTGTATCCGCTGATCTGGCCGCTGCCCGACGCCTACGGATCACAACAAACCAGACCACAATAGCTGCCAGCACAGCTACACCCAGCACGGCTCCAATCGGTGAGGCTGCCGCGACAGCAAGCCACGCCTCCAGCGCCGCGAGCCCGATCGTCGCATAAAGCAGTGCCCAGATGGCCGAGCCAACCATCGCGGCAGGCAAATAGCGGCGCAAGGGCATGCGGGCCGCACCCGCCGCCAGGTTGATGGCCGTCTGGAGGCCGATCGTCAGGAAGGAAAGCACGACGGCGTACGGTCCCCAGCGCTGGATCAGAGCCTGGGCGCGGGCTGCTTTGGGTCGTTCAAGCGAACTGCCGAAGCGGGTGTGGGCGAACCCGACGACTGCTCCCCGGCCAATCCAGTACGTGACATTGACACGGATCATGACAATGGCGAAAAGCGCCGCCAGTGCGACGCCGAATGGCAAACTCATGATCTGGTCCACTCGACTTAGGCTACCCTAAGCCGCGCCCAGACAAAGACTCGCTCCCGGCAAGGTCAGCAGGTGAACCCTAGGATGGGTTCATGGATCTCCGCGAGGCTGCCCAGGAGCTGTACGCCGTGCTGCCGCGCGACTTCACCTCCGAACGGACAGCCCGGGTACGCAAAGCCAAAGACGCCGGACACAAAGACCTCGCGCAGGAGATCAGCCGCCTTCCCAAGCCGGCCGCCGGCGCCTGGGCCATCAACATGCTGTCAGTCCATAGACCCGAGGTGATTGACGGCGTCGTGCGTTTCGGTTTGTCCCTCCGGACCGCGCAGGAGGAAGGCGATTCTGAGGCCTTCCGGGAGCTCAGCCAGCAGCGCCAGGGGAATTTGACGTCGGCCGTTCATGCCGCCAAAGACCTTGCCGCCGAGCTCGGGGCGCCGCTTAGTGCCGCGGCGGCAGCAGATGTTGAACAAACCCTGAGGGCTGCAATGGCCGATGCCGGGGCCGCGGGTGCCGTAGCTACCGGCCGGCTGGTGCGGGGCCTCAGCGGGAGCGGCTTCGAGTCGGTCGACCTGACGGATGCCATTGCGGCGGCAGGTCCGGACGATGCCGTTGGTACCGACCAACGCCCCGCCTCTGAAAGGGCGTCCAAGCCCGTAAAGCCGAAAGCATCCTCTCCCAAGGAGCCAGCGCCTACCAAAGAGCCAGCACCTGCCAAGGGCAAGGACCCGAAGGACCAAGCCACTTCCTTGGCCGATCGCCGGGCCGCGAAGCGGCAGGCCGCGTTGAAGGAAGCCCAGGACGAGTTCAAGACCGCAGACGAAGAGGCGCGGAACGCCGAAGAGGAAGTTTCCAGGGCATGGGACGCCGTTAAGGAACTTGCAGACAGGCGATCCAGTGTCCAGGCCGGAATCGAAGACGTCAAAAAGCAGCTCGCCTCCCTGGAGGCTGAGCTGATGGGACTTACCCGCGACACGGAAGCCGCGGAATCGGACAAGAAGCTCGCCGTCAGGGCTGCCACCCAGCTCCGGCGCACCGCTGACCAAGCCCAGCGGCGCGTCGATCGCCTGCGTTAGTCCTTCTTCTTGCCCACCGTCTTTTGCAGGTGATGCGTCGCCGGTCCCTCCAGGTATTTGCCCTCCGGCGTGAACCGGGAACCGTGCAAGGGACAGTCCCACGACTTCTCGGCGTCGTTCCAGCTCAGCAAGCCCCCGAGGTGGGCACAACTCGCCGAAACCATGCACACCTTGCCGTCAACAGTAGACACAGCCGCTGGCTCACCCTTGTAAAGCCCGACGACGCCGCTCCCCTCCGGCGGGCGGGTTTCGTCCGTGATTTCAGGATTGTTCCGGACTTTGGCTTTGTCCTCAACCATGCGCTTTGCGACGCTCGCGTTGAGCTGGACCGCCCGGAGCGCCCCCTGCGGAGACGTGACCCGGTGATGGATGACCTTCGACCAATCGGACTGACCACCCAGAATGTCCGAAGTTATGGACAGCGCCGCGGCCACTCCATTGCTCATGCCCCATTTGTTGTAACCGGTGCCGAAGAAGATCCGGCCGTGGCCGCGGGGCATCTTGCCAAAGAACGGCATCAAGTTGGTCGGCTGGTAGTCCTGGGCCGACCACGTGTGCGTGACTTCAGCGCCAGGGTAATGCTGCCTTGCCCATCCAAGCAGGTCATCAAGATGCTGCTTGGGGGAACTGGCCCTGCCGCCGGTGTGCCCGTACCCGCCTACAAGCAGCAGCTCCCCCTCAGGGGTTGGCTGTGTCCGCTGGGAGCGGGTGGGGGCGTCAATGGACAGGTACATGCCCAGCGGGATGGGTGCTCCTTGTTGCGGTCGAAGGGCAGCCGCGTAGGAACGGTTGGGTTCGAGCTTGGCGAAGTAGAGGCCCCGATCCAGGATTGGCGTCCCCGTTGCCACCACCACCGTGTCGGCTGTGAAAGCACCTTTCCGGGTGGCTACTTCGACAGGGAGGTCCGAGCCGACGTTCTGCACCTGCACGCCCTCCACAACCAGGCCTCCGTGTTCACGGATGTCCCGGGCAAGGGTGTCCAGCACTTCCATCGGGTGGATCTGCGCCTGGTCCTCCAATTCCAGTGCCTCCACCACGGGGAACGGCAGCCCCGGATCACGGCTGAAGTGGACATCCAAACCGGCGTCGCGCGATACCGCAGCTTCCTTGCGGAGCCGCTGGCCGCCGTCGTCGCTGGTTGCGAAGGTAACCGCTGTCCGGCGCTGGAAGGGGACGCCCTGCTGCTCCATGTATTGCATAAGCCAGGCTTGTCCCGTTCTGTTTGCTTCGACATACGCCTGAACCACTTTGAGGGAGTACTGGCCGCGGAGGGCCGACAACGCACCGCCCTGCAGGAGGCTGAGCTTTCCGGTGGTGTTGCCTGTTGTCACCGCGCCAAGTGTCCTTGCTTCGAACACCACCACCCTCTGGCCGGACCGGGACAACAGCAGCGCTGTCACCATTCCGGTGAGGCCGGCTCCTACGACTATCGTGTCGAAGTGTTTTTCGTCGGGAACTGGATCGGATGTGAAGGCGGAATCTCGGTCCAACCACAGGGATTTCATCGAACAACCTGCCTCTCAATTCACGAAAATTGGCATCGGGCATGCGTTGATGGAAACGGTAGGCCGGTCAACGGCGCTTATCAAGGGCCTATGGCGCGATCACCAAGGCAGCTGCGCGGCGCAATTCCGGGTCCGGATCTGTTGCCCAACGATCAAGGACCCGGTCGGCGCGGTCCTTGACGACGCCCTCCAGCCGGGCAAGCATCGGCTTCACCACATCCGTGGCGAGTGGATCCACCAACTCATGGGTTCCCACCTGCCTCAAGAAGCCCTCAATGCGCGTGAGGTCAGTGTTAACGAGCAGTCCCACCTTGGTTTGCAGCAGAACAACCGCCGCCAGCCGCCGTTCGAAGACCGGCTCAGCCCACAACTCTGAACTCAGGGCAGTGATCTCGTCGTGGCCGAGGTTCCTGTACTTGTTCAAGGCGTCGCGGATCGTTCCCCGGACAGCACCGACTGACGCGCCATAGACTTTCATGCTCTCGCCAAGACGTTCACTGGCTTCAGCAGCTTTCTCCCACGACGACTCACGCTGCAGCGTGTAGTCCACGAATTCACCGGCTTCGCTCACGTGCCTATTTTGTCAGTCCCTGACCATAGCGTTGTTGCCAACAGCACATGACAGGAGAGATATGCAGCCGTCCCAACAGCTCTCGACCGAGGCAACGTTTCCGGGCGTACCGGCTGCCTCATCGATGCCCGACTGGTATCCGGCACTGCTCACCATCGTCGCCAAGGAAGTCCAGGTGGGCCGTACGCGTGCCATGGCGGCTGCCAACAGCGAGGTCCTGAACTCGTATTGGAGCATAGGCCGTCAGCTTGCCGAGCGGGAATCGGAGCAAGGTTGGGGTGCGAAAGTGGTCACGCGCTTGTCCACGGATATCCGAGCACGGTTCCCCGAGGCAAAGGGCTTCTCCCCCAGGAACTTGCGCTATATGAAGAGTTTCGCGCAGGCCTGGCCCGACTTTCCAATGTTGCAAGCGCCGCTTGCAACATTGCCCTGGTACCACCAGATCGCCCTGCTTGAAAAGCTCGACGACGCCGCCACGCGCCTCTGGTACGCAGCGGCGGCTGCCCAGCATGGCTGGTCGCGCAACCTGCTGGTGCATCAAATCTCTACCCGTCTCCACGAGAGGTCAGGGCAAGCCATCACCAATTTCAAGGCCACTATGGTCCCGGCCGACTCGGATTTGGCACAGCAGGCCACCAAGGACCCCTATGTCTTTGACTTTCTATCCATGAGCGATCGTCACACCGAACGGGACCTGGAGTTGCAGTTGGTCAAACACGTTGAGAAATTCCTGTTGGAACTGGGTCAGGGATTCGCTTTCGTTGGCGAGCAGGTCCGGCTTGAAATTGCAGGTGATGAGTTCTTTGCGGACTTGCTCTTCTATCATCTGAAGCTGCGCTGCTACATGGTGATCGAACTGAAAGCCGTAAAGTTCGAGCCCGGATTCCTGGGCCAGCTGGGTATGTACATGGCGGCCGTCGACGACCTCATGGCACACCCCGACGACAAGCCCACCATCGGCTTGCTGCTGTGCAAAGAGAAGAACAGCGTGGTCGCTGAGTATGCCCTGCGGGGATTCCATGCACCTGTAGGCATCGCAGAGTGGCGGACTTCCGTCGCGGATTCCCTGCCTGATGAGTTGGTGGCTAGCCTTCCGAGTATCGAGACCTTGGAGGCCGAGCTGGCCAGCGAGGCGGCACGGCTAGGGTAAGTTTCCAACCGCAGTGAGTGGCTCGATCCCCAAACGGCGAGCCCTTGGAGGTCCCGTCATGAGACCAAGAACGAGGTGTTGGCTGCCAAGGGCGGGCACGCATCATCTGAGCGCCCGCCCCCTGGCCTACGCTCGTTCTGCCGAGAACCGGTGTTGTGTCGAGTCGAACTCGAGAACACGCATGCTCAACCTCTCGCCAGGTGCGCCAGCAACGCCCTTGGCGAGGCCCGGCACATCGGCGTACTCCACGAGAACACCGAACGGCAATGACTTCGTCACGGTCACCGTGACCACGTCACCGGCCGCCAGAAACTGATCGTCCATTTCATCCACCCCCTTTCCCTGTATCGGGCGAAGGAGAACAAGCGGATCAAGGGGCGGTCGGGTAAGCCTTCCAATTTGTGCCGCGCATCGCGTCCAGCACCATCCCGATCTTCACAACCCAAAGTTTAGCGCGGCGCGTCCCGACCTCGGGATCAGATGGACTCGTCATATTTGGCTGGCTGAGCCCAGGGGTCCCGGGCCCACGGCCACTTTCGGCGCCCCTTCGGGGATCTCTAATAATATCCGGGCCTGCTGGCAGAGTAAGAACATGGGACACAAGCCGGAGAGACGAGTGGGTGCAGGACCCAGTGCTGCCGTGCTGCCTGCTCTTCCGGCCAGTACCGTGTCCGCGGCTGTAGCGGCCGATCTCAGTCCATCCCCTGCAAGTCCCGGCACCATAAGCAGAGACCTGATTAACCAACTCCGGGTGCTGGAAGACATGAAGTCGGCCATTTCGGGGTTGCAAGCCAAGATCACGGTCGCCTTCGATCTTGCCCAGCGTGCTGAGCGGGCCGAGGCCGGAGTGCCGGTCTCGGAACGCGGCAAGGGTGTAGGAGCGCAGGTGGCGCTTGCCCGGCGGGAATCCCCGAACCGTGGCTCCCGGCTCCTGGGTTTGGCCAAGGCCTTGGTCAAAGAGATGCCGCACACGATGGCCGCTGTGGACGCAGGGCTGTTGAATGAGTGGCGGGCTACGCTGATCGTTAAAGAGACAGCGTGCTTGTCCGTCGAAGACCGGGCGGCTGTGGACGAAGAACTCGCACCCGATACCGGAAGTTTCGACGGCGCCGGAGACAAGGCGATCGTCGCCGCCACGAAAGCAGCCGCCTATCGGCGTGATCCGCGTTCGGTGACCCAACGGGCTGCACATGCCGCGAACGAGAGGACCGTGAGTCTCCGCCCCGCACCGGACACCATGACCATCCTGACCGCTTTGCTTCCGGTGGCCCAAGGCGTCGCTGCCAACGCGGCGCTCACCCGTGCCGCTGACGCAGCCCGGTCCCGTCCCGGAGGTGAGGAACGTGGCCGAGGCCAGGTCATGGCCGACACTCTGGTTGAGCGGATCACGGGTTCTTCTGCCGGTTATTCAGGAATAGACCTGCAGCTGGTGATGACCGACCGCACCCTCCTCGCTGGTGACTCCGAACCGGCGCGACTGACCGGCTATGGAATTGTCCCCGCTGAGTGGGCCAGAAGGCTTGTGTCCACAACGAAGGCTAACGGCGATCCCGGCAGTGACTTCAACATTTGGCTACGTCGCCTCTACACCGCCCCTGCAACCGGAGAGCTGCTCGCCACGGACTCGCGGGCTCGTTTCTTCCCGCCGGGTATGCGCCGGCTCATGGAAGCGCGCGACAACCTGTGCCGGACCCCATATTGCGACGCGCCGATCCGCCATACGGACCACGTCATCCCTTGGCGCCACGGCGGACCTACTTCCTTGGACAACGGCGCCGGGCTCTGTGAAGCCTGCAACCACACCAAAGAGCACCCCGGCTGGAGCAGCAGAACAGTCCCCGGCGACGTCCATACAGTGGAGCTCAGGACGCCAACGGGGCATAGCTACCGCTCACAAGCTCCTCCTCTGCCTGGGCACCATAGTGTCGCGGCAAGTGGCACCTGAGCCGGCTACTCCCCTACAGGAAAAGCAACTCCTTCACCCACCACGCGGAGGCAGAGTTCCGTGCCCGGTTTGGTGATCGAAGCATTCCAGTGCCGGATGGTGATGATCTCGCCGCCGCCCGGATAACGGTGGCCTTTCCCCTGCCCCGCACCGTCCAGCGCTGTGTACGCACCAAGCTTGATTCGGACAGTCGTTTCCGGCCCAAAGTAGTCGGTATCGACTACTACGCCGCGGATTGGTCCATCCGGTGCGATGCGGATCTGTTCCGGGCGCAGCATGAGCTGTACTTTGCCTTGGGCGGGTGGGCGCCGAACGGCAATCCCTCCCAGGGAGCACGTCGCCAGGGAACCCTCCATCCAGGCATCGAGAATCACAGCTTCTCCCAGGAATTCGGCCGTCGCCCGGTCCGCAGGACGGGTGTAGACCACAAAGGGGTTGCCGATCTGCGCAAGTTTCCCACCGCGCATAATGGCTACCTGATCCGCGAAGGACAACGCTTCAGCCTGGTCGTGGGTGACCAGTATGGTCGTCACCCCGGCGGCGTTCAGGACCTTTGCCACGGCCCGGCGGGTGGCCACCCGCAGGCCTGCGTCCAGAGCAGAGAATGGCTCGTCCAGGAGCATTAATTCCGGCTCCCGAGCCAGTGCGCGGGCCAAGGCCACACGCTGCTGCTGGCCGCCAGAAAGCTGGTGCGGGCGTCGCTTCGCCATGGCGGGGTCCAAGGAAACCATGTCCAACAGTTCCTCAACGCGGGCTCTTATGGCCCGGCGACCGCCGTCGAGCTTGCCGGCATCCAACCCGAAAGCGACGTTCTGTCCGACAGTCAGGTGCGGGAACAGTGCTCCGTCCTGTGCGACGTAACCGACGTGGCGCTTGTGGGCAGGGACCTGGACCCCGTCGCCCGCCACAGGAGTGCCGTTCAGGCTGATGGACCCGGTATTCGGGTGTTCGAAGCCTGCGATGAGCCGGAGCAAGGTGGTCTTTCCGGAGCCTGATGGGCCGACGATGGCGGTGGTCCCGCCACGGGCCACCGAGAGGTTCACTCCTTTGAGGACAGCCTGGGAGCCGAAGTTCTTGGTGACTTCGGAAATGTCCAGGTGGGAGTTCGTGGTCGGAGCCACGGAGGGGGCCACCCGGGGCGACGGGAGTCGGGAAGGGGCTTGTTCTGTCACTGTCCGGCTACTTTCTTGGACTGTTGGAAAAGCAGGTAAGTCATGGGTGCCGAGAGCAGGATCATCAGCAAGGCATAGGGAGCTGCCCCGGTGTAGTCGATTTCGCTGCTCTTGCTCCAGAATTCCGTGGCCAGGGTTCGCGTGCCATTCGGCGCAAGAAGCAGAGTGGCCGTCAATTCATTGACAATGGCAAGGAACACGAGTGCGGCTCCCCCGGCAGCGGCCGGGGCGGTCAGCCGCAATGTCACCCTGAAGAAGGACACCAACGGGGCCTTGCCCAAGGATTGCGCAGCTTCGTCGAGTTCCTTCGGGGCCTGGGCCAGGCCTGAGCGGATATTGACCAGCGCCCGGGGAAGGAACAGCAACACATAGGCGGCGATCAGGACTCCGGCAGTCTGGTAAACGCCTGGCACCACCCGGATGCTGACGGTAACAAAAGCCAGGCCAACTACAATTCCGGGCAGGGAACTCGTGACGTAATTGGAAAGTTCAAGCAGCTTGCTGAACCAGCTCGGGTGCCTGACGGCCAGATAGGCCATGGGGAAAGCAACCACAGTGGTAACAGCCGCGCCCACCGCCCCGTACAGCAGGGTCTGGAGCAGTGCCGGCAGGAATTCCTCAGCGGCCCAGATGTCGGCGCCGCCGGCGATCACCCATTTGAGGACAAACCAAAGTGGCAGGCCGAAAGCCAAGGCCGAGAGTGACAGAAGGCCGAGCTGTGCCGGCACTTGGTACGCGCCCAGTGGCAACTGCGTGGTCTTGCCCTGGGCTCCCGATCCGATACGGGCGTACCGCGCCGTACCGCGGCTTTTGACCTCGGCGAGGAGCAGGAAAAGGCAGAGCACCACCAAAACGCTGGCCAACATGTTGCCGGCGGTTCCATTGAACGTCGACTGGAACTGGACCATGATCGCCGTCGTAAAGGTATCAAAACGGATCATGGCGAACGCGCCGTATTCAGCCAGGAGGTGCAGGCCTACGAGCAAGGCTCCGCCGGTCATGGCGATGCGAAGTTGCGGCAAGACCACCCTGAAGAACACGGCCCACGGACCCAGTCCAAGAGAGGCAGCGGACTGCTCGATGGCGGGGTCCAGGCGGCCGAGGGTGGCGGCGGCCGGTATGTAGACCAGCGGGAAGTACGAAAGGGTCGCTATCAGCACCCCGGACCAGAGGCCCTCCAGCGACGGAACGGCCGAAACCCACGAATAGCTGTTGACGAAGGCCGGGATAGCCAACGGCGCTGCCAGCGCAACAGCCCACCATCGCCGCCCGCGCAGTGTGGTGCGTTCCACCAGCCAAGCACCACCCACGCCGAACAGCAGGCAGAGCGGAATGGTGACCACTGTCAGCAGAACAGTATTGAGCAGCAGCTCACCAACGCGCGGACGAAGGATGAGTTCGACGGCGGTCTCCCAGCCGGTCGTGATGGTCATGTAGACCACGTAACCCAACGGAAGGAGCGAGAACAGGGCGATCAACACTGCCAGGAGGGACACTGTGGAAACGCCGAAAGGCGGGCGAGGGCGCTTGCCCCTGCCCGCCGTCGTCATGCTTTCCGTTCCTTGCGGTCGGGAAGCCGATAGGTCAGTAGTCACAGAACTAGAGGAGTCCTGCCTTGGTCATCAGCTCGGTGACCTTGGCGGAGTTCAGCTTGGCCGGGTCCACGGTGGGAGCCTGCAGGTCCTTGATGGGGACGAGCTTGGCGTTGGCATCAACCTGGGAGGCGATCGCGTACTCGAAGGACGTACCGTTCTTCAGGACTTCCTGGCCCTGCTTGCCGGTGATGAACTTCAGGAATGCCTGGGCCGCCGCAGCGTTCTTGGCCGACTTGAGGACACCGCCGCCGGAGACGGAGAGGAATGCTCCCGGGTCCTGGTTCTTGAAGAAGTACGGCGTGACGTTCTTGGAGTTCTCGCCAGTCTTGGCCTGGTCGCCGTAGTAGTAGTAGTGGTAGATCAGGGCGGCGTCGACTTCACCGGCGTTGACTGCCTTCATGGCCGTGCTGTTGCCCTTGTAAGCCTTGAAGTTATCCTTCATGCCCTTGAGCCATTCCTCGGTTGCCGCTTCACCCTTGAGTTCAAGGAGCGCTGCAACGATTGCCTGGAAATCGGCGCCGGAGGGCGAAGCGGCCCACTTGCCCTTCCACTCCGGCTTGGCCAGGTCCAGCATGGACTTGGGCAACTGGTCGTCGCTGATCTTGTTCTTGTCGTACACCAGGACGGTGGAGCGGGCGGCGATGCCGGTCCACTTCCCGGTGGAGGGACGGAATTCTGCGGGCACCTGGTCCAGGGTTGCCTTGTCCACGTCAGCGAAAAGTCCTGCGTTCTCTACCTGCGCCATTGCGGGAGAGTTCTCGGTCAGGAACACGTCTGCCGGGGAGGCCTGGCCTTCCTGGACGATCTGGTTGGACAGTTCGGTGTCCGAGCCCTGACGGATGGTGACCTTGACGCCGGTCTCCTTGGTGAAGGCGTCAACCCATTCCTTGGTCAGGGTGTCGTGTTGGGCGTTGTACACCGTGATTTCACCGGAGACCGCGCCTCCGGATGCAGAACCGGACGCAACGGGGGCACTGCCTGCGTTGGAGCCGCAGGCGCTGAGGCCAAGTGCTGCGGTTGCCGCAAGGGCGATTCCGGCCAACGCTTTCTTGGGGATGTTCATGGGGACTTCTTTCTGCGAACAAAAACTCTTGGGGGACCTTCGTCCGTGCAGGCCTGGGTGTTGGGAAGGCTTGCTCATGTAAGAGTAGGTAAGGCTTGCCTATGCGCAAAGCTGAACAGACCAATAGTGACAAGGATCACGATAATTACGCAATTCTTGCGTGACGTATTAGCACGGCGTAGGCGAACCCCCAAGAGGACTTAAGCCAAAAAAGCCCGGGGTTGGCTGCATTTTGCAACCAACCCCGGGCCCAACAGCGAACTAGAACTCCCAGTCCTCATCCTCCGTGTTGACAGCCTTGCCAATCACGTAGGAGGAGCCCGATCCGGAGAAGAAGTCGTGGTTCTCGTCGGCGTTCGGGGACAGGGCGGAGAGGATGGCCGGGTTCACGTCGGTGACGGAAGCCGGGAACATGGCCTCGTAGCCGAGGTTCATGAGGGCCTTGTTGGCGTTGTAGTGCAGGAACTTCTTGACGTCCTCGGCCAGGCCGACGCCGTCATAGAGGTCGTGCGTGTACTGGACTTCGTTTTCGTACAGCTCGAAGAGGAGTTCGAACGTGTAGTCCTTGATCTCCTGCTTGCGGGCCTCGGAAACCTTCTCCAGGCCCTTCTGGAACTTGTAGCCGATGTAGTAGCCATGCACGGCCTCGTCGCGGATGATGAGGCGGATGAGGTCAGCCGTGTTCGTGAGCTTGGCGCGCGAAGACCAGTACATGGGCAGGTAGAAGCCCGAGTAGAACAGGAAGCTCTCCAACAGCGTGGAAGCAACCTTGCGCTTCAGGGGGTCGTCGCCCTGGTAATAGTCCATGACGATCTGCGCCTTCTTCTGCAGGTTCTCGTTCTCGAGCGACCAGCGGAAAGCGTCGTCAATCTCCTTGGTGGAGCACAGTGTGGAGAAGATGGACGAGTAGGACTTCGCGTGCACCGACTCCATGAAGGCGATGTTGGTGTACACAGCTTCTTCGTGCGGGGTGATCGCATCCGGTATCAGCGAAACGGCGCCGACCGTGCCCTGGATGGTGTCCAGCAGGGTGAGGCCGGTGAAAACGCGCATGGTGAGCTGCTGCTCTTCCGGCGTCAGCGTGTGCCACGACTGGACGTCGTTGGACAGCGGCACCTTCTCCGGAAGCCAGAAGTTGTTGACCAGCCGGTTCCAGACTTCCACGTCCTTGTCGTCCTGGATCTTGTTCCAGTTGATGGCCTCGACGTGTGTCAGCAGCTTGACCTTTTCGGTCATTTCATCCCCTTTAAGCGATGGTTTTCTTGAGATAAGCCTACGACGGCGGGTGGGAACCCGCCGTCGTGCTCTTTGGTTGTGTAAGCGACAGCTGCCGCTAATTCAACCGATATCGGTTACAACATGCACGAAACGCAACCCTCAACCTCCGTGCCTTCCAGCGCGAGCTGGCGGAGACGGATGTAGTAGAGGGTCTTGATGCCCTTGCGCCATGCGTAGATCTGCGCCTTGTTGATGTCACGCGTGGTGGCAGTGTCCTTGAAGAACAGCGTCAAGGACAGGCCCTGGTCCACGTGCTGCGTGGCAGCGGCGTAGGTGTCGATGATCTTCTCGTAGCCGATTTCATAGGCATCCTGGTAGTACTCCAGGTTGTCATTGGTCAGGTACGGGGCCGGGTAGTAAACGCGACCGATCTTGCCTTCCTTGCGGATTTCGATCTTGGCTGCCACCGGGTGGATCGACGAGGTGGAGTTGTTGATGTAGCTGATGGAACCGGTAGGCGGAACAGCCTGGAGGTTCTGGTTGTAGATACCGTGCTCCATGACGGACGCCTTCAGCTCGCGCCAGTCATCCTGGGTGGGGATGTGGTGGCCGGCGAAGAGCTCGCGGACGCGCTCCGTTGCCGGAACCCATTCCTGCTCCGTGTACTTGTCGAAGAACTCACCGGAAGCGTAGGTGGACTTCTCAAAGCCGCCAAACTTCTGGCCGGTCTCGATGGCCAGGCGGTTGGAGGCGCGCAGCGCGTGGAACAGCACCGTGTAGAAGTAGATGTTGGTGAAGTCCAGGCCCTCTTCGGAACCGTAGTGGACGTGCTCGCGGGCAAGGTAGCCGTGGAGGTTCATCTGGCCGAGACCGATCGCGTGGCTCTGGGCGTTGCCCTGGGCGATGGACGGTACCGAATTGATGTAAGACATGTCGGACACGGCGCTGAGGGCGCGGATGGACGTCTCGATGGAGAGACCGAAGTCCGGTGAATCCATGGTCTTGGCAATGTTCATGGAACCTAGGTTGCAGGAAATGTCCTTGCCCACGGTCTCGTAGCTCAGGTCTTCCGCGTAGACGGACGGCGAGGAAACCTGCAGGATCTCCGAGCACAGGTTGCTCATGGTGATCTTGCCGTCGATCGGGTTGGCCCGGTTCACGGTGTCCTCGAACATGATGTACGGGTAGCCGGATTCGAACTGGATCTCCGCGAGGGTCTGGAAGAACTCGCGGGCACTGATCTTGGTCTTCTTGATCCGGGAATCATCGACCATCTCGTAGTACTTCTCGGTCACCGAAATATCGGAGAACGGAACACCGTAGACCTTCTCGACGTCGTACGGGGAGAAGAGGTACATGTCCTCGTTCTTCTTGGCGAGCTCGAACGTGATATCCGGAACCACAACGCCCAGGGAGAGGGTCTTGATGCGGATCTTCTCGTCGGCATTCTCACGCTTGGTGTCCAGGAAGCGGTGGATGTCCGGGTGGTGGGCGTGCAGGTAGACGGCACCTGCGCCCTGGCGGGCACCGAGCTGGTTGGCGTAGGAGAAGCTGTCTTCGAGGAGCTTCATCACGGGGATGACACCGGAGGACTGGTTTTCGATCTGCTTGATCGGGGCGCCGTGCTCACGGATGTTGGTGAGCGAGAGGGCCACGCCGCCGCCACGCTTGGACAGCTGGAGGGCGGAGTTGATGGCGCGGGCGATCGACTCCATGTTGTCTTCAATGCGGAGCAGGAAGCAGGAGACGAGCTCGCCACGCTGGGCCTTGCCGGCGTTCAGGAACGTCGGGGTGGCCGGCTGGAAGCGGCCGTCGATGATTTCGTCAACGAGGCGGTTGGCCAGTTCTTCGTTACCGCGGGCAAGGTGCAGGGCCACCATGCAGACGCGGTCTTCGTAGCGCTCAAGGAAACGCTTGCCGTCAAAAGTCTTCAGCGTGTAGGAGGTGTAGAACTTGAAAGCGCCGAGGAAGGTTTCGAAACGGAACTTCTTCTTGTACGCGCGGTTGAAGAGCTCGCGGATGAAGTTCATCGTGTACTGGTCAAGGGTCTCGCGCTCGTAGTACTGGTTCTTGACCAGGTAGTCGAGCTTCTCTTCGAGATCGTGGAAGAACACAGTGTTGTTGTTCACGTGCTGCAGGAAGTACTGGTGCGCAGCTTCGCGGTCGGCTTCGAACTGGATCTCGCCGTTCGGGCCATACAGGTTGAGCATGGCATTGAGCTCGTGATAGCCCAGGCCCTTGTAGGCCTCGGGCAGCGGCTTCTTGGCCGTGTCCACAGCGCCCCCGGTTACTTCTGTTTCTGCGACAGTTGTGTCCAAAACTTTTCCAGCCCTTCGTTGACCCGTTGAACGTCTTCCGGCGTCCCCATGAGTTCAAATTTGTAAAGATGCGGCACCTTGCACTTAACGGAGATGATGTCTCCCGCTGCGCAGTAGTTGTCCGCGAAATTGGTGTTCCCTGCTCCGATAACACCGCGGATCAGTTCCCTGTTCCGGGGATCGTTCAGAAATCTGATGACCTGCTTGGGCACTGAGCCTTCGCCGTTCGTTCCGCCATAGGTGGGAAGTACCAGGACAAAAGGTTC
Organism: Paenarthrobacter sp. NPDC089307; assembly: GCF_040685055.1. Classification (NCBI taxonomy): domain Bacteria; kingdom Bacillati; phylum Actinomycetota; class Actinomycetes; order Micrococcales; family Micrococcaceae; genus Paenarthrobacter; species Paenarthrobacter sp. NPDC089307. Next base: position 769,366 of record NZ_JBFBHE010000001.1, read on the forward strand.
AAGCGCTTGAAGCGGAGCGTCCTGGGCGTAGAGCGGGATGCGTGCCGCGTCCCTGCCCAGTTTCTGGACGAATCTTTTGGTGTTCTCGGATGTCGAGGAAAAGTAGATGAGGTGACTCCTGGTGGTGACAGCTTCCGTCACATCACGTACGGTTGCCGCTGCCAACGGTGCCATGGGAGTCACCTCAACTACATAGGAATTCTTGGCGTGCTGTGGTGGCGAAGTTTGAATGGAAACTTAGGCCACGGAAGAAACGGTCTGGGCCAGTTCCTCGATCTTGTCCGGGCGGAATCCGGACCAGTGGTCCTGCTCAGTCACGACAACCGGAGCCTGCATGTAACCCAGTGCCTTGAGGCGCTCAAGTGCCTCGGCGTCCTGGGAGATGTCGACACTCTGGTAGGCAATGCCCTTCTTGTCGAGTGCCCGGTAGGTTGCGTTGCACTGAACACAGGCCGGCTTCGTGTAAACCGTTACGGTCATGATCCCTGTCCCCTAAGTTGAAGTCTGGTTCTCTTCGTATCTGGCGGGCTCAACCGGAACTGACTACTGAATCCGATACCGGCCCGCAGGCTGCCGTGACAGCCAACACGCTCTTATTTAGTCTTGTGCTGGTTTCCCGCTCAATCCGTAAATCGATACTACATGTAGTGCAAGCGCCTCGCCGGAACCCCAAGATGATGTATTACAAGTATGTCATTCAATCCACCGCTCGTCCACAGGACAGGGCCTTCAAAATGTCCGTGATTCCGCCAAAATGAGAGATGTCATCCACACCCTGTGGACTACTTAGCCACATTTAATCTTCAGCGTGTCGCGTGGATACGGCGTGTCGTGACACTTTGAAAATGTGGCGTGGCGAACAGCTAAAATCGGCTGATGGTCAACCTCCTCCACCTCCGAACACTCATGGAGGTGACCCGCCTTGGCTCGTTCGCTGCCGCCGCAGCACAGCTTGGCTACACAGCCTCCGCGGTCTCCCAACAGATGGCCGCGCTGGAACGTGATACCGGCGTCGAACTCTTCCAGCGCTCGGCGCGCAGCGTTGTCCCAACCGAAGCTGCCCTGACCATGACACGGCACGCCTCCAAGGTCCTCACGGATGTTGAGGCCCTGATGGCGGCCGCCTCCAGGACCAACGACTCCCCCGCCCAGGAACTGCGCCTTGGCATCTTCCCCAGCCTGGCCACCTATGTACTGCCGGATATCCTCCGGAATGAACGGTGGAACGGACTGGGCATTGAGCTGCGGGTATCCGTGGCAGAACCTGCCCAGACCATCCAGGGCCTGCGCAGCGGCGGCGAACTGGACGTCGCGTTGGTCTACCAGGTGGGGCAGTCCGGTTTGGCCTGGCCGCATTCGCTGGAGCGCCAATGGATCGGCGACGACGACTTCCGCGTGGTCCTGCCGGCGTCCTGGAAAATCCGCGAGGATGCCGAGATCGAGGCCGCCCATCTGTCCGACATGCCATGGATCGTCCACCATCCCGGGACCAGCGATGCGCTGGTGATCGAGCGACTGTTCGCCAGTTGCAACCTCCATCCCAGGGTGGTTGCCTACAGTGACGACTTCCACGCGAGCCTCGAGATGACCGCCGCCGGTCTTGGTGCCTCCCTGGTACCGGAACTGGCCCTGCGCAACCGGCCACCCGGGGTCGTGGTGCTGGACGTTCCGGACATCCGGCTGGCACGAAACGTGTTCGCCCTGCTGATCAATGAAAAGCGGACTGCCCAGGTTCAACTCTTCACGCAACTGCTGGCTGATACCCTCCGCGGCACTGCAGGCAAGAGCGGCCTGCATCCCTTGAAAACCGCTCCTGTCAAGGGTCCGCAGCGGCGCAAGTGAAATATGCCCAAGTGCTGGAACCCGCTGGATGTAGGGGTTAGATTGATCACATGGGCAAGGTAGCGAGCAAGCATTTTGGGGAGATAGAGCTCAATCACGGGCGTGAACATTGCTTCGTCGCAAGACACGAGCTCGGCGGCAACCAGCTTGAGCTGGACCTGAACGTCGCCGCACACGACCATTTTGACGAGGCCGCCATGCGCAAGGTGGACTACCGCTTGCGCTTCCTTCCCGAACTCGTGGACCAGGTCCGCGAGATGATTGCCGACGAGCTGGGCCAGGACGGCACCAATCCCCAACAATTCCTGCATTTCCACAGCTCCCAGCTCAAGGAAGAGCAACTCGAATCGGTCTTTGGCGTCCGCGACAAGGACCAGCTCACCAACGATGTCTTCCTCAAAGCCCTCAAGCTCGGCCATGTGGCCATCTATCCCGGGCAGCCTGAACGCTATTTCGTCCTCGACTTCACCCTCGGTTCGCACTTCACGGACGAACTGCTGGTAGCCGCTGCCGATGAAGACGGCGTGGTGGATGACGAAATACTGTGGGAGTAGCACCGCCGGTTAACGCACGACGGCGGCAGGTCACGTAGGGTGACCAGCCCCCGGATACCGAATATTCTTCGCCGAATGGTCACCATGGCCTGTCCACGCCTGAGCTATCGTCCGGTCCGCGCAGGTACTCGTCACGTTCCTGCCCTTCGCCACGCTCGAGTTGCGCTTTCCGGGCGCTCTCTTCGAGCTGCTGGAGTTGCTTGTCCTGCGGCGTCGCAGGGGGTTGCGTCGACTTGTCCTGTCCAGGTTCGCTTGGGGCCAACCGGCCATTGAGCCGGTCCTTGGCTGCCTCAAGTGCGGCCCCCTCTCCCGCTGAGTTCGCAGGTCCTGGTTCGTGACACTGGGTCGGCGCGGCGTCAATCAGGGCCAGTGCTTCCCGGACCAGCCTGTCCTTGACCCCCGGCTCAGCGGAAGAATCGGAAAGCTTCTCCACGCTGAGCACGAGGTTCACGCGGATCCTGCACTCGTCCACTCCGCCGCCGGCCCTCAAGGCCGCTTCGAAATCCGCCCGCGCCGCAGCAAAATCCCCTGCCAGGACGTTCGCGTCCCCGGACGCGAACGGGGCCTTATGGGGTTCAAGCACGTTGACTGCTCCCAGCCACGATGCCGCTTGCGCCACCCCGTCATGACTTCCCGCCGTGAAGGAACTTTCAGCGGACCCGCCCAGCAAGCCAACGCTCAGGAGTTTCGCAGCGGCGGCGAGCGCCAAGAGGGCAGCCGGTGCCGACAAGAGCGCAAGGCGGCGACGTCGCCGTCGTGGATCCATGGCGGCCATCAGCTCCGCTCCTTCGACTGTGTTCTGCCGGTGGCCCGCAAGGCGGTGAGGTGCCTGAGGGGTTCGGGCACGGCGAGGAGGAAAGCGGCCAGCGCGAGCAGCCAATACAGTTCGACTCTTCCTGGCCCGTCCTCGGTATTGACGGAGACAGAGACAGGCTGAGCCTTGCCGAACATCTGGGAGGCGGGCTCTGTCCCGGTCCGGTGGGCGTAAGGGACGTTGAGTTGCCCGGCAATGGCGCGGAGCTGTGCTTCGTCGATCGTTGAAACGGCGTCCTCGCCAGCTCTTGAGCGATCCTTCACGTAGGCGGTGGTGTTTTTGGAGGAGTCCTTCATCCGGCCGCCGGCGTATGTTCCGTAGCCAAGCACTGCTCCCCCGGCTACGTTCGCCCCGTCCATCGGCGGCATGGCCGCGGAACTGGTGTTTTCGCCGTCGCCCGCGTAGAAAACCAGCGCGGGCCGGCCGGGGTGTTGCTCTTGTGCGGCTGCAAGGCGTTCCTTCAGGAGCTGCCCTGCTCCGGTGACGCTGCTGCCCTTGGCGTAGCGGGGGTTCTGGGGCTGCAGGGTGGCCATGCTGGTATGGAGCGCTGTGGCGTCCTGGGACAACGGCATCCGGACCGTGGCTTTGTCATCGAAGGTGATCAAGGAGAACTTGGCTCCGGCCAGCTCTTTCGCGATCGCCATGACGTCCTGTTGGACTCCAGCCAACCGAGTGCGGGTCCCGTTGTAGTCTTCGGCGGCCATGCTGGTACTGGTGTCCACAACAAAGAAGACATCAAGATCCGACCTTGCGGTGTTGGCCTGTCCACCGCCCCAACCCGGACGCAGGGCAGCGAGCAGCAGCAGCACGACGACGACACACCTGATTACTGCGGCACGCAGGTATCGCCGTGGCTTCGCTCCCCTTTGGCCCCCGGACCCCTTGATGAGGGTGGAGATGGTCCAGACGGTAAACGCGATGACCCCCAGGAAGGCTGCAGCGAGCACGGGCCAAGGCAGGATCGGGGCCATGGTCAGGGCGCTGTTTGTCATTGCTCCAGCCTCCGTCCCAGCACCAGGATTCCCAGTCCGGCCAGCAGTGCGACACCAAGGGGCCAGACGGGGGCGTCGGACACGACCGCCTGCGGAGCTGACAGGTAACTGGTGGCTTCGGTTTTCTGCACCTGCCTGACGATGGCTGGCACCGCTTCCGGGCTGTCCGGACGGGAATACGTCCCGCCTGTTCCCTCCGCGGCCGCCTTGAGCTGGGCGCCCGGCTGATCGGATTGATCGCCGTAGTCCATATCGCTGGGATTCAGGGCGTGCACCTTCACGTTCTTGCTGGTGGCCAGAGCGCTGGCTTCTGACAAGGTGAAAATAGGCACCCCGGAAACGAAGTTGTCCGTGGCCAGGACCACTGACCGCGAGCGCTTGCTGTCCCCCGCGCCGGTTCCGCCGCTGTCAGTGTCCGGGAAGCTCTGGACGCAGGAGGCCAGGCCATCACCGATGAGTGATGAGCCCTCCGCGTTCCACGTGCCCTCAAAGAACGCTCCCGCCCCGTCGGCCAGGGCCTTTTCGGCGTGGGTGAGTTGCTCCTGGGCATAGTCGTAATCATCGGTGAGGGGAAACAGTTGCACGCTGCTGCTATCGAAGATGACCATGCCGATCCTCTCGCCGTCAAACTCCTTGGCGAGGTCCTTGAAGACGCCCACCAAGGCGGCGTCGGTGCTTGTCATTGAACCGGAGACATCGAGGCACAGCACGATGTCCCTGTTGCGGATCTCCGGTTGTTCCGTGGAGCGCATGGCCGGACGGGCGGCAGTGATGGCCGCGGCAATCAGCAAGACCGCTGCCAGCAGTGTGGTGAGCAGAAGCCCGGTGCGGTAGCGGCGAAGGGCCTCCTGGTATTCGGGGAGCTCCGTAAGCCGCTCGCCGTGGGCGACGACGCGGGTCTGTGGGGGCTTGCGACGCCGGAAGTGCAGCCAGGCGCTGACCGCCACCACCGCCGCTGCCAGCGGAAGCATCCACCAGTAGGTCAGTTCCACTCCTGGACCACCTCGCGGGCGATATCAGCCGAGTGGCGTACAGGCTGGACAGGCAGGGTGGAGAATTCGCTGGGGTAGATACGGGCTATTCCCTCAGCCAACCCGGTGAAGCCTTCGCGGCGCAGCTCATCGAGCGTCATGGAGGTGACGGAAAGACCTGTGGCTGCCCCGGCGAATTCCCGCACGAGGAAGCTGAGCCTCTGGTGGGCGTCGCGCTCGGGTACCGTACCGGCGTCGGCGTCCATGGCCGTGGCCTCTATCGCTGACAAGCAGCGGGACCGCAGCGTCTCCAAATCGGGCCTTTCAGTCTGGCGCCCTGTGGTCACGGGGTCACGCCGGGGACGGAAGAGCCACGCATACCATCCGGCAACAAGCACGATGAGGAGGATTCCGAGCCACATCCAGTGGGCCTGGTATTGAAGGGGTGCATAGAAGGTGGAGTCAGTTGGCACGCCGGCCCCTTTTCGCCCCGCCCCGTGAGGTGAGTGCTCCCGAGCGGTGCTTTTCCAACAGGGCGAACACGGTCGTCACGACGTCGTTGGTGCTGGTGGCTTCTTCCTCGGCGACAGCCAAGCGACGGAACAAGTCCTTCCGCTTGGCCGTGCGCTGGGTCATTGCGCGCGCGTAGGCTGCCCGTACCGCCTCGTCCGAGGCCAGCGGCAGCGGGATACCGTTGCCCGTGCCGACGTCCGTACTGTCCAGATGTCCTGGCGCCTCCGTGTCCGGTGCGAGGTCGGCGTCCCGGACAGTCAGCCACAAAATTTCATGCCGTACCCGTAGCCTGCGCATCAGGTCCTCGGTCCTGGCATCTGGAAGAAACTCGTCGGCCACGACCACCACCAGCATTCGACCTTTGATGTACCGCAGGACGTAGTTGAGCTGATCGGCGATGTCGCTGGGATGGCCATCGAGCACGCTGGCGCCATCAATCTCCTGAAGCAGCCGCTCAAGATGTTCCTCGCTGGCTTTGGGAGGCCGGTACCGGGAGGCGCTCGCATTTCCGTGCACGAGGCCCACGTCATCGCCGTGACGGCACGCGAGGTATCCAACGACGCCGGCCGCGTGGACAGCAATATCCTTCTTGATCTCCCCCGAGAAAGCCTCCGCGGCCATGTTTCTCCCGGTGTCGACGACCAACAGCACCGAGTGGCGCCGGACTGCCACATAGCGTTTGACCAAGGGTGAGCCGTGCCGTGCCGTGGCTTTCCAGTCGATGTCTCGTACCTCGTCACCGGGGACGTAGGTGCGCAGCTCGTCGAAATCCAGGCTGCGGCCTTTGAAGACCGAACCGTATTCACCCTCAAGCAGGGCGAGGGTCCTGCGATGGGCGAAGATGAACATCTTCGACTTAACGCCTCTGATAAGGCTGGGCACCTGCTGGCCCCGCTAAGGCGTCTGGACAGACGCCAGGACGGCATCGATGACGGTCTCCACGGCGACGCCCTCCACGACGGCGTCGAAGCCGAGGATGATGCGGTGGCGCAGGACCCGGTGTGCCAGGTTCTTCACGTCCTCGGGGATGACGTGGTCGCGCCCGTTGAGCAAGGCCAGGGCCCTGGCCGCCTGGCTGAAGGCGATACTGGCCCGTGGGCTGGCCCCGAATTCCACCAGGTTGGCCAGGTGTGGTTCGAGGTACTGGGAGGCGTTGCGGGTGACGTAGGCGAGGCCGACGATGTAGCGGACGATGGCGGGGTCGATGTACACGCGACGCACCAACTCCTGGACCTGGACCACGGCGTCGAGGGAAGCGGCAGCGGGCGGCTTCTGCCCGGCACTGAACACTCCGGCGTCGATCCGCCTGATCACCTCGGCTTCTTCGCCCGGGCTGGGGTAGTCGAGGACGTCTTTGAGCATGAACCTGTCCATCTGCGCTTCAGGGAGGCGGTAGGTACCTTCCTGCTCGATCGGGTTCTGGGTGGCCAGCACGAGGAACGGTTGCGGCAACGGATAGGACTCACCGCCGATGGACGTCTGCTTTTCCTGCATGGCCTCGAGCATGGCGCTTTGCGTCTTTGCGCTGGACCTGTTGATCTCGTCAAGCAACACAATGTTGGCGTGGACAGGTCCCAACTGCGTCACGAAGGTTCCCTTCGCGGCGTCGAAAATCTGCGTTCCCGCGATGTCGCTGGGAAGCAGGTCGGGGGTGCACTGGATTCGTCGGAAATCGGCACTGACCGATTCAGCGATTGCTTGGGCAGCTGTGGTCTTGGCCAGTCCTGGAACACTTTCCAGCAACACATGGCCGCCCGTCAGCAGTCCGATCATGAGGGTCTCCCTCAACCGGGCCTGCCCCACCACCTTGTTTTCGAAACTGCGGACAATGCCGGCAACCAACTGCTGGGCTCGCACCATGTCCGGTGCATCGATTCCGGCCGTGGCTGTGATCTGGTGCACTGGGGTCCCCTCGCTGGCGTTATGAGTCATGCGGCAAGCGGTGGGCTTAGTGTTTCCGCCTGCATCGGCCACTCTATCCAAACGGCACACGCTCCAGGCCGCAATGGGTACCCCTCCCCATGGGGGCGCCTGAGGTCTATCCTTTTGCCATGCATCAGCTACCAGCCGCCTATCAGAGTTACCTGGCATCGCAGGACCAGCATGTCATCGACGCCATCCGCCCCGTACTCCTCCAGTCAGCAGCGGACCAGAGGCACGGTGTACGCATTACCTTCAACCGTGGGCCAACCGGGCACCAGGCACGCGTGGACGAATCCATTCCCTACGGCGAAATCATCGAAGACATCGACTGACGGGCATGGTCCGCAAGGATCCATGCCCCGGCCGATCAGCCCTCCAGCAGGAGCCGTTGTGCGCGCGGGGCCAGCATGTGCTCCAAGACCAGGCAAGCGGCGCCGATTGCACCGACGTCTTCGCCCACCCCGGTACCCACAACTTCCAGTCCGTGGATCATGCGGGCAGCGTTGTTCTTGTCCAGGAGGTCTGGAACGCGCTCCAGGAAATACGGTGCCATGCGGCCCCAGAACGGGCCTCCAAAGACCACGCGCTCCACGTCCAGGGTGTTCGTCACCACCGACACCGCCCGTGCCACCAGCGTGGCCGACTTGTCCAAAATCGCGATGGCCCGTTCATCGCCGGCGTCGGCCTTATCACACAACTCCGCGTACCGTTCCTGCACTTCGGGACCGTCCGCCCCGTGCCGGTGCCCGTTGAGGACACCTGCGGCCTCGGCTTCTGCCACCAACACTTGCGGAATACAGGACGATTTGACGCATCCCCGAAGGCCGCAATCACACTGCGGGCCCTCCGGATCAACAACGATGTGGCCTATCTCGCCGGCGTTGCCCGAGGTTCCGCGCACTACCTCGTCGTTGAGCACGATGCCGCAACCGATACCCGTTCCCATGTACATGAAAACGAAGCTGCCGGCGCCGCTCGCGCCGCCAGCCCAGGTTTCGGCCACCGCTGCGCTGGTCACGTCCTTGTCCACGAGCGTCTCCAGGCCAGTGGCGTCGGCCAACGCCTCCCGGATCCGGACCCTGTTCCACCGCGTCAGAAGCGGCGGCTCCACTACGGAACCTTCATCCAGGTCGATCGGCCCCGGGACAGCAACTCCCAAGCCGGCAATCTTTGCCACATCCACGCCGGACTCATCGATCAATGCCTTGATCTGCTCGGCGATGCTGGTGATGACACCTGCAGGGTCCCCGCCAGGAGTAGCCATCCGGGAGTGTTTGACGACGTCGCCCAGCAGGTCCAGGACAACAAAGGTGATGACGGCAGGGTCCAGGTGCACTCCCACGGCGTACATCCCCGCAGGGTTGAGGCGAAGGATGGTGCGCGGCTTTCCAGGTCCGGAGCCCTCCTTGCCTGCCTCGACGATGAGCTGCTGATCCAGGAGGCGCCGGGAGATGTTCGAGATCGTCTGCGGGGACAGCCCCACGATCTGAGCCAGTTCCACGCGGCTGAGCCCGCCAGAAGACCGCCGGATCGCCTCCAGAATGACGGTCAGGTTGAAGTCCCCCATGCGGGGTAGGTTGGTTCCGCGCCTCGGTGTCGGCTGCCGGATCTCAGTCACTGATACCCCTAGTCATTCGGAAAATCTTCGTCGAATTGGTCTTTGTCTGCATCGTACGACACCACTGGTCCCACGGATACGAGCACACGCTGGCTCCAACGTCAGGGGTTGGTAACGATGACACTGCATTGTGTGCGAGCACGGTCAGCCAAGGCGGCTCCACCAGCCCTTCAGGCCTTTCGGCTCCGCGTAACCGTGAACTTTGGGTTCCGTCCTTCTTCCAGCGTGGGACCGATCAGCCGTTCAAGCGCGGGCCTGTATTGCAAGTGGCTGTTGTATACGGTCCACAGTTCCCCTCCCGGCGCCAGGACGCGGGCCGCCGCCTCGAACATCTTCAGGGCAGCACCGGCATGCACACTGGCACCCAGGTGGAAGGGCGGGTTCAACAGGATGAGGTCGGCGCTGCCAGGTCGGAATGAGGACATGGCGTCGTCGTGGAGGACGGTTATCCGGTCCCCCAGCCCATTGGCCGTTGCGGTGCCCTTGGCCGATGCCACAGCTGCTGCTGATTGGTCGGTGGCAATGACTTGAGCGTCAGGTTGCTGCCTGGCAATCATGGTGGCGAGGATGCCTGTCCCGCATCCCAGATCCACCACATGATGAGCCCGCGGCATGCGGTCAAGAAACGTCAACAAGTACCGGGTACCAATATCCAGGCGCGCCCCGGCGAAGACCGCGCCTTGGGCACTTACGTTGATCCCCAGTTCGGGCAAGGGCTCAACAACAGGGAAGGGCGGCTCAGGATCGCCCGGCTTGGCGTCCCGCGCGACCAACACCCGGGATTTCTGCCGGGCCAGCTGTGGTTGGACTGTCGAAAAGTACTTTTCCAGCACACTGTTCATGCCCACGGACATGTGCTTGACGCGGCCGCCGGCCAACAGGACAGTACGCGGGGCAGCAAACCGCGCAACGGCGTCGGCGATTTCCTCCAACTCAGCCAGGGCTTTCGGTAACTGCAACAGCACAAGGTCCGCCCCCTCCAGAAGATCCTTGCCGAGCTCGTGGGGGCTGTATTGCCCCTCCAGCCCTGCGTTGCGCGCGTTGCGCTCCAGCGCGAGCCTTCCGCTGAAAAGGTCCTGGTGCACGCGGACATGTTCGACGCCGAGCCCGGCCAAAGTGCCCAGGGTCAACGCGCCGTAGCGGTCGCCAACGACGACGATCCTGGTGTCGGGAGAACAGAAGTCCACTGCCTTTTCGAGCAGGAGCCTGTCCGTAGCGTCGAAGGCCTGCAGGTTATCGGCTTCGACGTCGGGCAACCTGCTCAGCGAGCCGAAGAGCGCCTCAAGATCCAGTACCGCCACTATGAGGTTCCCGCTTTCCTTGCTTCCGTATCCGGGCTTGACCGGCGTATCGACTTTAGGGGTGCTTCGGAGGAAGCTTAAGCTTGCATCACGTAAACACCTGACCTCCTCCGGACGTGAGATCATCCCGAAGGTGGCCGGCATACGTCACGGCGACCCCAGGAGCCAGGCGCCGGGACCACCCGTAGGCTCCCAGTCCCTTGCGAGAAACCATGAGTGTCAATGTTGTCACGAACCTGGACGTGAAGTCCCACAACTCCCCCGACGAAACCCGCCACGCGGACAAAACCGTGTTGGACCTGGTCACTGTGGGAGATTACACCATCGCCCGCATGACGTTTGAACCGGGCTGGACTTGGGCCGACTGCATCAAGCCGGCAGTGGGCACCGATTCCTGCCAGTTGAGCCACGTCGGATTCTGCGTTTCCGGCTCATTGGAAGTGGAGACGGATGACGGCGGAAAGATCAGCATCTCCCCCGGAGCCTCCTATTCAATTCCCCCCGGACACAACGCCCGGGTGGTCGGAGATCAGCCGTTCCAAGGGGTGGAGTTCGTCAGCGGCGCCGAATTCGCCGAAGCCCTCAAGTAAAGGAAGCCCTTGCGGAAAAGCAAAAGACCCCGCTCAATTGAGCGGGGTCTTTTCCGGAGTGGAGCTGAGGGGACTCGAACCCCTGACCCCCTGCATGCCATGCAGGTGCGCTACCAGCTGCGCCACAGCCCCGGATTTGCGACTTCAACTGGAAATTTTTCCCTTCCGGCCGAAGCAACTCGTCAATAGTAACCACAATCCCACCGGAAGAGAAATTGCCGGAAGGTGAGGTGCGTCACGCTGCACGCTACCCTCTGGAAGGCCCGCGCAGCCGAGGTGCGTGGATCACTCCACCGCACCTCCCCCCAAAACGGGCCGCACGGACCTTCCAAAAGACGTGCTCTTAGGAAGTCTAGAATCTCCGCGTCGGAAAAACAAAACCGTCCAGTCGGTTTCTCGCACTGAGCGCGCCGATGCGGTGGTAGCGTTGTGAAGTCTCGACGGCGGCCCGCCGCTCCGTTGCCCACACAGTTCGAGAGGCCCGCCCTTGCCAATGCAACAACGCGCCAAAGAAACCCGATTGGCGGTCATTGAAGGCGCCGCCCGGGTCTTCGCCGCGACTGGCTACGGCAACGCCAGCCTGTCAGACATCATCAAGCGCGCCGCGGTGACCAAGGGCGCCCTGTATTTCCACTTCACGTCCAAGCGGGACCTGGCCCTGGCAGTGATCGAGGAACAACACTCCATTGTCCTGGCCGCCGGAGCAGAAATCCTCAGCTCCGAATCCCCCGCACTGGATAAGATCATTGGGCTCTGCAGGATGTTCGGCCGGCAATTGCTGGACAAGCCAATCGTCCAAGCCGGCATCCGGCTCACTTTTGAAGCCTCGGCATTCGAAGCCGACGTGTCAGGCCGTTACGAGGATTGGATCGCAACGGTGGAGCGCCTCTTGCTCCAAGCAAAAGCCGAAGGAACGGTCCGGGCGGAGCTCGATCCTGCCGCTTTCAGCCGATACCTCGTCGCATCCTTTACCGGCGTCCAAATGGTCTCAGACGTACTGACCGGACGTGAAGACGTGCTGCAGCGGATAGAGCAAATGTGGGAGTTCATGCTGCCTGCCATTGCAGCCTAGGGACAGGCAGTTGCAGGTAGCCGTTTGGGCATCGTTGGGAACCTGCAAGCAGCCGCGATGTCGGTGGTTCCTGCTGGGCCTCTGGGGTTGCTCGGATTATTCGGACTGCTCGGATTGCGCCAAGGACTCGATGAGCTTCAGTCCTCGCTTCGCCCATTCAATTTCTGTCTCCGCGCGCGCAACGAGGCCTTCGTAGGTAAAAATCTTGTATTGAATGGTTCGCTGGTGATCCGCCTTGGGAGTTACGGCCAACCGCTTATTCAACATCTCATTGGTGCCTGACTTCAACTCCTCGATCATGAGCGCCCATTGCTCGCGACGCATGAGGTGATAGTCAATATGCGCCTGCATGTGTTCTTTGGCCGCGATTGGTTCAACCCATTCAAGATATGCGGCCTTCAAATGGACAGGGTCCCGCTCGCGGGAGTATTCCAAGGGTGAGTACATCCAGTCCCGGAAGACGGCCCTGCCGTCGTCGGTGATCCGATACTGCGTCTTCTTTCCCCGCGGGCCCCACGACACTTCCTCTGCCGTGAGCAGACCGGCTTTTTCCATCTTGCGCAGTTCCGGATAGATCTGGGAATCGGGGGCGTGCCATACGAAGCCCACGGAGGATCCGAAGCGTTTGGCGAGGTCGTATCCGGTCATCGGCTCAACGGAAAGCAAGGCCAGGAGGGCGTGGCGGAGACTCATGAGAAGTTCCTTTCAAGGTCTTGCCAATAACTATATCTATAGATAGTGTGTGACGCACTCCACCATCTATGGACATAGATAGTTGGGAGGATCTGTAAATCTTGCGAACATCCCCGCTTGCAGCCTGCCTTGGTGCACTGTGAGTCGACGAAAAGAAGGTCAACGATGACTGTGGTTCAGTCCAGCAGTTCCACCACCGGCAAAGTCCTCAGGCATCCTGCGAATGCCTGGTACGCCGCCGCTTGGGATCACGAAGTGACCCGCAAGCCCATGGCACGCCGGATAGCCGACAGGCCGCTTGCCCTTTATCGCACCGAAGATGGGAAAGCCGTGGCTCTTGCCGACGCTTGCTGGCACCGGTTGGCGCCCCTATCCATGGGGAAGACGGTGGGGCGGGACGAAATCCAGTGCCCGTACCACGGCATCCGGTACAACTCCGCGGGCCGCTGCACTTCCATGCCTGCCCAGGAGACCATCAATCCCTCGGCCACTGTGCCCTCTTTTCCCGTGATCGAGAGGTACCGGTTCGTTTGGGTGTGGCTGGGAGATCCCAGCAAGGCGGACCCTGACCTCGTTCCGGACATGCACCAAATGGACAGTCCTGAATGGGCCGGCGACGGACAACTGATCTACGCTCCATGCAACTTCCAGTTGGTCCTCGATAACCTAATGGACCTCACCCATGAAGAATTTGTTCACTCCTCCAGCATCGGACAGGAGGAATTGAGTGAGTCGGATTTCGTTGTCACCCACGAGGGTCGGACCGTCACGGTTACCCGCTGGATGCTCAATATCGATGCACCGCCCTTCTGGCTCAAGAACATGCGGGACAAGTTCCCGGGGTTCAGCGGCAAAGTGGACCGGTGGCAGATCATCCGCTACGAGGCACCCTCGACGATCCGCATCGATGTCGGCGTCGCCAAGGCAGGTACCGGTGCCCCTGAGGGCGACCGCAGCCAGGGCGTCAATGGCTACGTCATGAACACCATCAGCCCGGAGACAGACAAGACCTGCCACTACTTCTGGGCCTTCATGCGCAACTACTGCCTGGACAGCCAGCTGATCACCACGCAACTGCGCAACGGAGTGGACGGCGTCTTTGCCGAAGACGAGGCCATGCTGACCGCACAGCAGGAAGCCATCGACGCCAATCCCGACTACGAGTTCTACAGCCTCAACATCGATGCCGGCGGAATGTGGGTGCGCCGAATGATAGAGCGGATGCTCGACGCCGAGGGCCGCCTGGCCGCGGCCCTCTGAGCACCCGGCTCCAAGAAGGAAGAACAATGGCAGCAAACAACACCGAGGTCTGGCAATCCGCAGCGGTCACCGCAGTGGTCGATGTCGCCGAAGGCATCAGGCGGATTGAAATCACGCCATCCCTGCCCATGCCCGCCGAGCCGGGATCGCACATCGATGTGATGGTCGAAATTGATGGCGCGCAGGAGAAGCGCTCCTACTCGGTCGTAGAGTGCACCGAGGACGGCGACCGACTGGTCATCAGCGTTCTGAGGGCTCCCGTTTCCCGGGGCGGCTCTGTCTTCATGCACATGCTCAAGGCAGGCGACACGCTACGCATAACCCAACCGCTGCAGAACTTCCCTCTCCGCATCGGGGCACAGCGCTACGTGCTTCTGGCAGGCGGTATAGGCATTACCGCCATCATGAACATGGCGGGCGTCCTCCGCCGCGTCAAGGCCGATTACACACTGATCTATGTTGGCCGCAGCCGCACCGCAATGGCGTACCTGGAAGATCTGCGCACCTCACACGGAGACAAACTGCAGGTCCATGTCGATGACGAAGGCAACGGCCTGGACGTCGGCAACCTCGTTGGAGGAGTCGACGCGATGACAGAGCTATACATGTGCGGTCCCATCCGTCTGATGGACGCTGTACGGCGCGCGTGGGGAGAGCGCAACCTCGCCTTGCCCAACCTGCGCTACGAGACCTTTGGCAACTCCGGCTGGTATGACCCGGAAGAGTTCCTCGTCAGCATCCCGCGTCTGGGCGTGGAAACCACCGTCGGTCCTGGACGCTCCATGCTTGAAGCACTTGAGGACGCAGGCGTCGACATGATGTTTGATTGCCGCAAAGGCGAATGTGGGCTGTGCGAAGTGCGGATCCTGAATCTCCAAGGCACCCTCGATCACCGCGACGTGTTCTACAGCGAGCGACAACAACATGCGACCGAAAAGATGTGTTGCTGCGTTTCCCGCGCCGTCGGCTCCCCTGCCGCCGCCAAGTCACCAGGATCCCCGGCGGTCCTGACCATCGACGTTTCCTGAACCCTGTTTACCCCCGGACATCAGCCCGTCTCGATGCCCTATCCGCTCCACGCCCCGTAGGTGGACGGCACGATACGACGAAGTATCCATAAGAAAGGTTAACCGTGGACGTAAAGAGTGAGATCAAGAACTCATCAATGAGTCGCTTTCAGATAGTGACAGTAACTATCTGCCTCGTCCTTATCATGATCGACGGCTTCGACGTCCTGGTCATGTCATTCACAGCCCCGACGCTTTCAGCCGAATGGAAAGTACCGCCGATAGAACTGGGCTATCTTCTCAGCGCCGGCCTCTTCGGGATGTCGGCCGGCTCCATTCTGTTGACGCCCCTGGCCGACAAGATCGGACGCAGGAACCTGACACTGCTTGCACTGTCCATTATTTCGGTTGGCATGATCTTGTCCGTGACGGCAGCTGATGTCCCGCAGCTGATCGCCTACAGGGTTTTCACCGGATTGGGCATTGGCGGCATGATCGCCAACCTCAGCGTCCTCGTTTCCGAATACTCTTCAGACCGCCGGCGCGGCATGGCCATGGGAATCTTCTCCGCGGGCTACCCGATTGGCGGCGCCGTCGGCGGTGTCATCGCCGGGTCGTTGATTGCGGCATACGGCTGGCGGGCGGCTTTTGCCTTCGGAGCCGTCGTGAGCGTAGCGATGTTAATTGCCAGTTGGTTCTTGCTGCCGGAATCGCTTGAATACCTGGCCGAAAAGGGCAGCAACCGCTCGCTCCCGGCGATTAACAAAATTCTCGGCAGGATGGGCCGCCCCCATCTGAGCGAGCTTCCAGCTGCCCCTTCCCTGGAGCAAAATACCGGAAGTGTCTTCAAGGAGGTCTTCGGGCCAAAGATGTTGAGCAGGACACTCCTTGTGTGGACCGGCTACGCGTTCCTAATCGCAGCGTTCTACTTCGCCAACACGTGGACACCCAAGATCATGGCCGAAGCAGCAGGCAACAACCAGCTCGGTGTTACCGCAGGGATACTTGTCAGTACCGGCGGCATCGTGGGCGCCCTGGGATTTGGCGTACTTTCGACCTGGGTAAAGAGTCGTCTCCTGAACACCCTCTGCCTGGTCGTTGCAGGCATCGCCTACATCGCCTTCGCGGGGTCGTTCGGCGCCACCGGCCTTGCCTTGGCCCTGGCGACGCTCGTCGGCATGCTCACAAACGCAGGAGTAGCCGGCTACTACACGATTGTGCCGCCCTTGTATTCCGCGAAGGCACGGGCGTCAGGCTTCGGTTGGATGATCGGCGTGGGACGCTTGGTCTCCATCGTTGCCCCGATTCTGGTGGGATATCTGATCGCTGCCGGCATGCCGCCCGTAACAATCTTCTACCTGTTCGCAGTCCCGTTGTTCCTGTCAGCCCTTTGCTGTGTCGCATTGGGCAGGGTGCTTGGCCGACGCGATTCCATGGACTCAGCGCCCACAGAAGGGGAAAACAATTCACGGACACCCGTAAGCGAACCGAGCGAAGCACGCTGATGGTTGTGGGTGATTCGGCGAAAATACCCTGAAGGAAATGATCCTCCCCTCCGGAGGACTCCAAGGAAACAAAAAGGAGAGCTACCAAAATTGGCAGCTCTCCTTTTTCGATCTGTTTACTGCAGAACCGATATGTGGAGCTGAGGGGACTCGAACCCCTGACCCCCTGCATGCCATGCAGGTGCGCTACCAGCTGCGCCACAGCCCCATATCTTTGCCGCTCCACGCCTGGCCTTTGAGGCCATCCGCGCCGAAGCAACTCAAATATCTTAGAACAGCATTTCCGAAAATTCCAAATCCGGCATATTCGGTTGCCGCGCAGTTCCTAGGCCTCGGAGTCCTCCGAGGTTGTGGCCTTGGCCGAGGCGTCGTCACCCAGTTCGAGGTCCACTACGGGGCAGTCCTTCCACAAACGCTCCAGTGCATAGAAGACGCGGTCTTCCGCATGCTGGACGTGGATGACGATGTCGGCGTAGTCCAGGAGGACCCAGCGGCCTTCCGAGCGGCCTTCACGGCGGACCGGGCGAAGGTCCTGCTTCAGCAGTTCTTCTTCGATTCCGTCAACGATTGCGTTGACCTGACGCTCAGTGGGAGCTGAGGCGATCAGGAAGACATCGGTAAGGGCCAAACGCTCGCTGACATCAAGGGCAACGATGTCTTCTGCCAGCTTGTCGGCCGCGGCACGGGCAGCATGACGGGCGAGGGTGATGGATTGTTCGTGTGCAGACATAGGGAACTCCTGGTTGTGGCTCGTGGCCGGGAATGGCGTAAGCCGTTTTTGTTGCGGAACTATCCGCTGGTAATCATGATGATGCCGACAATCAGGGCCACAAGGCCCAGTGCCAAAACCCCGTATTGGAACAGCCGGTTCCGCTGTGCCCTGGCCAGGCCCGCGGTGTTGGCGTCCAACGGATCCAGCCCATAGGCAGTACTGGCGGAAACTGGAGGCCTCTGGGTTTCTTCACTGGCCTCGGGCCTCGGAACGGATTTGTTCCTGGCTGACCTGGCTACTGCTTCGGCCCTGGCGAGGACTCCGGCACGGCCACGGGGGGCGCGTTCTTTTGATGGAGCCTGTCCGGAATCGAGCTTCGGGCCGGACGAAGTGACCAAAGGGACGAAAGTGGTGCTGGGCCGCTTCATGACCGGGCGCTCGACGCCAGGCACCTTGACGAACTCCAAGGGAGTCACCATGGCAAGGTTATTGGCCGTTGAAGGACCAGCCGACGCCGAGGGAGACTTGCCCGTGCCAGCCTGGTTCGGACCGGGAGTGTTCGGGCCCGCCGGGTTCGGTCCAGCCTGGTTTTGCTCGGCCAGCTTTTGCTTTGCTGCGGCGCGCTTGTTCAGGACTGCTGCACGCTCCGCCAGGGCAATTTGCTGGGCCAGGACGTCGGGATCGACAGCAAGCGGATCCTGCTCGGCAATATGTTCGAGCTTGGAGGTCTGGTTTTGAACCTGGGCGGCAATCAGTTCGCGAACGGCAAGAGCCTGTTCCACAGACATTTCAGATTCGGCCGGGCCCTTGGAGGCATCGGATGCAGCCGCCTGGTTCGGCTGTGCAGGCCCTCCTTGCTTGGCGGGTGCCTGCTCCTTGGCAGGTGCTGGCTGTTTGGCGGGCCCTTGCTGCTTGACAGCCTCCTTGTCCATGGAACCGGGTTTGGCCATGGCATCGGGCTTGGCGCCCGGCATGGGCACAATCGGGTTCATGGACGTGGCAACTTCTGCCTGAAGCTGCTGGAGCCTGAGCTGGCGGCGAGTGGGGGGACCGCCACCCGAGAGCTGCTCTTCCTTGTCAGCGAGCTCCTTGATGGTGCGCAGCGCGGCACGGTCGCGTGCCCGGATCTGGGACGAACGTTCCTGGGCCGCAGCACCCACGGCGTCTACGGGAGCATCTGCCGCCCGACGATTGCGCGCGTTTGCAGGCTCCGCGTCCCCAGCAGGCTCTGTGTCCTGTGGGGAAATTGCCTCCGCCTGGGCTTCCGGGTTCTCTTCCCGGGCACGGCGAAGTTCGCGCCTGCTGCGGATGGGTCGCTGTTCCTGGCTGCTCATATTACAAACTCATTCAGTACGTGCTTGGTCGTCTGATCCGGAAAGTGCCGGGGACAGTTCTCCTGATACGGCGTTGGGTGCATACAGTCCATATTTCGCTATGTACTGCACCACGCCATCCGGCACCAAGTACCACACGGGGTTGCCCGCACCCACGCGGATACGGCAATCCGTGGAGGAAATGGCCATGGCCGGAACTTCGAGCAGGCTGACGTCGTCAGTCCGCCCGAGGTCGTTCAACTCATGTCCAGGGCGGGTCACTCCCACGAAGTGTGCCAAGGACCAGAGCTCGTCCACGTCCTTCCAGGACAGGATCTGGGCCAACGCATCCGCGCCAGTGATGAAGAAAAGGTCGGCGTCCGGACGCTGCGCCCTCAGATCCCGCAGGGTATCAATGGTGAACGTGGGGCCGGGCCGGTCCACATCAACGCGGCTGACAGTAAACCGGGGATTGGATGCGGTGGCAATCACGGTCATCAGGTACCGGTGCTCGGGCTCGCTGACCAGTTTGTGCGATTTCTGCCACGGCTGACCCGTAGGCACGAAAACGACTTCGTCGAGGTCAAACTTGGCTGCTACTTCACTTGCAGCCACAAGGTGGCCGTGATGAATGGGGTCAAAGGTTCCACCCATCACGCCCAGCCGAAGCCTGCGCTCCGACTCCCCGCGAGGTGTTGCGGCAATAATGTTAGTGGCCCTGGCCGTGTGTGTGCTTGTTCGGGTGCTGGCGGTGCGGGTCGGCGTGTTCTTCCACTGCCTCGTGGCGGTTGCCCAGGTTGGTGTAGGACAAGGTTACGAACATGAGAACCAGCAGCAAGGCGAACATGGAGACGCCGAAGACCCACGGCTCGGCCCACAACGGGGCGAGTTCCTCGTGGCCGCCTTCTGTCTCGGCGGCAATGGACGTGGCGATCTGCTGAAACAGCATCTTCTCCCCTAGTTGGTTCTCAAAGGATTTCGACAGCGGGACTCCCCGCCGTTCCGGACTTCTGTTCTATGTTACCGCGTTGCTAGCCGCGGACTTGGCCTTCACCTTGCACGATCCACTTTGTGGTGGTCAGTTCGGTAAGGCCCATGGGACCACGTGCGTGAAGCTTCTGCGTGGAGATGCCAACCTCGGCACCAAGTCCGAGCTCGCCGCCGTCAGTGAACCGCGTGGAAGCATTGACAATCACGGCAGCGGAGTCGATTTCGGCGATGAACTTCTCGGCGTTGGCGAGGTTGTTCGTCAGGATCGCTTCCGTGTGCCCCGTGGTCCACTTACGGATGTGCTTCACGGCGTCGTCAAGGTTGTCCACCATGGCCACGGCGAGGTCCAGGTCCATGTACTCGGTGGCCCAGTCGTCGTCGTCCGCGGGAACAGTGTCAACGCCGGCGCCCAAGGCAGCGGCAATCCGGTCATCGACGTGGAGCGTTACTCCGGCCTTCCGCAACGCGGACGCAACGGCGGGAAGCACGGTGGACTTGGAGTGCACCAGCAGCGTCTCCACGGTGTTGCAAACGCTGGGTCGCTGGGTCTTGGCGTTGAGGAGGATCTCCACGGCCATTTCTTCGCTTGCCGACTCATCAATGAAGATATGGACGTTGCCCTCGCCGGTTTCGATAACGGGCACCGCAGAGTTGTTCACCACTGTCTGGATCAACTCGCGCCCCCCGCGGGGTATGAGAACATCCACACGTCCGCGTGCACGCATCAGGACGTTTGCCCCTTCGCGGCCGTACTGGTCCACGGTCTGCACTGCATCAGCCGGCAGCCCGACGGAATCCAAGGCATCCCGGAGGATCCGCACCAATGCCTCGTTGGTATGTGCGGCAGCGGAACCGCCCCGAAGAATGACGGCGTTACCGCTCTTGAGGGCCAGGCCCGCGATGTCCACGGTGACGTTGGGGCGTGCTTCGTAAATGGCGGCGACGACTCCCATGGGCACGTTGACCTGCCGGAGGCGAAGACCGTTCGGCAGCGTTTGGCCGCGTACCACGTTGCCCACGGGATCGGGCAGGCCGGCGAGGTTTTCCAGCGCTGCCACGAGTCCGTCAATACGCTCAGGTGTCAGCGTAAGACGATCCAGCAGTGCCGCTGACGTTCCGTTGGCACGGCCATCGGCGACATCCTTGGCGTTGGCCTCCAACACCTGCTTGCGGTTCTCCAACAGGGCGGAGCCGATGGCACGAAGTGCGCGGTCCTTCCACGCGCGGTTGGCCTGACCCAGGCGACGCGCGGCTTTCCGGGAACGGTCGGCAATGGCGTGGACAGCAGCCTCAAGTTCCTCCGGCGACAACGGAACGCTTCCGGCCACAGGGCTCTCCGGCGTGTGGCCGGAAGTACCGGAAACGTCGGAGATCACGGGGGCTTCAGGGGTCAGCGCTTCAGTCATGCATCCAGTTTAGATGAGCGCGGTCCCCGCAGGAGTACCAGATCGTCAACATGAACAACTTCGCGGTCATAGCCACTGCCCAGGGACTGCCCCAGCTCCTGCGTAGTCCGGCCCAGCATTCTTGGAAGTTCCTGCGATGAGTAGTTCACCAGGCCCCTGGCCACGAGGGTTCCGTCCAGTCCCACCATCTCCACCGGGTCACCGGCCTCAAAATCGCCACCTACCTCCGAGATGCCGGCGGGCAGGAGCGAACGGTGCCTGTCGCGCACGGCTTTCACTGCGCCGTCGTCGAGAACCAAACGTCCCTGGACGGTTGCAAGGTGGGCCAGCCACAAGAGGCGGACGGGTTTGCGGTCGCCATTGACTGCGAACCACGTTCCCACGTCCTCCCCCGAAAGCGCCGCCGCGGCGTTCGCGGTGGAGGTGACCAAAGCATGAATCCCGGAGCCTGCAGCGATCGACGCGGCCTCGACCTTGGTCATCATTCCACCGGTTCCAACACCGGCCTTGCCGGCTTTCCCGATGGTCACGTCCTCCAGGTCCTGGGGTCCGCGGACCAGCGGGATGCGGCGGGCGCCTTGGGAAGGCGGACCGTCATAGACGGCGTCGACGTCGGACAGCAGCACCAGCGCGTCGGCGCGGACCAGGTGCGCCACCAGCGCCGCCAGGCGGTCGTTGTCACCGAACCGGATTTCGTGCGTGGCCACGGTGTCGTTTTCGTTGACTACAGGCACCACGCCCAGGTTCAACAAGCGGTCCAGTGCCCTGAAGGCGTTGGTGTGCTGCGTACGGCGCATCAGGTCATCGGCCGTCAGCAGGACCTGGCTCACCGTAACCCCATGCGCATTGAAGGCCTGCGTGTAGCGCGCCATCAGGAGGCCCTGGCCAACACTCGCTGCCGCTTGTTGGGTGGCGAGGTCCTTGGGCCGTTTCGCCAGGCCCAAGGGAGCCAGGCCAGCCGCAATGGCGCCCGAGGACACCAGGATGATCTCAGTCCCGGCGTTTCGTTTGGCGGCGAGGGCGTTGACCAATTGGGTCAAGGATTTCTCTGAAATGCCGCCCTTGATGCTGGTCAGGGAGGAAGACCCCACCTTGACCACGATCCGTTTGGCGGCAGCTATGCCCTGGCGTTCCAGCCCTGCAGCGTCCCCGGGAGCTTCGACGGTCCTAGTCGTCATCACCGGAATCCAGGGTGCTCTCCCTCACGGTCCGCGCACGGCGGCCGCTGACGGACTCGGTCCAAATGCCCGCTTTGCGCTCGGCTTCCAGCTCGGCACGCGCGGCGGCCTTTGCTTCGCGGCGCTCGATCTGCTCTTCACGCTTCTGCGAACGCGTGGGGCGGTCGCCAATGTCAGCAACACGGATGTCGGTGCCCCGGGGAGTCGCCAGAAGCTCGGCGCCGGCCATCATGGTGGGCTCCCAGTCGAAGACGACGCCGTCATCCTCACCGATGACCACGGTATCCCCGGGCTTGGCACCAACCTTGAACAGTTCGGTCTCCACGCCCAGCTTGGCAAGGCGGTCCGCCAGGTAGCCGATGGCTTCTTCGTTGGTGAAGTCGGTCTGCTTGACCCAGCGCACGGGCTTCTCGCCCAGGACGCGGAACAGCGGCTCGAGGTTCTTTTCCTCACGGCGGATTTTGAAGCCCGGCTCATTGACGGCGCGCGGACGCAGGACGGGTGCCGCCACCTTGGGCGGGGCAGCCTGGACAGCATCGCGTGCAGCCTTGACGATTTCCGCCATGGCGAATCCAAGCTGGCGCAGGCCCTCGTGGCTTGTCGCGGAGACTTCGAAGACGCGGTAACCGCGGGCCTCGAGGTCAGGACGGACAAACTCTGCCATGTCCTTGCCATCAGGAAGGTCCACCTTGTTGAGGACAACCAGCTTGGGCCGCTCGTTCAAGGGAACAACTTCACCATCAACACCGGCATAACTCATATCGACGGCGTACTTCTCAAGTTCCGCTTCGATGATGGCCAGGTCCGAAAGAGGGTCGCGGTCCGACTCAAGGGTGCCGCAGTCAAGGACGTGCACCAGCGCGGCGCAGCGCTCCACGTGGCGCAGGAAGTTGTGCCCCAGGCCCTTTCCTTCGCTGGCTCCTTCGATCAGGCCCGGGACGTCGGCGATGGTGAAGCGGACGTCACCTGCCTCGACGACGCCCAGGTTGGGGATGAGGGTAGTGAAGGGGTAGTCCGCGATTTTCGGCCGCGCAGCGGACATTGCCGCAATGAGGCTCGATTTGCCCGCGGAAGGGAATCCAACCAGAGCGATGTCGGCAATGGACTTCAGCTCCAGGACGATGTCGCTGGATTCGCCTTCAATTCCGAGCAGGGCAAAACCCGGGGCGCGGCGTTTTTGGGATGAGAGGGAGGCATTGCCGAGGCC
This sequence comes from Paenarthrobacter sp. NPDC089307, assembly GCF_040685055.1. Lineage (NCBI taxonomy): Bacteria > Bacillati > Actinomycetota > Actinomycetes > Micrococcales > Micrococcaceae > Paenarthrobacter > Paenarthrobacter sp. NPDC089307. The sequence continues at coordinate 792,827 of NZ_JBFBHE010000001.1, forward strand.
GCCTTGGCCGCCGGCAGCGGCAACGTACTCAGTACCTTCGCCTACGAGGTCAGCCAGGACTTCGCCGTCCTTGGTCTTGACCACAGTGCCGTCCGGTACCGGAAGAATCAGGGTTTCGCCGTTCTTGCCGCCGCGCCAATCGCCCATGCCCGGGCCGCCATTGGTGGCGTGGCGGTGGGGAGCGTGGTGGTAGTCCAACAGCGTGGTGGTTTGGGCGGATACACGGAGGATGACGTCGCCGCCATTGCCGCCATTGCCGCCGTCGGGACCGCCGAGCGGCTTGAACTTCTCCCGCTTTACAGAGACACAGCCGTGGCCGCCGGTTCCGCCGGATACGTGCAGGACTACCCGGTCTACAAAGCTCGCCACGTGGATCTCCTCAGTTGCTGTTTTCCAGCGTTGTTGCAAAACCAGTGCGCCTGGGGCGCCCTAGTCGATTGTAATGCGGTTAAAAGAACGGTGGAGCGGGCCGTTTGGCCCGCTCCACCGGTTCAGAACTTGTTGTTACTCTGCAGCTGCAGCAGCAACGATGTTCACTACGCGACGGCCGCGGCGAGTACCAAACTCAACCGCACCGGCCTGCAGGGCGAACAGGGTGTCGTCGCCACCGCGGCCGACGCCTGCACCGGGGTGGAAGTGGGTGCCACGCTGGCGGACGATGATCTCGCCAGCAGAAACTACCTGACCACCGAAGCGCTTGACGCCCAGGTACTGTGCGTTGGAGTCACGACCGTTGCGAGTGGAGCTCGCGCCTTTTTTGTGTGCCATGTGAAATGCCTGCCTCTAAATTTCTGGGGAAACTGAAAAATCGGAACAGCGGGTAACGAAAGTTACGCGATGCTGGTGATCTTGATCTTGGTCAGTTCCTGACGGTGACCCTGACGCTTCCGGTAGCCGGTCTTGTTCTTGAACTTCTGGATGACGATCTTCGGACCACGGAGGTCTTCGAGGATCTCAGCCGTGACCTTGACGTTGGCCAGTTCCGCAGCTGCGGAGGTGACCTTCTCGCCGTCAACCAGGAGCAAGGCGGGCAGCTCAAGCGTGCTGCCGGCTCCACCGGGGACGCGGTTAAGCGTTACGTAGTCTCCAACGGAAACTTTTTCTTGGCGGCCGCCTGCGCGGACAATCGCGTACACCACTTGGGTACTCACTTCTCTCGACGTTTATAACTAAATTTGCGTGCGGAACCTGTCACCGGAATCAGGCGTGGTTCGCGCTGTGCCTCAACGCCGTGGACTTCTGTTCGAAGTCCGCGAGTCATCCCATGAACAATTCCAAGGGGCATAACCCAAGTGTTGGCGTAAGCACCGAAGATCAAGATTACGCTAGTTTGACCCTCGGCTGCAAATGAGGCCGGGTCCGGAGGCTACCACGTGACTTGCATCACGAGTCGTAACGGACTCTCCCGGCACCGTGCCCATACAGCCTACAGGGTTTGGCCACAATTAACGCGATCCTGCCCGCGACGCGCGGAGCGAGCCAGGTTTTTGCCCCGCACCTGAAGAGCCCGGAAGGGTTAGGCATACAGCCGGGGCGCGTCGAAAAACGCCGTCTCGTAGCCGCAGGACTGCCTGAAGGCCTCGATCATATCGGCGCGCTCACGTTCAGAAGCTGCCACCGCCGCCGCGTCTGTGAAGTTGATCGCAGCCCGGGTAGCGGCGGCAAAGTCCTCGTCGGCATACGTCCGAAGCCACTCCGCGTAGGGATGGCCTGCGGAGGCGCCGGCATCCACGAAAGCGGCATGAAGCTTTTGGCCCACCTCTGCATACAGCCAATAGCAGGGCAAGATCGCCGCAAGGACAACTGCGTAGCTGCCGGCGGCGGAGATGGCCAGCAGATGATCCACATAGGACTTGGTGACAGGGCCTGCGACTCCCGATGCCTCACGGGTACTCAACCAGTTCCGGTGCAGTTCCGATTCCACCTCCAAGCACTGGCGTGAACCCTTGGCCCAGAAGAGCTGCTCCTCCTCTGTGGGCGCCAAGGCACCGGCCCTGGCGAGCACCCGGGAATAGCCATTCAAATAGATGGCGTCCTGCGCAAGGTAGTAGCTGAACGCAGGTTCCGGCAGCTCCCCCGACTGCAGCTCCTTGATGAAGTTGAGTTCGTGGATTCTTCCGAGCTCCGGGCCGGCTTCATTCCACAAGGTGGCCGCGAAAGCGCCGGGCCTGAGGACGCGGTGGTGGTGGAAGTGGTCCACAGGCCCGTTGCCTTGGCCCACTTCCAGTGCTGCTGAATCCCGCAGGGCTTGAAGGAGCCATGGCTTTACCTCGCGCAGCGAGGCCTCCCAGTCACCTGTGCGTGCTTGGACAGTGGCCAGCGCTGACGACAACGAGCACCCCGTGCCATGGCTGTTCCTGGTCTCTATCCTGGGACCCCCGACCTCCACGATGTCCTGTTGCAGCAACCCGCTGGTGTTAATCAGCGCGTCAGGGCATTCGGCGCCGGGGAGATGCCCTCCCTTCACCAGTACCGTGTTCCCACATTCGCCGGCCAGTCGCTTGCCTTGGTCCAGTGCTGACGCCCAGTCGGCGGCCTCCGGCTCGCCCAGCAGGATGGCCAGCTCGGGAAGATTGGGAGTAATGAGGTCCGCCAAGGGCAGCACCGAGCGCAATACTTCCACGGCGGACTCCGTCAGGAGGCGGTCGCCGCTGGTTGCCACCATCACCGGGTCAAGGACCACGACGGCGGGACGCGCCTCGAGGAGCCACCTGCGGACCTCGCTGATCACTTCAGCATCGCCAAGCATTCCGATCTTTACGGCATCGATGGCAATGTCGCTGCTGATCGCGTCCAACTGTTGCCGCAGGAACTCTACCGGCGGTACGTGCACTGCGCTGACACCCTGGGTGTTCTGGGCCGTCAAAGCAGTTATGGCAGCCATGCCATATCCGCCATGGGCGGCGATGCTCTTCAGGTCAGCCTGGATCCCGGCTCCCCCTGAAGGGTCCGAGCCGGCGATGCTCAGTACTCGTGGGGTCTGCCTGCGGTCCGTCACCAACGGATACACGGAAGAATGTGACAATGCGGCCATGAGGACATCCCTTCGCCGGTGCTAACCGGACAGGTTCAACGGGTTTGGATCTCAGCCTGGCCCAATGCCTGGCACCCCGTGTCAGTCCCCCAGCCTAACGCAACAGCGCACGGCAAAGGGCCCTGCAATTCCCGCTGCGAGCGGATATTACAGGGCCCTCGAAACCGCTATGGACGATTAGAGTTCGGAAGCCGGAACGCCGACGCCCAGAATAATCGGTTCGTTCGATGCTGCTTTCCTGGCCGGCTCCACCGGCGCCTTGGATTCGTGGGCTGAACCCCTTGAGGCCGTGGCAGCCTCGTTGTGGTGCTCAACGATGGTCTCGTTGGCCGCACCCTGGGCCCTGCTAGCGCTGCGGTTCCGGCGCCCCCGCCGGCCACGCGACGCTGAAGGAACGTCGGCTTCTTCCTTGGCGGCAGATGCTGGAGCAGCCTTGGGAGCCTGGGCAGCTTCCGGGTTCGAGGCCGTTTCCGGAACGTCGCGCTCCTGGGCCGCCGGAGCGGCGCCAAGGTGCGAGAAGGCTTCAGCCAAACGATCCAGGCTCATGGCCGGCGCAGCTGCCTGGGGCTCGTCGTGGTGTTCCACAAACGGAAGTGCCACCTCTTCGCCGCCAAAACGCAGCACCGGAGTGGAGCGTGCTTCGTGGATGGCGGCGTCGTGAGCCGCCGTGTCCTGGTGCGGCAGGGCATCCGGGGCTGCCGCCGGCGCGGTACCGGCGTCGTGCTGTCCGGCTGCCCGGGCCTGCTCTTCTGCCTTGTGGATCTCGTCGTCGTGCAGGTGGGCAGCATGGGCCGCGGCGGCAATCGTTGCCAAAGCCGCCCTTGTTGCTTCAGCTTTTGCCTGGCGCGCGGGATCCTGGGTTTCCGGGTGAGCTGCCGGCGCTGCAGGGGCAGGCGGTGCTGTATGTACCTGGGCTGGCGCTTCGACTGCTCCCTGGGCTCCGCCCTTGCCGCGGCGGCGCTTGCGCTCCGTGCGGGCCGTAGGCTGCTGGGCCTCGGCGTGGGGCCGGTGCTGTTCGGCTGCCACGACGTTGGCACGCCGGTGCTCCACGGGCTCGTCATGCGTCACGACACCGCGGCCTGCGCAGTGCTCGCACTGCTCGCCGAAGACCTCAAGGAGGCCGGTGCCCATGCGCTTGCGGGTCATCTGGACAAGGCCCAATGACGTCACTTCGGCGACCTGGTGCTTGGTACGGTCGCGGCCCAAGCACTCCACCATGCGGCGGAGAACGAGGTCGCGGTTGGATTCGAGGACCATGTCGATGAAGTCGATGACAATGATGCCGCCGATATCACGCAGGCGCAGTTGACGGACTACTTCCTCGGCAGCTTCAAGGTTGTTCTTGGTGACGGTCTCTTCCAGGTTTCCACCACTGCCGGTGAACTTGCCTGTATTGACGTCCACCACGGTCATGGCTTCGGTACGGTCGATGACCAACGAACCACCGGAGGGCAGGAAGACCTTGCGTTCGAGTGCCTTGTGGATCTGCTCATCGATGCGCCAGGCGGCGAAGATGTCCTGGTCCTTGGTCCACTTCTCAAGGCGGCCCACCAGATCGGGAGCAACGTAGGTTACGTAGGCTTCGATGGTGTCCCAGGCGTCGTCACCGGAGACGATCAGCTTGGAGAAGTCCTCGTTGAAGACATCGCGGACAACCTTGATGGTGAGGTCCGGTTCGCCGTAAAGCAGTTCCGGTGCAAGAACCTTGGTGGAGGAAGCCTGCCCTTCGATACCTTCCCACTGCGCGCGCAAGCGGTTGATGTCGTGGGTCAGTTCCTCTTCCGACGCACCTTCGGCGGCCGTGCGGACAATGACACCGGCGTTTTCCGGCAGGCGGTCCTTCAGGATCCGCTTGAGGCGGTTGCGTTCGACGTCGGGCAACTTGCGGGAGATGCCGGTCATGGAGCCGCCGGGCACATAGACAAGGTAGCGGCCCGGAAGCGAGATCTGGCTTGTGAGGCGGGCGCCCTTGTGGCCGACGGGATCCTTGGTGACCTGGACCAGGACGGAATCGCCCGACTTCAGCGCGTTCTCGATCCGGCGGGGCTGCCCTTCAAGGTTGACCGCGTCCCAGTTGACTTCACCGGCGTACAGCACGGCGTTGCGGCCGCGCCCGATGTCCACAAAGGCAGCTTCCATGGACGGCAGGACGTTCTGGACCCTGCCCAGGTAGACGTTGCCGATCAGGGAATCCTGCTGGGTCTTGGACACAAAGTGCTCGGCCAGCACGCCGTCCTCAAGGACACCGATCTGGATCCTGTCGTCGCGCTGGCGGACGATCATCTGCCGGTCAACCGACTCGCGGCGTGCCAGGAACTCGGCTTCGGTGATCACCTGGCGGCGGCGTCCGGTCTCACGGGACTCGCGACGACGCTGCTTCTTGGCTTCGAGCCTGGTGGAGCCCTTGACGCTGGCGACGCGGTTTGACGGCGCAGTTTCCGTGATGGGCCGGGGAGCCCGCACACGGGTCACAGTGTTGGGCGGGTCGTCATCCGTTCCGCCGGTCAGTTCAAGGTCCTGGTCCCCACGGCGGCGACGACGACGACGGCGCGAGGTTACGCCTTCTTCGAGGGCTTCGGCTGCCGGGGCTTCTTCATCCCCGGAATCGTTGCTGTCTTCGGCCTCGTTCTCTTCGCGCTCAGTTCCGCGGCGCCCACGGCGTCCGCGGCTCCGGCGACGGCGGCGACTGCCGGCCTCATCCAGCTCACCGTCAGCGCCTGCTTCGGCATCATCTTCAGGCTCGTCGTCCTTCTCTTCCACGGCCGCAACGCGCGGGACCGTGGTGAGGTCCGGGGCCTGGAAGATCATGGAAGTGATGGAAACGGGTTCCATGAACAAGGATGTCGCAGCGGGAGCTGCTTCTTCGGCAAGTGCGGCGTCCTCAGCGGGCGCCTCTTCCTCGGCGGCGGGCTCCGCGGGCTGGGTGCCGGCGTCCGGCGTCGTGGTTTCTTCCACTGCTTCGGCAGCCGCAGGCACTTCTTCTGCCTTCACTTCTGCCGGCTTGGCTTCTTCCGCGTCAACCTTGGGTTTGGCAGCACGACGACGGCGGACCGGCTTTTCGGGGGCCGCTTCGGCGACGGCGTCGGGAAGGGCTTCGACGGCGGCTTCCTGGCTGCCTGCGGTTTCTTCGCCGAGACCCGGGAGGGGCTCGGCCGGTTCCACCTTCTTGCGGGACCGCGTGCGGCGTACGGGCTTCGTGGCGGCTTCCGGTGTTTCATCCACAGCTGGCGTGCCAGCAGCAGGTTCCCCAGCAGCAGGCGTCTCTACATCGGCCGATGCCTTGGGCGCAGCCTTGCGCCGGGTCCGGGTGGTTTTCTTGGGCGCCTCCGCAGTTTCCGCGTCAGCTGCCTCGTCATTAACGGCTACAACCTGGTCATTATCCATATGTGGCAACACTCCTGCCCCAGCGACGCCGCCACATCCGGCGCCCAGTGGGGCAAATATTGTCAAAACCCGCAGGCGTTGACAGAAGTCGGTAGTATGCCTTCCGGTTCGCACCATCATTGGGGTGCGGCAGCCCTGGAAGGCCGGTGCCTTGATTCTGAAACCCGTTGTTCTGCTGCCACAACCAGGTGCCGTCCATTGTCATGGCGGGCCTACCGAGGATCGACGTGATCCGGGCATGCCCAGCTCATACTGGCGGTCTTGGGAACAAGTCACCGGACCGGAATCCGAATGTGGGTCGGCTTCCAGCCATGTCTATTCTCTCACACCCGCGCGCGTTCGCCTGTAAGGGTGCTGTGTCGCACGGCCAAGGCCAAGCTGGGCGCGGTGCCCAGCCTGCGGAGTTAGAATCCTCCCAAGAGCCCTTCCCGGCCTGCCGGGCACACTGTCGAAAAGGATCAGATCCGCGATGCCGAGCACCGCCAGGGAAAACCTGGCCAAGAACGCCTCCACAGCGGAGGAATCGTCCACACACGAGGAAAAATTGCCGAGGACTGCGCGGGACAAGCCGTTCGCATGGTTGCTGCTGGCCACAGGGGTCATCGGCTGGTTGGCCTCCGGCGCCTTGGTCCTGGAAAAACTGGAGGTTCTCAAGGACCCCAACCACGTGACCGTCTGCGATGTGAATCCATGGATCTCCTGCGGTGCTGTGATGCAGACCCCGCAAAGCTCCGTGTTTGGATTCCCCAACATGTTTATCGGCATCGTTGCCTTCGCCATCATCATCACCACCGCCATGGGCCTGCTCGCAGGAGCCCGGTTCTCGCGTGGCTACTGGCTCGGGCTGCAGGCTGGCGTGACATTGGGCTTTGCGTTCGTTGTCTGGTTGTGGTCGCAAGCCCTCTACGTGATCAATGTGCTGTGCCCCTTCTGCATGGTGGTGTGGGCCGTCATGATCCCGCTCTTCGTGTGGGTTACCATCCGCAACATCTCCCACGGGGTCATCAAGGCACCCCCGGCACTGGCCAAGTTGCTTGGTGATTCCGGGTGGATCATTGTGGCGCTGCTGTACGTGGCGGTCATCGCAACCATCTTCTTCGCCTTCATCCACGTCTTCGCCGGAACGTCGGGCTACTGACAGAACCCTTCGCGAGATGACAGTAAAGGCCAATGTTCGTGGTGAACATTGGCCTTTACTGTCATCTCGGTGAAACTGTCGTCTCGGTGGACGAGGCTAGCTTGCGAACCAGATCTTGATCTCGCGCTCCGCCGATTCAACGGAGTCCGAGCCGTGAACGAGGTTCTGCTGGACAGCCAAGCCCCAATCACGGCCGAAGTCGCCGCGGATGGTGCCAGGCGCCGCCGTCGTCGGATCCGTTGTCCCGGCCAGCGAGCGGAAGCCTTCGATGACGCGGTGGCCCTCGAAAACAGCGGCGATGACAGGTCCGCTCAGCATGAACTCGACCAGCGGCTCGTAGAAGGGCTTGCCGACGTGTTCCTCGTAGTGCTGCTCCAGCAGCTCGCGGGTGGCGTTGACCTTCTTCAACTCGGCCAAGGTGTAGCCCTTGGCTTCGATGCGGGCCAGGATGCTGCCGCCCAGGTTGCGGGCGACGCCGTCGGGCTTGACCAGGACGAGTGTCCGTTCAATGCTCACAGTTGCTCCAATGTGATGTGTTTGGTGGTTTTCCCAGCCAGTTTACGGGGTTTGCGGACCGGCTTCTTCACTGTGCGCGGCGTCCCATTCGGCTTGCTCACGGTCACGCTGGGCCACCTCGCGATCAATCCTCATGCCGGCGCGCAGGCCATACCACCAGCAGATCGCAAACAGCACGCCCACGATGAACATCATGGGTTCGGCCAGGCCGGTCAGGATGAGCACCAACTGCAGGACCCACCCCAAGGCGATGCCCCACGGCTTGGAGAGTACGGCACAGGCAAGAACCAGGACCACGCTCAGGGCGATCCCCACACCCAGGATGATGCCCGGATCGACTTCACCGCGCTTCAGGCCAAAGACGGCCAGGGTTCCGAAAAACGCCACGAAAGCTTCGAGCAGGAGCACCGTGGAAGCAAACATCACCTTGGTGGAGCGCCGCTTTTTGGGCATGCCGGGCCGCCATTCGCGCTGCGCTTTGGTCATTTTTGCCATGCTACGCACTTGCCTTTCCCAGCAGGATCCTGGCCTCGGCAACCACTGTGATGGAACCGGTTACCAGGACCCCGCCCGCGAGGTCGTCGTTTGATTCAGCGCGCTCAACAGCCCACTCAATGGCATCGTCCAGCTTCTCGGCGATGTGGACGTTGTCCTCGCCAAAGCCAAGGTCGACGGCGAGTTCGGCCAGTTCCGCTGCCGGAACGGCGCGGGCGGAGTTGGACTGCGTGAAGCAGAATTCCTCAGCGAGTCCGCCGAGGGATTCCTTGAGGGTCTTCAGTATTTCTTCAGCATCCTTTTCCCGCAGCACGCCGACCACAACCACGAGCTTGCTGAAGGTGAAAGCTTCCTGGATCGCTTCTGCGGTGACCCGGATGCCGTCCGGATTGTGGGCCGCGTCCACCACCACGGTGGGCGCGGTGCGCACCACTTCCAGCCGCCCGGGAGAAGTTACCCCGCCGAACGCTTCCTTCAGCACGTCGGCGTCGAGTTCTTTCTCTCCCCCGCCGAAGAAGGCCTCCAGCGCAGCCACGGCAACGGCAGCATTTTCAGCCTGGTGTGCACCGTGCAACGGCAGCAACAGGTCCTCGTAGCGACCAGCGAGTCCCTGGATGGTTACTACCTGGCCACCGACAGCCACGCTGCGGGATTCCACGCCGAATTCGACACCCTCGAAGCGGAACGGCACGTCAACTTCCCGCGCCTTTTCCAGCAGGACCTGGGCCGCGTCCACGGGCTGGGCTGCACTGACCAGGAAGCCACCGGGCTTGATGATGCCGGCCTTCTCGTAAGCGATCTCCTCGGTAGTGTCGCCCAACAGATCCGTGTGGTCCAGCGATATAGGCGTGATCACGGAAACCTGGCCGTCGCCGACGTTGGTGGCATCCGTGATACCGCCCAGCCCGACCTCGATGACCGCAACATCCACTGGCTGGTCAGCGAACACGGCAAAGCCAAGGATGGTCAAGCACTCGAAGTACGTCAGCTTCGGCTGGTCATCCGCAACGAGCTCGTTGTCCACGATTTCCAGATAGGGACGGATCTCGTCCCAGATCCGCACGAACGTCGCATCCGGCACCGGTTCGCCGTCGATGCTGATCCGTTCGGTGACCTTGGACAGGTGCGGGCTGGTGTAACGCCCGGTGCTCAGTCCGTGCGCACGCAGGCCGGCCTCGATCATGCGGGCAGTGGAGGTCTTGCCGTTCGTGCCCGTGATGTGGATGATCGGGAAGGCCTTGTTGGGCTCTCCCAGCACGTCCATGGCACGGAACAGTGGAGCGAGCCGCGGTTCCATTTTGTTTTCCGGCGCACGCCCAAGGAGTTCGGCGTAGACGCTCTCAACGGAAAATTCGTCGGTCATGTCTCAAGCCCCTGCCTTTGCAACTGTCACCTGCGGTTCGTCGACGCTGGCCAAAAGAACCTCCAGTTCCAGGGTCAACGTTTCGGTCTTTACGAGCTCCGCGTTCGCTTCGAGTGCGTCCACCACATCCTGGGCAGCTGCTACGGAGGTCCGGATACGGTCACTGACGTTGAGTCCGGCGTCCTTGCGCGCCTGCTGGATGGCGCGGACCATGTCGCGGGCAAGGCCTTCTGCGGCCAGCTCGGGCGTGACTTCGGTGTTCAAGACCACGAAGCCGCCGCCGGGCAGCACCGCGACAGACGCCGAACCGCCGTCGACCGAATCGGAAACCACTGTCTCCAGCGTGTATTCCTGGGGCTCGAGCTCCAAACCACCAGCCACGACGACGCCGGCGTCGTTGACAGACCAATCGCCGGACTTGGAGCCCTTGATGGCCTGCTGCACGTTCTTGCCGAGGCGAGGACCTGCGGCCCTGGCGTTGACCACGAGCTTCTGCTCGATGCCGAATTCCTCGGGCGAGGCGGTGGCGGCGTCCAGCAACCGTACAGAACGCAGGTTCAATTCATCGGCGACGACGGCGGCAAAGCCTTCCAGCGCGTCCGCACCGGGTGCCACCACGGTCAGTTCCTGCAGCGGCAGGCGCACACGCAGGTTCGCAGCCTTGCGGAGGCTAGAACCCGTGGAGCAGATCTGCTGGACGCGGTCCATGGCTTCCACAAGCTCCGGGTTGGACGGGAACAGCGATGCCTCCGGCCAATCGGCAAGGTGCACGGAACGGCCGCCGGTCAATCCGCGCCAGATCTCTTCGGTCACCAACGGGAGCAACGACGCCGACACGCGGCACACTGCTTCCAAGGCGGTGTAGAGGGCGTCAAAGGCATCAACGTTCTCGTCGAAGAACCGCTGCCGGCTACGGCGCACGTACCAGTTGGTGAGCATGTCCAGGTAGCTGCGCAGTTCATCGCAGGCACCGGAGATGTCATAGCTGTCCAGGCTCACGGTGACCTTGTGCACGAGATCGCCGGTGTTGGCCATCAGGTATTGGTCCAAGGTGTCGGTGTAGCCGTCGTAACGCAGCTTTGCCTCGTAGCCGGCGCCACTGTTGGCGGCATTGGTGTACAGCGTGAAGAAGCTGTACACGTTCCACAGCGGGAGGATGACCTGGCGTACGCCGTCGCGGATGCCCTGCTCGGTGACGATCAGGTTTCCGCCGCGGAGGATCGGGCTGGACATGAGGAACCAGCGCATGGCGTCCGAGCCGTCGCGGTCCAGGACTTCGGAGACGTCCGGGTAGTTGCGCAGGCTCTTGGACATCTTTTGGCCGTCGGAGCCCAGCACGATGCCATGGCTGATGACATTGCGGAACGCCGGGCGGTCGAACAGCGCCGTTGACAGGATGTGGAGCATGTAGAACCAGCCACGCGTTTGGCCGATGTACTCCACGATGAAGTCCGCAGGGTTGTGGGTGTCGAACCATTCCTGGTTTTGGAACGGATAGTGCACCTGCCCGTACGGCATGGACCCGGAATCGAACCAGACGTCAAGGACGTCCTCCACGCGGCGCATGGTGGACTGCCCTTCTTCCGGAGAACGGGGATCGTCCGGGTTGGGGCGGGTCAGCTCGTCAATGAACGGGCGGTGCAGGTCAACCTGTCCCTCGTTGTTGACGGGCAAGCGCCCGAAATCGGCCTCGATGTCGGCCAGTGAACCGTAGACGTCGGTACGCGGGTACTCGGGGTCATCGGACTGCCACACCGGGATGGGTGAGCCCCAGTAGCGGTTGCGGCTGATGGACCAGTCGCGGGCGTTGTCCAGCCACTTGCCGAACTGGCCGTCCTTGACGTTCCCGGGGATCCAGTTGATCTCCTGGTTCAGCTCGGACATGCGGTCCTTGAACTTGGTGACTTCTACATACCAAGAGGAGACGGCACGGTAGATCAGGGGGTTGCGGCAGCGCCAGCAGTGCGGATAGCTGTGCTCGTAGCTGGCCTGGCGGACCAGGCGGCCATCGGCGCGCAGGACCTGGGTGATGGGCTTGTTGGCTTCGAAGACCTGCAGGCCAACGATGTCCGCGAGCCGGCCATGGGCGAACAGCGGAAGGAATTTTGCGCCTTCATCCACGGAGAGGACCACCGGGATACCGGCCTCTTCACAGACTTTCTGGTCGTCTTCACCGTAGGCCGGGGCCTGGTGGACGATGCCCGTACCGTCGGTGGTGGTCACGTAGTCGGCAACCAGGAAACGCCAGGCGTTCTGCGTCCCGTACTTCTCGGCATCGGCGAAGTCGTCCCACAGCGGCTGGTACTCAAGGCCTGCCAGCTCGGCGCCCGTGAAGGTGGAGACGACGGCGGCGGTTGCGGCAGCGGCGTCGTCGTACCCCAGGTCCTTGGCGTAGGAACCCAGGAGGTCTGCCGCCAGCAGGAAGCTGCCCGTCACGGGAGCTTCCGCAGAAGCGGCCTTGACGCCGTTGGGTCCTGCGGGCAGGACGGCGTAAGTGATGCCGGGCCCGACGGCGAGCGCAGCGTTGGTGGGCAGGGTCCACGGAGTGGTGGTCCAGGCAAGCGCCTGGACGCCTTCGAGTTCCTTGGAGAGCTCGGAGTCCCCGGCTTTGATGGGGAAGGTCACCGTGACGGTTTGGTCCTGGCGGTTCTTGTAGACGTCGTCGTCCATGCGCAGTTCGTGGTTGGACAGTGGTGTCTCGTCCTTCCAGCAGTACGGGAGGACGCGGTAGCCGTTGTAGGTCAGGCCCTTTTCGTGCAACTGCTTGAAGGCCCAGAGGACCGATTCCATGTACTCGACGTTGAGTGTCTTGTAGTCGTTGTCGAAGTCCACCCAGCGTGCCTGGCGGGTGACGTAGGCCTTCCATTCGTTGGCGTACTTCATCACGGAGGCACGGCAGGCGTCGTTGAACTTGTCGATGCCCATGGCTTCGATCTGTGTTTTGTCCGTCATGCCGAGTTGCTTCATGGCTTCGAGCTCCGCCGGCAGGCCGTGCGTGTCCCAGCCGAAGCGGCGTTCAACGCGCTTGCCCCGTTGGGTCTGGTAGCGCCCTACGAGGTCCTTGGCGTAGCCGGTCAGCAGGTGGCCGTAGTGCGGCAGTCCGTTGGCGAAGGGAGGGCCGTCGTAGAAGACGAATTCGTTGCTGCCATCTTTGCCTGCATCGCGCTGGTCGATGCTGGCTTGGAAGGTGCCGTCTTCATCCCAGTATTTGAGGATGCGCTCTTCGATTTCCGGGAACTTCACGGAGGCGGACACGCCATGCGCGCCGGACGAAGACGCTGAGGCCTTGGGGTAGTGGGTCATCTCATATCCTGTGATAGCTGGTTGACTGTCAGGATGCGAGGACGGCGTCTGTGCTGCCTGTCGGCTGCGCAGGTACCGCGGTACCACCTCACTTACCGGAACGCGATGTTCCGGCCTCTCATTACTGCTGTGACGGGCTTACCCGTCCGGTTCTACTGGGCACCATCCGCCGTTGCGGGCGTTCGCTGCTGTTCTTCCGGAAGCTCACCGGTGATGGCCGGGTCAACGCTGGTCTCTTTAGTCTAACGGCAGCCGTGCGTCCTGCTCCACTCACAGAGTCATCCTTGAGGAGGACGGTCCGCGACGGCAGGGCTGCATAGACTCGGGTCCATGTCCAACCCCGCTCCTGCCACGCCGGCCGCCATCCAGGCAAAACGCCGGCCTTCCCTTGCATGGACTGTGTTCGCGCTGCTCTTCGCGCTGCCAACTGCAGGGATTTCGATCTTCCGCGCGGTTCCTGCCCAGTGGCCCTTGCCCGTGGTTCAGCTGTTGTCGTTCATGCCGTGGCTCGTCATCCCTGCAGCCATTGCATTGATACTGGCCGTGGTGGGACGTCGGCTTTTGGCCATCATCACGACGGCGGCCCTGCTGGCCGGCCAGTTGTTCTGGCTGTTTCCGCTGGATGCCGGGAAGCCAACGGAGCTGCCCGCGGGGACGCCCACGGTGTCGGTGAAGGTCATGAGCCTGAACTCCGAATATGGGGAGGCCGATGCCGCGACCATTGTGAAACTGGTCCGGGAGAACGGCGTCCAGCTCCTGACGCTGCAGGAGCACACGAAAGCGTTGGAGGACAGGCTCCGGGCTGGGGGCTTGGAGGATCTCCTCCCGCACCGCGTGAGCGAGCCCCGTGACGACGCTGGCGGTGGTGCTGTGTACTCGACCTTCGCACTTGAGCCTGATGGGCTCCTTCCGGACACTCCGTTCCACATGGCCGTAACAAGGGTCCTGGTAACAGATGCACAGACAGGGAACAGGTCCGCATTGGACCTGACGAACGTCCATGCGTTGCCGCCGGTGGACGAGAGGATCGAGCAGTGGCGAAGCGATCTGGTCAAGATCGGACGCCAGGCCTCAAGCGCCGGGAGCCAACTGCTGATGGGCGACTTCAATTCCTCTTATGACCACCATGAGTTCCGGGCGATGCTTGACTCCGGTCCGGACGCTACCAAGTTGGTGGACGTCGGAACGGCCACGGCCGGGCGGACCTCCCCCACATGGCCCATGGAAGGACCAGCGCTGCCCGGGACCGTCCTGGACCACATAGTGACCTCGCCGCGTATTGGAAGCAGCGGCTACATGGTCCAAAAAGTTCCTGGTTCAGACCATGCAGCCATACTGGCAACCTTGAGTGTTCCTGCGGGCTAATCCTGTTTGCGGATCAGCTTGTGGTTGGCCGCCTGGGCCACGGGACGCACGACGATCTGGTCCAGGTTGATGTGGTGCGGCAGTGAGACCGCGTACTTGACGACGTCCGCCACGTCGTCGGCGGTCAACGGCTTCTCTACCCCGGCATAGACCTTCGCGGCCGCTTCTTTGTCGCCGAGCCGGTTGAGGGCGAACTCTTCTGTGTACACCAGGCCGGGAGCGACCTCGATGACACGGACGTTGTTTCCCACTTCTTCAAGCCGCAGGGCATTGGTCATGGCGTGCTGGGCGAACTTGGCGGCGTTGTAGCCTCCGCCGCCTTCATAGGCCGAAAGCCCGGCAGTGGACGTCAGGTTGAGGACAGTTCCCTCGCCGTTCCCACGGAGCATCGGGAGGAATGCCCGGGTGATTTTCATGGTGCCCAGTACGTTCACCTGGTACATCCACTCCCAGTCTTCGGTGTCCGCGTTGGCAACGGTATCGGCGCCCCTTGCGCCTCCGGCGATGTTGATGAGCGTGTCAGCACCACCTGCTTTGGTGACGGCCGCGAGCAATGCCGCAACGTCGTCGTCGTTGGTGATATCTGCCGGGAACGGCACGGCGCCGGTTTCGGCACCGAGGGCGCCGAGCCTGTCCGCCCGGCGGGCGACTGCAAAGACTTTCCATCCGGTGGACACCAGGGCCCTCACGGTGGCCTCACCGATGCCGGTGCTGGCACCGGTCACTACGGCCGTCTTGTCTTGAACTGCGGGGGTGTTGTGCGCTGCCAAAGTCATGCCACCACCATATCCGGCATGCGGGAGCAGCCGGCGGCGGGTTGTAACGCCGGGCCATGAAACAATTGGTCCATGGCTGAATCAACGCAGGGTACAGACACGCCCGCCACCGCCCCCATTAATGTCCCCGACAAGCCGGCCCTTGAAGGCCTTGAAGCTGCCTTGACGCGGCGTTGGCTTGAGGAAGGGACCTATAAGTTCAATCCGGACACCACCCGGGAGCAGGTCTACTCGATCGACACTCCCCCTCCCACGGCTTCCGGCTCGCTCCACGTGGGCCACATGTTCTCCTTCACCCAGACTGACGTCCAGGCCCGCTACATGCGCATGACGGGCAAGAACGTCTTCTACCCCATGGGTTGGGACGACAACGGCCTCCCCACCGAGCGCCGCGTGCAGAACTACTACGGTGTGCGTTGCGATCCCGCCATCCCGTACAAGGCTGACTACACTCCCCCGGCCCAGCCGGCCAAGAACCAGCGCGATTTCGACGTCGTTTCGCGCCAGAACTTCATCGAACTGTGCGAGGAACTCGCGGTTGAGGACGAGAAGGTCTTCGAAAACCTGTTCCAGACCCTTGGCTTGTCCGTGGACTGGGACCTCACCTACCGCACCATTGACGACACATCCCGTGCGGTCTCCCAGCGCGCTTTCCTGGCCAACCTGGCTGCAGGCGACGCCTACATGGCCGAGGCACCCACGCTGTGGGATGTCACGTTCCGCACCGCTGTGGCGCAGGCCGAACTTGAGGACCGTGAAGTCCCGGGCGCCTACTACCGCTACCCGTTCTTCACCGAAGACGGCGAAAAGATCTTCATCGAGACCACGCGTCCGGAGCTTCTTGCTGCCTGTGCCGCATTGGTGGCAAATCCCGACGACGAGCGGTACCAGCCGCTGTTCGGCAAGACCGTCAAGTCCCCGTTGTTCGACGTCGAGGTCGAGGTCAAGGCCCACCCGCTGGCCAAGGCGGACAAAGGCTCCGGCATCGCCATGGTCTGTACTTTCGGTGACCTGACGGACGTCACCTGGTGGCGCGAACTGCAGCTGCCCACGCGCGCCATCATGGGCCGCGACGGCCGCATCATTGCCGAGACTCCGGACTGGATCACTACTGACGCCGGCAAGGAAGCCTACGCTGCCATCGCCGGCAAGACGGCTTTCTCCGCCAAGGAAGCCGTGGTTGAGCTGCTGAAGGCCGCGGACCTGCTTGATGGCGAACCCAAGAAGATCAGCCACCCGGTGAACTTCTTCGAGAAGGGCGACAAGCCCCTTGAGGTTGTCACGTCGCGCCAGTGGTACATCCGCAACGGTGGCCGTGACGAGGAACGCCGCCAGCGCCTGATTGGCCGCGGGCAGGAAATCAATTTCCACCCCTCCTTCATGCGCTCCCGGTATGAGAACTGGATCGCCGGCCTCAACGGCGACTGGCTCGTTTCCCGCCAGCGCTTCTTCGGCGTGCCCATCCCCGTCTGGTATCCGCTGGACGCCCAGGGCAACCCGGACTATGACAACCCCATCCTGCCCTCGGACGACATGCTGCCCGTTGACCCGGCAGCCGACGCCGCCCCCGGTTTCGAGGAATCACAGCGTGACCAGGCCAATGGCTTTACCGGAGATGCGGACGTCCTGGACACCTGGGCAACGTCATCGTTGACCCCCCAGATCGTTGGCGGATGGAGCCGGGACGAAGAACTCTTCTCCAAGGTCTACCCCTTCGACCTCCGGCCCCAAGGCCACGACATCATCCGCACCTGGCTGTTCTCTTCGGCGGTCCGCGCAGATGCGCTGCAGAACAGTGCACCGTGGAAGCACGCAGCCATCTCCGGGTGGATCCTTGACCCGGACCGCAAGAAGATGTCCAAGTCCAAGGGCAACGTCGTTGTCCCCACGGATGTCCTGAACGAGTACGGTTCAGATGCCGTGCGTTACTGGGCCGCTTCGGCGAAACTCGGCGCGGATACCGCATACGAGATCGCACAGATGAAGATCGGCCGGCGCCTGGCCATCAAGCTGTTGAACGCTTCCAAGTTCGTGCTGAACCTGGGTGCCACCGAGAACTCCGTGGTGACCACGGACCTCTCGGTACTGACCAACCCACTGGACCGTGCGCTGCTGGCCCAGCTGTCCGACGTCGTGGCCCAGTCCACCAAGGCGTTCGACAACTATGATTACGCCCGTGCGCTGCAGATCACGGAATCGTTCTTCTGGCAGTTCACTGACGACTACGTCGAACTCATCAAGGACCGCGCCTATGGTGCAGCCGGAGAGTCCGAGCAGGCATCCGTCCTGGCCGCGCTGGCAACAACCCTGGACTCCTTGCTCCGCCTGTTCGCCCCGTTCCTCCCCTTCGCCACCGAAGAAGTTTGGGGTTGGTGGCGTGCAGGTTCGGTCCACCGCGCGCAATGGCCTGCGGCCCTGGAAATCACCGACGGCGATACCACCATGCTTGGCACGGTCGGGATCGCCTTGAGCGGCATCCGGAAGGCAAAGTCCGAGGCCAAGGTCAAGCAGCGCACCGAGGTTCTCTCAGCGTCCATCACTGCCTCCGAGGTCCTGGTTTCGCAGCTGAAGGCCGGCCTGGGCGACTTGAAGGCAGCCGCCAACGCGCAGGAAATCACCCTGCAATCCGGCGAAGGTGAACTGACCGTCAGCGATGTCGTCCTGGCGCCTGCCGAGGAGACGCCAGCGTCCTGATTCAGGTCAAGCCCGTTTTTGGGCAAAGGGGAAGCCCCATCAGCGTTTTGCCGTTGGTGGGGCTTCGACTTTTCGGCTGTCTGGTGACGACTTGACAGTCTGGCGGAATCCTTGGAATTTCAGGTCTTCCTACCTCGTCACAGGTAGCTCGCTTCCAACTGTGCCAAAGGCTGCGTTGGTCGCATATCACTGAATCTTTGGTTTCCGTGTCCCTCTTCTTTCGAAGTGGGTAAGAACCATTGTTGTCCCGTCCACGCCCGTGCACAAGGGCTCTGCGATAACTACAAACCTGTAGTTATCGTGCCTATCCGGAACCACGTATGGCAAAGTAATGACCATGCCGGAACTCCCCGAAGTGCACGGCCTGTGCATGTACCTGGACACGCAACTCCATGGAGCCACGCTGACCGAAGTCCGCATCAACTCCTTCTCTGCCCTCAAGACTGCCGATCCGCCCTACAGCGCGCTGGAGGGCAGGACAGTGCAGGGAGCTCAGCGGATCGGAAAGTTCGTTTGCCTGAACCTTGATGGCCTCTTCTTCGTCTTCCACCTGGCCAAGGCAGGCTGGGTTCGATATACGGAGCACCCGTCCTCGGCCGGTTTGCGGATGGGCAAGAGCAACATCTCGGCGAGGCTCCTGTTCCATCGCCCCAGCGACGACGCCCACATCGGGGTGGACCTCACCGAGGCCGGAACAA
Organism: Paenarthrobacter sp. NPDC089307; assembly: GCF_040685055.1. Lineage (NCBI taxonomy): Bacteria > Bacillati > Actinomycetota > Actinomycetes > Micrococcales > Micrococcaceae > Paenarthrobacter > Paenarthrobacter sp. NPDC089307. The sequence continues at coordinate 811,593 of NZ_JBFBHE010000001.1, forward strand.
AGAAAAGCCTGGCCATCTACGTGGTCCGCGACCCACAGGACGTTCCAGGCATCGCGACACTGGGCCCGGAGCCACTGAGCCCGGACTTCGATGAGCCCGCGTTCGCCGCGATCCTGAAGTCCAGCCCCCAGCAGATCAAGGGCCTTTTGCGCAGCCAAAGCGTGATTGCCGGAATCGGGAACGCCTACAGCGACGAGATCCTGCACGCGGCCAAGATCTCCCCCTTTGCCATTGCCAAATCGCTGGACCATGAAACGGTTGCACGGCTGTATGACTCAATGCAGGAAATCCTGGTTGGTGCCGTCAACGCAGCCGCCGGAAAACCCTCCAGCGAGCTAAAGGACACCAAACGCAGCAACTTTCGGGTCCATGCCAGGACGGGCCTTCCGTGCCCCGTGTGCGGAGAAACAGTAAGGGAGGTGTCCTTCGCGGACACCTCCCTCCAATACTGCCCGCACTGCCAGACGAACGGGAAGATCCTGGCCGACCGGCGGACGTCACGCTTCCTGAAGTAACGCTGTACGTTCCTGCCCGGCCGAAATCAGGCTGGTTGAATTCAGGCTAGTTGAATTCAGGACTCTCAGTGCGGCTGCGCTTGAGTTCAAAGAAGTGCGGGTAGCCGGCCAAAGTTACGGTCGCGTCCCAGATCTTCCCTGCCTCCTCGCCGCGCGGAATACGGGTGAGTACCGGCCCGAAGAATGCGGTGCCGTTGACGGCAACCACGGGGGTCCCCACGTCCTGCCCCACCAGCGAGATACCGGCTTCATGGCTTGCGCGCAGCTGGGCGTCATATTCGTCCGACTCAGCAAAACGTGCCAGCTCAGCTGGAAGTCCTGTCTCGGCCAGGGCTTTCCGGATCACGGAGGCGCGGTCCTTGTTGCCCTCATGGTGGATTTGCTCCCCCATGGCGTCGTAAAGGGGCTTGACATAGCTGCTGCCGTGCAACTCCTGGGCGGCGATGATCACACGCACCGGACCCCAGCTATCATCCATCATCGCCCGGTAGTCGGCGGGAAGTTCGCGGTCCTCGTTCAGGACCGAAAGGCTCATCACATGCCAGTCGGTCTCGATGCCGCGCACCTGCTCGACCTCGCCAATCCAGCGCGAGGTAATCCACGCGAACGGGCACACGGGGTCAAACCAAAAATCTGCAGTGTTGACGGTGTTTTCGGGCGCAGTCACTTCAGTCACAAGCTGTTCGGACACAGGAAACTCCTCGGGAGAGTGGAATCGTGGCTTTCAGGCGGCTCGTTATGGAAAACCGCTCCTTCTTAGGCCAACGGCAGCTTAGGCGGACTTATTCCGGCGCTTGGCCACCACGTCATGGGCAATCATGGTGGGCTGGGATTTCTTCGACACCGCATCCGCCGTAATGACGACGGTGGCGATGTCGTCACGGCTGGGGAGATCGAACATGACCGGCAGGAGTACTTCCTCCATGATGGCCCGCAGGCCACGGGCGCCGGTGCCGCGCTCAAGGGCCTGGTCCGCAATGGCGTCCAGGGCGTCCTGGTCGAACTGCAACTCCACGCCATCGAGCTGGAACATCTTCTGGTATTGCTTCACCAGCGCGTTCTTGGGTGTGGACAGGATCTGGATCAGCGCGGGACGGTCAAGGCTGGACACGGTGGTGATGACGGGGAGCCGGCCGATGAACTCCGGGATAAGCCCGAATTTCAGCAAGTCTTCCGGCATGACTTCACCATAGGTATCAACGGTGTCGCGGGCTTCGTTGAGCGGAGCCCCGAAGCCGATGCCCTTACGTCCCGACCGGGAGCCAATGATGTCTTCCAGGCCGGCGAATGCGCCTGCCACGATGAAGAGGACATTGGTGGTGTCGATCTGGATGAACTCCTGGTGCGGATGCTTCCGGCCACCTTGGGGCGGGACGGAAGCTACAGTGCCTTCAAGAATCTTCAGGAGTGCCTGCTGGACGCCCTCGCCGGAGACATCACGGGTGATCGAGGGATTTTCGCTCTTGCGCGAGATCTTGTCGATCTCGTCGATGTAGATGATGCCCTGCTCGGCCTTTTTTACGTCGTAGTCAGCGGCCTGGATGAGCTTGAGCAGGATGTTCTCGACGTCTTCGCCGACGTAGCCGGCTTCAGTCAGGGCCGTCGCGTCCGCAACGGCGAAAGGTACATTGAGGCGGCGCGCCAGGGTTTGGGCCAAGTACGTCTTGCCGCAACCCGTGGGGCCGATCAGGAGGATGTTGGACTTGGCGATCTCCACATCCTCGTGATGGGAACCCTCGCCCAGGCTGCCTGTCTTCGGTGCGTGTCCGGCCTGGATTCGCTTGTAGTGGTTGTACACCGCTACCGCGAGGGACCTTTTGGCGGGTTCCTGGCCAATGACGTATTCCTGCAGGAAATCGAAGATCTCACGGGGCTTGGGCAACTCGAAGCTACCGAGATCGGAGACCTCAGCAAGCTCTTCTTCAATGATTTCGTTGCACAGCTCGATGCATTCGTCACAGATGTACACACCGGGCCCGGCAATCAGCTTCCGCACCTGCTTTTGGCTCTTTCCGCAGAAAGAACACTTCAGCAGATCCGTGCTCTCACCAATCCGAGCCATGTGGGAATCCCTTCGTTGCATGCGGGTGATGCGGCTCCGCGCCGTACTCAAGTGTGCGGCCAAGCCGCGGTTGGCACCACCGTGACACCATCCACTCTAGGTCACAATGGGCTGCTTGCGTGGAAACAGAACGCCGGTGCGGTCCATATTTCGCGAACCGCACCGGCGTCGTATTCCGTGTGCTACCGGGCGATTGCCTGCGGCTTGATCTTCCGGGAGTCCAGAACCTGGTCGATAAGGCCGTAGTTCATGGCTTCGGCCGCCGTCAGGATCTTGTCGCGCTCGATGTCATTGTTGACCTGCTCGGAGGTACGACCCGAGTGGTGGGCCAGCGTGTCCTCAAGCCAAGTCCTCATGCGCATGACTTCCGCGGCCTGGATTTCGAGGTCCGAGGCCTGGCCACCCTGGCCGCCGGAGAGGGCCGGCTGGTGGATCAGTACGCGCGCGTTCGGCAATGCCAGGCGCTTGCCGGGGGTACCGGCGGCGAGCAGCACCGCGGCGGCGCTGGCTGCCTGGCCCAGGCACACCGTCTGGATTTCCGGACGGATGTACTGCATGGTGTCGTAGATCGCCGTCATGGCGGTGAAGGAACCACCGGGCGAGTTGATGTAGAGCGTGATGTCGCGGTCAGGATCCGTGGACTCGAGGACCAGCAGCTGGGCCATGATGTCGTCGGCGGAAGCGTCGTCAACCTGCACGCCGAGGAAGATGATGCGGTCCTCGAACAGCTTGGTGTAGGGGTCCTGGCGCTTGAAGCCGTAGGGCGTGCGCTCTTCGAACTGGGGCAGGACGTAACGGCTGGACGGGAGGTTACCGGCAGACCATCCGAAGTTGTAGTTCATTTTGTTGCTCCTGGGTTTCAGTGGTTCTTTGGTGCCGGATTAGTTTTCGGAGTTCGACTGGTTGGCCGTACCGCCGCCACCAGCAACAGAACCGGCATGTGCCGAGATCTTGTCGAAGAAGCCGTATTCCAAGGCCTCGGTGGCCGTGAACCACTTATCGCGGTCATTGTCCTTGAGGATGGTCTCCACGGTCTGCCCGGTCTGCTCCGCAGTAAGTTCGGCCATGACCTTCTTCATGTGCAGGATCAGTTCTGCCTGGATCTTGATGTCCGAAGCCGTTCCACCGATACCGCCGGAGGGCTGGTGCATGAGGATACGCGCGTTGGGGGTCGCGTACCGCTTGCCCTTGGTGCCGGACGAAAGGAGGAACTGGCCCATGGATGCCGCGAGGCCGGTAGCTACGGTAACGACGTCGTTCGGGATGAACTGCATGGTGTCGTAGATGGCCATACCTGCGGTCACGGAACCACCCGGCGAGTTGATGTACAGGTAGATGTCCTTCTCCGGGTCTTCTGCCGAGAGAAGGAGGAGCTGGGAGCAAATGGCATTGGCGTTCTCGTCACGCACTTCAGAGCCGAGCCAGATAATGCGCTCTTTCAGCAGGCGGTTGTAGATGTAGTTGTCCTGGGCTGCGGGATCGACAGTTGCCATCCGGGGAGCCTCTGATTGCTGTGACATAAGTACTTACCTCTCGCTGGTGCCAGTGACCTCACTGAACTTCACTACTTGGACACTAACCGTTTTCCGGGGCGATTTGTTCGCCGGAATCGCACTGTTCGCTGACGGCGCACGTCTGCGCACGGCACCTGGGTCCGGCCTTAAAGAAAACCGACCCCGGATCACGTGATCCGGGGTCGGTTTGCGTTGTAAATCAGAACTTCACTGCTGCGGGGTCGTCGCTTGCAGCGGTCTCTGCTTCTTCCGATGCCTCGACAGCTGCAGCTTCGTCGGCTGCTGCTTCACCGGCAGGGCGGACGAAGTCCGTCAGGTCAACCTTGTTGCCCTCGGAGTCGACTACCTCGGCCTGGCCCAGCACAACTGCCAGGGCCTTGCGGCGGCGAACCTCGGAAACCATCATGGGAACTTGGCCGCTCTGATCAATGATCTGGGCGAACTGGTTGGGGTCCATGCCGTACTGGCTTGCGGTGGTGACGATGTAGTCGATCAGCTCGTTCTGGCTGACTTCCACTTCTTCCTTGTCTGCGATGGCATCAAGGATGATTTCGTTCTGGAAGGCACGCTCGGTGTTGGCCTTGACCTCGGCGCGGTGTTCCTCGGTGTCGTGGTCACCTTCGCCGTGGGCGTTCTCCGGGTTGAAGTGCGCCTCGAGCTGCTCTTCGACGACGGAGTCCGGAACCGGAACCTCAACGAGCTCAACAAGCTTGTCCAGGACCTTGTCGCGGGCCTCGACGCCCTGCTCCACAACCTTGGAGTCGGCAGCCTGCTTGGCGAGGTCCTCGCGGAGCTCGGCAAGGGTGTCGAACTCGGAAGCGAGCTGGGCAAAGTCGTCGTCGGCCTCGGGGAGTTCGCGCTCCTTGACGGCCTTGACTACAACCTTCACCTGGGCGGCTTCGCCGGCGTGGTCGCCACCAACCAGCGTGGTGTCGAAAATTGCTTCTTCGTCGGCGGACAGGCCGGTTACGGCCTCATCGAGGCCTTCAAGCATGGTTCCGGCGCCGACCTGGTAGGACAGGCCAGCAGCGGAGTCGATCTCTTCGCCGTCAATGGTGGCGGTGATGTCGATGGTGAGGAAGTCGTCGTTCTTGGCAGGACGCTCAACCGACTTCAACGTGCCGAAGCGGCCGCGCAGCTCGTCGAGGGACTTGTCGACGTCGGCGTCGGAGGACTCTGCGGCAGCAACCTCAACCTTGATGCCTGCGTAGTCCGGCAGTTCGATTTCGGGGCGGACGTCGATCTCCACCTGGAACTTCAGTTCGCCGTCGGTTGCGGAAGGATCCGGAACCTCGGTGATTTCAACCTCGGGACGGCTCAGGGGGCGGACACCCGTTTCCTGAACTGCAGCCTGGTACCAGCCATTGAGGCCATCGTTGATGGCAGTCTCCAGGACGTAGCCGCGGCCAACGCGCTGGTCGATGAGCTTGGAGGGAACTTTGCCCTTGCGGAATCCGGGAACCTGGATCTGCGAAGCAACGGTCTTGTACGCGGCATCGATGCTCGGCTTCAGTTCCTCAAAGGGAACCTCAACGTTGAGCTTGACCCGCGTTGCGGTGAGGTTCTCGACAGCGCTCTTCACAGTCTAAGTACTCCTGATTTTGTGGGTATGGGGTTCTGTCGTGTCCCGGAAACGGACACAAAACACAGAGTCGGGGTGACAGGATTTGAACCTGCGACTTCCTGCTCCCAAAGCAGGCGCTCTAGCCAAGCTGAGCTACACCCCGAATGCACAGGACAGTCTACGGGCAAGCGGGCCGAGATTGCACATTTGACACCGCCGCCGGAATTAGGTTTAGTTGTACCCGGCTTGAACAGCCGCCGGGAAGTTGTCCTGAAACAGGATGTTCCTCCTGGGGACGTAGCTTAATGGTAAAGCCTCAGTCTTCCAAACTGATTACGCGGGTTCGATTCCCGTCGTCCCCTCCACTGAAGGGCCCCGATCCACGGATCGGGGCCCTTCGTATTTCCGGTGGAAACCCCGGAAGCACCGGACATTTGCCTAAACCTGGCAGCCAGGACACCAATAGAGCTTGCGTGCGCCTACTTCCGTTACGCCCACCAACGTCCCGCAGGCGCGGCAGGGCAGCCCCTCGCGCTTATAGACAAAGTGGGCATCGGCGTCGGAGGCCAAGGCCGCACCGCCGCTCCAGAGGGACGGCGGCGTCGTAACAATCCGGCCATCCCGGACGCCGTCGGACATGGTCGCCACGGTGTCGTCCCACAAGCGGCCCGCCGTTTCCGTGTCGATGCCGCTGCCAGGAGTCCAAGGATCCACAGCCTGCCTGAACAGCACTTCGGCCCGGTAGATGTTGCCTACGCCGGCCAGCACGGACTGGTCCATCATCAACAGGCCGACGGCAGTCTTGCGGCGGCGGAGGCGGCGGATGAATTCCTCGCGGTCGCCGATCCTGTTATGGAGGGGATCCGGGCCCAGTCGATCCAGCACTGCATCTGCCTCTGCCGCCGTGATGGCTGCACAGGTAGTGGCGCCCCGGAGGTCGGCCCAGCCGTGGTCCGAGACAAGGCGGACACGGACGGCACCCACCGGCGCCGGCGGACCGGCGTACAACCCGTCCTCCTGGTCTGCGCCGATCTCCTTTTCGCCAATCCGGCGGGGAGCTCCAATGCTGGAGGCACCGGTAAAAGTACTGTCACCGCCAAAGCTCCAGGCGCCATAAAGCCCCAGATGGACATGAAGGAACAGCCCGTGGTCGAACCTGAGGAAGGACTGCTTCCCATGGGCGGTTGCTTCCACCATGGTGTGTCCGGTCAGCAGCCTTGCCCCGGCCAGAAAACGGCCCTGGGGGCTGGAAACCTCCAGTCGCTGTCCGCCGAAAACATCCTGAAACTGGCGTGCCAGCCTGTGGACCGAATGCCCCTCCGGCACTACTGGACGATTTCGCCGGTGGTTTCGTACACGGCGATCTTGCCGATGCGCCGGACGTGGCGCTCATCGTTGCTGAAGGGTTCCTGCAAGAAAGCTTCAATAAGCGCGGTGGCTTCTTCCACCGTGTGCTGGCGTCCTCCAACGGCTACCACGTTGGCGTCATTGTGTTCGCGGGCCAGCTTTGCGGTTGAGAGGTTCCAGACAAGTGCGGCGCGGACACCCTTCACCTTGTTGGCAGCAATCTGCTCGCCGTTTCCGGAACCGCCCAGGACGATGCCCAGGGCATGAACTCCTGCCTGCTGGTCGGCTACGACGGCAACGGCGGCGTTGATGCAGAACGACGGGTAGTCATCCAATGCGTCGTATTCCGTGGGCCCGTGGTCCACCACTTCATAGCCCTTCGCGGTCAGGTGGTTGACCAGGTGGGCGCTCAGTTCCATACCAGCGTGGTCCGTTGCGATGTGGACGCGGGGTGTAGTCACGGAAAGTCCATTTCTTTTCTGGCGCGTGGGGGCACTGGGCAGCAGCACAGTACCGCGGGGCGCGGCGTTGAGGGATGCGCTACTAGGTTACCGCTACCGGGATTGTTGGGCCTGACCGTCATCTTGGGCCCGATGCGCGGCCCTGTTGAGGATTCCGGCAAGTATGTCCGCAGAAGCCTGCGTGCCGGCGCTCAAGGCGACCCTGCCACCGTTGAGTTTCCTTACCACCACGGCTGGGCCACTTCCCACCAACATGGCGGTGGCGTCATCATGGTGCCGCAAACCCCAGCCGCCATAGTCGGCGGCCTTGACCTCCGCCGGAGCAGCGGCAGCGATCTCGACGGCGGGGACGGCCAGGACCCGCACGATGCCCCCCGCGAAGACCTGCAGGCCTCCCCTGTCAGCGCGGACCCTGGCAAAGAGGAACCCCGCGCCAACCAATGCTCCCACCGCTACCAAAGCCCCCAACCAAGGCACGGCAATGGCAATCAAGGCAGCAGGAAACACGGCCGAGACGATGATCATGACAAACACTGAACTGCGGGCATGCACCCACATTCTGAGACTGTCACGGGCAAGGTCCGGGTCCTCAAGGAGCCGCAGCTCTTCATGGAGGGCTACGTCATCTTCCCTGGTCCAGCGGGGGTCGGGCTTGAAAGCGAACATCATCACGACGCCAAGGGCCAAGGCGGCTCCGCTGCCCATGGCGAGCACGATCGGGTCAACATGGGACTCGCGGGCGTCGGCGACTCCACTCTGGCCCACGAGTCCGGCCGCCAGCACAGTGGTAATGAACAGGCTGACCATCAGGCCCACGCCCATCATCACCCGACGCATGATCACGGGGCGCGAAATGGAAACAGCCTGCAGGAACACCGCCCACCCGCAGAAGGCGATGAGGGCTGCGCCGCCTGCCACATAGGCGCCGAACGGCGCGAAGGACGTGCCGCCGTCGGAACTCCACATGACCGCCACGGGGTTGGGCAGATCGTTGCGCAGCATCTGGGCGCACACCACAAAGCCGATGGCGAGCAGCAGAGGAAAGGCCACCGCAAACCTCAAGGCGCGGAAGTCGACGTTTTCCCGGATCTTTCCCATGATCCAACGCTACTCCGTGGGAGCGACACTGTGGGGCGCGCTCCTTGCCTTCCGTCCTCGGAGTGAAAGAATGACTTCATACCAGCGGCCGGCGGACCGGCCGGTCATCCCGATCTCCGGAGGCACCACTTGCCAGGCCTGAACCTCACGCGCGATGAAGCCGCGAACCGCGCCGAACTGCTCACCGTCGACTCCTACGACGTCACGCTTGACCTGACGAAGGGCCCGGAAGTCTTCGGATCAACCACCGTGGTGAAGTTTTCTGCCGTAACGGGATCATCGACCTTCATTGATGCGATCACGCACACGGTGCACAGCGTGACACTCAACGGAACCCAACTCGATCCAGCGGAAGTGTCCGACGGTGTTCGTATCCAGCTGCCTGGGCTTGCCGCGGAGAACGAGCTCACGGTGGTGGCGGAGGCCCCCTACATGAACACCGGTGAAGGACTCCACCGGTTCGTGGATCCCGTGGATGGGGAGGCATACCTTTACACGCAGTTCGAGGTTCCTGACTCCCGCCGGATGTTCGCCGTTTTTGAGCAGCCCGATCTGAAGGCCAGCTTCACGTTCAGGGTCACGGCGCCGTCGCACTGGGACGTTGTGTCCAACTCCCCCACTCCGCTTCCCGTTGAGGCTCCGCCGGCTGAAGATGGCAGCGCCCGCTCCGTATGGGAATTCGCTCCCACACCCAGGATTTCCTCGTATGTCACCGCCCTGATTGCCGGGCCGTACCAGTCCGTGCGATCCGAGGTCACCAGTTCGGATGGCCGCGTGATCCCGCTGGGAGTGTTCGCGCGCAAGTCCCTGATGCAATACCTGGACGCCGGAAATATTTTTGAGCTCACCCGGCAGGGCTTTGAGTTCTTCGAGGCCCAGTTCGGCTGCCCGTACCCCTTTGAGAAGTACGACCAACTGTTCGTCCCGGAATTCAACGCCGGCGCCATGGAGAACGCCGGCGCCGTGACCATCCTGGAAGGGTACGTCTTCCGCGGCAAGGTCACGGGTGCGCAGATCGAACGGCGCGCTATCACCGTGCTTCACGAGCTCGCCCACATGTGGTTCGGAGACCTCGTCACCATGCGCTGGTGGAACGACCTCTGGCTTAATGAGTCCTTCGCAGAGTACATGTCCCACCTGGCCGCAGTGGAAAACACCGAATTCGACCGCGCCTGGACCACCTTTGCCTCCGTGGAGAAGTCCTGGGCCTACAAGCAGGACCAGCTTCCCACGACCCACCCGATCTTCGCCGAGATCAACAACCTTGAAGACGTCGAGGTCAACTTCGACGGCATCACCTATGCCAAAGGCGCCTCCGTCCTTCGCCAGCTGGTGGCATGGGTAGGCCCGGAGCAGTTCATGGCCGGTGTCCGGACCTACTTCAGCAAGCACGCCTGGAAAAACACCGAGCTTGCCGACCTCATGGTGGAACTGGAGGCTGCCTCGGGCCGGGACCTTGACCAGTGGGGCAAGCTGTGGCTTGAAACAGCCGGAGTGAACACCCTTTCACCGGAGTTGACTGTCGACGCGGATACCACTATTACCGGGTTCGCGATCCTGCAGACCGCGATCGAGGAGCAACCCACCCTGCGCCCGCACCGCCTCGCCGTCGGCTTCTACAGCCTCTCCGCCGATGGCACGCTGGAACGCACCCACCGCGAAGAACTCGACGTCGACGGCCCGCGCACAGAGGTCCCGGCCTTGGTCGGCCTCACCCGCCCGGACCTGATCCTGCTCAACGACGACGACCTCGCCTATGCCAAAGTCCGGCTGGACCCGCACTCCCTCGAAACCGCAAAGACCCACCTTAAGGACTTCGCCGCGAGCCTGCCGCGCACCTTGGTATGGGGTTCAGCATGGGATGCTGCCCGCGACGGCGAAACGCCCGCCCGCGGCTACGTTGACCTGATCCTGGCCAACATCGCCCACGAGACAGACTCGTCGGTCATCCTTGTCCAGCTCCGCCAGCTCGCAACCACCTTGACCTACTACGTTGCGGCCGAGCACAAGATGGACACCACAATGGCAGCTGCTGACAGGCTGTGGGACCTTGCCTCCACGGTCGAGCCGGGCTCGGACGCCCAGTTGCAGTTCGCGAAGTCCTACGCACAGCTCGCCCGCAGTGCTGCGCAGTTCGACCGCCTGCAGGCGCTGCTGGACGGAACGGACACCCTCAACGGCCTCACGGTAGACCAGGACATGCGGTGGGAGCTCCTGACAGCCCTCGTTGCCGGGGGACGCGAGGGCCAGGACCGGATTGACGCCGAGCTCGCGCGGGACAACACCTCCACCGGGCAGAACGCCGCGGCGCAGGCCAAGGCTGCCATCCCGACGGCCGAAGCCAAAGCCGCGGCCTGGGAGTCGATCGTGGTCAAGGGGGAACTCTCCAACGCCTTGCAGGCATCAGCCGTGGCCGGCTTCATGAGGGTGCCCGACACCAGCTTGCTGGAACCCTACGCGGAGAAGTACTTCCAGGCCGTGCCGGGGATAGTCAAGGACCGCACACACGCCCTTGCCCAGCAGATCGTGGTGGGCCTCTACCCGGCCCAACTCACCACGCAGGCCACGGTGGACCGTACGGACGAATTCCTGGCGGGACTTCCGGAAGAAAGCGCAGCACTGCGCCGCATGATGCTGGAAAACCGCGACGGCGTCGCCCGCGCCCTTCGCGCACGGGCAGCCGACATCTAAGCCGCAACAGGACCCGTGCGGACAGTCCCTGGCCTGGGCCTGAACACCTCTGGCTAAACTGTCCGCATGGCCCTCAACGAACACCACTACGCGCTGACTGTCCGCTGGACTGGAAACCTCGGGGAGGGCACAGCCGGATACCGTGCGTATTCGCGGGACCATGACGTCGAAATCCCCGGCCTCCCCACCTTGGAGGGTTCAGCGGACCCGACGTTCCATGGAGACCGCACCCGCTACAACCCTGAGCAGCTGTTGCTGGCTGCACTCTCCCAATGCCACATGCTCTCTTTCCTCCACGTCGCCGTGAAGCACGGGGTGGTGGTGACGGAGTACGAGGACAACGCCGAAGGCCTCATGAAGCTCAACCGGGACGGCAGCGGGCAATTCGAAAGCGTGACGCTCAAACCGCGCGTCACCATTGTTGATCCCGCCCACGAGTCTTTGATGCCGCAGCTGCATCATGAAGCCAACCAGGTCTGTTTCATCGCCAGAAGCGTCAACTTCCCCGTTCACCACGAACCAATCACGACGGCGGCAGTGGCCTAACGCTGCTGCTCACGCCAAAGAGCCACGAGCCGTTGCTCTGTTTCCCGGTCCAGGCCCGCCTTCCGGGGCCTGTCCAATCCCCGGATACGCTCATCCTCCAGTGTGGCCGCCAGGGTTTCGTGCTAAGGCCGCAATAGCATGCCAAGGCTCCGGGCCGCCCTGTTGGAGCGCGCCTGGAAACCGGCATGGTCAGGCGGCAGCCACAGCGGCAAGGAATCCGGTCCGGACCAGTACTCCACGCCCTGGTCCGCGAGCCAGCCCGCATCGGGACGGGTGATGATCGATTCCTCCCATCCTGACGCTGCCTGGCATTCGTCGATGTAGTCCCCGAACCTCACAACATCTCCCACCGCGTTGTAGGCGCCCGTCACGCCATCCTCGGCTGCCTGGAGTATCCACGCCGCCACGTCCCGTACATCGATGACCTGGGTGGCCGCATCAGCGATGGCCGGCACCAGGACCTCGCCGCTTTGGAGAGCGAAACGAGCCGGCCAATAGCCGTAACGGTCGCTGCCGTCGCCTGGGCCGCCAATCAGTCCTGCCCGAACCACATGCGCCTTCTCCCCCACCAAAGCCATGGTCTGTTGCTCGATGGCAGACTTCGACTCCCCGTACGTTTCCGGGGTGCCGGCCTGCCCTGGGGGCAAAGGATCCAGAAGGTCAGCACCCTCATCGGCGCCGGGGGTCGAAGGATCCGAATATACGGAGCAACTTGAAACGAACGTCCAATGCTTGGCAGCGGATCCAAGTGCTTCCAACGCAGCCAGCGCCTGCACGGGGTCCCTGGAGACATCCACCACCGCGTCCCAGTCGCCGCGGACGTCCTTGAAGGCCGCCGCTCCCAAGGTGCGGTCGCCCCTTACCCAGGTGGCGCCGTCGGGCGGGTCCGCCGAAGTACCCCGGGCAAAACAGGTGACGTGATGCCCGGCGGCAATGGCCTGCCGGGCGATCTCTGCCGACAGGAAGGCGGTACCACCGAGGACCAGGATGCGCATACCGACACGCTACGGCGATAGGGTTAAACGTGGACAGAGTGTTCCGCGCCCGGCGAACACGGGCCGACCACAAGGAGTTATTCCACTTTGACCTTTATCCCCCTTGCGGAAGCCATCAACATCGAACCTGAAAAGATCGACCTCGTCTCGATCCTCATCACCATGGGCGTTGGCCTGGCTGTGTGGATCGTGGCACGGTTCATCATCCTGCGGATTACGCGGCGTGTTTCCGCGGGCAGCTCCTTCTTCAAGAAGCCGCACTTCAAATGGGTGCAACCTGCCATCCGCGCGCTGGACCACGAACGCCGCTCGCAACGCGCCGAAACCATCGGCTCGCTGCTGACGAGCCTGGTGAGCGTCATCGTGGTGGTGATCGTGATCATCTACGTCCTCAAATTCATGAACGTGGACGTTGCACCATTGCTGACCAGCGTCGGCATCCTGGGTGTCGCCATAGGTTTCGGCGCCCAGCAGCTGATACGCGACTTCCTCGCAGGTATTTTCATCACCATCGAAGACCAGTACGGGATCGGGGACGTGATCGTCACCAGTGAAGTGATTGGTACCGTGGAGTCGGTGGGCCTGCGCATCACGCGCGTCCGTGCCGAAGATGGCGCCATCTGGTACCTGCGGAACGGCGAAATCCTGCGGGTTGGAAACCGTTCCCAAGGAGACTACGTACCGCTGGAGTCACCCGATACCGGCAACGAACCAGGTGCCTCAGCCGCGCCTGTCACAGCCGGCGCGCCGCGCGTCGCCAAAGCCGAGGAGAAGTCCAATGAATAACACCCCGGGCGGAGAACCCCAGTCACTGCCGGCAGGTCCCCGGCGCCAGTTGATGCAGAACGATCCCTTCAGCCAGCCGGCCTACACGGACAGCTTCTACGCCGCAGTCGGCGGACACGAGACGTTCGTGAAGCTCATCGATGTGTTCTACGACGGCGTGGCAACCGATCCGCTGCTGCGTCCGATGTACCCGGAAGAGGATCTTGGCCCCGCAAAGCGCCGCTTCCTCATGTTCCTGGAGCAGTATTGGGGAGGCCCCACCACCTACGGCGAAGAGCGCGGCCACCCTCGCCTGCGCATGCGCCACATGCCCTTCCAGGTGACCCCGGAGGCCAAGGACCGGTGGCTGTTCCACATGCGCACAGCCGTGGACTCACTGGGACTGTCCCCGTTGCATGAGGGGACGCTGTGGGACTACATGGAACGGGCAGCCCTGACCATGGTCAACAGCCCCTCCACGGGGCCCCGGAACTAACCCGGGAAACCGAGCCCAAGCCCCGCGCCCGTGCGTACCAGCACGTGGCCGCGGGGTCCGCTCAACCGGTACCATCGGCCGTTCCGGAAGAGCTGTTGGGCGTCGTCACCCAGGAATCCGAGGGCGAAAGCCGCAAACGCAGCACCGGCTGGGAGTTCGCCCTCCCCCGCCAGTTCCCTGCCCCACACGGCGGCCCTTGCGGTGTTGACCACGGCAGCGCCCGCCGAGGTCGGAATAACGCCGGCCACCTCCGCAATTCCGGCTTCCGCCGCTGCCTTGAGGTCGGCGTCGGGTATTGTTCCCTGCGGCTCCCAGCCGCTTCGAGGTGCGCCCACTCCGGCCCAGGATTCAGAAACGGTCGACGGCGGGATGGGCAGTTCCACGTCATCGGCACCTGAGCGTGCCAAGCGGTCAGTGACGGATGCCAGCGTCACAGTCACATCGGCGTGCGCCGGCTCCGCCAGGGCAATGGTGCGCAGGCCAAGGATGGTGGGGGTTGATTCGCCGAGTATCCGCGGCCTGAGAACGCACACGTATGCGGCCAGCACGTTACCGGCAGCCTGGAGGCGAATGGCGCCGTCGTCAATGCTTTTCGCCCGGTTGGCGAAGGTCCGCAGGTCGGCAAGGTCCCGGGGATCGGCGAAGCGGAAGGACTGGGTCAGCACGTCTGTCACATCATCGACTCTACCGGCATGTCTCCGGTTGAGAGGGGTCCGGGCGGCGTCTAAAGTCGAACCATGACTGAGACGAACACTGGCCTCCAGGTGGAAGCACCCACAGAAGACCCCACGGAAGTGCTGATCGGCCTGCTGGACCTCGGTGACTTCGACGGAGCACGGACCAACGAGGACATCTTCCTGGGCCCGTCGCAGAAACAGCCACGGCACCGCGTTTTTGGCGGACAGGTCCTGGCCCAGTCAATGATGGCCGGAATGCGCACCGTGGAACCGGACAGGGTGGCACATTCCATGCACGGCTACTTCCTGCGTCCCGGCGATGCCAACAAGCCCATTACCTTCGGCGTGGAAAGGCTGCGCGATGGCCGGTCCTTCTCCGCCCGGCGCGTCCACGCCTACCAGGACGGCGTCCCGATCCTTTCCATGATCGCCTCGTTCCAGGTGGGAGATGACGGCCTGGACCATCAGGCAACCATGCCCGAAGGCATTCCGGACCCTGAAACGCTGCCCAGCACTGCGGAGCTGTTGTCCCACTTCGACCACCCTTTGGCACGGCATATGTCCTCGGAGCGGCCCTTCGACGTCCGTCACATCGACCCCGCACTTTACGTTTCGCCACCAACTGAGCACGTGGCCACCAACGCGGTATGGATGAAAACCATGGGCCCCCTGCCGGATGACCCCAAGCTGCACATCGCCGCCCTGGCGTACGCCAGCGACTACACGCTGCTCGAACCCATCCTCCGCAAGCACGGCCTCTCCTGGATGACCCCCGGCATGAGCGTAGCCAGCCTCGACCACGCCATGTGGTGGCACCGGCCCGTCAAGGTGGACGAGTGGATGCTGTACGTCCAGGAGTCCCCAAGCGCCCAGGGAGCACGCGGGCTGGCCACGGGCAGGATCTTCAACCGCGAGGGCCTGCACGTTGCGACCGTGGCGCAAGAAGGCATGGTGAGGATTCCCTAGGGCGCGGGCGCCTGAACGTGGAAAGGCCGGTCCCATGGGACCGGCCTTTCTACGTTCTTACCTCCCGGGGGCGGTAATTAGTCGCGGGTGAGACGACGGTGGGTTACACGGTGCGGCTTGGCAGCATCGGGGCCCAAGCGCTCCACCTTGTTCTCCTCATACGAGTCGAAGTTGCCCTCGAACCAGTACCACTTGGACGGGTTCTCGTCGTCACCTTCGTAGGCAAGGATGTGCGTGGCAACCCTGTCCAGGAACCATCGGTCGTGGGAAACCACCACGGCGCAGCCCGGGAATTCGAGAAGGGCGTTCTCAAGGCTGCTTAGGGTTTCGACGTCGAGGTCGTTGGTGGGTTCGTCGAGGAGAAGGAGGTTGCCACCCTGCTTCAGCGTCAGCGCCAGGTTGAGGCGGTTGCGCTCACCACCGGAGAGGACGCCGGCCTTCTTCTGCTGGTCCGGTCCCTTGAAACCGAACGCCGAAACGTACGCACGCGACGGCATTTCGACCTGGCCGACCTGTATGAAGTCGTGGCCTTCCGAAACAACCTCCCAGAGGGACTTGTTGGGGTCGATGCCACCGCGGGACTGGTCAACGTAGGAGATCTTCACGGACTCCCCGACCTTGAGCTCACCGCCGTCCAAAGGCTCCATGCCCACGATTGTCTTGAACAGCGTGGACTTGCCCACGCCGTTGGGTCCGATAACGCCGACAATGCCGTTGCGCGGCAGGGAGAAGGACAGGTCTTCGATCAAAACGCGGTCATCGAAGCCCTTCTTCAGGTCCTTGGCCTCGATCACCAGGGATCCCAAGCGCGGTCCCGGCGGAATCTGGATCTCTTCGAAGTCAAGCTTGCGGGTACGCTCGGCCTCCGCAGCCATTTCCTCGTAGCGGGCCAGACGGGCCTTGGACTTGGTCTGGCGGCCCTTGGCGTTGGAGCGCACCCACTCAAGTTCTTCGCTGAGGCGCTTGGAAAGCTTGGCGTCCTTCTTGCCCTGGACCTCAAGGCGTGCCTTCTTCTTCTCCAAGTACGTGGAGTAGTTGCCCTCGTACGGGTAGAGGTGGCCACGGTCCACTTCTGCGATCCATTCAGCCACGTGATCCAGGAAGTAACGGTCGTGGGTGACGGCGAGGACAGCGCCGGGGTACTGGGAGAGGTGCTGCTCAAGCCACAGCACGCTTTCGGCGTCCAGGTGGTTGGTGGGCTCATCGAGGAGCAGGAGGTCGGGCTTTTGCAGCAGGAGTTTGCACAGCGCTACGCGGCGACGCTCACCACCTGAAAGAACCGTGACGTCTGCATCTGCAGGCGGGCAACGCAGTGCGTCCATGGCCTGTTCGAGCTGGGAATCGATATCCCAGGCATCAGCAGCATCGATGGCTTCCTGAAGCTTGCCCATCTCATCCAGGAGAGTGTCGTAGTCCGCGTCAGGGTTGGCCATCTCTTCGGAGATTTCGTTGAAACGCTGGATCTTGCCGTAGATCTCGCCAACGCCTTCCTGGACGTTGCCCAGAACGGTCTTTTCCTCGTTCAGCGGCGGTTCCTGCAGGAGGATACCTACTGTGTAGCCGGGGCTCAGGCGGGCTTCGCCGTTGGAAGGGGTGTCCAGGCCGGCCATGATCTTCAGGATGGTGGACTTGCCAGCACCATTCGGTCCCACGACGCCGATCTTCGCGCCAGGGTAGAACGACATGCTGACATCGTCCAGAATAAGTTTGTCGCCAACGGCTTTGCGAGCCTTGGTCATCGTGTAAATGAATTCCGCCATGCCCTTAAATCTAATGGGTAGGCGGACTTAACTCACATTCGCGGCCCACGGCAGAGCTAGCGGGAGTCTCCTACGAAGCATTTCCCGGTTGACAGGGCGGGCAGAACCCTGACAACGACCCCACCGTCACGTATCTGGCCCATGATGCAGGATTTCCCGGACAGGGCGGCCGCCTCCATGGCGTCAACGTCCAAGCCGGTCGGCGTGCGGCTGACGGAGACTTCGATATTTTCCTGGGGTATTCCGGCAGATGCCAACGCCGCACGGAGGGCTTGCCTATCCGGCTTGGGGTTACCGGCCACAAGAGTCTTCAGCGTGGACTCAACGGCCGAAGCCGTTGCCGACACGGCGGGATCAGCACTGGTGGAGGGGCTCCCGGCTGCGCTTGCTGGCGGATTGGAAGGGCTGGCGGCCGGGGTTGACGTGCCTGCCGCCGGCGTCGTTGGAGGAGTGGACGCCGCTGTACAGCCTGTCATCATGACGGCGGCGGCGATCATCAGCGACCACCCTGCCAGGCGGACATTGGTGGTGGATGCCTTTGCCGGCCTGCCGTGTTTCGATGCGGTTCCCCTGCTTATCACCTAGCCATTGTGCCATTCACACGTGGTTGCCACCGGCGTATCGTGTGCATCGGAGGGTTTCCGAACCGCCGGAACAGGTATGGGAGTACACGCCATGAGTGGACAGGCCCCGGATGCCGTTGCGTCAACCACCATCGGGGCACCCCCGGAAAAAGTCTGGGAAGCCCTGACCGATCCAGCCCTGATAAAGCAGTACTTCCTGGGGACCAATGTCACCACCACCTGGCGCGTGGGTGACCAGATCACCTACTCGGGCGAATATAAAGGCAAGGCCTACAAAGACAAGGGAACGATCCTGGTCTTCGATCCACCTGCCAGGCTCAAAACGACCCATTTCAGCCCTGCCTCAGGGCTTCCGGACCTGCCGGAAAACCACCACACGGTGGAATACCTCCTGGCCGGGGATCCCACCGGAACCACCGTGACCATAACCCAGGGAAACAACTCCAGTGAAGAAGAAGTTGCCTCTTCCACCTCCACGTGGGAACTGGTACTCGGCAACCTGAAGGAGTTCCTGGAGTCATAGCCATAAAAAACGCCCTCCCTGGACGTTGGTCCAAGGAGGGTGAATTGGTGCCCCAGGAGGGAATCGAACCCCCGACCGGCGGATTAGAAGGCCGCTGCTCTATCCCCTGAGCTACTGGGGCGCGCTGGATCGATGACCACGTGGGCCGCTCGCGCCACAAAGAGTTTACATGCGATCGCCGGGTCCCCTGCCATCTCCACGCTGACTGCCTCTATTCCTCAACAACCGCCCTTTGGCTGAAGTTATACACATAGCCAAGGACAGGACTCCCATGGCCAACGTCCCTCGATGAAGCTGAAGGGGCCGGACAGGCACTTCCCTACATCGTGAAGGACCACCAATGAACGACATGATCACCGTCAGGGGCTTCGTGGCCTCGGACGTGAAGAGTTCCACCACTGCCCGTGGCACAGCGACTGCGTCATTCCGCCTCGGAACAACTGAACGGCGCTACGACCGCGCCAGCAATACCTGGGTGGACGGCAACACCAACTGGTATACGGTGCAGTCGTTTCGGTACCTTGCCGGACATGTTGGCTGCAGCGTCAAGAAAGGGCAGCGGGTCCTGGTGTCAGGGAAGCTACGGTTGAGGCAGTGGGAGCACGAGGGCCGCGTGTACCACGTGGCGGAAATCGATGCCGAATCCGTCGGGCATGACCTGATGTGGGGCTCTGCCAACTTCACACGCATGAACGGAGCTTCGGCGGCGCCCGTGGAGGCTGCTCCCTCGGTGGAGGAACAAAGCGGTCCGCCAGGTGAAAGCGACTGGGATGCCGATGACCAGGACGGGGTCCCCCCGGAAGATGTAACCATTCCGGCCACGCTGGATGATGCTGACGGCAGCAGTTCCGTTCTGGTAAATACCTCCACTGGCGAGCTGGTGGGTGCCGGGGCTTGAACGATCCCCTGGCATCCCCGTGCTGCTGATGGATGCCGGGGCGTTTCGGGACAAGGACGGACCCTGTCAGCTCGGGAGCACGAGGTCCGCCCTTGCCGCCGAAACCACCTTAAAGTTGGGGCATGTCCACTGCAGAGCTCGTTGAGTCCATTCGTTCCGCGTTACGTTCGGCGGGAGACGCCGATCGGGCAAGGGGCGCCCAGGCGTACATGAAGTCCGAGATGCCTTCCCACGGCGTCAGGGTGCCCGAGGTGCGAAGGATTGTTAAAGCTGCGGCGAAGGCGTTTCCCCCGTCGTCGCCCGAAGAGTTGCGCAACGCCGTCATGACACTGTGGCGCGAGGCCGATGCACGGGAGGAGCGCTACGCAGCCATCGATCTCACCGGCCTGCGGATGGTCAGGGACGATCTGCTGATGATGCCGGTCTACGAGGAAATCATCCGAACTGGTTCCTGGTGGGACCTCGTGGACGGCGTGTCGCACCGTATCTGCGTGCTTCTTTCAGCCCACAGGGACGCGATGACCCCGGTGTTGCTCGATTGGGCCGTAGATGGTGACATGTGGATCCGCCGGGCGGCCATCACTGCCCAGCTCGGTGCGAAATCAGCAACGGACACAGCCTTGCTGGCCCGGGTGATCACAGCCAACCTGGCGGACAAGGAATTCTTCATCCGTAAGGCCATCGGCTGGGCATTGCGGGAGTACAGCAAGACTGATCCTGAATGGGTTAAGGCCTTTGTGGAAGAAAACGCAGGGGCACTCAGCCCGTTATCCTCCCGCGAGGCAACCCGCTTGCTGCTTAGATGATGGGACGCAGCCCTGGTTCGTCACGCTTGCGGAACAGGCTCTTGGTCTTGGGGTCCACGAAGATCAGGTACACGGCAAAGAGGAGCGCGATGATCGCAGCGGCATTCCTGGCCAGTGTGAGTGCGAGGCCAAGGTCTTCGCTCTGCAGGTACGGGAAGACGTCCAATTGGTCGGAGATGGCATAGACCATGAAGAACGACACGATGAAGTAGACGGCCTTGACCTGCCAGTCGTTGCGGATGCCCGTCACGGCAAAGAGTGGAATCAACCACACCACGTACCAGGACTGGATCATCGGCGCCAGGATCACGATGGCGGCGAACGCAAGGGTCAGCCGCCGCATCAGGCGGTCGTAGTCGCCGCGGAAGATCTGCCAAGCGACAGCCCCGACCATAAGGACCTTGCCGGCGTCGTAAACCCATTTGGCCATGCCCCAGCCGTCCAAGCCAAAGACATTGAAAATTGAGGCCACAACGAGGCCGATCAATCCCACGGGCGCGTACCAGATCCAGATGCTGCCGGGAGCGGAAAGGCCGTTGATCCAGCCGAAACCGAAACCGTTGACCAGGCTCAGCGCGTACAGCAATCCGAAGCTGAGGCCGGCAGTGAGGAACCAGTAAAGGAACTTCCGGGGCCAGGATGCGCCCTTGCCCGCCCACAGGAGGCCAATGAACGGCAGGAAAACAATGGTGATGGGCTTGACTGATATCGACAAAGTGACCAGAACGATGCCAAGGATGACGCGGCGGGTAGCGCAGTAGTAGAGGCCTGCCAGGGCCAGCCCGATCATCAATGCGTCGTTGTGGACGCTGGCGATGAAGTTTGTGAGGAAGAGCGGGTTTGCGGCGGTCAGCCACAGCGCCCTGTGGGGATTAACGCCATGAAGCTCGGCCAGCTTGGGCACATAGATGATGCAGAGGACGATCCCCACCAGGGCCACCAGCCGGAACAGCATGATGCTGGCTTCCGGTTGGACGTTGGTAACCCAGACAACGAACTGTTCAATCCACAGGAACAGCTGCCCGTACGGAACCGGCGCTTCGGTCCACATCTTGTCCGCACCCAGCTGGAAATAGTTGGGCAGCGCTGAGATGCCGTTCTTGTACGGATTCATCCCTTCGACCATCAACCGGCCCTGGCCGATGTATGCGTAAACGTCCCGGCTGAAAAGCGGAACCGTAAACATCATGGGCAGGCCCCAAGCGACAACGGCCTGCAGGGTTGCTTTGCGGGCTTCCAGGCCCCACACCCGGACGCGTTGTCCCAGGCGGAGCCAGGCCCGGACGAGCAACATGCCGCCGATGGCCAGCAGAACGATGGAAATGGCGACACCCGCGCCCTCGGTCCGCATCCAGATAAACAGCGGCAACCGCCGCAGTTCGGACACCGGAGCCAGCCATCCCACACCCAAGGAGCCGATCACCATGAACATCGAACCGATGAAACCGGCAATCAGAGGCGAACGTGCGTTATCGACCTCGCTGGCTGCAGCAGCATCCGCCGCCGGCGCTGCTGTCCCTGCCTTCTGGGCGGCGGGTACGGGCACCGTCATGTAGTCGTCATCCAATCGTTCACCCGGTGAATACGGGTCAAAGGTTCTGCGTCTTCGGGGCTTCAGCAGCAGGAAGAAAACGACACTGCCGCGCTCAAAAATCGTACCATCGGAGCACTTGGAACCGCCTGAAGGATAGGCTAGGCGCGTGCCTATTACTAATGAACGAATCGTCTGGATCGACTGCGAAATGACCGGACTGGACCTCAAGAACGACGCCCTGATCGAGGTGGCCGCGCTGGTGACGGATTCCGAGCTCAACATCCTGGGTGACGGAGTCGACGTCGTGATCAAGCCGGACGATGCCGCGCTGGAACAAATGAATGATTTTGTGCGGGACATGCACACCCGTTCCAAGCTCCTGGACGAGCTCCCGTTTGGGAAGACCATGGCCGAGGCCGAAGCGCAGGTGCTGGAATACATCGAGAAGTGGGTTCCGGATCCCCGCAAGGCCCCCTTGGGCGGAAACTCCGTAGGAACGGACCGCATGTTCCTGGCCAGGGACATGCCGAACATTGTCGAGCACCTGCACTACCGCGTTATTGATGTCAGCACCATCAAGGAACTGTCCCGGCGCTGGTTCCCGCGCGCTTACTTCCAGTCACCTGCCAAGCACGGTGGCCACCGCGCACTGGGTGACATCAAGGACTCCATTGACGAACTCCGCTACTACCGCGAGGCCGTCTTTGTTGCCGCGCCAGGACCCGACACAGCCACCGCCCAGCGCATTTCCAAGGACATCATGGCCAGCGCCGAAACCCTGGGATCCAGCGAAACGGTGTGATCTGCGCCATTTTTGAAGGTTTTTTCGCCAAAACCGGCAAAAGTGGACTTTGCACCCCAAAACAGCAGGTAAGCTATTTGTCGTTGCCTTCGAGGAAAGCCGGTCATACGGACTGAACGAAAAAGGCACATGGTGGGCTTAGCTCAGTTGGCAGAGCGCCTGGTTGTGGTCCAGGAGGTCGCGGGTTCAACCCCCGTAGCTCACCCCACCGAGATTGGCTTAAGAGCCGGTTTCCACAAAGGCCGCACCGGTTATCCGGTGCGGCCTTTGCTTTTAACCCGGTTCCGGAACGCCCCGGACCATAGCGATCAACAAAGGAAGAACTGACATGACGGTCCTGCCAGTCACTATCTGGGGCGAACCTGTTTTGCACCGCCGGGCAAGCGAAGTAGAAGTCTTTGACGACGAACTCCGCACCTTGATCGCTGACATGTTCGAGACGAACGATGCCGCGAACGGCGTGGGCCTGGCTGCTCCACAGGTGGGCGTAGGCAAACGCATCTTCGTCTACAAGTACGAGAACGACGACGACGTCCCGACGCAAGGCGTACTGGTCAACCCGGTGCTGACCCTCTCCAAGGTGTCGGGCGCACTTCCGGATCCTGACGAAGACGTGGAAGGTTGCTTGTCCTTCCCCGGCGAGTACTACCCGTTGCAGCGCGCCGAATGGGCGCGGGTCCAAGGCTTCGATGGCGATGGCAAGCCCGTGGAATTCGAGGCAACCGGTTGGTTTGCCCGGATAATCCAGCATGAGTTCGATCATCTCGATGGCAAGCTCTACGTGAACCGCTTGATGGACCGATACTCCAAAAAAGCGATGAAGCAGGCCAAGAAGAACGGCTGGGGCGTGCCTGGCCTGACCTGGATGCCCGGCGTCGACCCGGACCCCTTCGGGCACTAGGGCATGGCGACCGGGTCCCATTCCGAGCTGTTCAGGCTCCTGGACATCAGCTCCGAGGACGCGCACGATTGCGCCGAACTGCTGGCCACGCCTCCGGACTCGGAAGTGGTCCAAGCACTGGACGCCTTGAAAGCGCGGCTTGGCAGCTTTCCGCGGGACGGGATCACGGACGGGAACGCATCGGAAGCGAGCTGGATCGAAGCCCTGCTTCGCTTCGCCCCGTCGGTTCACGCCTACCACCTGGAGCTGGGCATCAGCCCTGTGGTGTCTGCGGCGTCCCTGGCAGATGTTGGCCTGCAGTTGCGGATTAACCGACGGGTCCATGGGCGTTTCGGACTCGACACCTGGGGTTGGCTAACGCTCCACATGGCCGGCAATCTGTTTCGGCTTGGCAGGCTGCAGTTCCATCTGGTTCCAGCCGATGTTTCCGTTTCTGCCTCAGGATGGGCGTTGGGCGTACACATTCCTGAGGACGGCGGCCTCTCCCCCGCCCTGGTGGATGAAAGTTTCGCGGAAGCCCGTTCCTTCTTCCCCCGACACTTTCCCGACAAGCCGGCTGCCGTCGCCACCTGCGATTCATGGATGTTGGATCCGTATCTTTCTGAGCGGCTCCCGAACAGCAACATCGCGTCCTTTGCCCGACGCTTCACCCTGGACGGTTGCACGGACGCGCAGTCAGATGCCGTGTACTTCACTTTCCGGCAGCGTGGACTCCAGGACTTGGAGAAACTCCCCCGGGATACGTCACTTCAGCGCGTGGTCCTTGAGAGGATCGACGACGGCGGCACCTGGCAGCTCGGGCACGGTCACCTGGAACTGTAGATCGTCTGCTGTTCGGGGCATGAGGACAAGACGCCCTTCATCGCATCCTTCTCTGCCTGGGTAACCCAAAGGCGGTACGCGGTTTTCACGGAGATCTGCCGCGCAACGTAGTGGCAGCGGAAGTTCTTGTTTGCCGGCAGCCAGGTCGCGGCGTCGCCCGCTCCCTTTTTGACGTTGGCCGGGCCATCAGCTGCGATCAAGTTCAGGGGGTCGTTGGCGAGGGTTTGCCTCTGCTGGGCCGTGAGCTGCTGGGCCCCCTTCTGCCAGGCGTCGGCCAGGGCCACGACGTGATCGATTTGCACCGCAGAGCTGGTTTCCTGCCCCCTTGAAAACGATACTTGCCGTCCTGTGTAGGGTTCATTCAAGGTTCCGGATGCCACTTTGCAGGTGGAACCTTCCGTGAACTGCACCGCTGTCATGTCACGGCGCAGGATGTCGTTCCTGGTGTCGCAGCCGTTCCGATCCGCGTCGGCCCATGCTTGCCCGAATGCCGCCCTGTCATAGTCGGCTTTAGGCGCCCGGCCTTTGACCTGCAAGTGCTCCAAGGCATCAACGGCCTTTTCTGCAGCTACAGGAGCCGCGCCGCGCACCGGCTTCATCCACCCCGGGTTGTAGACAGGGGCTTCGCTGGGCCCGGACTGCGGCGGCTGTGCGACCTCGAACTGGCCGGCGGTGAAGAACCAGGCGAGCCCGGCGACGATGGTAACTGCCACCAGGGCCAGGACCGCCCATGCTTGGCGTGACCGGCGGCGGGCGCGCCTGTAGGCGGACCAGGTGATACTCAAGGGACTCCATCCATTGGGGCAGGCAGTGTCCTACGAGCGTAAGACAAGGCCCCGACAGTCAGAGTCGATATCCACAGTGTGTAGGAGAAGTCACACAGCGAATACGCGTAAAGCCTTCAGGGTTTACTGCTCGCGCATGACGCGCTGCAGGTCCTCTGTAGCTAGCGCCAGAAGCCCGCGCAGTTGTTCCACGCGCTCGTCGGTGACGTCTCCGGCAGCATTGGCAGCTACGGCTTGGTCCAGGAGCTTCTGGGCTTGCTTGTGGTTGGCCTTGGCGACGTCCAAGGCGTGTTCCAGAGTGGTCTCATGTTCGATCGTTGATTCGTTGTCCATGAGTCCCATTCTGGTCAGGTTTCCCGGCCGATTCCAGTGACCCGGCCGGGAAACCCCTGATTACTGATTGCGCCTACGCGTCAGCAGTTTCCAGTACGGCGATCGGAGCGATGACGTCCCGGGCGGGGAACGACGGCGGGTTCACACCGGCCATTTCCTCCATCACGCGGACAACCTGGCAGGAGTAACCGAACTCGTTGTCGTACCAGACGTAGAGAACGAGGTTCTTGTCGTTGGAGATCGTGGCAAGGCCGTCCACGATGCCGGCCCGACGGGAACCAACGAAGTCCGTGGAGACAACATCAGGGGAATCAATGTAGTCGATCTGCTTGCGGAGATCCGAGTGAAGGGACATTTCGCGGAGGAAGTCGTTGACTTCGTCCCGCGTGGTGCCGTTCTCCAGGTTGAGGTTCAGGATGGCCATGGACACGTCAGGGGTGGGTACGCGGATGGCGTTGCCCGTGAGCTTTCCCTGCAGTTCGGGAAGCGCCTTGGCCACAGCCTTTGCAGCACCGGTCTCCGTGATCACCATGTTCAGTGCAGCGGAGCGCCCGCGACGGTCACCCTTGTGGAAGTTGTCGATGAGGTTCTGGTCGTTGGTGAACGAGTGGACCGTTTCGACGTGGCCGTGGATGATGCCGAATTTGTCGTTGATGGCCTTCAGCACCGGGGTGATCGCGTTCGTGGTGCAGGATGCCGCGGTGACGATCTTGTCGTCGTCGGTGATGTCGCGGTGGTTGATGCCGTGAACAATGTTCTTGAGGTCGCCCTTGCCCGGCGCCGTGAGCAGGACGCGGGCAACACCCTTGCTCTGCAGGTGCTGGGAGAGGCCTTCGGCGTCGCGCCACCGACCGGTGTTGTCGACAACCAAGGCGTCCTTGATGCCGTATGCGGTGTAATCGACTGTCGCGGGGTTGTCCGAGTAGATGACCTGGACCTGGACGCCGTTGGCCGTGATGGTGTTTGCTTCTTCATCCACGCGGATGGTGCCTTCGAAGGAACCGTGGACGGAGTCGCGGCGCAGCAGGCTGGCTCGCTTGACGAGGTCGTTGTCGGCACCCTTGCGGACCACGATGGCGCGCAGGCGGAGGCCGTGGCCGCCACCGGCCTTTTCGATCAGGATGCGTGCCAGCAGACGGCCGATGCGCCCGAAGCCGTAAAGAACGACATCGGTGCTGGTCCGGTCGTCAGCGCCGCGCTTGCCAACAATCTCGGCGAGCTCGGAGCGCAAGTACTCGTCCAGGGAGGCGCCGTTGCCTTCTGCCCGGTACTTCTCGGTCAAACGTGCAATATCAATGGCTGCGGCGCCCAGCTCCAGCTCGGAAAGGGCGTTCAGCAGGGGTGCGGTTTCTTCGAGCAGGAGCTCGTGGTTGCTCATCCGGCGTGCAAAGCGGTGGGCCTTGAGGATGTTCATGGTGGACTTGTTGATCAAGCTCCGGCCGTGGATGCTGGTGACCACGTTGTTTTCCCGGTACAACCGGCCGATCACCGGAATCATGGCCTCGGCGAGAGCCTCCCGGCCCATCCACTTATCAAGACAAGAATCTGACGTCTGGCTCACAGAACTACCTTCCTTGGGTCAACCACATACGTCCTCGTATGCAGATGGCAGCGGCCGCCCGGAGTAGTCCTGCGGCACATGCGCCGGCGGGCTTCGGTCCACCCACAGCGCCTTGAACGAGAGCAAAGAAAATCCGCCGGCTGCGAACGCAGTCCCGGCGGCAGAACCTCTACGTTCAGTAACCATTCTAAGGCGGAAGGAGGGGGCATGGCCGTCCCGGAGGCGTGAAATCACTCACACGCCCGCGATCCGGGGAGTCATAAATGGATGGGTTGACCGATACGCCGGGTTCTGTACTCCCCCTCGTTACCGAAAAGGGAGTGGCGGCCATCCATCTACGAACGCCGTTGCCGACGCCCTCCAGCAGCCTACCCGGACACTCGGGCGAGCAGCCCTCGAACGTGTCCTGTCTGGCCTTGCTCCGGGTGGGGTTTACCTAGCCTCCCCGGTCACCCAGGGAGCTGGTGGTCTCTTACACCACCGTTTCACCCTTACCTGCAGCAACCGGTGCAACACCGGAAACGCAGGCGGTCTGTTCTCTGTGGCACTGGCCTGCGGGTTACCCCGAGTGGGCGTTACCCACCACCCTGCTCTGTGGAGCCCGGACGTTCCTCGAGCCACTTTCGTGACGCGCGGCCGCCTGGTCAACCCATCCACGGACCAGTCTACCGGCGTTGGGGGCCACCAAAATCCGACGGTAATATCGACTGGTGCTGATTCTGCTGCCGCCGTCCGAAGGCAAGACCCCCGCCGTCAAAGGCCCCGCCATCGACTGGGAGTCCTTGAGCTTTCCGGAACTGAATCCCTGCCGGGCCAAGGTCCTCGAAGCACTGGGAACGGTAAGCGCGCACGAGGACGCCCTGGCGCTGCTGGGCGTCGGCGCCTCCCTGCGTGACGACGTCGAACGCAATACCCGCCTGCACGCCGAACCTGCAGCCCCGGCGCACCAGGTGTATTCGGGAGTCCTTTATGACGCGCTGGGCTACAAGAGCATGACTCCCGCACAACGACGCAAGGCCAGCGAGTCCATCCTCGTAGTCTCCGCGCTGTGGGGCGCCATCGGTTTTGGCGACCACGTGCCCGCCTACCGGTTGTCGATGGGAACAGCACTGCCCGACGTCGGACGCCTCGCCTCATACTGGAAGCCGCAACTTGCCGCCGCCCTACGCCAGCGGGCTGAAGGTGAACTACTGGTGGACTGCCGCTCCAGCACCTACGCCGCGGCCTGGGCTCCCCCGGCGGAACAGACGGTCACCGTCAATGTCTTCAACGAGGCCAACGGCAAGCGAACGGTCGTGAGCCACTTCGCCAAGCACACACGGGGTGAACTGGCACGGCACTTGCTGACGAGGCGCGGCAAGGCGCCGGCAACACCGCAGCAGCTCCTGAAAGCCGCAAGCGAAATCTGGACCGCCGAACTGGTGGAAGGCAGCGCCCGCAAGCCGCACGCGCTGAACATCATCCTGTCCAGCTAAGAGCCTTTCCGGGTCAGTTCCACTCCGCAGAACGGACCAGGATAACGCCCGAGTCCGGGCAAAAGACGATGTCGTCGTCAGCCGCGGCTTTGACCTCGGCAAGGTCTCCGGGGCTAAGCATCATCCCGGAACCTTCGGATTTACCGTGGAACAGCCGGGCAGCGCCGACTCCCCTCTTGGCAATGGTTTTTTCGTAAACCGCCAGCATTCCGGCGTCCAGAGCTTCGGCGAAAGCTGCCCGCTGTCCTCGAACCACCGTTTCTTCAGCCGCGATCTCCGCTATGGCCTCATCCAGCTCAGCCCGGATGCTGCCAAAGGAGCCCTGGATGTCATCAACGATGGCTTGCTGGGCGGCTTGGCGTTCGCGAAGCTTATCCAGCCGTTCCAGAATTTCAAGCTCAACGTCTTCAAGGTCCGAACGGCGCTTGGCGAGAGAGGCAATATCGTTCTGCAGCGCTACCAGGTCCTTGGACAGTCCGGTTCCGCTGTTAAGCCTGGTTTCGTCGCGCTCGATTCGCGAGGCGACCTGTTCGACGTCCGCTTCCGCGCGGCGCAGTTCTGCCTCGGCGTCGTGGACGGCGACCTTGGCGGCCCCCAGTTCACCGTTGGCCACGCTGAGGGCGTCCGTCAGGTCAGTGATGCGGGGGTCGTTTTCCAGCACTTTCCGGCGGCCGGCCAACGACTTGAGCTTGGCATCGAGCCCCTGCAGTTCAAGCAATTTCAATTGTTCTGCCGGTGCTGCTTTCGCCACGCTTACCTCCGCTTGTCGCCGCCGGCCTGGAGATCAGGTCCGGCTCTTCCCTAGACTCTAGTCGCCGCCGGGAGTCAGTATGAAGTCCCAGGGGTCGCTGTTGGTACTGCTGACGCGGATATCGACGTCGTAGCCTTGGTCCGAGAGCACATTGCCCAAGGCGTCGGCGGCGGCAGGGAGCCACAACCATTCGCTGGCAAAGTGCGACACGTCAATCAGGTAGGGCCGCCCGTTGGTGGCTCCTTCGCGCGCTTCCGATGCCGGATGGTGCCGCATGTCCGCTGTGACGTAGACGTCGGCGTGGTTGGCCCGGACGGCGTCGAACAAGCTGTCGCCCGCACCACCGCAAACGGCGACCCGCCGCACCAGCCCGTCCTTGTCGCCAGCCACCCTCACTCCACCGGCAACCGCAGGGAGCATTTCAAAAACCCGGGCCGCGAAGTCACCCAGGGTTTCCAGCTCCGGAAGGTCACCCACCCTCCCGATGCCTTCTTCCGGCAATCCGTTCGATGCCGGAGTCAAGGGCGAGACATTCTCCAATCCAAAAGCGTCAGCCAGGACATCCGAGACCCCGCCAACGGCTGAGTCACCATTTGTATGCACAGTGAGCAGACCGGTGCCGGCCTCAATAAGCCGGTGGACGGCGAGCCCTTTTGCCGAGGTCGCCGCCACCGAGTTCACGCCCTTGAGCAGCAAGGGATGGTGCGTAATGAGAAGCTCAGCGCCCCATTCAATGGCCTCGTCGATGACGGCCAAAGTTGGGTCCACGGCAAAGAGCACCTTGGTCACCGGCACCGTGGGCCGCCCCACCACGAGGCCAACCTCGTCCCAATCCTCGGCGAGGGACTCCGGCCATAGTTCTTCGACAGCCAGCAACACCTGGCCCAGAGTAGGCTCCGCGCTGGCCCCCATGGTTTGCTCGTCTTCCATTTCGTCGCCTTCGACGGAATCCGCATCAGAAATGCCAGTGTTTACTGCTTCCATATTCCTATTCTTCACTACCGGGCGGGTTCGGGCAGTCCCAGCGCGTCCACCACCTGCCAAGGGCCGTAATTCTCCCGTAAGGTGAAGCGGGAATCATCAGGCCTTCCCGACCATTGAAGAGAACATGAAAACTTTCGTACTTGGCGGCGGCTGCTTCTGGTGCCTGGATGCTGTCTACCAGAAGACCCGCGGCGTCAGCTCGGTTGTATCCGGCTACACGGGCGGCCATGTCCGCAATCCTGATTACTACGAGGTCTGCTCGGGAACCACGGGCCACGCGGAAGTCGTGGCGGTGACATTCGATGAAACCGTTGTCCCCGAAGAAGTCATCCTCGACATGTTCTTCGCCCTCCACGACCCCACCACGCTGAACAGGCAGGGCTACGACGTCGGGACCCAGTACCGGTCCTCGATGTTCTACACCACCACGGAAGAAAAGGTGCTGTTCGAGGAAGCGATCGAGCGCGCACAGGCCTTGTGGTCCGATCCGATTGTGACTGAAGTGGTCCCCCTTCCGGACTTCTACGAAGCCGAGGAAGTCCACCAGAACTACTATGCAAAGTTTCCGTACCAGGGATACTGCCAAGTGATCATTAACCCCAAGTTGGCAAAGGCCAGGAAATATTACTCTGCGTGGCTTACTGCTTAGCAGGGTTTCGATCCGGCTGGTTAGGCTGACCTCAGCATTCCCTCTTCAGAGATAGGCGTAAATTTTCATGGCAAGGATCTACGACGACGTCACGCAGCTGGTAGGCCGCACTCCGCTGGTTCGTTTGAACCGGTTGACTGAAGGCCTCGACGCCCAGGTTGCAGTCAAGCTTGAGTTCTACAACCCGGCCAACAGCGTCAAGGACCGCATCGGCGTGGCCATCATTGATGCCGCAGAAAAGTCGGGCGCCTTGAAGCCAGGCGGAACGATCGTTGAGGGTACCTCCGGCAACACAGGAATCGCCCTCGCCCTCGTGGGCGCAGCACGCGGTTACAAGGTCATCCTGACCATGCCGGAGACCATGTCCACTGAACGTCGGGTCATGCTGCGCGCCTACGGTGCCGAGATCGTCTTGACGCCCGGGTCCGAAGGCATGCGCGGCGCGGTCGAAAAAGCCCAGGAGATCGTGGCCAACACGGAGAACTCCATTTGGGCGCAGCAGTTCGCCAACGAGGCCAACCCTGCGATCCACCGCGCCACCACGGCCGAGGAAGTCTGGGAAGACACCGACGGCGAAGTAGACATCTTCGTTGCAGGCATTGGAACCGGCGGCACCATCACCGGTGTGGGCCAGGTCCTCAAGGAGCGCAAGCCCGGCGTCCAGATTGTCGCCGTCGAACCCAAGGATTCAGCAATCCTCAACGGCGGAGCTCCCGGTCCCCACAAGATCCAGGGAATCGGCGCCAACTTCGTCCCCGAAATCCTCGACACCAATGTCTACGACGAAGTCCTGGACGCAACGCTTGAAGACTCCGTCCGCGTCGCCCGTGAACTTGGCGCCCGTGAAGGCATCCTTGGCGGCATCTCCTCCGGTGCGATCGTCTGGGGCGCCCTGGAGCTGGCCAAGCGTCCCGAGAACGCCGGCAAGCTGATCGTGGCTGTCGTTTGCGACTTCGGTGAGCGCTACATCTCCACCGTGCTGTTCGATGACATTCGCGGCTAACAGAACGCCCGCGCACCTTCATTTCCTGTAGAAAGGTCTTTGTGAGCTTCTTCGCAAGACTTAAGGAAGATCTCGACGCCGCCCGGTCACACGACCCGGCGGCGCGAGGTTCTTTCGAGAACTTTTTCGCATACTCCGGATTGCATGCCATCTGGGCCCACCGCGTCACGCACAAGCTCTGGCAAAACCCGGCGCTTCGATTTCCTGCGCGCCTGATTTCGCAGCTCGCGAGGTTCCTGACCGGCATCGAAATCCATCCCGGCGCCACGATTGGCCGCAGGTTCTTCATCGACCACGGCATGGGTGTCGTCATCGGAGAGACGTCCGAGATTGGTGATGACGTGATGATCTACCACGGCGTTACACTCGGCGGCCGTTCACTTGCCAAGGTCAAGCGCCACCCCACCATTGGCGACCGCGTCACCATTGGTGCCGGCGCCAAGGTACTCGGTCCAATCACCATTGGAGCGGACAGTGCAGTCGGCGCGAATGCCGTTGTGGTCAAGGACGCTCCACCGGAGTCGATCATCACCGGCATCCCAGCCACGTGGCGTCACCGTGATGCGAGGTCTGAAACCAAGCCGGCAGTGGATCCGGCCGAGTACTACATCGAATACCGGATCTAGCCGGCCAGTCTTTTGTAGAAGTTCAGGAATACGGCGTCAAAAGCGCGGTCCGGAAGAATCCTGCGCATGGCCAGAACGCCCCACGCACCCCTGCCCACCGGGTAACGGGTTCGGGGGCGTTTTGCCGTTGCGGCCCGGACAATGGTCTTTGCCACCACGCTTGCGGGAGTGGACAGTACGTGGCCTGCCCCCGACGTTGACGCCAGGGCTGCGGCCACAACATGCGCCTGGTCGGCGTAGGGACCCTGACCTGAGGTTGCGAGCAGACCCTCGCCGGCTATGGTGCCCCATTCGGTGTCCGTTCCGGAAGGCTCGACAATGACGACGTCGATCCCATGGGGTTTCAGTTCCAGGCGCAGCGAATCACTGATTCCCTCGACGGCGAACTTGGTGCCGTGGTACCAGGCGCCCAGCGGCTCGTAGATCTTGCCGCCGATGGAGGTGACATTGATGATCCGCCCTGTCCCAGCCGCGCGCATTCCGGGGATAACCAACTGGGTCATCCTCGCAAGCCCCATGACGTTGACGTCGAACTGCCGCCTCCCCTCAGCCAGGGGCACTTCCTCCAGGGATCCGTAGGACCCATAACCCGCGTTGTTGACCAGGACATCGACATGGCCGTGGGAGGACTCCACCAGTGCCACCGCTGAAGCCATCGATGCCTCGGACGTCACGTCAAGCGGCATCACCGTTATGCCATGGCGCGTCAGTGGCTCCATCTTGTTCACGCGGCGCGCACCCGCATAAACGGTGAACCCCGCGGATGCCAGGGCAACAGCCGTTTCGAATCCAATACCGGTGGAGGCGCCGGTGACAAGTGCGATGCGGGCTGTCATGGATCATCCTTCGTGGTGGCCGGGCATGTGAACGGGACCTCCGTACGGCAAAGGCCGGTTCCTCCCAGCGTAATAGGAAGGAACCGGCCTTGTGCGCGGTGGTGTTACTTGGCCACGGGCTTTTGCTAGTGGGTGTCGACCGCCGAGATTTCAGACTTGTCTTCGCCCCACAGCGTGTGGAACGTGCCCTCGGTGTCCACGCGGCCGTAGGTGTGGGCGCCGAAGAGGTCGCGCTGGCCCTGGATCAGGGCAGCGGCAACACGCTTGCGGCGGAGGCCATCGTAGTACGCCAGGGAAGATGAGAAGACAGGTACCGGGATGCCCAGCTGCACGGCGGTTGCCACAACGCGGCGCCAAGCCGGAAGTGCCTCGGCAATGGCCTTGGTGAAGGCCGGTGCGAACAGCAGGTTGGCGGGCTTCTCGTCGGCAGCATAGGCCTTGGTGATGTCCTTGAGCAGCTCCGCGCGGATGATGCAGCCGGCGCGCCAGAGGGAAGCGATCTCGTCCAGCTTGAGGTCCCAGCCGTACTCCTTGGCAGCGGAGGTCAGCATGTCCAGTCCCTGGGCGTAGGAGACGAGCTTGGAGGCGTAGAGTGCCTGGCGGACGTCCTCGACGAAGGTCTCGGGAATTTCCACGGAAGCTTCTTCGCCGGCCAGCAGCTCCTGGCCCAGCTTGCGCTGCTCGGTCTGGGAGGACAGGGCGCGGGCGAAAACCGACTCGGCGATGCCGGAGACCGGTGATCCGAGTTCCAGGGCGGAGATGACCGTCCAGCGGCCGGTGCCCTTCTGGCCTGCGGCGTCAACGACTACGTCAACAAACGGCTTGCCCGTCTTGGCATCTACGTGCCCCAGGACCTCGGCGGAGATTTCGATCAGGAAGGAGGACAGATCCCCCTTGTTCCACTCTGCGAAGATCTTGGACTGCTCAGCCGGCTCAATGCCTGCACCCGAGCGAAGGAGGTCGAAGGCTTCACCAATGACCTGCATGTCGGCGTATTCGATGCCGTTGTGGACCATTTTGACGAAGTGGCCGGCGCCGTCGGTACCGATCCAGGCGCAGCAGGGTTCGCCGTCGACCTTGGCGGAGATTTTCTCCAGCAACGGGCCCAGGGCGTCATAGGACTCACGTGAACCGCCGGGCATGATGGAAGGTCCGTTCAGCGCGCCTTCTTCGCCGCCGGATACACCGACACCTACGAAGTGGAGGTCCTTCTTGGCCAGTGCGGCTTCGCGGCGGCGGGTGTCCTCGTAGTGCGAGTTGCCGGCATCAATGATGATGTCGCCGGCCTCGAGCAACGGTTCGAGCTGCTCGATGACGTTGTCAACAGGAGCGCCTGCCTTGACCATGATGAGGACTCGGCGGGGCTTTTCGAGGGAGTCGACGAGTTCCTGCAGCGTTTCCGTTCGGATGAAGTCGCCTTCCGTGCCGTGCTTTTCGAGCAGGGCGTCAGTCTTTTCCACGGAGCGGTTGTGGAGAGCCACGGTGAAGCCGTTGCGTGCGAGGTTGCGGGCCAGGTTGGCGCCCATCACCGCAAGGCCGGTGACACCGATGTGTGCTGACATCAAAACTCCAATTCGTTCGTGTACAAACAGTCCCGACGTGCCCGTAGGGGGCATGCAGGAAGCGATTTCAAAACCAGGGGCTGTAATAAACCATACGTATTTAAACGGTGGACGGGAAAGCGGCGCCCACGTTGTGGAAGCTGCCGCGTCATAAACAGTCTATGATGCCCAGCCTCCATAAAGGCGGCACGGAATCCCTTCACGGGCCCGGATACCCGCGCAGCCGCCCACCCGCGCCAGTATGCTTGCCTCTATGTCAACCAGCCTTCACCACCGCGCCGTTGAGCATTTGGGAACCCGGATCGTGGGTGGCGCCCTTCCCACCGGACATGTGATGCTGGCTGAGCATTTGGAAGACGAACTCAATGTTTCCCGTTCCGTGGTGCGTGAAGCCGTCCGTGTCCTCCAATCGCTCGGGCTCGTGGAAACGATCAAGCGGGTGGGCATCCGCGTACTGCCCGCCCATCGCTGGAATCCCTTCGATCCCTTGGTCATTCGTTGGCGGCTCGCCGGCGATGGCCGCGGCGCGCAGCTGCGGTCGCTCGCGGAGTTGCGCTCCGCCGTCGAGCCCGTAGCCGCCGAACTTGCCGCAGGCAACGCACCGGAAAGCCTCCGGCAGGAGCTGGTGGGCATCTCCCTCGCCATGAAGGAGGCGGGCGACGCCGGGGATATGGCAAAATTCCTTGACCTCGACATCCGCTTCCACGCGCTCGTGTTGTCAGGATCCGGTAATGAAATGTTCGCCAACCTGATCGGCCAGGTCACCGAAACCCTTACCGGCCGGACAGTCCATGGCCTCATGCCCGAGCATCCGCAAAAGGAAGCACTCCAATGGCATATGGACGTGGCCCACGCCATTGACGCCGGAAATGGTTCCGTTGCGCGCGACGCCGCCGCCAAGATCATGCGCCAGACGATCGCGGAGCTGGCACCCAGCTGGGATGACCAGCCCCGCGTCTTCGTCCCGGTCTCAAAGAACTAGCTATTTCCGGAAGTCCAGCAGGACTTTGCCGGATTCGGCGGAATTCTTCGCGACCTCGAAAGCCTCCAGGCCGTGGGCGAGATCGAATTCGTGGGTCACCACGGGGTCTACAAACAGGGAGCCGTCAGCCAAGGCCGCGATGACGTCGTCGATCTCGTCGTTGAACCGGAACGAGCCCAGCAGCTCCAACTCGCGCGTGATCGCAAGGGAAATGAACACCGGCTGCGGTCCGGAGGGCAAAAGCCCCACCATCACCACTTTGCCGCCGCGTGTGGCACCTTTGATGGCCGACGCCAGGCCGTAGTGGCTCCCCGAGGATTCAATGACGACGTCGGCGTCAACCGCCGCGATCGCATCCGCCTCGTCACCCTTGAGGACGGCGTCAGCGCCCACGGACAGGGCGATCTCCAACGGCCTGTCATGCATGTCGACGGCGACAATCCGGGCGGCGCCGGCCCGCTTCAGTACCGCCACTGCGAGCGCACCAATCGGACCGCTGCCGATCACCAGTGCCGTCTTTCCCTTGACATCGCTGGCACGGGAGACTGCGTGCCAGGCCACGCTGGCCGGTTCCACCAACGCCGCCGTGCGGAGGTCCAGGCTTTCCGGCAGCGGGCGGAGCATTCTGGAGGGCAGGTTGGCGTAGCGGCTGAATGCGCCATCTGTATGGGGATACCGCGCCGCACTCCCCAGGTAGGTGCAGCCCGGGGAAAGGTTGGGCCGGTCCTCGGGGTATCTGACGTCGCCGGGCGCAGGCGTTGCCGGGTGGACGGCCACGGGCGTTCCGGCAGCCGGGCCGGTGCCGTCGGCTGCTTGCTGGATGACCACGCCGACGATTTCATGCCCCAGGACCATGGGCTCCTTGAGGATGGATTCTCCGGCTGCACCGTGCAGCCAGTAATGGAGGTCCGAACCGCAAATGCCACCGTAGGCGATCTCCACGATGGATTCGTCCGCGGCCGGTGCGGTCAGGGGGATGTCTTCGATGCGAAGATCGCCCTTGCCGTGGGCCACTACTGCAGGGCCGGAGGTTGGAAGACGGACGCCCATCAGACCACCACCGTCATTCCGCCGTCAACGAAGATCGTCTGGCCGTTCACGAAGTTGGATGCCTGGGATGCGAGCCACACTGTGGGGCCGGCAAGGTCGGCCGTGGTGCCCCACCTGTTGGCCGGAGTGCGCCCCAGTATCCAGGAGTTGAAGTCGGCGTCATCCACCAGGTTCTGGGTCATTTCCGTGTGGATGTACCCGGGCGCAATTCCGTTGATCTGCAAGCCGGAGGCAGCCCATTCAGCCGTCATGGCACGGGTCAGGTTGCGCAGCCCGCCTTTGGCGGCAACGTAGGGCGCAATGGTGGGGCGCGCGAGGTCGGTCTGGACGGAGCAAATGTTGATGATCTTGCCTTGTCCACGCGGGATCATGTGCCTCGCGGCTTCCCTGCCCACCAGGAAGGCGCTGGTGAGGTCCGTGGTGATGACGCGGTCCCAGTCCTTGACGTCGAGGTCCAGCATGGGGACCCGGTGCTGGATCCCGGCGTTGTTCACCAGGATGCCCAGGGGCCCAACATTCTCTTCAATCCAGGCCACCCCCGCAGCAGCGGAGCCTGCGTCGGTCACGTCGAAAGCCCGGCTGTGGACCCTTCCTTCGGGGTATTCGGCGGCCATCGCTTGATGGGCTGCTTCAAGCCGTTCAGGGTTGATGCCGTTCAGGACTACCGTTGCGCCGGCATCCGCGAGGCCCCGTGCAAGGGCGTTGCCTATCCCCCGGCTGGAACCGGTGACCAGGGCCACCTGCCCGGTGAGATCGAAAAGTGTACTCATGGTGTGTTCGTAATCCTTCTTCGGCTGCGCCGGTTCAGTTGCTGGTGGACGGTGTCACGGCCGGTGTCCGGCCCAGGTTGGCGATGGCTTGCCGGACGACGGCGAGGTCCTGGTCGCCGAGGCCTTGGCGTTTGAGCTCGGCGTAAAGATCGATGGCCGCCGCTGCCATGGGTACGGCGGAGCCAGTGGCCTCAGCACTGGCCAGGACGAAGCCAAGGTCCTTGTGCATGAACTTTGCGGGGCCCGTGGGTTCGTAGTCCTTGGCGGCCAGGCGCGGGCCCACGTTGTCCAGGACCTTGCTTCCTGCCAATCCTCCGGACAGCACGTCGAAGAGCGCCCCGACATCCATCCCGGAACGTTCGGCGAGTTCGGCAGCTTCGGCGAGGGCCGCCGTCGTAGTTCCGACAATCAGTTGGTTGCATGCCTTGGCGAGCGACCCCGAACCCAGTGGACCCATTCGCCGGATGGTGGTTCCCATCGTGCCCAGGAGCGGTTCAAGCTGCTCAAAGGTGCTTTCGGTGGCCCCGACCATAATGGCGAGCGTTCCGCTGCGCGCTCCGGCGGTCCCGCCACTGACGGGCGCGTCCACCACCACGGCGTTGCCGCCGCTTGCCTGATCAACCACTTGGCCAAACCGCTGGACTCCCGTTGGCGAGACACTGCTCATCACGACGACGGCGGTACCCGCGCGGGGCGGCCGGTTCCGCCAGGAGTCAAGCAGTTCCGCCGCTGCTTCCTCTATGTGTGGAAGGTCCGGGAGCATGAAGATGATGGCCTCTTCGTCCCGCAGCGCGGCAACGCTGGCGGCCCGGGTGATGCCTGGGAGTGTTTCAAAAACGGTGCCTGAACGGTTCCAGGCAGTGACGCTCCATCCGGCATTGGCCATGTTTGAGGCCATGGGCGCCCCCATCAGTCCCAGGCCGACGAAACCCGCGCGTTTGGTGGTCATGGCAGGTAACACCTCACTTCGTTGTGGTCATCTACGGAAATTCTGTTCAATATCCTAGCCGCCATTCAGTATGATGAACACTATGACGACCGATGAACTTACCATCGCCATCGCTGTACCGCTCGAAGCCGAGTACGTAGAGCAGATCCGCGCTGTGGACCCTTCCGTAACAGTTCTCTACGAACCCGAGCTGCTCCCACCGGAGCGCTATCCTGCTGACCACGCCGGCGACCCTGCCTTCGCAAGGACGCCCGAGCAGGAAGAACGCTATTGGGCCATGCTGAACCGCGCCCGGATCCTGTACGGCTTCCCCAACGAAAGCCCCGCGGGACTGGCGCGAATCGCAACAAGCAACCCCCACCTGCAGTGGATCCATGCCATGGCAGCAGGGGCCGGCGGAGCGGTAAAGGCCTCGGGCCTCGACACGGAGACGCTCCGCAAATTCCACGTCACCACCTCCGCCGGAGTCCACGCATTGCCCTTGGCCGAGTTCTCGGTCTTCGGCATTCTCAACGGCTTCAAGCGCAGCGCCGAAATGGCCAAGGATCAAGCCGCCAAAGTCTGGCCCGAGCTCCGGACGCCCACCAAGCTGGCCAACGGTTCCAAGGTAGTCATTGCCGGCCTCGGTGAGATTGGCATGGAAACAGCCCGTCTTGCCCGGGCCCTGGGCATGAACGTCAGTGGAACCAAGCGCAACGTCGGCGCTATTGAGGGAATCGGGAAGGTCACCACCAACGAGGGCCTCGCGGAACTGGTGGCCGACGCTGACGCCGTGGTGAACACCCTGCCGGGCACGCCCTACACGGAAAAGTTGTTCAACAGGGACATCTTCTCGGCCATGAAGCCTGGGACGGTGTTCGTCAACGTCGGACGCGGAACAGTTGTAGACGAGGACGCCCTCCTCGAGGCCCTGGACAACGGCCAGGTCGGTTACGCATGCCTGGACGTCTTTGCGGTGGAACCCCTGCCGCAGGAAAGTCCGCTCTGGAACCACCCCCGCGTCCTTGTCTCCCCGCACACCTCGGCCCTGAGCGCGGCCGAGAACAGGCTCATCGCAGAGCGCTTCTGCAGCAACCTGCGCATCTTCCTGGCCGGTGGCGAACTCCCCCACCTGGTTGATCCGGTCCACTTCTACTAAAACCGGACTACCACCCCGTGGCGCTGAGCCACCTCTCGGACAATGCATCGGCCATGCTTCTGGTGTACGTGCTCGAGAGGTGGTTGTCGTCAAGGTACACGTAGACGTTCCCAATGATCCCGGGACAGGAGGAACCGTCGCAGATCAAGTCCGTCATGTCCAGGATGGACAGCCCCGTGAAGGTTCCTTCCAGCTGATCGAGCGGATTGTCGGCAGCCAACACGGAGGACAGGGCGGGACGACAGCGGGGATCGTCGACGCCCGAAGCCATGGCGCATTCGCTGGGACTGAAGGAGAAGCGCGGGTTGTCCCGCATCGCGATGACCTCCACTCCTTGATCGGTCATTTCCCCGACCAGTTCATCAAGCCCCCACGTAAGGTCCTCGTCCGGTGAATCCGGGACGGCCGCAGTGCCGACAAGGAAGACCGCATCCGGGCGGTGGAGCCGTATGTGCTCACGGACATTCCGGTTGAAGGCATTGCATTCCTCGCCCACCTCATCCGTTTGGGTCATGAAAGGGCAAGCCCCAAACGTGATGGCCTGGACCCGCCAGTTGTGCTCCTTGGCCAATGGACCGATCGCCCCGAGCCATTGAAGTGAATGGGACTGGCCCACAACGAAGATGGTCTTCCCGGCACCTGCTCCGACGTCATTCTGCTGGCACTCCGCGAACAGCACCGGGTCCTTGGGCCGCAGTTCGCCCGTGCACGGTCCGTCGAGCTTCCCCCAGTCCGCCGGTAGCTCCTCTGGCGTTGGGAGGGTCCTGGCGTCCTTGCCCACCCGGTTGACATAGCCTGGCAGCAACGCCCTGGCACCCGGGTTGTCATCGGAATCCTGGCCGGCAATGGCGTTCTTCTCCTGCTGCTGCTGGACCCCGAACACCGTCATCGGCGTCGCTCCCACAGCAAGGCAAACCAGGACCGCTGCGGCCAAGCGGCGCCGCTTTGCCTCCGGCCAACGCCATGAGCGCAACGGCTGCTCAACAAACCTGGTGGTGAGGTAAGCCAGCAGCAGGGAAACACCCACGATAGCCGCGCCAGTCAGCGCGTCCGCATGGTCTTCACCGATCCACACAAGTGTGATGACCAAGAGTGGCCAGTGCCACAGGTAAAGGGCGTAGGAGGTGGACCCGAGTCCCACCAGCAGCCTGGACGACAGGATGCGATCTACGCCGAAACGGCTTCCTGTCTGGCCGGCAATGATGACAGCCACCGCCGCCAGAGTGGGCCACAACGCCACGTAGCCGGGGAACGCCGTCCGCACCTGCAGCAGCATGCCGCAACTGAGCATGGCAGCAACGCCCAGCCAACCCAGCACGATGCCCAGTCCCCGTCCGGGACGGAGGAACGGAAGCAGCAACGCCACCAGCGTGCCCAGCGCGAACTCCCACAGCCGCGCAAGGGTATCGAAGTACGCCAGTTCCTGGTGGGCGTCGGTGAAGTAGATCGAGTAGCCCAGCGACGCGACGAAGACCAGCCCGAAAACTCCCAGCAACACTGACCGGTAGCGCAGCCCGAACCTCCGGCACACCAACGCCGTGGTGGTGACGAAGATCGCCGGCCAGAGGATGAAGACCTGCCCCTGGATGGACAGCGACCAGAAGTGCTGCATGGGACTCGCCAGGCTGTGGTCGGCGGCGTAGTAGTTGACCACCTGCTTTTGCAGCAGCCAGTTCTGCACATAGAACAGCGAAGCCCAGGCCTGGTTGACGATCTCCGTCCACCTTGTCCGGGGGACGATCATGAAGGTTGCCGCCAAGGTACCCGTCAAAACCACGACGACGGCGGGAAGCAGCCGCCAGAACAAGTGCAGCCAGTGCCGCACCAGTGATACCGGCCGGGACTCCTCGTAACGGTTGACGAACTGGAGGGTCATCAGGAATGCCGAGATCAGCAGGAAGACATCCACGCCCCCTGAAACCCTGCCAAACCAGATGTGGTACGAGACAACCATGAGTACGGCCAGTGAACGGAGCCCCTGGATTTCGGGACGGAACCTGGTACCGCCGGCACGACGGACCTGCCCGGGGCTTTCCGGCGATGCCACGCCCTTGGTTGCCGTCATGGACACGCTCCTCTATCGCTGCACCAATTCTGCACCGCACCCTCCGAATTTCCAGCACCCTGGGCGGGACGCACCATGAAGAGCACGGAATTGGCTGTTCCAGCTGGGCATTAACCAAAGCAGCGCGGCGCCCCTCCAAAGTGGAGGGACGCCGCGCTGGGGGTTTCCCGGAACGGGAGCCGGTTATTTTGCGTCTTCAGTGCTGACGAGATCGCGGCCCACCGTCTCAGGAGTGAAGA
Source organism: Paenarthrobacter sp. NPDC089307 (assembly GCF_040685055.1). Lineage (NCBI taxonomy): Bacteria > Bacillati > Actinomycetota > Actinomycetes > Micrococcales > Micrococcaceae > Paenarthrobacter > Paenarthrobacter sp. NPDC089307. The sequence goes on from NZ_JBFBHE010000001.1 coordinate 853,678, forward strand.
ACGTGGTGACGAATGAGATCAGGGCCAGGACCAGGGAGTATATGGCGAGCACCAGCCAGGAGTGGTTCGTGGCGGCCAGCATCAGTGCTCCGAGCAGCGGCGCGAGCCCGCCTGCCAGGACTGCCGAGATTTCACGGCTCATCGCCACACCCGTGAAGCGGTACTGCGAACCGAACAGTTCAGGCAGGAGGGGGCACTGGGGTCCCAGCATCGATTGGACGCCGATGGCGATTCCCACTGCCATGACCACCCATACCAACGTGACGTTGCCCAGGGTGACCAGGTAGAAAGCCGGGACTGCAATGACTGCCTGGAAAAGTGCGCCGTAGCGGTAGACCGGGACGCGGCCGTACCTGTCGGACAGAGCCCCGAAAGTGACTACCATGACGGCGGCAAATCCTGCGGCGATCAAGAGCCCGACAGGGCCGATGGAGTTATTGCCGGCGAAGACTCCCGCAGGCATGCTCATGAAGGAGACCAGCAGGGCGGAGTAGATGGACGAGTTGCCGTTCTCTCCCATGCGAAGTCCAATACCAATGAGGACATTCTTCTTGGAGTGCTTCCACAAAGCGCCGATCGGATTCTTCACCACGTTCTTGTGCTTTTCCAGTTCCTGGAAAGCAGGAGTTTCCTTGAGCTTGAGCCGGATAAAGACGGCAATGACAATGAGAACGAAGCTGGCAAGGAACGGAACACGCCACAACCAGCCCTGCAGGACGGACTTGTCGGCCAAAGTGATCAGGGCGAACGTTCCGGCGCCAAGCAAGGTGCCGAGTTGGATGCCAACGAACGGCAAGGAAGCGAAGAAACCACGACGGCGGCGCGGAGCCACTTCGGAGATCAGCGTGGTAGCGCCGGCCTGCTCGGCACCGGCGCCGAGACCCTGGATGATGCGCAAGGTGACCAACAAAACCGCACCAAGCATTCCCGCTTGTTCAAAGGTGGGCAAGAGGCCGATGGCGAAGCTGGCCGTGCCCATCAGGGCAATTGTCAGGATCAGGACCATCTTCCGGCCGAACCTGTCCCCGATATAGCCGAAGATCAGGCCTCCGAACGGCCTGGCCGCAAAACCAACGCCGTAGGTGGCGAACGAAGCAATCAAAGCACCGTCCGGACCCAGTGGCGAGAAGAACAACGGCCCGAAAATCAGCGCAGAAGCCAGGCCGTAAATGTAGAAATCGTAGTATTCCAGGGCGGAACCCACGGAACTGGCCAGCGTCGCCCGCCGAAGCTGCTCCGGTTCGACGACAGCTTCGTCGGCTTCCGCCGCGAACTTTGTCTTAGTACGAGTTGTCACAAGCACTCCCTCAAAATCACCCCGGGCCCCCGTTGGCCCAGTGAGATAGTGATGGCATCACCGCCAAGATCACTATGATGAACAGAGTACAGTGCGCTGAACGCCTTGCCAAGGTTAAAATCAGATTTATGAGCGATTACCCCATGGGGTTGCCCAAGGAACGGGCCAACTCCTTGAGTTCCTTGACCATAAGGGCCCCCTGCTCCTCCGAATACGTTGCCTTCAGGGCTGTCACCGAAAGACCCAGGCTGGGCCCGTGGGCTCCATGGGTGGGCACTGGAACGGCCAGGCAGACGACACCCACCGTGGACTCTTCATCCTCGAAGGCGAAGCCCTGTTTGCGGATGGTGGCGATCTGCGCCTTGAGTTGCTCGGCAGTTCGAAGTGAGTTGGCGGTCATCGTGGGCAGTTCCGTGCCATCAGGGAACATGGCCTCGATGTCGTGATCATGCAATTGCGCCACCAGGGCTTTACCGACGCTGCATAGGGAAACCGGCATTTTGTCTCCGATATTGGAGGTCAGCCTGACCGCGGGGTGGCCCTCGTAACGCGCCAGATAGATCACATGGTCGCCGTCGAGCATCGCAATCCGTACCGTCTCTCCGGAGAGCGTTGGCGCCTGCTCGCAATACTTGTAGAACTCCTGCACCTCATCGAGGCGGCTCAAGTATGCCGCTCCCAATTCCACCAACTTCCTTCCCAAGGCAAAATCGGCACCCTGCCTGGTAATGAGCCGGGCTTCCTCAAGGGCCAAAAGCAAGTTGGACGTGGAAGATTTCGGAATGCCCAACTCCCGGGACAAATCGCTTAGCGTCAGGCGGCCGGAGGGGGAATCAGCCAGGGCTTCAAGAACGGCCGCGGCGCGGGTGACGGCGGGGGCCGGCGACGAAGCGCCCGAGCCCTCGGAGCGGGTGGTGCGGGAATCGGCCATGATTCTCCTTCGTCTTCCAAATCGGTGTTCAATCCGCTGAACAATACCCATCATAGTGGCAAGCTGGTCCGCGCCGGCTGTTCGGCTTTTCAAACCCAAAAGTTGGCTGTATATTCATTTTCGAGCTCTCCACCGCGGCATCCCCCAATAGTCGCGGTGGAGAGCTCATCCATTTCCTGCGATCAGCAGATCCCGCCGCCCGGTACGCCTACGCTGCCACGGCGCCCTCATCCCTGATGCACCAGCCGCCTCCTGACCCATCGCGTACAAGTTCCCAGGTGGCCAGAGCCGAACGGGCGTTGTTTCCCAAGCGCACCTGCACCTGCAGAACCTCAACATCCACTCGGCCTGCTCCCCTGGGCATTCGCCTGGATTCCTCCCACCAGGCAACCCTTTCGAACCAGCGGACAGGCTCCACGGCAATCCGCCACTCCCGGCCTCCCCTCACGACGACGGCCGGCTCGCCCTGGGCTGTTGTGCGGATGTAAACGTGCTCCATGGGAGAGACCGTAGGCCACGGCCCCGACATTTTTAGGAGCGTCAGGAATGACCACATGGAAAAGGGAAAACCCCGCCTCCAAGGATGGAGACGGGGTTTTGTTTGGTGGGTCCTACCGGGATCGAACCGATGACATCCACGGTGTAAACGTGGCGCTCTACCAGCTGAGCTAAAGACCCAAACCGCTGTTTCCGCGCCTTCTGACTTCCTGAGCGCTTCAACCAACGAACAATGACTCTACATGATCAACTGCCGGAAACACCAATCGAGTCCCTGGCGTCGGAGAGATCCGGCAACGTACGGGCAAGATGGTCCAATGCGCCGCTGACCCCCAGTTCGAGTTTGACCGCAGCAAATTCATCCCCACGGGTGGTGCCCCGATTAATGATGACAACAGGTTTGCCAGCTTTCGAAGCATGGCGGACGAACCTCAGACCACTCTGGACGGTCAGCGACGAGCCCGCTACCAGGAGCGCTTCGGCGTCATCGACCATGCCGTAGGCGCGTGCCACCCGGTCCTTGGGGACATTTTCGCCAAAGTAGACAAAGTCGGGCTTCAAGATCCCGCCGCAAATGGGACAGACGGCCATGACGAACGAGGTGATGAGCTCGGGATCTTCCACTGTTGCGTCGGCGTCGGGGGCCATCTCCACCAGCCCGGACTCCACAGCAGCTTCCACGAACCCGGGATTAATCTCCTCCAGGATGGCCGCAATCAGCTGCCTGCTGAATGTATGCCCATGTGAAAGGCAAATCACCTGGTCAAAGCGGCCATGCAGGTCCACAACATTGACGCTTCCAGCGTCCTCGTGGAGCCGGTCCACATTTTGGGTGATCAGTCCGGTCATGAGGCCGCGCTGTTCCATGAGTGCGACGGCGGCATGGCCGGCGTTGGGGTCGGCGTGCCTGAGGTGGGACCAGCCGATATGGTTCCGCGCCCAGTAGCGCCGCCTGTTGGCTTCACTCCCGATGAATTCCTGGTAGGTCATGGGGTTTCTTGGCGCCGAGCCCGGTCCCCGGTAATCGGGAATGCCGGAATCGGTGCTTAAACCAGCTCCTGTGAGCACAGCCAGGCGCTTACCCTGGAGGATGTTCAGCGCGGACCCCAAGGCTTCCCGCTCCCGGGGGTCCAGCCGGACCTCGTCCGCCGGTGCCATGCTGGCAAATCCAGTCATGCCAACGCCGGGCCTGTGGCTGCTCATGATCGCTGATCCCCCAAGGCCGCCAGAGCCATGCGGTACTGGTCGAAGTCCCTTGCCTGACCGCGGGGATTGACCACAACGTAGCGGACGATGCCAGCGGCGTCGATGATGAAGGTGCCCCTCAACGCCATTCCACTGGCTTCATCGAACACCCCGTAGTCCCGGGCCACAGCTCCGTGGGGCCAGAAGTCCGCCAGGAGATCGAACTCAAAACCCTCGCGCTCTGCATATGCCCTCTGCGCGAACTTACTGTCCACCGAAATCGCCAGGACAGTGGCGTTCAGGTCCTGGAATTCAGCGATATTGTCGCGGATCTCGCACAGCTCCCCGGTGCAGATGCCGGAAAAAGCAAAGGGGAAAAACACGACGACAACGTTGAGGCCCCTGTAGTCCGATAACCGGACAGGCTCACCGTATTGGTTCAGCAGTTCGAAATCCGGAGCCGCCTGTCCCTCGTGAGGGACACGCGCCGCAGCGGGAGCCTGCCGGACTTCGGTCACTTGTTCTTCTTTGGCACCAGGCGGGTGGCGCTCCAGTCTTTCGAAACCCCGGCAGATGTAGTCAGGTGAAGGCCTGACGTGGGGGCGGCGTCCTGGATGTCTGCCGGAGAAACGTAGTTATCCCGACCCGACTTGGGGGTCAGGACCCAAACGACTCCGCCTTCTTTCAGCGTTGTGAGCGAATCCATGAGGGCATCCACAAGATCGCCGTCGCCATCGCGCCACCAGAAGATGACTGCGTCAACGACGTCATGATCGTCTTCATCCAACAATTCGGAGCCCGTGACATCTTCAATATCGTCACGCAAGTCGAAGTCGACGTCGTCGTCGTAGCCGCGCTCCTGAATCAGATCCCCATCTTTGAAACCCATTCGTTCCGCCACATTTACCGATGTGGCGGCGTCGGCCTCGCTCACGTTTCCTCCTTTGAAGTGACTTCCATTACTAACAGCCAACACCCTTTGGGCGCCTGCTTCAAGCCATTGTCCCTGCAGAGGGCCCCATTCCGCACCACCAAGGGTGTTTCGGGGCCGCGCCACTGGCGTGCTTTGCGTCACGCAGGCTCTCTGGATGTGACATACAACGCCCTGCGGGGTCCGCGGCTACGCATACCAGCGCCGCGAAAGCTAGAGTGGCCATGAGCGCTATGGCTGCAGGGCGATCGCCCCGCAGAATTCTACTGGGCAGCCAAGCGCTCACAAGACCTGCCCGGCGCATCCGACCGGGCTGTTGAAACCGAGATGTCGCACACGACGCGTTCACGACGGGCAGTCACCCTGCCGGACCTGAGGCGCCGATGCATGCGCCAAAAGGAAGGTTGGACGTGGCTGCAGGAGAAGAGACCTCACACATCCTCAGCGGGTTGACTGCCCAGCTGCCTGATCGTGATCCGGAAGAGACCGCGGAGTG